>NZ_JBYVDD010000001.1:0-113237 GCF_058136045.1 Litoreibacter sp.
CTCAATAGGATGACCTTAAAAACCACTCCCCCATCTTTACAGCTGCTATCACGTGATCTTATGCGTGTGCTGCGGTTCGTTCTTGGGTCGGGCCATAGGCCCCGGCTACGTACAATCGCATAGAAACCATCGTTTTAATTACGTCTGTTGTCCACAATTGCCAGAAGCATTGAAACAAATACTCTTGTACCGTCGTATGGCGTCAAAACTTTTCGTATAGGACCACAGATTAAACCTTAAGGAATCCGCATAAGCTGGGGGGAACTTGGGGCGCAGGTCAGTTGCTGACTGCCTACCGCAGTCGTTCTCACGGTGGTTTTGTGGACCCGAGAACGTGTGTATCACCGTGTTGAAGAGAAGCCTGTAATCAACTGGTGCAATCCAAGCGATGAGCCTGCGAAAATTGCTGTGAATGTAACTGGTGCGCTTAGGCTCAGGACTGAGAATGCGGAAATTCCTTGGCCGATTGTACATCCTGTCGCCAAAACTGCGCCAAACCCCATACACATTGCCCCAAGGAATTGCCGCTTTAGCTCGCGTGGATCGTCGCAGGCCTCCCAGCGGAAGTGGCCTTTAATCAAGCTGCCACAGAAAGCGCCTGCAAGTACCCCAAACACCGATCCCACACCGAAGCTCAACCCGCCGCCGCTAGAGGTCATAAGAAAAATCAAGGTCTCCCCCAGAGGGGCTGTGTAAGTATGGCTGACGACTGTTTGATGGTTGAAGCCAGTGTTGGCGACCCATTGTGTTCCAACCCAGCCGCTGGCGATGGCCAAACCTACGAGGCTGGCCCAAATGATTGCGCTCCGTGCTTTTAGGAAGCTCCGTGATTTAAGAGCAAGAGCGATGATGGTTAAGCTAATGGTTAAACCGGCAATAGAAATTGACGTTCCGGTAAGCTTTGCCAGAAGTTCTGCATAGCTGCGGGTTTCCGTTGGAAGTGTTGTGCTGTTGATGAACTGCACGCGGAGTGCTGCCAACGGGCCGGATAACATGATGTACGCAGAGATACCCATAACCAAGACAATGACAAAAGATCTTAGGTCACCGCCCCCAAAACGGGCTAAGGCCCCAAAGCCGCAGTTCCCTGCTAGGGACATACCATAGCCGAATAGTAACCCACCAAGGATGCTTGCAGCAGGTGACCACGGCGTGATGGCGTAGATTGTTTGGGATAAGTCTAGCAAACCCATAGCAACCAACCCGAAGGATGCAGTACAAGCAACGCCAATCGCTAAAGCCCACATGCGTAGCCTTGTATCGCTTCCTTGGTAGAGGAAGTCTTCGATGGCGCCTAAAGTGCAAAACCGGCCGAGACGTGCGGCAAGCCCTAGGACAACTCCGCCCGCAAAACCAAAGAGAGCCACAAGGCCCGCATCCGAAATGTTATCCAACATTGTTAATTCTCCCCGGTATGCCCGGGGTGCGTGGCACGACCGGGTGGCTCTATTTATCCTGACAGAAAAGATCGTAGACGACGTCTAGTATCTGAATCGCCCTGCGATCTGTCAAACGGTAATAGATTGCCTTGCCATCACGACGTGGACTGACAAGCCCTTCGGCACGGAGCCGAGACAGTTGTTGCGATACTGCGGCTTGGCGAGCGGACAACAATTCTTCCAATTCTGTGACGGATTTTTCACCAGTAGCAAGGTGGCACAAAATCATCAAACGACCCTCATGGCTGATAGCCTTTAGGAAGTTGGAGGCGTTGCAGGCGCTCTCCATCATTCTCTCCATGTCGTCTTCGGACATGTCCTTAGTGATCACAGGCAGATTCATGACGGTGTCAGTATCCAGCAAAACATAGCCCCGCTTTAACTCAGTATATCATGGATTAACACTTACAACGAACTCGTTATGTTGCAATGCGGCAATTCGGTCACCTAATGCGAATATAGCCCTTCACTTGGCCGCGGTCGGGTGCATGTCGAGTAGTTTGGCCAACATGACCCAGAAAAATTCGTCGCCCCCGTAGCCCTCTATTCTGCCAAGTTCCTGTCCGTCCTCGACCAATACAAAGGTCGGAGTGAAAACAGGCTTGGATTGAAATGTAACATCATCAGGCAGGTCCCGTAAGTCGACGCGGCGCAAGGGTGCGCGTGCTCCTTCAGGTGTTTTAGGGTAGATATGCGACACTTCCTCGTTCCAGCGGGCGCACCAGTGGCAGCCATCTTGCTCAACCATAACAAGATCGGCTGCATATGTTTTCGGGGCCATCCCGCCAAGCACCATCGCGCTTATAAAACAAATTCTAGCAAGGGTCATGAGGAGTTCCAGTTGACGACATGATAAAACATACAATAACTTGAATGTGTAATTCATGCAACCTTGGGGTAAGCCAACATGCTCGACATCACTCTGCTAGGGGCCTTTGCAGGCGGGCTTATTGTGTTCTTTTCACCCTGCGTCCTGCCAATCGTTCCGTTTTATCTTAGCTACATGGCAGGGGCTTCAATGTCGGAAATTAGCGCAGACGGAGCGCTGGCACCGGGGGTTAGGCGTCGTGCGTTCTTAGCCTCGGTTATGTTTTCCCTTGGCATCATTACCGTCTTCATTCTTTTGGGGGCGGCTGCGTATGGCTTGAGCCAGACATTTCGCGGAATGCAGACCGAGTTCAGATTATTCGCGGCGGCGGTGGTTCTTCTTATGGGGCTTCACTTCCTTGGGGTGTTTCGCATTGGCTTCCTGAATCGGGTTTTCCAGATGGATGCAGGCGATACCGGCAGCATGTCGGTTCTGGGCGCTTATGTCGTAGGCTTTGCCTTTGCCGCGGGGTGGACGCCTTGCGTGGGCGGCGTTTTGACGGCTGTTGTGTTTACAGCCAGCACCGAGGCGACTGCCTTGCGCGGCCTTATCCTTTTGCTGGTCTTTGGGGTGGCTATGACGGCGCCTTTCATGATCGCATCCTTGTTTATCGGCCCCTTCTTGCGATTTGCCTCTCGGTTTCGCCGCCACCTTCCGAAGGTTGAGAAGGCGATGGGCCTCTTGATGATTTTATTCGCAGGTTTGATTGCCACGGACAGCGTTAATTATATCGCAGGGTGGTTGCTCAACACTTTTCCGGTTTTCCAAGGAATTTAATTAGGAGCTGACACATGAAACGATTTTTGATGACCGTAGTGGCCATGCTGGTTGCCGTGCCTTTGAGCGCCGCCGAGATTGGCGATGACGGGCTGCACAAGACCGATTGGATGCGCGACACCTTCAAGGATTTGCGCGAAGACCTTGCCGAGGCGAATGCGGAAGGTAAGCGGCTGGCTTTGATCGTGGAACAACGCGGATGCATCTACTGCACCAAAATGCACAATGAGGTTTTCCCGCGCGAAGATGTGTCGAGCTACATTCGGGAGCACTTCTTTATGGTGCAGCTAAACTTGTACGGGGACACCGAAATCACGGACTTTGACGGGGAGGTGCTGACCGAGAAGTCGGCGGCGCGCAAATGGGGCCTATTGTTCACCCCGTCGATTCTGTTCCTGCCAGAAGAGGTGGGCGAGGGGCAAACAGCACAAGTAGCTGCTGTTGCAATGATGCCGGGAGCATTTGGGGCAGGGACAACGCTAGATATGTTCACTTGGGTCAATGAGAAGAGGTATCGTATTGATTTTGATGAGACTTTTCAAAAATACCATGCTGAAAAAATTCAAGAAAGGAAGGCGGCCTCGACGGAGTAAGTTGTGAAAATGCGCATGACGAATTCAGAAAGTAGAATTTATCCTTGCTCGTTCACGAAGCCGTGGCCTATGGTATATAAAAAATTGAATGTGTTACGGGAGGACGCATGAGAATTTCCATTCTTTCAACGATTGCCGTTGCTGTTTCGGTCACCGCCTTGGGCGCGGCTGAGATTGCACCATCTGAAGTTAGCTTCGAAGACGGCACTGTCTCGCAATCGCTCACGGGCGTTGCGGGTGATGCAGCCAGCGGCAGCGAAATAGTCGGGAGCAAAAAGCTCGGCAATTGCGTTGCTTGTCATCAAGTCGCGGATTTGGCCGATGTGCCATTCCAAGGCGAGATAGGTCCAGCGCTTGATGGTGCTGCTGACCGTTGGTCCGAGGCAGAGCTTCGAGGCATCGTCAGCAACGCAAAAATGACGTTTGAGGGTACGATGATGCCCGCCTTCTTCAAGACTGAAGGTTTCATTCGTCCGGGCAATGCCTACACGGGCAAAGCACCCGACGACACTTTTGGCCCGCTTTTGTCGGCCCAGCAAATTGAAGATGTGGTGGCCTACCTTTCCACACTCAAAGAATGATCACCCCCTTTCATTGGGCCCAAGCTTGGGAGCTTAAAAAATGAATCTGACACGACGCAATGCCATGATCATGGGTGCAGGTGCCTTTGTGGCGCTTGGCCTGCCGATGCGTGCATCCGCATCCCTTTCTGACGATGCTATCGCGGCCTTTACGGGCGGCGCAGAAATGGGCAGCGCTGGCATCACGCTTGCTGCGCCCGAGATTGCTGAGAACGGTAATACCGTACCGGTTGAGGTTTCTGCTCCGGGTGCGACTGAAATTTTGGTGTTGGCAACTGGCAACCCTACGCCAGCGGTTGCGACTTTCAAATTCGGTGCACTGGCAGCTTCGCAGACTGCATCAACACGTATTCGGCTTGCCGGTACGCAAGAGGTGGTTGCAATTGCCAAGATGGCAGACGGCTCGTTCGTTAAGGCAGCTACCACTGTCAAAGTCACAATCGGCGGCTGCGGCGGCTAAGCTATCTCAAGGAGAATTTTATTATGGCAAAAGGTGTAAAACCCCGCGTTAAGGTGCCTAAAAAGGCAGATGCTGGTGATACGATCACCATCAAGACTTTGATCAGCCACAAGATGGAATCTGGTCAGCGCAAAGATGATGACGGTAACGTCATTCCGCGCTCCATCATTAACCGCTTCACCTGCGATTTTAACGGCGAAAATGTCGTTGATATCACGCTTGAGGCCGCAATTTCGACCAACCCGTATCTGGAGTTTGAGGCCATCGTGCCCGAAGCAGGTGAGTTTAAGTTCACATGGTACGACGACGACGGCTCTATCTATGAGACGAGCAAGAAAATTGCCATCAACTAGAGCGTCGCAACATCAGGGAGGGATGAATATGACAAACCTAAAAGGAGCGCTTAGTGCGCTTTTCATAGCCGGAATTGCGTCTGGTGCCATGGCGGATGCCGTGGACGATACGTTGGTTGTGAACGAGGAAATGACAATTCTGACGCGCACCGCAGCACCTGCCCACGTGGCAGATGTGTTGGATGAGGTGATATCTGGTTGGCATTTTCGCGGAACAGAGACCCGTGCGATGCAGGCGGATGACTTTGATAATCCCGGTATGATCTTTGTCGAGAAGGCCGAGGATACTTGGAATGCGGCGGATGGTTCTGAGGGTAAATCGTGCGCAGATTGCCATGGTGCATCCTCTGATATGTCGGCCGTGCGTCCGACATATCCCAAGTGGAATGATGGGGCAGAGGAAGTCCGCACATTGGAGATGCAGATCAACGACTGTCGGGAAAACCGGATGGGCGCTGAAAAGTGGAAGTACACTGGTGGCGACATGGTTAACATGACCGCTTTGCTGGCGTCTGTGTCTCGTGGGTTGCCTGTTAATGTGGCCATTGATGGTCCCGCCGAGGCAACTTGGGAGCAGGGTAAAGAGCTTTACTATACCCGTACTGGCCAATTGGAATTGTCGTGCGCAAATTGCCATGAAGAGAGCTATGGTAAGATGATCCGTGCGGACCATCTGAGCCAAGGTCAGATCAATGCCTTCCCGACGTACCGCTTGAAAAACACCAAGTTGAATGCGGTTCATGCCCGCTTCAAAGGGTGTGTGCGTGATACGCGCGCCGAGACTTACAAGCCTGGCAGTGCCGAGTTTGTGGCGCTTGAGCTATATGTTGCATCGCGCGGCAACGGGTTGCATGTCGAAGGCCCGTCAGTTCGAAACTAAACTTTGAGTGGCCCCGCATTGGTAAAACAGTGCGGGGCTTTCTCGTTTCTATAACATTCAATAAGATGCATATATCAAGGAAGACCTCCACATGATCTCTCGGCGTGACTTTCTTCAAACCAGCATGGCCGCAAGCGCCATTCTTGGCGGTTCTAGCTATGGCAATTGGGGGCGGTTAGCCGCGCAGCAGTCGCTGACGCAGGACCAGCTTTTACAGTTTGACACCTTTGGCAATGTCTCCTTGATCCATGTGACGGACATTCACGCGCAGTTGAAGCCGATCTATTTCCGCGAGCCATCCATTAATATTGGGGTCGGCGAGAACAAAGGGCAGGTGCCTCACGTCACGGGGGCTGATTTCCGCAAGCTTTACGGCGTCGATGATGGCAGCTCCTCCCACTATGCACTGAGTTCTGATGATTTCACGTCTCTGGCGCAAGGCTATGGCCGCGTTGGTGGGCTGGATCGCGTGGCAACCGTTGTGAACCAAATCCGTTCCGAGCGCCCCGACGCATTGCTGCTGGATGGCGGCGATACATGGCATGGCAGCTATACGTGCTACCAGTCTGAAGGTCAGGACATGGTAAACGTCATGAACGTGATGAAGCCTGACGCGATGACATTCCACTGGGAATTCACGCTGGGGTCTGAGCGGATTAACGAGTTAGTAGAGAACTTGCCATTTGCGGCATTAGGCCAGAACATTTTTGACGCGGAATGGGACGAACCTGCGGATTTGTTTCCTCCCTATAAGTTCTTCGAGCGTGGTGGAGTGAAAATCGCCGTTATCGGGCAGGCCTTCCCCTATATGCCGATCGCTAACCCTGGCTGGATGTTCCCCGAATACGCCTTTGGTATTCGTGACGAGAACATGCAAGCGATGGTTAATGAGGTTCGCGCCAACGGGGCGGAGTTGGTTGTTCTGCTCAGCCATAACGGCTTTGATGTGGACAAGAAAATGGCCGGTATTGTCAAAGGTATCGACGTTATTTTGTCGGGCCACACCCATGATGCGCTGCCCGAGCCGGTGCTGGTGGGTGAGACGATCATCGTGGCCTCTGGCTCTAACGGAAAGTTTGTCTCTAGGGTTGATCTGGATGTGCGCGATGGCCGAATGATGGGTTTTCGCCACAAGCTGATCCCGATTTTCTCGGACGTGATTACGCCAGACGCCGAGGTGGCTGCGGTTATTGAGGCGGAGCGCGCGCCCTATAAAGACCAGCTTGCCGAGGTGATTGGTCAGACCGGATCGCTGCTATACCGACGCGGTAATTTCAACGGGTCATGGGATGATTTGATCTGCGACGCGTTGATTTCGGAGCGCGAGGCGGACATTGCTCTCAGCCCCGGTGTGCGTTGGGGGCCGTCATTACTTCCGGGCCAAGATATCACCCGCGAAGATATCTGGAATGTTACCTCGATGACCTACGGGGCCGCGTATCGCACTGAAATGACTGGTGAATTCTTGCACGTGGTGCTGGAAGATGTAGCCGACAACTTGTTCAACCCCGATCCTTATTACCAACAAGGTGGCGATATGGTGCGCACGGGCGGTCTTGGGTATCGCATCGACATCACCAAGCCGCAGGGCGAGCGGATCACCGAGATGACCTTGCTCAAAACCGGGGAGCTGATTGACGCTTCAGCAACTTATCAGGTTGCAGGTTGGGCGTCGGTTAATGAAGACACCGAAGGGCCGCAGATTTGGGATGTGGTGGAAGATCACATCCGCAAACAAGGCACCGTTACCGTAGATCCAAATAACAGCGTGAAAGTTGTGGGCGCTTAATTGGCGACACAGCAGAAAGGCAAAGACATGACAGAAAAAACGACAGGCAAATCGCGCCGCGCCTTCCTAAAAGGTGCCGCGCTAACAGGCGTAAGTTTGGCGGCAGGCAAGGCCAGTGCGGCAACCCCTGATCCGCTGATAACTGAGGTGCAACCATGGGCTTCGGGCTTTGGGGATGGCGTTGATGCGGCACCTTACGGCGCACCGATTGAATTCGAGGGTGATGTTATCCGTCGCAACGTGGAATGGCTGACCGCCGACACGATCAGCTCAATCAACTTTACGCCGATCCACGCGCTGGATGGCACAATCACCCCGCAGGGTTGCGCGTTTGAGCGTCACCATTCGGGTGCAATTGAGCTGAAGAAAGACGATTACCGCCTGATGATTAACGGGATGGTCGATAAGCCTTTGGTGTTCTCCTATGCGGATTTGGAACGGTTCCCGCGCGAAAACCACGTCTACTTTTGCGAGTGCGCGGCCAACACCGGGATGGAATGGGCTGGCGCGCAGTTGAACGGCGCGCAGTTCACGCACGGCATGATCCACAACATGGAATATACTGGCGTGCCGCTGCGCACATTGCTGGAAGAAGCAGGCTACGACACGGCTGGCAAGTGGGTCTACGTCGAGGGTGCGGATGCGTCTTCCAACGGGCGCTCTATCCCGATGGAGAAAGCGTTGGACGACGTATTGGTCGCATTCAAGGCCAACGGCGAAGCGCTTCGTAAAGAACACGGCTACCCGGTGCGCCTTGTCGTGCCCGGTTGGGAAGGCAACATGTGGATCAAATGGATTCGCCGGATTGAAGTCACGGATGCCCCTGTTGAAAGCCGCGAAGAGACTTCGAAATATACTGACGTTCTTGAAAATGGTATCGCGCGCAAATGGACGTGGGAGATGGATGCGAAGTCTGTTGTGACCTCACCCAGCCCGCAATCGCCGATCACCCACGGCAACGGCCCATTGGTGATTACTGGGCTGGCATGGTCCGGTCGTGGTGCGATCAAACGCGTCGATGTCTCCAAGGATGGTGGCAAAACATGGGAGACTGCGCGCCTTGCTAAACCGGGTGAGAAAATGGCGCTGACGCGCTTTTATCTGGACACGAATTGGGACGGCGAAGAGATGATGCTCCAGTCGCGCGCGATGGATGACACGGGCTATGTGCAGCCGACGAAGACGCAACTGCGCGAGGTCCGTGGGTTGAACTCGATCTATCACAATAACTGCATTCAGACATGGCTGGTGCGCTCGAATGGGGAGGCGGAAAATGTTGAAGTATCTTAAGGTTGCAACCGCACTTGCCGTTATGGCGGCACCTGTTGCGGCGGAAACATTCGGCCTAGGTCGGGCTGCTTTGCCAGAGGAAATTGCCGCGTGGGACAAAGACGTCCGGCCGGATGGGACGGGCCTGCCGGTTGGGTCCGGTGACGTTCTGGACGGCGAAGAAATTTTCGCTGAAAAATGTGCGGTTTGCCACGGTGACTTTGCCGAAGGCGTGGGCAACTGGCCCAAGCTGGCTGGTGGCGCGGACACGTTGGCGGATGAAGATCCGCTGAAAACGGTGGGCAGCTATTGGCCATATCTATCGACCACATGGGACTATGTGAACCGCTCTATGCCGTTCGGAGATGCCCAAACCCTTGAGGCAAATGAGGTCTACGCGATCGTCGCCTATATCCTCTATTCCAACGATTTGGTGGATGATGACTTCGTTTTGTCAAACGAGACATTTCTGGATGTTGAAATGCCCAATGCGGCGGGCTTCATTCTGGATGACCGGCTTGAGACCGAGCACTCCAAATGGGTGGGCGAGCCTTGCATGGAAAACTGCAAAGACGACGTAAAAGTCACCATGCGGGCCATGGTGTTGGACGTGACGCCTGATGAGGAAAACGCTGAGGAAGCCAAACCCGAACCCGTGGTGGAGGAGGCGAAAGCTGAGGAAGCGCCAGTTGTTGAGGCCGTAGCGTTGGACCCGGAATTGGTCGCGGCAGGGAAAAAGGTCTTCAAGAAGTGTAAGGCCTGCCACCAAGTCGGTGACAAAGCAAAGAACAAAACGGGGCCTGTGCTGAATGGCATTATTGGACGCGCCGCAGGCACGGTCGAGGGTTTCAAGTATTCCAAAGCGATGAAAGCCAAAGCTGACGAAGGCTTGGTTTGGACGGATGAGGCGTTGGCTGAATTTCTTGCTAAACCAAAGGCGTTCATCAAAGGCACAAAGATGAGCTTTTCTGGTTTGAAAAAGGAAAAAGACCTCGCGGCGATTGCGGCATATCTGGCCAGCCAAGGCAATTAAATCATGCGCTTGGCATTGCTCATATCAACGACCCTAGCTGCAATGCAGATGGCTGGGGGGGCGTTGGCAGAGCAACTTGGTGATGTTGAAGCAGGGCAGCGTGTTTTTACTAAATGCAAAGGGTGCCACCAGTTAGGTGCCGGTGCCAAGGATCGTATCGGGCCGCATTTGAATGGCATCTTCGGTCGCAGAGCCGCGGCTCACGACGGCTTTAACTACTCTAAATCTATGCAACGCGCAGGGGCTGACGGGCTGGTTTGGACTGCTGATACTTTGGACGCATACATCGAAAATCCGCGCGTCCTTGTCTCCAAAACGCGGATGAGTTTTAGGGGCCTAAAAGACCCGCAGGATCGGGCAAATTTGATCGCCTTTTTGCGCGACTACTCTGACAACCCGTCCAATCTTCCCGAAGCGGAGCCAACTGCCCGGGGAACCGATCACGATCTGGACCCTGCAATTTTGGCCCTACAGGGTGATCCCGAGTATGGCGAATATCTGTCGAATGAATGCCTGACCTGCCATCAGGTAGACGGCAGCGCTGCGGGCATACCATCAATTACACAGTGGGCTGAGGAAGATTTTGTCGTCGCGATGCACGCCTATAAACGCAAGTTGCGTGTACATCCGGTCATGCAAATGATGGCGGGTCGTTTGTCAGATGAAGAGATCGCAGCGCTCGCTGCGTTTTTTAAAGACCTTGAGTAACTAAGCTAACTTTTCTGGGAGGAAAAACGATGACACTGAACAGACGACTATTCTTAGGAACTGGTGCCGCCGCAATGGCATCACTAAGCGCCCCTTCCGTTTTGGCCGATGGCCATGGCAAGCCGCGGGTTATTGTCATTGGCGGTGGCGCTGGTGGGGCAACCGCTGCGCGCTACATTGCCAAAGACAGCAAAGGGCAGATCGACGTCACCTTGATCGAGCCATCGCGCACGTATTTCACCTGCTTCTTCTCTAACCTCTATTTGGGTGGCTTTAAGGAGCTGGACGATATTGGCCACACCTATGGCACGCTGGCGGCCAAATACGGGGTGAACGTGGTGCATGATTGGGCCATTGATGTGGACCGTGACGCCAAGACCGTGACCCTCGCAGGGGGGGCGACGCTGCCTTATGATAAGCTGGTGCTTAGCCCGGGTATCGACTTTATTGATGGTGCTGTTGAAGGGTGGAGCGTCACGGCGCAGAACGCCATGCCCCATGCCTATAAAGGCGGCTCGCAAACGGAGCTGTTGAAGGCGCAGGTTGCGGCAATGCCCGAGGGTGGCACCTTCGCGATGGTGGCCCCCCCAAATCCGTTCCGCTGCCCTCCTGGTCCGTATGAGCGGGTATCCATGGTGGCGCATGTCTTAAAGGCGACCAATCCAACGGCAAAAATTATTGTGGCTGACCCGAAGGAGAAGTTCTCCAAGATGGCGCTTTTCCAAGAGGGGTGGGCCGAGCATTATGAGGGTATGATCGATTGGATCGGCTCTGACTTTGGTGGCGGCGAGGTGTCGGTGGACCCGAATGCGATGATCCTGACCATTGATGGCGAAGAAACCAAAGTGGACGTTTGTAACGTGATCCCTGCCATGAAGGCGGGTCACATCGCGGAAATCGCGGGCGTAACTGATGGCAACTGGGCCCCGGTTAATGCCGCTGACATGAGTTCCAAGGCTGATGCGGATGTTTATGTTTTGGGCGATGCTAGCCACCAAGGCGACATGCCTAAATCTGGCTTCTCGGCCAATTCACAGGCCAAGGTATGTGCCAATGCGGTGCGTGGTGCGTTGACTGGATCGAAGGTGTTCCCGGCCAAGTTCTCTAACACGTGCTGGTCACTTATCGACACCGATGATGGCGTCAAAGTGGGCGCGACCTACGAAGCAACGGACGATAAAATCGCCAAAGTTGACGGCTTCATTTCGGCCACCGGCGAAAATAGCGCAACCCGTAAGGCGACGTTCGAGGAGTCCGAGGGCTGGTACGCTGGCATTACCGCCGACATGTTTGGCTAAACGCAAAAGCGCGGGCATGATCTGGGTCAATGCCCGCGCTGCTATGGTGTGATTTACTGATATAAACGCAGGAGAAACTTTCATGAAAAAGATGTTGATGGCTGGGGTCTTTGCTTTGCTTTCCACTCCGGTAATGGCCGATGGACAAGCGGTAACTTATCCGTTTGATGGCAGCTTTGATGATGCGACTTTTGCGGTTGAAAGCGCAATCGTTGGCCGCGGTCTTGTGATTGATTGGGTCAGCCATACGGGTGATATGTTGGAGCGCACCGGTGAGGCTGTTGGCAGCGATGTGAAGCTGTTTGATGGGGCTGATATTTTTCAGTTTTGTTCGGCACAGTTGTCGCGCAAGGTTATGGAAGCCGACCCTCTGAATATTGCGTTTTGCCCTTATGGGATTTTTGTAACTGATCAAGATGGTGCAGTCATGGTCGGATATCGAACATACCCAGAAGGCCCGATGCAAGAAGTGCAAGCATTGCTGGATGGCATCGTGCAAGAGGCGCTGGAATAATCATGAACTACAACGACTTCTTTGCTGCTAGCCTTGATCAGTTGCGCGACGACGGAAACTACCGTGTCTTTGCGGAACTAGAACGCCAATGTGGTGATTTCCCCCATGCGCAGGCACATGATGCGGGCAAAACCGCGCCAGTGACGATTTGGTGCTCGAATGATTATCTGGGGATGGGGCAGCACCCTTCTGTTTTGGCGGCTATGCATGAAGCGTTAGATCGTTGTGGCGCAGGTGCGGGTGGTACGCGCAATATCTCTGGCACGACGCATGATCACGTCAGGCTTGAGGCCGAATTGGCCGACCTTCATGGCAAGGAAAGTGCTTTGTTATTTACCTCTGGTTACGTCTCTAATTGGGCGGCCCTTGGTACTTTGGCGGGGCGCATCCCCGGCTGTGTTGTGTTGTCGGACGCATTGAACCACGCCTCGATGATCGAGGGTATTCGCCACTCGAAAGCCCAACGGATGATCTGGGCGCATAACGATCTTACGGACTTGGAGGCTAAGCTGGCCTCCCTGCCGTTGAACCAACCTAAGTTGATCGCGTTTGAGAGTGTGTATTCGATGGATGGTGACATTGCGCCGATTAAGGAAATTTGCGACCTTGCGGATAAGTACAATGCGATGACCTATCTGGACGAGGTGCACGGCGTTGGCCTTTATGGTCCGCGCGGTGGCGGTATTGCCGAGCGCGAAGGGGTAATGCACAGGCTGACCGTAATTGAAGGCACCCTTGGCAAGGCTTTCGGTGTGGTTGGCGGCTACATCGCGGCCTCTGCTGACCTGTGTGATTTTGTGCGTAGCTTCGCCAGCGGTTTCATTTTCACCACGGCATTGCCTCCTGCGGTTGCCGCAGGCGCAGCGGCATCGATCAGGCATTTGAAGGCATCCACAGCCGAGCGCGAAACCCATCAGTTGCGTGTTGCACAGGTGCGCGCGCGCCTAGATGAGGTCGGCATTCCGCATACTGACAACCCCAGCCACATCATCCCGGTTATGGTGGGCGATCCGGTGAAGTGTAAATATATCTCGGACCTGCTTTTGCGTGACCATGGCATCTATATACAACCGATCAACTACCCGACGGTTCCCAAAGGCACCGAGCGTTTGCGGATCACGCCGTCACCTGTGCATAGCGAGCAAGATGTTGACCGGCTGATAGAGGCTTTGGGCTCGCTATGGTCGCAATGTGAGCTGGCTCGAATGCCGATGGCGGCGCAGTAGTTTCTTGATGAAAATCAAGGGCGCCTGCGATGCTCTCCTGTAGCAATTGGGGTGAACTAAGGAAGGTCGGCCCATGCTGGAAAATTTGATTGACCGTTTCGGGGATGGCGGCGTTCTTATGATGGCGGGGGCCTTGGTTGGCCTGATCTTCGGGGCTTCGGCGCAGCACTCTCGGTTTTGTCTTCGGGCGGCAAGCGTTGAGCTGTCAGAGGGCGGTTTTGGCCCGCGTCTTTCCATTTGGCTTATAGCTTTCAGCGCTGGTGTGTTCGGGGTGCAATCCGCAATTGTGGCTGGCTGGCTGGATGTTTCCGAGGCGCGGCAACTGGCGTCTACGGGGTCTATGTCTGGTGCGATCATCGGTGGGTTGATGTTCGGCGGCGGTATGATTTTGGCGCGGGGGTGCGCCAGTCGGCTATTGGTTTTGTCCGCGACGGGAAACTTGCGGGCAATCATTACAGGTTTGGTTCTGACGCTGGTTGCGCAGGCTTCGCTGCGCGGAGTTTTGTCTCCATCACGAGAGATTTTAGCAGGGCTATGGCTGGTGCCGGGAGGCGAGGCGCGTAACTTGCTTAGCCAGACGGGGGTGTCCTCCGGCGTAGCAGCCGGTGTGGCGGGCCTTTCGTTGGTCTTGGCATTTTTCCTTGCATATCGCTCCAAAGTACAGACAAGCCATGCAGTCGCCGCTGCGGTCGTTGGCGGCGCTGTCGGCTTGGGCTGGGTGCTGACCTATTTGATTGCGCAAACCTCGTTCGAGGTGGTGGCAGTGTCTTCCGTTACGTTCACAGGACCGTCAACGGACACGCTCATGGGGCTGGTGAACAGCACTGACTTGCCCTTGGGCTTCGGTGTCGGTTTGGTGCCGGGAGTGTTCGTCGGGGCGGGTGCCATGGCCCTGATGACGCGCGAGGCGCATATTGAACGCTTTGGGCCAGACACTCCGATGGAGCGCTACTTGTTGGGCGCCGCGTTGATGGGGTTTGGCAGTATGTTGGCGGGTGGCTGTGCAGTTGGTGCGGGCATGTCCGGGGGCGCGATTTTTGCAATCACTGCTTGGGTAGCCGTGTTCTTTATGTGGGTTGGGGCGATGACGACCCACCTGATGATGGGTCGCATGTCACGCGGTAAGTCAGTCGCGGCCTAAGGGCTATTCGAACTCCATCTGCTCATAGACGCGGCCCGCATTTTTAGTCGCCAACTCTTCAAATGTGTCGAGATGCGCATAGGGGGACTGGTCCACATAATAGGCCTCGGCCAACCCGCCGCCGGTGTCCAAATGCGCGCCCACTTTACCGCGTAGGTACTCCAGATAGCCTTTGGTGTAGCGGCGCACCTGATCCATATTGGTCGGGTGACCGTGTCCGGGGATCACATAAGTTGCGCCTAAGGGCTCAAATTCGGCGTCCCAAGTTTCTAGCCAATCAGCCGTTAGTGTGTGCTCGAAAATAGGCAACATACGCTCGTGAAAGGCCATGTCACCCGAGATCACGAGGCTTTGTTTGGGCAGCCAGATAACAATGTCACCGGGGCTGTGGGCAGGCCCGAGGTGGCGGGCTTCGATGCGAAAATCACCCATCTCGACGATGTATTCGTCTGCGAAGGTCTCTGTCGGGCCTTGGGATTCAGTGCCTTCCGCTTTGTCGCGATTGTAGCGCTTCATACCCTCAAGCGCGGCCTTGCCGTGCTCCTCGACCTCATGAGCGGTGTCTTCATGCGCCACAATTGGCACGCCTTGCTCTGCCCAGTAGTTATTGCCCAAAACCGCGTGGCCTTGGCCGTTCTCGTTGAACACCAGTTTCACTGGCTGGTCAGTTACCGCGCGAATTTCGTCATGTAGCGCCTTGGCCAACCCATACGCCGCGCCGCCATTGATGACCACGACGCCATCGCCGGTGACGATAAAACTAAGGTTGTTGTTGTGACCCGAGTTCTCATAGGTCGGCGGGGCAGTCGCGCCAATGGCTGAGAATACACCGGGAATGACTTCGACCGGCTTGTCGTACAACATTGAAGCAGGGTATTTATCGGCAATATCTTCGCTGGCTTGCACGGTGCCTGCGGCCAAGATAGCCGCCATGAATACAGTCAGTTTCATTACATTTCCTCCGATACAAAGCGATAGCCGCTGTCTTTACGCTCCACATGGCCAACGCCGCCATCTGGCAGGTGAAAGCCAAGCAGGGTGGTTTTTTCATGGGCCAGTTTATCCAGCAGCCGTGCCCGTGTTTTTGCGGCCAACTCCGGGTCTTGGTCTGAGCCACTGGCCCAATCGGGCCGCGCAAAAGCGATGTGATGGTTGCCAATTGCATCACCACCAACAAGCAAGGCCTCGCTGCCGGAACGGATCTCGAAGGACATGTGACCGGGGGTGTGGCCGAAGCTGGCATGAGCCATGATGCCGGGTAGAATTTCTTGGCCATCGTTGAAGAAACTTACCCTATCTTCAATGACTTCAAGCCTGCGTGCGGCGCCAACGGCAAAGGAGGCACGCGCATCCCCGATGGTGTTGACGGTATTCGGGTCCCGCCAGTAATCCCATTCTACCTGCCCGATCATATGCTCTGCTTCCGAGAAAAGCGGGTCGTCGAAGTCATCAAGAACCCCCCATAAGTGGTCGGGATGCGCATGGGTGAAAACCACATGGGTGATGTCTTCGGGGGCGACGTTCAGCGCCTCAAGACTGGTAAGCAGATCGCCCGCGGTGGACATAAAGCTGTCACCAGAGCCGGCATCGAAAAGCACCGTGCGGTCCGCGTGGCGCAGCAGGGTTACGTTGCAAGGCGGCTCTAGTTTGTCCATTCCCAGATTGAGAGGGGTCAGGATGTCGGAAACCTCGTCTTGAGGAAGATGCTCGAAGAAGAATGCGCCGGGCAACTCAAGGTTCCCGTCGCTGACACTGAGGACTTCAAAGTCGCCTACAGTCGCGGAAGTGGCTGCAAGTGTAGGGCGTGGAAAGCCGGTTAGAGCCACCCCTCCAAAGCCTGCAAGCAGCAGTCTGCGGTCAATACTCATTGTGCCCTCCATAGTTCATTCCATTTATTGAATATGAAGGTTTTGAGCCGCAATAAGCAAGCAGAATGTGGTTTAGCTTTCTGCCGCAGCTTTTGCGGCTTCGAACTGGGTCAAGAAAACGTCACCAGTTAGCTCGTCCAAGAAGTGACTGCACTTGAGGCGGTCCATAACAGGGCCTTTCACCTCGGACAGGTGTAGCTTCACATCCATTTCATTCAAGCGGGTGTTGATGGCTTCCAAGGATTCCAATGCGCTGAGATCAATCTCGTTGATTGCAGTGCATTGTAAAATTACGTGGCGAATATCGGGGTCAGTTGCGATCCGGTCCTGAATGCTGTCTTCCAAGAAACGGGCATTGGCAAAATACAGGCTTTCATCAACACGTAGGGTCAGCACTTTGGGGTTTGTCTTCACTTTGTGACGCAATACGTTCCGGAAATGCTCTGTACCGGGGACAAGCCCCACCTCGGCAATGTGCGGTCGGGAGGTTTTAAACAGGTGCAGCAATATCGACAGGCCAACACCTGCTGATACGCCCACCTCGACACCAAGGCCAAGGGTCAGCAAAATCGTTGCTAAGACGGCTATGAAATCTGCCTTGGAATAGCTCCAACTGCGTTCCAAGATACTGAAATCAACCAAACTGAGAACGGCGACGATGATCGTGGCCGCGAGGGTTGCTTTAGGCAGAAAAAAGATTAGCGGGGTTAGGGCCAAGGCGGCAATGGCCAATCCGATTGCGGTAAAGGCACCTGCGGCAGGGGTCTCGGCCCCAGCGTCAAAATTAACCACGGAGCGAGAGAAGCCACCGGTCACCGGAAATCCACCGGTTAAGGAAGCCGCAACATTGGCCGCACCAAGGCCGATTAGTTCTTGATCCGGGTCGATGCGCTGGCGCTTTTTGGCAGCCAGCGTTTGCGCCACGGAAATCGACTCGACGAAGCCAATAATGGATATCAGGAAGGCAGGCAGTAGAAGTTGCCCCACAAGGTCGGGAGAGAAAGGTGGCAGTGTCAGGGGCGGTAAACTTTGCGGCACGTCGCCGACGATACGCACGCCGCGCCCCGCTAGCCCGAAGGCCCACACAACAAGGGTGGTCAGCACGACAACTGCGACTGGTCCGGCTTTGGTGGCCACATCAGCCATGGCGTCACTTATGCCGTGCCGCTTCAGGAATGGCTTTAACCCTTTGCGTACCCAGAACAGAAAACCGGTGGCGATTACGCCAATCGTGGCGGTGATTAAGTTGGTCTCGGGAAGGTGTTCGATTAAAGACAGCACAAGGTCCAACAGATTGTGACCATGGGCATCAATGCCCAAAATGTGCTTGATCTGGCTGGTTGCGATGATCAGGCCGGATGCGGTTATAAATCCGGCAATCACCGGGTGAGACAAGAAGTTGGCAATAAACCCCAGCCGGAATAGCCCCATTGCCAGTAAGATCAGCCCCGATAATCCGGCAAGCACCAGCGCGGCGGCGGCATAGCCCATGGTGCCTTGCTCGACGATATTGCTAAGGGCGGCTGCTGTCATCAAGGATACGATTGCCACGGGTCCCACGGCCAAGGCGCGGCTGGTGCCAAATATCGCGTAAAGAATAATCGGCGCGATGGAGGCATAAAGCCCTGCCTCGGGCGGCAAACCAGCAAGTAAGGCGTAGGCCAGAGATTGTGGGATCAACATGATTGTGACGATCACGGCGGCGATTAAATCGCTGCTTAGGGCCGCGCGGTCGTAGGTGCGGCCCCAGGTTGCGATGGGCAGTAACCGGGTTAAATACTCTGGCATGTAGGGCTCGTTTGGTGTGATGTTCTATGTCTGAAACAGGGCGTAGGGCAAATTGTTGCGGCTTACTTAGCGATAAGTTTCTCTGGCTTGGCCATCCATTCTCGACCACGCAGCATGGCCTTCCAATAGATCGGCGGCAGCATCTTTTCTTTTAAGAACCAAGCGGCGCGTGAAGGTTTGGTGCCATCAATCAAGAACTTTGGAAAGCTTGGCAACATGGTGCCACCATAGCCGAATTCCGCTAAAATAATTTTGCCGCGCTCTACCGTTAATGGGCAGGAGCCGTAGCCATTGTACTGCGCCACAGGCGCGCGGCCTTCGATGTCTGCTACCAGATTTTCTGCGACAATCGGAGCCTGAATACGGGCGGCGGCAGCGGTCTTTGCGTTTGGCGCGTTCATGACGTCGCCCAGCGACCAGATGTTGTCATAGGTTTTGTGGCGCAAGGTGGCTTGATCCACGTCGATCCAGCCCGCTGCATCGGCCAATGGCGAGACGCGCACGAAGTCTGGGGCGGTTTGAGGTGGGCAGACATGCATCATGTCGAAATCCATCTCTATGCGTTCAACCGGAGTGTCAGGTTTTGAGACGTCGAACCATGCCTTCTTTGCAGCACCATCGACTGCGATCAGATTATGAAAGAAGTTCAACGAGGCATCGTATTTTTTGACATATTGTTCCAGTGCTGGAACGTAGTCTTTAACCCCGAACAGCACGCCGCCGGCATTATTGAATTGAATGTCGATGTCTTTCAAAACGCCGCGGCGGAACCATGCGTCGCCGGACAAGTACATGGCTTTTTGCGGAGCTCCGGCACATTTGATTGGCATCGGAGGTTGCGTGAAAATTGCGCGGCCTTCGTTCATTTCGCTGACCAACCGCCAAGTGTATGGGGCCAAATCATAGCGATAGTTGGAGGTCACGCCGTTCTTTCCCAGCGTCTCGACCAGACCCTCTACGCGGTGCCAATCCAGCTTCAGGCCAGGGCACACAATTAGCCGTTTATATTTCACAACGCGGCAGCCATCGAGGATGATCGCGTCGTCTTTCGGCTCAAAAGCCGCAACGGCAGCCTTGATCCAATGCACGCCACGCGGGATCAAAGATCCCATGGTTTTTGCCGTGTCGGGCGCGTCAAAAATACCGCCGCCCACCATGGTCCAGCCGGGTTGGTAGTAGTGGATGTCGGCGGGGTCGATGATAGCAATTTCCAGATCTGGCTTGCGGGCATGCAGGCTGGCGGCCGCAGCGATACCGGCGGCACCCGCCCCGATGATAACAACTTCATAACTTGCATCCGCACGGTCGGTCGGAGTTTTCCCGCCGTTCACAATGCGCCGCACAACGCCGCCCATATCGTAGCCAGCCGCCTTGGTGGAGGCTAAAATATCGGCCACGCTTAGAGTATCGGCTTGGGCCAAGGACCACAAAGTAGCCGAGCGCGTGCCAGAGCGGCAATAGGCCAGTGTTGGGCCGGGAAGCTCTGTCAGGGCTTGGTCGAACAACCCTGCGTCCTCGTCGCTGACCTTGCCCGCAACGATAGGAAGATACCGCACATCCATCCCGAGCGCCTTTGCCGCGGCAGCGATCTCATCAAAGGATGGCTGGTCTACCCCTTCGCCATCGGGGCGATTGCAGATAATGGATCGAAACCCTTGATCTTTGATTTCTTGTAAGTCGTCAGGTGTGATTTGCGGGCTGACAGAAATGCTCGCCGTTAAAGTCTTTAAGTCCATTTGTGTGTCACTCCCTGATCGGTATTGGTATGAATTTGCCGACGCATTTGATGCGTCGGCAGGTTATTCGCTGAGTTTTCGGGCTGGGTTACAGGGTGTTGACCGGAACCTTTAGCATTGGGTTGCCGTCTTGGTCGGTCGGAATTTCACCTGCACGCATGTTTATTTGTAGGGATGGGATGATCAGCTTTGGCATGTCTAACTGTGCGTCGCGTTGGGTGCGGAATTCGATAAACTCCTCGCGGGTTTTGCCTCCGCCGACATGGATATTGTTGACCTTTTGCTCCGCTACGGTGGTCTCCCATTCGATTGCGCGATTGTTCGGGCCATAATCGTGGCACATATACAGGCGCGTCTCATCTGGCAGTGATAGAACTTTTTGAATGCTGTCATATAGCTCGCCCGCGTCGCCGCCGGGGAAGTCCGCCCGCGCCGATCCGCCGTCGGGCATGAACAATGTGTCGCCGGCAAAAGCCGCATCACCCATCACATGCACCATGCAAGCGGGGGTGTGGCCGGGGGTGTACATGGCAAAAGCCTGCATATTGCCGATCATGTAGGTGTCGCCGTCTTTAAACAACGCATCAAATTGAGAGCCGTCACGTTGGAACTCGGTGCCTTCATTGAACACTTTGCCAAAGGTTTCCTGAACCACCATAATTTTCTCGCCAACGCCAATTTTGCCGCCAAGTTTTTCTTGAATATAGGGAGCGGCGCTAAGGTGGTCGGCATGGACGTGGGTTTCAATAATCCAGTCAAGCGTCAGTCCTTGCTTGGTGATCTCGGAAATCAGCATATCGGCGTGATCAGAGGTGATACGCCCGGCAGCGTAGTCGATGTCCATAACGCTGTCGATGATGGCGCAATGTTTGCTCGACGGGTCGCGAACGATGTAGGTGATGGTGTTTGTGGCCTCATCAAAATGTGCCGAAACTTCGGGTTTGATGTCCATTTGAATTGGATAAGTCATAAGGATAATCCTTCAATAGAGATTAGGTTGATGCTGCTTTAGTGATGATCATGCTCTGTACTGCTTTCGCTGCAAAAATGCCGACCAAAAGGGCTGCAACGAAAATCAGAACTTCCCAGCGGCCAGTGCCAATTGCGGGCAATGCGCCGCCCGGACAAAAGCCTGCGATGCCCCAGCCGATGCCAAAGATTGCGGAGCCGCCAATTAATGGCATGTCCAAATCGCGGCGCGTGGGCAGTTTGAATGCGCCTTCCAGTGCGGGGGCAGGGCGGCGTAATATTAGGCGATACCCAATGAAAGTGACAATGAGCGCCCCTCCCATTACAAACGCTAGGCTGGGATCCCAAGTGCCTGCGATGTCAAAGAAATTCAGAACTTTGGCCGGATTTGCCATGCCGGATATCGAGATGCCGACGCCGAAAATCAATCCGATTATATAGCTTGCGAATAGGCGCATGGATCAGGCTCCCAACACATGGCGCACCACGTAGACCGTGATGGCGGTGGTGATCATAAATGTAGCCGTGGCTGCGATGGAACGTGGTGACAGGCGCGCCATGCCACATACCCCGTGTCCAGAGGTACAGCCGGAGCCGAAGGTGACGCCGATACCGACAATTACGCCGCCAATGACAAGCATGGTCGTCGAGATGGGCACTTGGATGGCTGGCATCTCCCCGGTTAGAAACCGGATCAGCAGGGGGCCACTTGCCATCCCCGCGAGCACCATGGCGCGCCATGCCCAATCAGATTGACTTGAGGGCGAAAACAGCCCTGCCAAAATACCGGTAGCGCCCATGATGCGGCCAAGGGTTGCCATCAGTAGGACGGACGAGACACCGATAAGCGCCCCGCCGCCAAGCGACTGCCAAGGGGTAAATACAGTCTCCACTATCAGACTTTACAGGTCTTGATGCCGAACAAAGTATAGAGCGGGCAAAACTTAGTGGATGAGGTAAACAACATCACAGCGCCCGCGATCAGGGAGACCACGGTGGCGGCAGTTGAGTTGAACAATGCCATTCCGCTCACAAAGGGAAGGGCGATCAGGACAACGCCCAGGATCAGGCGGAGAATACGGTCAAGTTTGCCAACATTAACGGTCATGGTGCGATTCCTTTTTTAATACACTCCTATCAAATACAGCGGCTTCCTTGGGCCAACGGTGACAATGTCACCAAAGCGCAGTTCCGGCATTAGGTATTTTTATCGGCTAGGTTTTCCAGCCGTTCCCGGTTCGCTATCATCACTGTTCCGCGCGCTTGGCTGATCCAGCCGCGCCGTTGAAACTCCTGTAGTTGGCGTGAGATGACTTCGCGCGCGGTTCCCAACTCGACCGAAAGCTTCTGGTGGGTGGTGGAGATTTTGTCCTGACCTTTGGAGAGTTTGACCAACGTATGGGCAAGGCGCACATCGACACGCTGAAATGCAACCTCGTCGATCATCAAGAACAGGTCCGTGATACGTTTTGAGAAGGCGGCAAAAACAAAGGTCCGAAAGGAGGGCGACTTGGCGACCAAATCATCAAAAACCTGTTTTGGAACAGCGGCGGCCTGAACCGCGGTTTCGGCAATGCCGTCGGCGGAATAGTCTTCATAGGCTAAAAGACAAGCGGTGGTTAATACGCAGCTTTCGCCAGCATGGATGCGGTAGAGGACAATTTCGTGGCCCGTATCAGAGACCTGTTGAACGCGCACAGTACCGTTTAGCAAAAAGAGCATGTTCTCGGGGGATTTCCCCGGTCCGAAAATGATTGTGTCCGCAGGTAGGTCGATGACGGTGCTGCGCTGAAGTAAAAGTTGCTTGGTGGTGGCCTCAAGTCGTGAAATGCCCGGAAACCGGTCCACCCATTCTGCCGAGTTCGATAGATCACTCATGGGCAAGCCACGTATAGTAGCCGTGTAGAATTGCGGGGGCGGCAGATGTGTTTGTCATGGAACCTCTGAGAAGTGTTTGGCCGTTGGGGCAGGGTACAACAAAACTGGCAGGAATGAAGGCCGCGATTTTCTATGTGTTTGAAGGCGTCAATCACCAGAGCCGCTTGGCGGGCGCTTCTGGGGCGCTGGGCCTGTATACGCTTTGGTTAATTCGGTTGGGACTTCATGTCCGGTTTTCAGGAAAGGTAAAATACCCTTGCGCGCAGAGGCCCCTCGCCCGGAGATAATATCCGCGTCAGATTTGGTAACGCGCTGTGCTGCGCGGCGTCCCCATTGGGCCAGCATCTCGTAAAGGCGGTCAATCTCAGCTTGGTGGGCACTGTTTTTTCCAAGGTCGTGGAACTCTTCAGAATCGGTTTTCAGGTCAAACAGCATCGGCCGAAATTCACCTTCGGCGTGGATGAGCTTGTAGCGCCCGTCAAACACCATAAAGAGCCGCGCATCGCGTGGCTCCAACCCCAGCTTCACGCATTGCGGGGTGGAGGAATAGTCATATTCACTGATGACATAGCTTCGCCAATCGGGCGTTTTGCCGTGTAGCCATGGGACAAGAGATCGGCCTTCTACGATATGCCGGGGAACCTTGCCACCTGCTGCTTCGATGAAGGTCGCGGTCAAATCAATGCTCTCCACAAGCGCATCGCAGGTTGTGCCGCGTGTCGTGTCTGCTTCTGCGCGGGGGTCGTAAATAATCATTGGAATTTTTACTGATTGCTCGTGGAACAGGTCCTTTTCACCAAGCCAATGGTCACCAAGATAATCGCCATGGTCGGAGGTCAGAACAATCATCGTGCCACCCATCCGATTGGTCTGCTCCAGATGGTCCAACAGGCGGCCCAGTTGATCGTCGCATTGCTTAATCAGTCCCATATAAGCGGGAATAACCTTGGCACGAACCTCGTCTTGCTGGAAGGCGGTGGCGATTTTGCTTTCCATATATGCACCATAAACGGGATGTGGTGCGTCGCGCTCCACGTGGTGCCGTAGAGCGTCTGGGACATGCTCGGGGCCGAACATGTCGTGATATGGCGCAGGCACAATATAGGGCCAATGTGGCTTGATGTAGCTAACATGGGCGCACCATGGGCCCTCGGCTTGGTCGATGAAATGGATGGCTTGCGACGTCAGCCACGGGGTCTCGCTGTCTTCTTCACAGATGTTGGCGGGCTTGTCGGCGTTGTCGAACATCCAGCCGCTGGCGATCTGGCCGTCGTCAATGCCTGCGTTGGCAAAGTCCGCCCACGGGTTCTCGGTCTCGTAGCCTTTGGACTTGAGGTATTCGTTATAGGGCGAGCGTTTTTCGTCGTAAAACCCGTCCGGCCCCTGCCCCCACAAACCATCATCACGCACCCAGACATCGAACCCACACTCGGCTTGCCGCGCGCCAATGATGCTATCAGGCGATAGGCCCAGTCGGGTCATGCCCTCGGCATCGGCTTTCATATGCGTTTTGCCGATCAGCCAGCACCCCATGCCAAGCTTGCGCAAGTGATCACCCATGGTTTGCTCGCCAACACGTAGCGGAAAACCGTTCCACTGCGCCCCGTGGGACGAGGTATATCGGCCCGTATAAGTGCTCATCCGGCTGGCGCCGCATATGGGCGATTGAACATAGGCGTTAGTGAACCGCATGCCCTGTGCTGCAACGCGGTCAAAGTTCGGGGTGTGCAAATGCGGGTGGCCAGCGCAACTGAGGTAGTCAAAGCGCAACTGGTCATACATGATGAACAAGATGTTGATAATCGGCCCTCCGGTTGTTTAACCCTTAGCCCCTTGCCCGCGGGAATAGATGTCCTCGTAGCGGGTAATGTCGTCCTCACCCAGATAGCTGCCAGTCTGTACCTCGATCAAGATCATCGGGGTGTCACCGGGGTTTTCCATGCGGTGAACGGCCCCCAAGGGGATATAGACCGACTGATTTTCCTCAACGAGACTTACCATATCGTCGATCGTCACCCGCGCGGTGCCCTCTACAACGATCCAGTGCTCGGCGCGGTGCTTGTGGCTTTGCAATGAGAGCACCGCGCCGGGGTTGACGACGATGCGTTTGACTTGAAACCGCGTGCCTGTTCCCAAGCTCTCGAACCAGCCCCAAGGGCGGTAATCTCGGGGCAGGGTTTCTGCTTGTGGAGCTTGGCGGGCCTTCAATGCGGCCACCGCCTTTTTGACGTCTTGCGCGCGATCTTTGTGGGCGATCAGCACCGCATCGGGCATGGCCACGGCGATGATGTTTTCCAATCCGATGCCCACCAATTCTTGTTTGGTGTCCTCGGCGCGCAATAATGTATCACGACAATCGATGGCGGTTGCCGGGCCGTTTGTGACAATGCCCTGCGCGTCCGGCCCTGATTCCCGCCAAACGGCATCCCAACCGCCAAGGTCAGACCACGCGCCGCCAAATGGCACCACACTTAAGTTGGGTGCTTTTTCCATCACGGCGTAGTCGATCGAGACGTCTTCCAATTCGACCCATGGGGCGGGGGCGAGGCGGGTAAAGCCAATGTCGCTTTGGGCGTCGTTGACCGACCCGCGGACGCCTGCCAAAATGTCTGGGGCGTGTTTCTCAAAAGCCGCGATGATCGTGTCAGTTGAGAATAGAAAAATACCAGCGTTCCAAAGATGTCTGCCACCATCAAGCATGGCCTTTGCAACGACCGCGTCGGGTTTTTCAACGAAGGCTTTCAGGGGCTGCGCAATGGGCTCGAAGTCACCTGTTGGCGGGGTCGATAGCTCTAGCCAGCCGTATCCAGTCTCGGCGCGGTCGGGGCGAATGCCAAAGGTGACCAACTGACCTGACAGGGCCGTCGGGATGGCGGCTTTGACGGTGGCGCGAAAGTGCTCCATGTCGGGTATGACGTGATCCGAGGGGGCAACCAGCATTAAAGCGCCGGGATGATGCGCCGCAAGGCACAGGGCACCGGCCAGAATCGCAGGCGCAGTGTTGCGCCCTTCCGGCTCGATAAGGATTGCATCAGATGTAAGGTCAATCGCTACCAGCTGCTCTTTGACGATGAACCTAAAGTCAGAGCCGGTGACGATCATCGGGGCTGCAAACCCATCGCCAGTCATGCGCCGAGCAGAGGCTTGGAATAGGCTTTCGTCTCCGGTCAGTTGTGCGAACTGTTTGGGGTAGCTTTTGCGTGACAGTGGCCAAAGCCGCGTGCCGGAGCCACCGCATAGCAGTAAAGGGTGGATTAAGTCGCTCATCTTGAGTGCTCCATTGCCGCAGAGGTTAACCCCGCATGGCATCTTGATTGTCTAGAAACCATTGATAGGTCTCTTTCACGCCTTGAGCCAGTGACACCCGTGCCCGCCAGCCCATTTTGTCCAACCGGGAGACATCCATCAACTTGCGCGGAGCGCCGTCTGGCTTGCTTGGATCGGTCGTGATGGCACCGGTGAACCCCGTCACATCCGCCACGATTTGCGCCAGCTCAAGGATAGAGATGTCGATGCCGCTGCCGACATTGATATGGCTTAGCATCGGATCGGTGTTGGCGGCGTAGTCCGCGCGCGGCAGATTCAGCGCAAACAAGGAGGCCTCGGCCATATCATCTACATGCAGAAATTCGCGGCGTGGCGTGCCGCTGCCCCAAATCATAACGGCCTCGGCCTTCGATTGGGCCGCCTCATGAAAGCGCCGGATTAGTGCGGGTAGGACGTGGCTGTTTTCGGG
This sequence comes from Litoreibacter sp., assembly GCF_058136045.1. NCBI lineage: Bacteria > Pseudomonadati > Pseudomonadota > Alphaproteobacteria > Rhodobacterales > Roseobacteraceae > Litoreibacter > Litoreibacter sp. The sequence goes on from NZ_JBYVDD010000001.1 coordinate 26,905, forward strand.
GTGAAAATTGTCACCGGGACCATAAAGGTTTGTCGGCATGACTGAGCGATAGTCGGTGCCGTGCTGGCGGTTGTAGCTTTCGCAAAGTTTTATGCCCGCTATTTTGGCAATGGCATATGGCTCGTTCGTGGGCTCCAGAACACCTGTTAACAATGCGTTTTCCGCCATGGGTTGGGGGGCTTCACGCGGATAAATGCAGCTTGATCCCAGCTGTAAAAGCCTTGTCACACCCGCCTCAAACGCTTGATGAATGACGTTACATTCGATCATCAGGTTCTCGTAGATGAACTGGGCGGGGTAGGTGTTGTTGGCATGAATACCCCCGACTTTGGCGGCGGCCAAAATGACGACATCAGGGCGCTTTGTTTGCATAAAGTCGCGCACGGCTGCTTGGTTGGTTAAGTCCAACTGAGCGCTGGTGCGGGTGATCAGGTCGGATGCACCCTGCGCCTGCAATTGGCGCATGATCGCCCCGCCCACCATCCCGCGATGGCCTGCAATATAGATGGATGTCATTTCTGGCGCGTCCTTTCGAGGGGGCTATTAGGTGTTTTCGACCGCTAGGCCCATGTCGTGCCCGTGGCTTTTTAACAGCGCAAACCGTTTTGCAGCGTGCAAATCCACCGCAACCATTTCATGGCACATCTCTTGGGTTGTGACTTCCGGCACCCAGCCCAATTTTTCTTTGGCCTTTGTAGGGTCGCCCAACAAGGTTTCGACCTCTGCGGGGCGAAAATAAGCGGGATCAATGCGAAGGATAACATCCCCGACGGTTAGGCCCGGCGCGTCATCGCCTGTGATAGATGCAACCACTGCAACCTCGTCCACGCCTGTGCCTTCAAACCGTAGGGTTAGGCCCAATTGTTCAGCCGACCAGATGATAAACTGGCGCACGGAATATTGCTTGCCAGTCGCAATAACAAAATCATCGGGCGCGTCTTGTTGCAGCATCATCCACTGCATCCGCACGTAGTCTTTGGCGTGGCCCCAGTCGCGCAGGGCGTCGATGTTGCCCATATACAAACAACTTTCCAGCCCTTGGGAAATATTGGCCAAACCACGGGTGATTTTACGGGTCACGAAAGTCTCGCCACGGCGCGGGCTCTCGTGGTTAAACAAAATGCCGTTGCAGGCATACATGCCGTAGGCCTCGCGGTAGTTTACTGTGATCCAATAGGCGTACATTTTGGCCACGGCATAGGGGCTGCGCGGGTGGAATGGGGTTGTTTCTTTCTGAGGAGTTTCTTGCACTAGGCCATAAAGCTCGGACGTGGATGCCTGATAGAACCGTGTCTTTTTCTCCAGCCCAAGAAACCGGATTGCTTCGAGCAACCGCAGAGTGCCCATTGCGTCAACGTCGGCGGTGTATTCGGGGGATTCAAAGCTCACGGCCACATGGGATTGCGCGCCTAGATTGTATACCTCATCTGGCTGCACCTCAGAGATGATACGCGTCAGGTTCGAGCTGTCCGTTAGATCGCCATAGTGCAACCTAAAGCGCGCATTATCAATGTGCGGATCTTGGTAAATGTGATCAACGCGCTGGGTATTGAACGACGACGCCCGACGCTTGATGCCATGCACCTCATAGCCCTTATCGAGCAAAAATTCGGCCAGATAGGAGCCGTCTTGTCCGGTGACGCCGGTAATAAGCGCTTTTTTCATGATGTTAGCCTCGATGCATATTGTTGCATTGGATTTTGGCATGCGGGGCAGCCAGAATCTAGCGGCTTGAGAGAGTTTTTGAGTGGAAGCTCTATGGGATAGCTACTTAGGTTTGCGTGCTTTGCCTTAGATCGCCAAAGAATGCCGATTTGAAGCCGTCTGATACATGTCCAAATCCATTGCCAACAACCGCGACAAGGCGGGCTCTGACAAGATCAGCCCATTTGGCCCCATCGTCGTGACGTCTGAGTAACGCAGGTGCAGGTCGTGACAGATGGCTTGAATGTGACTTTCTTGAGCATTTGTATTTTTTGCAACCTGCGCAAAATTAACTGCGAAGCGGCACATAAGGTCTTCGATCAGGTGCGAGCGCAGTTTGTCGTCGTCACTGAGGGCGTGCCCTCGTGTGGTTGCTAATGTCCCGTTTGAAATGGCGGTGGCATATTCCCCAGTGCCGGGGGCGTTTTGAGCGTACCCGCCCGGAAACCGCGAGATGGAGGACGCGCCTACACCGATCAGAACTTCCGCTTGGTCATCAGTGTAGCCTTGGAAGTTGCGCCTCAGTGTTCCGTTGAGAGACGCGTTAAGCAAGCCATCCCCGGCCCGCGCAAAGTGGTCGATACCCACTGCATCATAACCTGCGGCTCCGAACAATTGGGATGCCATATGGAATAATCCGTAGCGTGTTGGTCCGTCCGGCAAGTGGTCTTCGGGGATCAGGACTTGGCGCTTGGCAGCCCATGGGACATGGGCGTAGCCATATAACGCTAAACGGTCCGGCCCGAGGTCAAGCGTTTTGGCGACGGTATCGCTCAGGCTGTCTGCCGTTTGAAAGGGTAAGCCGTACAAGATATCGAGGTTTAAGTTTTTCGCACCGGCGTCGCGCAAAGCGTCGGCGGCCCATTTTGTTTCCTCAAAACTTTGAATGCGGCCAATTGCGGATTGCACATGTGGGTCAAAGTCCTGAATGCCGAGGCTGGCGCGCGTTAACCCTGCCTCACTTAAAGCGGCAATTTTGTTGGCGTCTACTAGCGTCGGATCCACTTCTACAGAGAATTCGGACCCCTCTGACAGCGGGAAGTAGCGATCAATTTCTTCGGCTAATTCCGTGATCATTGCTGGGGGTAAAATTGTCGGCGTGCCACCACCCCAATGTAGGCGGCTCAGTTTGACACCTGCGGGAAGGCCACTGGCAATCATCGCCAGCTCAGACTTCAACATGTCCAAATAGCCGCGCAAAGGCGCGTCGGTTTGCGTGCCTTGAGTTCGGCAAGCGCAAAACCAACACAACCGGCGGCAGAAAGGAATGTGTATGTATAGAGACACTTTTGCGCCATCTGGCACTTGCTCCAACCACCCGGCCATAGCTTGTGGCCCTACGGTTTTATTGAAGTGTGGTGCGGTGGGATAGCTCGTGTAGCGGGGGGCACGAGAGGTAAACAAGCCATAGCGGCGAAGTGTTTCATGTTGTGTCATGCAACTTTCATTGCGTCATCACCGGGGGTAAAACCTTGATCCGGATCAATTTCTGGATCATTAGGGGGCATGAGCCAGATCGACCTAGCCCCAAAAAGCTGTTCCAGCTGCCCTATTCGTGCCCGCGCTATCTGTTCGCGATGCACCGATAACGAGTTGGTAGAACTTGAGAAAATAAAATACTACAAGACATACCCCGCAGGTAGTTCGGTGTTACTTATGGGGGACCCGATGACTTTTGTGGCGTCAGTCGTTGTTGGCGTAGCATCCTTGTCGCGCTCGATGATGGATGGGCGTATGCAAATGGTCGGGTTGTTGTTGCCGTCCGACTTTATTGGGCGACCGGGGCGCGATACCGTCTCCTTTGACGTAACTGCCGTGTCGGACTTAACGCTGTGCCATTTTCACAAGAAGCCGTTTGAAGTCATTACACATGCGACACCTCATGTGCAGGAACGCTTGGTCGAGATCGCTTTGGATGAACTGGATGCGGCTCGGGAATGGATGTTGCTTTTGGGCCGTAAGACAGCCCGTGAAAAGATTGCGAGCTTCTTGGTTATTTGTGCCCGCCGTTTAGGTCGCAAAAATGACGATATATTACAAATGGACTTGCCGCTGACCCGAGATGCAATGTCGGATTACCTTGGGCTGACCATCGAGACCGTGAGTCGGCAAATGGCTGCGCTGAAGCGGGATGGGGTGCTGTCACTTGAGGGGACACGTAAAGTTACAATTCCAGACCTAAGCCGCCTTCTTGACGAGGCTGGTGACGACAGCGATGGGCTGACTTTGGCATAGAGCCAATTCAAACATTGTTAATAGCATCTTAGGCCGCAACTGCGACGCTCCGACATCTTTGAATTTAGCGGTAGTAGGGCTATGGGGTAAGTGTCGGCAAGCAGCGGGCGTGTTTTTTTCAAATGATTTGCTTTCGCAGAAGATCTTTTGACTTAAATCAAGGTCCAAACGGGACCTTTTAGGCATTCCCTGCTTCATCGGCATGGGGAATTCCCTTTTTAGGCGGCCAAGATAGAACGGAACGGGTGAGAAATGCTCAATTATATCAAACTAATACTGCTGGGGGGCGTCACTCTTTTTGCTGCTCTTGCGGCCAACTGGGCGCAGGACTTGGCTTACCAAGTGCACGCGATTTTGATCATGGTGATCGGATTCGGGATGTTTGTCTGGGTCCTCAGACGCACAGATGAGCCGGTTTCCGCTGTCGCGGCTTCGGCTGGCTACATGGACGGACCGGTGCGCTACGGCATCGTCGCGACGGCCTTTTGGGGCGTTACCGGCTTTCTGGTTGGTACATTTATTGCGTTTCAACTGGCATTTCCGGTCCTAAACTTTGAGTGGGCACAACCTTTCGGCAACTTTGGTCGCCTTCGTCCGCTTCACACCTCTGCCGTGATTTTCGCGTTTGGTGGCAACGGGTTGATCGCAACCTCGTTCTACATCGTACAACGCACGAGTGCACAACGTCTTTGGGGCGGCAACCTCGCTTGGTTTGTGTTCTGGGGCTATAATCTGTTCATCGTTCTGGCCGCGACCGGGTATCTGATGGGGGCCACTCAATCTAAAGAGTACGCCGAACCCGAATGGTACATCGACATTTGGTTAACGATTGTGTGGGTCGCTTATTTAGTGGTCTTCATGGGGACTATCCTGACCCGTAAAGAGCGCCATATCTACGTGGCCAACTGGTTCTTCTTGTCGTTTATCGTGACCGTCGCGATGCTGCATTTGGTTAACAATCTGTCCATTCCAGTTTCTATCTGGGGCTCTAAGTCGGTGCAGGTCTTCGCGGGCGTGCAAGACGCCATGACGCAGTGGTGGTACGGCCACAACGCTGTGGGCTTCTTCCTGACCGCGGGCTTCCTTGGCATGATGTACTACTTCGTGCCGAAACAAGCGGGCCGTCCGGTTTACTCCTACAAACTGTCGATCATCCACTTTTGGGCGCTGATCTTCCTTTATATCTGGGCCGGTCCGCACCACCTGCACTATACCGCGCTGCCTGACTGGGCGACGACGTTGGGTATGGTATTCTCGATCGTGCTTTGGATGCCCAGCTGGGGCGGTATGATCAACGGTCTGATGACGCTGCAAGGCGCGTGGGACAAGTTGCGTACCGATCCGATCATCCGCTTGATGGTGGCCTCGCTCGCCTTCTACGGCATGTCCACCTTTGAGGGTCCGATGATGTCGATCCGGGCGGTGAACTCGCTGTCGCACTACACTGACTGGACCATTGGTCACGTACACTCAGGTGCGCTTGGTTGGAACGGTATGATCACCTTTGCGGCGATTTACTTCCTGACACCAAAACTCTGGGGCCGTGAGAAAATGTATTCCATGTCGGCGATCAATACGCACTTTTGGTTGGCAACAATCGGTATCGTTCTCTACGCATCCTCGATGTGGGTGACGGGTATCATGGAAGGCCTGATGTGGCGTGAGGTGGATAGCCAAGGCTTCTTGGTGAACAGCTTCGCTGATACCGTGTCTGCCAAGTTCCCAATGTATGTGGTTCGTGGTCTGGGCGGGGTATTGTACCTCTCTGGCGGCCTGATCATGGTTTGGAACATGTGGATGACAATCCGTGGCCCGAAAGAGGCCACCAACATGCAGCCTGCGGAATAAGGAGTCGGATGAATGACATCTGAGAAAAAAGAACCAAAGAAACGCCGCAGCTTTGTTGAGCGCCACGGTGTGATCGAGCGCAACGGTACTTTGTTGCTGGTCGGCTCTTTGCTCGTGGTCTCGATCGGCGGTATCGTCGAAATTGCGCCGCTTTTCTATCTGGAAAACACCATCGAGGATGTAGAGGGTATGCGCCCCTATTCCCCGCTGGAGCTGACAGGCCGTGACATCTATGTGCGTGAGGGGTGCTACACCTGTCACTCACAGATGATCCGCCCGATGCGTGACGAGGTGGAGCGTTATGGCCACTACTCGCTGGCTGCGGAAAGCATGTATGACCACCCATTCCAATGGGGCTCCAAGCGGACCGGGCCGGATTTGGCCCGTGTTGGTGCGCGCTACTCGGATGAGTGGCATGTGGACCACCTTAATGATCCTCAATCCGTTGTGCCTGAATCGATCATGCCTAAGTATTCGTTCTTGTCGAACGTCATGTTGGAAGGTGAACAGATCCAAGCCAACATGAAGGTCAATCGTTTCGTGGGTGTTCCATACACCGACGAGATGATCGAAACTGCGCAATCAGATTTCATGGCGCAGTCTGATCCTGAAGGTGACTGGGATGATCTTCTTCTACGCTACCCCAAGGCACAAACTCGTAACTTTGACGGCAAACCCGGAGTGTCTGAGATGGACGCTCTGGTGGCATACTTGCAGATGCTTGGCACTTTGGTGGACTTCTCCACCTTTACGCCAGACGCATCGCGCTAGGGGAGGGATGTAATGGATACCTATTCTTGGATGCGCCTCTTGGCCGACAGCTGGGTGCTGCTCGCCATGACTGCGTTCTTCTTTGGTACTATTTTCTGGGCCTTCCGCCCGGGGTCGCGCGCGATGCACGACGAGATTAGCCAAACTCCATTTCGCAACGAAGATCGCCCTGCGACCGACGATCACAATGCAGATTTTTCGAAAGGCCAAGACAATGGATGAGCCAAGATTTGACGAGGTTACAAAAACCTATACCACCGGCCATTCCTATGACGGCATCGAGGAGTTGAACACTCCGTTGCCACGCTGGTGGCTGTGGACACTTTACCTGTGCATAGTTTGGGCTGTGGTCTATTCGATCGCTTATCCGGCTTGGCCAATGTTGTCCTCAGCAACGCCTGGCTTCTTAGGCTACTCTACACGTGGTGAAGTTGCAGAAGAAATTGCGCGTGTGGAAGCGGCCAATGCCGATTTGAACGCAGAGCTGGCAGCGGTGGACTTGACTACCCTCAAGGATAACCCACCGTTGCAGCAATTTGCAGCGGCGTCTGGGGCGTCTGTCTTTGCGAACAATTGTTCACAATGCCACGGCTCTGGTGCGGCTGGTGCGGTTGGCTACCCCAACTTGCTGGACGATGACTGGCTTTGGGGCGGCGATATCGAAGCAATCGCTTTGACCGTCCGGCACGGCATTCGCAACGAGCAGGACGAAGACGCCCGCTATTCTGAGATGCCCGCTTTTGGCGAGCTATTGGAAGACGGTGAAATCCCTGCACTGGTGTCTTATGTGCAGTCGCTGTCGGGTCTTGATCACGACGCAGGTTTGATCGAGCAGGGAACAGAGCTGTTCGCGGACAATTGCTCCTCTTGCCATGCAGAAGACGCTACTGGTGACCGCGAGCAAGGCGCGCCGAATTTGACCGATGCGGTTTGGCTTTATGGCAGCTCGACCGGGGTGCTGACGGAGACCATCACCAACGCGCGTTTCGGCGTTATGCCACCTTGGACACCGCGTCTGTCTGACGCGCAGATCAATGCGGTTGCAGCCTATGTGCACCAACGGGGCGGCGGCGAATAGCTTTCGTTTCTTTAGTATTCACACGCGGCTTGGGGAGGAGCCCAGAAGCCACGCGTGATCCCCGCCCCAGCTCCTGTTCGCGCATTCGTTGGGGCGGGCTTTGAGATTAGGAACGCCCGCACGGAGAGATCCGTGTGGGCGTTTGTTTGTCGGCATTTGATTAGGTTGCTAGGATTAGCGCCGTGTTTCAGGCCGGTGTTGACGTTCTTACAAGGGTGTAAGATTTTTGCTCAAGCTTCTCAACGTCGGCCCAAAAAGCGGGTCAACTAAGCTACCATTACTGGTGTGCTGTTGGAAGAATATGGCGGCCAATCGGCAGGTCTAGACCCTAAGCCTTCGGCTCGTCATCATCATCGAACAGGATACGTGTCGCATCGCCTTCAATGTCGTCATATTGGTTGTGGCGAACGGTCCAAAGAAAGCCCGCGATGCCCATCCCACCAAGGATCAAAGACACGGGAATCAAAAACAGAAGTACATTCATACCCGCACCCTTAGGGCATTTAAAATCACTAAGATAGATGAACTGGACATTGCCAGCGCTGCCATGAGAGGGCTGGCAAGCCCGGCAAGAGCCAACGGAATAGCCACCAAATTGTAACAAATAGCGATGCCAAAATTCTCACGTATACGTGCGCGTGCACGGCGTGATACTTTTAAAGCATCCTGCACTGGCGCCAATGACTGCCCCAATAAGACAATGTCTGATGTTGCGCGGGTCGCATCGATGCCAGAAGCTGGTGAGATCGACACAAATGCCTGTGCCATGGCCCCCATATCATTCAGGCCATCCCCCACCATCAAGACATGTTTCCCATCGCTTTGCATCGCGGCAAGCCGGTCAATTTTGTCAGCGGGTAGCATGTCCCCATGGGATGCCTCCAACTTCAACCGCCGGCCAAGGGCCTCAGCGGCGTAAGTCGTATCGCCAGACAGTAATTCCACGCTCAAGCCTTGCGCTTGCAAGCTCTCGACAAGCTCGGCAGCGCCGGGTCGCAAGCTCTCCTCGATACGCAAAATATGCTCCGGCCCATCGCCCCGTTGGAACACCGTGCCGCCATTGGGCGTGCGAGATTTCCCCAGCCGGACAGTGCCTGTGCCATCTATCGCATGAACCCCGGTGCCAGCCACCTCGTGGATGTCAGTCAACTCTAGCGCATTGGTCTCCATGCCCGCCAAAGCCTTTGTCAGCAAACGTGACACCGGATGATCCGAGGCGCGACTAAGCGCCAATACGGCGCTGCGATCCTTAGGCGGCAGGCTATGCAAGTCGTCTAAAATTGGTGTGCCGTTGGTGAGCGTTCCTGTCTTGTCGAACACAACCGCATCGACCTCGGCCAAGCGCTCTAATGCGGTGGCGGACTTAATGAGCAAACCTTTGCGAAACAAGCTGCCAGAGGCGGCAGTGGTGACTGCGGGGACTGCTAGGCCAAGGGCGCAGGGGCAGGTGATAATCAACACAGAAATAGCAATGTTGAGGGCATAGCGTGCGTCGCCAGTGGCAATGAGCCACCCTGCAAAAGCAAGGGCGGCCAGCCCGTGCACTAATGGCGCATAAAGCCGTGCGGCACGGTCTGCCAAAGGGGTGTAATGAGAACGACCACTTTCAGCCACGGCTACCATTTCAGCCATGCGCCGCAGGGTCGTGTCTTGGCCCACAGCGGTGGCGCGTACCACAAGCGGGTTGGTCAAGTTGACCTCTCCGGACACCACGGGGCTGCCAATATCGGCGGCCACGGGCAGGCTTTCTCCGGTAAGCAACGAGCGGTCAAGTTGACTGCGGCCCGTCTCGATCACCCCGTCCACGGGGATACGGCCACCAGCTGGAACCTGAACCAAGTCACCAACGACAATTTCGGCGGCTTTCACCCGGACGGGTTGGCCATCGCGAATACATGTAACTGATGGAACCTCAAGCGCGGCTAATTCCTGCGCTGCCGAGCGTGCTGCGGCCCGCGTGCGATGATCTAAATAGCGGCCAATCAAAAGGAAAAATGTCAGCGATAAGGCCGCGTCAAAATATGCATGCTGGCCCCCCACCATGGTCTCGTAAAGTGACAACCCACTGGCCAGCAGAACCGCCAGTGAGATGGGAACTTCCATGTTAACACGCCCGACCCGCAACACAGAAAGTGCAGACACAAAGAATGGGCGTGCTGCAAAAGCAACGGCGGGCAGGGCAATGAAGGCAGATATCCAGTGGAACAGTTGGCGGGTCGCATCGGTTGCGCCAGCCCAAACAGCCACGGACAAGATCATGACGTTCATCATGGCAAACCCGGCCACTGCCAATCGCAACAGCAAGGCACGTCCAGCGGCATCGCCTTCATCACCCCTCAGGGTGTCAGCGTCCAACGGCAAAGCTTCGAACCCCAAGTCTAACAGCGCGTTGATTAGGGAAACTTCATCCACGTCACCGCGTGTTTGCACAGTCACTCGCTTGAGGCTGAGATTTACCCGCGCGTCTAGAACTTCGGGTAACTTTGACAAGCCACGCTCAACGCCCGCGACACATGAGGCGCAGTGTATTCCCGGTAAGGATAAGGATGTCGTGCCTCCCGCAGAGGCCGAGGGGGTGCTGCCAGCCTGATCCACCGCGAGCGGAGCGCCCGCGCATCCGGGGCAGCTCATCATGCTCATTTTCTAACCACGAAAGGTACGCGTTGTTCGAATTTCGTACCATCTTTGGCAATCGCTTTCAGGCGCAAGTTCCAGTTGCCCTTGTCTAGCTCCATCGCAGCAACATGGGCTGTGCCATCGAACCGAAATGGAGGCGTTTGATCGTCCTCGATATGGGTTGCGCGGCCAAGTGTGGCGTCGATCAAGGCGGGGTCCACAGGTCCATTCGCATCAGAAATTTCAAGCCGCAGAGTGCTGTTCTCATATCCAGCCCTCACGTCCCACCCCAGAGCCAGTTGAGCTTTGCGTCTTTTGTCAAAGCTTTGACTGGCCACATAGGAGTTCTTCACCTCAAGCCCGGGAAACGTGCGAATAGCTTGAAAGGCCATGGTCAGGTTCACTGCAATCACAATGCCAAACCCGATGACAAATATTGCAAGGACGTGGCCCCCTTTAATTTCGCGTGTCATCGGCCTGCGTCCTTCCCGTTGAATACGGAATTCGTATGAGCCCGCTCGCCGGAAATCAAGTCTTCCACCCAAAAGCGCAATTCAGTTCGGCTTGCGACAGATCCGGGGTCGCCCGCACGCGCTGTCACATAAACACGTTGCAGCTTGGTTTCGTTGGCTGGAACGATAACGTTAACCAACTCTGTCCCTTCCAAACCAATACGCAAAACCTCGTCAGAGGTCAGCGACATGTGAAATTCCCGATCATCGCCGTGCTTATTGCGCAAGCGCACATCATAGGCATTCCGAATGGAGCCGTCTGACATGGTGACAAAGGTTGGGTTGCGGATTGGCGATACAGTCATGTCGATATCTGGCCGAATAAACAGCGCGAAAACAAGGCCGAAGCCAATGGTCGACCACAAGAATGTATAAATCATAGTCCGAGGATGCATGATGTGCTTCCAAACGGGCTTGGCTTTGCCACCTGCACGCTCGATAGGCTCATCGGACAAGGCAAGGTAGTCAATCAGTCCACGTTCTTTGCCGATTTTGGTCATGATATCGTCGCAGGCATCAATACATAGAGCGCAGGTAATACACTCCATTTGTTGCCCGTCACGGATGTCGATACCCATCGGGCAGACGTTCACGCAGGCCATGCAATCAATACAATCACCAGTGGTTCCGTCATGTTTCTTGCCTCGCGGTTCCCCACGCCACTCCCGGTAACCCACTGTAATTGTGTCTTCATCCATCATCGCGCCTTGGATCCGAGGCCAAGGACACATATAGATGCAAACCTGTTCGCGCATGAAGCCGCCGAATATAAATGTGGTCGCGGCCAGTACCGCGATCGTGCCGTAAGCAACCGCGTGACCGTTCAGCGTCGCAAGCTCCACAGCCAACTCAGGCGCGTCGGTAAAGTAGAACACCCACGCCCCGCCGGTGGCGATTGAAATCAACAACCAAACCAGCCATTTTGTGAGCCTCAGCCGCCACTTGTGCATATCCCACTTGGATTTCCACAGGCGGACGCGGGCGTTTCTATCGCCCTCAATCCATCGCTCCACCAGAATGAAAAGGTCCGTCCAAACTGTTTGCGGGCAGGTGTATCCGCACCAAACCCGCCCAAGCGCGGAGGTGAAGAGGAACAACCCAAGCCCCGCCATGATCAAAAGGCCCGCGACGAAATAAAATTCGTGAGGCCAAATCTCGATCCAGAAGAAATAGAACCGTCGCCCAGAGAGATCAATCAGTACGGCTTGATCGGGTAGGTTTGGCCCCCGGTCCCAACGAATCCAAGGTGTTAAGTAATAAATTCCCAGCGTTGCCGCCATGATCCACCACTTAAAGGTACGGAAAAACCCGGATACTTTGCGCGGAAAGATTGGTTCTTGCGCGGCATAAAGGTTCTGTGGATTTTCTGGTGTACTCATAATAGATTCGTCCGAATTTATTGCATCTGCTCGAAGTGTGTTTGTGACAACCTACCACGGAAATATCCTTGACCCAGATCAAGCAGTGTCGCAGTTCCAAAAACCCAAAGTAGAGAGCCAATCTATTGGGCAGGTCGAACGTAACAACCTTATGTTAACAAAGGGAAACCGTAGATTTCAATGCCCCTGAATAAATGCTCTCTTTTTATCCACTATGCATATGGCAGATTGACACACCCATTCAAAGTGAGTGCCAAAGACAGATAAACACCTGTGCTGGCTTGCCTGCCGCACCCGTGGTATAAATTTCAACCAGATGAGGGAGATACACGGTCCCTCAAGAAACAAGGCTTGGCTCTCAATACCCGCCCAAGCGCTGCTCGCAGCCGGAACACGAAAGCACTTATGCACCTATGACACGGGATTACTCTCAATTCATGCCAGCATCCGGCACAGGCGACACGGAGAAATCCGACATGTCCCCCTTATTGGCGCTTGGGTGGCAGCCCTATTTTGCGCAGCAAATTAGCATTGAGCAAATGCACGAGACGCCACCATTACGTGTCACTGAAATCCACCGAAACGGCCTACAAGCTCGTGGTGATGGGATCGACATGCATATCCCACACGGGCCTGACGCCACGGTCGGGGACTGGCTGTTGCTTAACACCGAGTTGCCGTCTTCGAGTGTGGTGTTGGAGCGGAAAAGCCTGATCAAGCGCCGCGCGCCGGGGAAAACACTTGGAGTGCAGTTGATCGCGGCTAATCTGGATACGGCCTTTATTGTGTCATCTTGCAATAATGACTTCAACGTGGCGCGGCTGGAACGCTACATTGCACTGGCATTCGAGGCCGATGTCTCACCTGTCATCCTATTAACCAAACTTGATTTATGTGATGCTCCGGAACCCTATGTGTCGGATGCCGAGGCAATCTCGTCCTCCGTGCCCGTTATCACTCTGGACGCCCGCGCAGAGGAGCCCGCGCAAAAGCTGGCGCCGTGGTGTAAGGCCGGTCAGACGGTGGCTTTTTTAGGCACATCAGGCGTGGGGAAGTCGACGCTGACCAATGCGCTAGCAGAAAATACGGATATTGAGACGCGGGCCATTCGTGAAGATGATGCCAGAGGGCGGCATACGACAACACGGCGGCAACTGTATTTTCTAAAATCCGGTTGTGCTGTGCTCGACACTCCGGGGATGAGGGAATTGCAGCTGACGGACTCGGCCGCCGGGGTGGCAGAGACTTTCGCTGATCTTGAAGAGTTGTCTCATCGCTGCAAGTTCAATGATTGCATGCATACTGTTGAGCCGGGTTGTGCAGTATTGGTTGCCTTAGAAGCAGGGGTGATTGGCGCCGACCGGCTTGCCCGTTGGCAAAAACTAGTAGCCGAGGATTTACATAATTCAGCGACTTTAGCGGACCGAAAGTTGAAAGATAAAAAGCTGGGAAAATTGATCCGCAACGTCAAGAAGTTCAATAAAAAGTAGCTTACGCGCGCAAATAGTATCTTTCGTTAGCACTACATGAGCAACCTGTTGTTGTTCCTGAAATGAGACGCCCCTTTGGGCGGCGTTGTTTGACGGCTGTCATCGTTAGCGATAACAACATGGAAAAGGCTGGGGAGAATAAAGCAATGTCGAAATCTGAAATTGGTCTGATTGGGCTTGGCACCATGGGGGCAATGTTGTCCCTGAATATTGCCGAAAAAGGGTTTGCGATATCGGTCTTCAATCGGACCACCGCACGCACAGGCGAATTTCATGATGAAGCTGGGGAGCTGGCTGAAAAGATAACTCCTTGCGCGACGTTGCAAGAGCTTGTCGCGTCGATTGCAGAGCCGCGTGCTATTATCTTGATGGTGCCGGCGGGGGCAGCTGTGGATGAGCAAATAGCGGCTCTTCGCCCGTTGCTCGCGAAGGATGACCTCATTATCGACGCGGGTAATGCTAACTTTCGCGATACTGAGACGCGTGCGGCGCAGTCTGAGGCTGACGGGGTGCCATTCCTTGGTATTGGCGTCTCTGGCGGGGAAGAAGGCGCGCGTTTCGGCCCCTCTATTATGGGTGGCGGTCGCAAGAAAGCTTGGGATCAGGTGGCCCATATCCTGACTGCGATATCGGCAGATTACGAGGGCACAGATTGCGCAACTTGGATGGGGCAGGGCGGTGCTGGCCACTTTGTAAAGGCCGTGCACAATGGCATTGAATATGCCGACATGCAGATGATTGCCGAAGTGTACGGGATCATGCGTGACGGACAAGGGGCCTCGGCCACAGAGTGCGCGGCGGCGTTCGAGGCGTGGAACAAGGGCCCGCTTCAGTCCTACCTGATCGAGATTTCCGGCAAGGTCTCTGCGGCCACCGATGATGCAACCGGCAATGCGGTTCTTGATATTATTCTTGATAAGGCAGGGCAAAAAGGCACGGGCCGCTGGACCGTGATTGAAGCTCAGCACTTGGGCGCGCCGATTCCTGTGATCGAGGCCGCTGTGGCGGCTCGCAACTTATCCGCAATCAAACCCGAGCGTGTGCGCGGCGAGGCCACTTTTGGCGCAGCTCCGGTGGTTTTGCCGGAGGGGGCGCTGACTTTGGCAGACCTAGAGAATGCGCTTATTGCGGGTAAAATCATGTGCTACGCGCAAGGCTTCCATCTGCTCAATGCGGCAAGTGCAGAGTTTAAATGGGACTTGCCGATGCCCGAGATTGCGCGCGTTTGGCGTGAAGGCTGCATCATCCGCTCGACGATGCTGAATGACATGGCGGACGCGTTGACGACGGCCCCACAAGACAACCTGATGTTCGCGCCGTTCTTCGCCAAGATGATTGAAGATAGCACACCCGCATTGCGCAAGGTTGTTGCAACAGCCATCAGCCATGGGCTGCAAGTCCCGGCATTGGCGGCAGGGTTGAACTACTTTGATGCGATGCGCACGGGGCGCTCGACCGCCAATATGATTCAAGCGCAGCGTGATTTCTTTGGGGCGCATAGCTTTGAGCGTGTGGATCAAGATGGTGCGCATCACGGGCCATGGGGGGCCTAACGGGCCAGCTTTTTCACCTCGCCATGGCGGGGGCAGGTCACGAGATGATCGTTGACCAACCCGCAGGCTTGGGCAAAAGCATATACAATCGTTGGCCCGCAAAACCGGAAGCCTTCTTTTTTCAGGTCTTTTGAAATTTGGGTGCTGAGGGGGGTAAAACCGGGCACTTCTGCCAGTGTTTTGAACTCGTTTTGCAAGGGCTTCCCGTCAAAATACTTCCATAGAAAGGTGTCAAACCCTTCGCGTTGTTCTATCTTTTGCCATGCGCGGGCATTGCCAATGGTTGCATTGATTTTGCCGCGATGGCGCACGATGCCTGCGTTTAGCAACAGCCGCTCTACGTCTGCATCTCCCCAGCCCGCAATGATGTTGGGGTCAAACCCCTCAAAGGCTTCGCGGAAGGATTCGCGCTTTTTTAGGATCGTAATCCAGCTCAGCCCCGCTTGAAAGCCATCGAGAATCAGCTTCTCCCAGAGCGTACGGCTATCGTACTCGGGGACGCCCCACTCGGTATCGTGATAGTCTACATAGATTGCTTCGCTTCCACACCATCCGCAACGGTTTTCCATATTTATTCCTTGTTTTCAGCTGGTTGAGCATTTGAATTACATTCTAAAACATTTGGAACAAAATTGGAACATTAACTCGTATTTAAGGAGGAAAGCCTTAGGAGTGTGGGGTGAGAAGCTGGAGCCATTTCAACGATGTCATTTGACCCACTAAATGAGGGAAGTCCGCTGTCTGCGGCGATTGCACAACGCGATGCTAGCGTCTTGGAAATGGTGCGCAGTGCACTTCGAAAAAAGGACGTTCTGCTGGCATATCAACCGGTGGTGAACGGCGCTGATACAGGGCGTGTTGCGTTCTACGAGGGGCTTATTCGTGTTCTGGATGAAACAGGTCGGATCATTCCAGCTAAGGAATTTATCGAAACGATTGAGGCGCGGGATGAAGGGCGCATGATTGATTGCTTGGCCGTTGAATTGGGGCTGCAAAGCCTTGCCCAAGAGCCGCGGCTGCGTCTGTCTATCAATATGTCTCCCCGCTCCATTGGGCACCCTGCATGGGAAACCGCGCTGGAAAGGGGCTTGCTCCAAGACCCAACTATTGGCGAGCGGCTGATTATTGAAATCACCGAATCTTCAGCGTTGCTTATGCCGGATATGGTTACAGATTTCATGGCGCGAATGCAGCGGCGCGGCATTTCGTTCGCTTTGGATGACTTCGGGGCCGGATATACAGCATTCAGACACTTCAAAGATTTTTATTTTGATCTGGTGAAAATCGACACCAGCTTTACGCGTCACATAGATACTGACACCGATAACCAAGTGTTGATGCAGGCGTTGGTCTCTATCGCCCAGCAGTTCGATATGTTCACGGTAGCCGAAGGGGTTGAGCGTCCGGAAGAGGCTCAATACCTTGCGCAAATGGGCATTGATTGCATGCAGGGGTATTACTTCGGGGTGCCTTCGGTCTCGAAGCCGTGGTTGGCGCATCCAGAACAATTTGGAACCATCAAGGCAGGCTGATTTTTCGACTTAGGTCGAACCTTCATGCGCCAATGGCTTGTGTCTTGGTGCAATGTGAGACACCGTGTCCCTTTGTATACCCTACGTAAGCCAGTTAGAGGCTTTGCTATAATTCGGTCGGTGATGCCCTGTGTCGTAAGGATATGACACGCGCCGGCCCCACGAAAGGACACACCATGACCAACGTCGTAATCGCTTCTGCTGCCCGTACCGCTGTCGGCAGCTTCCTCGGCTCTTTTGCCAACACACCCGCCCATGAGTTGGGCGCTTCCGTAATCGAAGCCGTTGTTGAACGTGCTGGGATTGAAAAAGGTGAAGTTTCCGAGACCATTTTGGGCCAGGTGCTCACCGCTGGCCAAGGTCAAAATCCGGCGCGTCAGGCGCATATCAATGCAGGCTTGCCTCAGGAAAGTTCTGCGTGGGGCATTAACCAAGTGTGCGGCTCTGGCCTGCGCGCGGTCGCTTTGGGCGCACAGCATATTATGCTTGGGGATGCTTCCATCGTTGTTGCTGGCGGGCAGGAGAATATGTCCATGAGCCCCCATGTCGCGAACATGCGCCAAGGGCAAAAAATGGGCGACATGAAGTATATTGACTGCATGATCCGCGATGGGCTTTGGGATGCATTCAACGGATACCACATGGGCCAAACGGCTGAGAATGTAGCCAGCCAATGGGAAATTAGCCGCGAAATGCAAGATGAGTTTGCTGTCGCTTCGCAAAACAAAGCTGAAGCTGCGCAGAAGGCGGGTAAATTCGCAGATGAGATTGCGGCCTTCACGATTAAGACCCGCAAAGGCGATATCATCGTAGATCAAGATGAGTATATCCGCCACGGAGCGACGATGGCAGCCATGGCCAAGTTGCGCCCGGCGTTTGCGAAGGACGGATCGGTGACAGCAGCAAACGCATCTGGGTTGAACGACGGGGCGGCTGCGACCTTGCTGATGAGCGCTGACGATGCAGAAAAGCGGGGCCTTCAACCATTGGCCCGTATCGCGAGCTATGCGACTGCCGGTTTAGACCCGTCGATTATGGGCGTCGGGCCAATTTATGCGTCCCGCAAGGCATTGGATAAAGCCGGGTGGAGCGCATCTGATTTGGATTTGATTGAGGCGAACGAAGCTTTCGCTGCCCAAGCCTGTGCCGTGAACAAAGAAATGGGTTGGGACCCAGCCATTGTGAACGTCAATGGTGGGGCGATTGCGATCGGTCACCCGATTGGTGCCTCCGGGTGTCGTGTTTTGAATACTTTGTTGTTTGAGATGCAACGCCGCGACGCGAAAAAAGGTTTGGCGACGCTGTGCATCGGCGGCGGTATGGGTGTTGCGGTCTGCGTTGAGCGCGACTGATCTTGCAAATAGGGTTGCGCATGAAAGTTGCGCAACCTATACCATTTTAGACAGAAAATTACTTTACTAATTCAGGAGGAATCATCATGTCCCGTGTTGCACTTGTAACTGGCGGCTCGCGCGGTATCGGCGCTGCTATTGCTAAGGCTCTGAAAGCCGAAGGCTGCGATGTCGCAGCCACCTATGCTGGCAATGACGAGAAAGCCGCCGCCTTCACCGCCGAAACCGGCATCAAGACATATAAATGGGACGTTGCTGACTATGAGGCTTGCGTTGCAGGTATTGCACAAGTCGAAGCAGACCTCGGCCCAGTTGAGATTTTGGTGAACAATGCAGGCATCACCCGCGATGCCCCGTTCCATAAAATGTCACCACAACAATGGTCCGAGGTGATGAACACCAACCTGTCTGGCGTGTTCAATATGACCCATCCTATTTGGCCCGGTATGCGTGAGCGCAAATTTGGGCGGGTTATCACTATCAGCTCGATTAATGGTCAAAAAGGGCAGTTCGCCCAAGTTAACTACGCAGCCGCCAAAGCTGGTGATATTGGCTTTACCAAGGCGCTGGCACAAGAAGGTGCGCGCGCTGGCATTACGGTAAATGTCATTTGCCCCGGCTACATTAACACCGAAATGATGAGCACGATCCCGGAAAAAGTGATGAACGATGTCATCTTGCCGCAAATCCCGGTGGGGCGTTTGGGCGAGCCGGAAGAGATCGCACGCGCTGTTGTGTTCTTGGCGTCTGATGATGCCGGATTTATCACCGGATCGACCGTGTCTGCGAATGGCGGCCAGTATCTGGCCTAAGCCAATGGCTTTTTAAGTATACTTGGGCCGATGCAGAAATGTGTCGGCCTTTTTCTATACCCCCAGCCTTGTCCGGGGTGAAAAAACGGGCACCGTCCTTTGAGTATGATCTATTTTGGTGCCCCAATATGAACCCTTTAGTTGCGACGTCTATCGGGTTTGGCGCTGTCTTACTTTGGGCGCTACTTGCGTTGTTTACGATAGGCTCGTCGCCGATTCCCCCATTTCAACTCAATGCGATGACCTTTGCTATCGGAGGGGGGATTGGTCTGATCGTTGCCATCCGTAAAGGTCGTGTTTCCCAAATTTTGAAACAAACCACACCTCAGATCTGGATATTGGGGGTTGCGGGGCTGTTTGGCTACCATGCGCTATATTTTTCGGCACTGCGGATGGCTCCGGCGGCTGAGGCCGGGCTTATTGCGTACTTATGGCCGTTGCTGATTGTGCTGTTTTCCGGCTTGTTGCCCGGAGAAGCCCTCAAACCACTGCATGTCCTAGGCGGGTTTGTTTCATTCGCTGGGGCCGCGTTGATCGTCGTTCGTGGCGGTGATGGGTTTCAATGGGCGCATGCTATAGGCTATGGCTTAGCGCTGTTATGCGCTGTGATATGGGCGGGGTATTCCGTTCTCTCGCGGCGAAATAGTGCCGTCCCGACAGAAATTGTGACCTTCTTCTGCCTCGCCACTGCTGCGCTTTCAGTCGTGGCGCATGTTTTGTTTGAGCAAACAGTAATTCCGTCAGATACGGTTTCGTGGGTGGCGGTCGTGGGGCTTGGTCTTGGGCCGGTTGGGCTTGCGTTTTATCTTTGGGATGTGGGTGTGAAACATGGCGATATCCAACTCTTAGGCACCGCGTCCTATGCAGCCCCGTTGTTATCTACCGTAGTTTTAATTCTAGCTGGATACGCCCAAGCATCGCTGACCTTGCTGTTGGCAGCAGGTTTAATCACTGTTGGCGCTGGGTTGGCGGCGCTTGGGTCGCGAAAGGTCTAGTTCGCGTATTTGGAAATTTCTTCCTTTAGCCGCAGTTTTTGTTTTTTTAGCTCCACAATGGACAGGTCATCTGTACTTGGGCTGCGCTGTGCTTCTTCCACGCGCTGGGACAATACCTCGTGTTTGCGCTGCAGCTCCGTTAGGTGAGAACTGATCGTCATGGGCATACCTCCTATATGTAGTGTAGGCCTCTATTGCAGCACATCTTGAACGCAAAGTCACGAAAATGCGTCGCGGCAGTGCAGCGAAAATCTTTACAAATTGAGCGGCATCCCGTGCCGTAAAAGATCCCGTGCGTCTGGCGAGTGGTCATCCCCGTCGTGCGTGTGTTGGGCACCTTTGTGTAGGACCAATGGGTTATGAAGCACTGTTCGGGACGCGCGCCCCTTATGCGCGCGCAGCACAAAGCGCCTCGCAGGTTTTCCTTCTCGGGGTGCGATTGGTTTGATTTCTAGCAGCCCTGCCCGTGCATTAAGCAATGTAATGACGTCACCTAGCCGCTCGATCAGGTGGATAATAGTGATGCAGCCCTTTGGCCCTGCGCGGCGCAGGGCTGTGTCGATCCATGTGGCAAGCGGGGTTTGCTCGCGTATTGCCGTGTCTCGGCCAATGTCTGGAGAGGCTGTACCGGGCCCGTAGTATGGCGGGTTCAGAATTACGTGATCAAAACTTTTTGCGCGCAAATCAGCAGGCAAACTGGCCAAATCGGCATCAATAACGTGCATATCGAAGCCAGCTTCATGGGCATTTTGTCGGGCAAGCTTGGCGTAATTTGGCTGTAACTCAACGCCAGTAAGTTGCGCATGAACCCGTGTTCGCAGGCACAGTGACGCTGTGCCGACGCCGCATCCGAGCTCTAGCACAGACTGGCCTGCCTTGGCCGGGCAGGCTGCCGCGAGCAAGACGGGATCAGTGGCAGCTCGATAGCCGTGTTTGGGTTGCCAAAGCCGTAGCTTTCCTCCGAGAAAGGCGTCGTGGGTCAACTCATCTGGTAGGAAGCCCATGACGCTAACTGTTGAGGGGGATGTCGTTGTCGCGCAGAATGGCGCGGGCCATGAACATGTCTTTTTCGTGCACCATAAGGCGGCGCGGCAATATGCCAACGGAACCTTCTAGCACACTCATATGGACGTCCATTTCGAACACGCCTATATCTTCTCCTGAAAGCAGTGCTTTTGTGAAGGCGATGATGGTAAGATTGTTGCTGCGCAAGAGTTCTTTCATAAGACAGTGATAACGACAGGCCAGCACGTTTGTCGAGAGATGAGGCAGATCACTACGATGAGTTCAGATACCCTTTCTGTGAAACCACATGACCGCTTAAAGGCGGCACTAAGTGAAGATTTAGAGGCTGTTGGCGCGCTGATCACGGATCGGATGGCCTCCAAGCATGCGCCACGTATTCCTGAAGTGACCGCTCACCTGGTGGGTGCTGGCGGCAAGCGGGTCCGTCCGATGTTGACTTTGGCGGCTGCGCGCATCTGTGGCTATGACGGGCCATACCATGTTCATTTGGCGGCGACGGTAGAGTTTATACATACCGCGACGTTGCTCCATGATGATGTCGTTGACGGCAGCGAACAGCGTCGCGGACGCCCTGCTGCAAACTTGCTTTGGGATAATAAGTCGTCGGTATTGGTCGGCGATTATTTATTCGCGCGTTCATTCCAGTTGATGACGGACGCCAATCGCATTGATGTGCTGAAGGTGTTGTCCAATGCTTCCGCGGTGATTGCAGAGGGGGAGGTACTGCAACTGACTGCGGCGCAAAACCTTGCCACGACCGAGGAGACCTACCTTCAAGTGGTGCGGGGCAAGACTGCGGCACTGTTCTCGGCGGCGACACAGGTTGGGGCGATGATCGCGGATGCACCCGAGCAGGTGGTGCAGGCGTTTTATTCATACGGTGATGCTTTGGGCGTGAGCTTCCAGATAGCCGATGATATTTTGGATTTTGCCGGTGACACCACGAAAACGGGTAAAAATATAGGGGATGATTTCCGCGAACGTAAGCTGACCTTGCCGATGATTAAGGCGATTGCCGCAGGGGGTGATGCGGATCGCGATTTCTGGGTGCGAACCATCGAGAAGGGCAAGCAAGAGGACGGCGATCTTGAGCATGTGCTGGAGCTGTTTGACAAGCACGGGGCGTTGGATGCTGCCCGCCATGATGCGTTGGCGTGGTCAGAGACAGCCAAACGCGCGCTAGACGCGGTGCCGCAAAGCGATCTGACGCAGATGTTATGCGAGTTGTCGGACTATGTGGTGGCGCGCCTGAACTAGCGCTTCTTTACGCGCCTAAGGTGCAGGGCTTCACCCACCAATCGGGGTGGTTTTGGGCTATATAACTGGCCGCTTCCTGCGCGGATTGCGCATCAGGGTATAGGCCGAAGCACGTCGCACCGGAGCCTGACATTCGGAAGAGCCGACATTCGTTCGAATGCTCAAGGGTTGATAGCACTTCAGAAATCACGGGTGAGAGCGAAATTGCCGCTGCCTGCATGTCATTGCGTTGCTGTGCCAGCCAGTTGATGAAACCAGACACGCCCAAAGTGCCGGATGGTGGCTTGGGCATAGGCGGGTTGTCTTTTTGCTTGATGGCATTGAACACGGACGGGGTTGCAACCTCAACGCGCGGGTTGACCAAGACCGCATTGAGCGCGGGCAGGTCCGGTAGGAAGTCTAAGCACTCCCCCACGCCGGACATGCGACAGGTTCGCGAAAACAGGCACACGGGCACATCAGCGCCAAGCTGTGCTATATGGGTGCATATGTCTGGGATGGTCGTCGGATCTGGCAGCCCCCAGAGGTTCGAGAGACCGCGGTAAGCTGCTGCTGCATCCGCTGTGCCCCCCCCGATGCCAGAGGCCACCGGCAGGATTTTAGTAAGGTTTATACGCGCACCCCGTGGTGAGCCGAGCAGCCTTGCCGCCGCAAGGATTGAATTGCCATCGACGGAAATTGCATGGGCTTCGGGGCCATCAATACTAAGGGACAAATCGAGCGCTGGGGATAGCGTCACTTGGTCACCCACTGACGCAAACATCACCAAGCTATCGAGTTGATGATACCCATCGGCACGCTGTCCTGTCACATGCAACGTCAGGTTGACCTTGGCCGGGGCAAAAACGCTCTGCATCATTCGTTTGCAGTGTGGGTGGTCCCTGCCTTGGCTTCCTCTTCTAGGACCAATGTCAGGCCGCGCTCTAGTTTTGCGCGAATGCGCTCTGCGTCGGCTTCTTTTGGTTCGAAGGACAAGGCGCGCCTCCATTGGAACTCGGCTTCGCGTTCGCGACCGACTTGCCAGTATACGTCGCCCAAATGATCGTTAACAATCGGGTCTACTGGCAGCAGTTCTACGGCTTTCTCCATGGGGTCCACGGCTTCTTCAAAACGGCCAAAGCGATAGTATATCCAGCCAAGGCTGTCGGTAATATAACCGCTTCCGGGGCTCTCTTTTACGGCTGTTTGGATCATTTCCAGCGCTTCATCGAGCTTGATACGTTGTTCCACCAATGAGTAACCAAGGTAATTTAGAATGTCGGGCTGGTTCGGGGATAATTCTAGAGCCGTGCGGAAGTCGCGCTCCATCCCGATGAAATCTCCGCCGCGCTCATGGACGATGCCGCGAGCATAGAAGATACGCCAATTTGCGCGGTTGCCGATGCCATTGAGGTCCAACGCGCGGGTGTAGGCTGCGATGGAGGCTTTATCTTGCTTGGTGCGGCTCAGCATGTCGCCAAGGGTCGAGTGTACCATCGCGACCTCTGCATGAGATTTTGACAGGGCGGTCAAAACTTCGACCGACGCATCCTCGCGGCCATCAGAATACAATGCGTTGGCGCGCCCCATTTCCGCCAGCACATAGGCTGGATCATCGGCTGGAAGCGATGCGTAGGCTTCCGTCGCGAGATCGAATTGCCCCATGCCTTCAAGAATTTCTGCAACGGTTAAAACAGCGGCAGCGTGATCGGGGCGAATATGTTGGGCCATGCGCACATAGAGCAATACATGCTCGGGAGCAGCACGCCCATCAAGCACGGCTGCGAGATTGAAGTAGACTTCGGCGATACCATGGCGCGCGTTGGTCACAAAATCATAGCCCGTTTTGTCCCCGGACTGGAGGCGTGAGTTCAGGTCTTCCAGTTCCGCGCTGAAACCTGTTGCGGTTGTGGCCGTGAGCAACTCGATTGCGTCATCGGTTCTTTCGAGTTGAGCTAACACCTGTGCGTGCGCTTCGATGCCCCGCGGGCTGAGAATGAGAGGGCCGTAGGTATCGCCTGATAAAATCTTGTCGGCCCCTTCAAAATCCCCGACAGAGGCAAGGGCCAGTGCGTGGTGGTAATGTGAAAAGGAGGCGAAATCTTCGGTCTCGGCAACTTTGCCGAAAGCGGCGGTGGCATCCGACATCTGGCCTTGGCCAAGAAGGGCCCAAGCACGCGTGAGCCCGTCAAGCAACGGCGCAAGGCCTTCGGTTTCCACGCTTTTCTGGGCTGTCCGGTCAAACTGCCCTTCGGCAACGGCCACCGTGTCCAGCACCAAGTCTACGATTTGGTTGCGGCCACCAGCGGCTTTGTGTTTCGCGGCGACCTCGGCGGCCCCTGCAATATCTCCTTGTCCGATGAGCGCGACGATCGCATTTTCCATGAGCAGAAAATTTTCCGGGGCGGCGGCAATCGCGCGTTTGAAATAACTGGAAGCTTCATCATAGTCAGACACCGAGATTGCCTGCCGTGCGGCCAAATATGGCCCTGCCAGCCCATTTTCGCTTGCGAGGGCAGGTGTCGCTGTCGTCGCTATAGCCAGTGCAAGCGCAGCGGAGCGGCGAAAGGTGAGTGATTTGATCATTTGGTCGGCCCAATCGTTCCTGATTACCAGGCCGCGAGGGTAGGCGGGCAAGGGGGGGATGTCTACCGGGTGTTTGGTCACATTGGCGCGGGGTTTGTTACCAATCCCGCGCGCCAATAAGCACCTACATGTTGGGGTAGTTTGGCCCGTCGCCGCCTTGAGGCGTAGTCCAGACGATGTTTTGCGACGGGTCTTTGATGTCGCAGGTTTTGCAATGTACGCAATTTTGGAAGTTGATAACGAATTTGTCGTCCACGACTTCGTAAACCCCTGCCGGACAGTAGCGTTGTGCAGGTTCCGCAAATTTGGGCAGGTTCACCGACATTGGAATGCTGTCGTCCTTCAATTTTAGGTGTGAAGGTTGGCTTTCCTCGTGGTTGGTCGCCGCAAAAGAGACGTTGGTGAGCCGGTCAAAAGACAGCTTCCCGTCGGGCTTGGGGTAGTCGATAATTTTGTGGTTTGCGGCCTCGCCGGTAGCCTCGGCATCGTTCTTCTTGTGCTTGAGGTTCAGTGGTGACCAGCCGGTGATATTGTTAAGCCACATGTCCGCCCCGCCGATGGTGAGCGATGCAGTTAGCCCATAGTTTGACCACAGTGGCTTGACGTTGCGTACGCGGCGCAGGTCTTTGGCGATTGGACCAGTGCGAACCTCAGTGTCGTAGCTGTCCAATGTGTCGCCGGAGCGCCCCGCAGTGATGGCCTCAAACGCGGCTTCGGCGGCAGCTTTGCCCGAGAGCATAGCGTTGTGATTGCCCTTGATGCGCGGCAAGTTGACCATGCCGGCCGAACAGCCCAGCAGCGCGCCGCCGGGAAACACGGTTTTGGGCAGGGATTGCCAGCCGCCCTCGGTGATGGCGCGCGCGCCATAGGCCACGCGTTTCCCGCCCTCGAGCAGATCGGCCACGATGGGGTGATGTTTAAAGCGCTGGAATTCCATGTAGGGGAACAGATGCGGGTTCTCGTAGTTTAAATGCACCACGAAGCCCACATAAACCTGATTGTTCTCAAGGTGGTAGATGAATGACCCGCCGCCTGCATTACTACCCAGAGGCCAACCCATAGTGTGGGTAACCGTGCCTTCTTTGTGCTTGGCGGGGTCAATTTCCCAGATTTCCTTCATCCCGAGGCCGTATTTTTGCGGGCTGACATCTTTTGCCAAATCGAACTTCGCAATGATCTGCTGAGAGAGCGATCCACGCACGCCCTCAGACATGAAGACATATTTGCCGTGCAATTCCATGCCCGGTTCGTAGCTGTCGCCTTGGGTGCCATCAGGGTTCAGTCCAAATTCGCCTGCGATAACGCCTTTGACCTCACCATTTTCACCATAAACAATGTCAGAACACGCCATGCCGGGGAAGATTTCCACGCCCATGCCTTCGGCTTGCTCGGCCATCCAGCGGCACACATTGCCCATGGAAACGATGTATGTGCCATGGTTGTTCATCAGTGGTGGCATCAGGAAATTCGGGATGCGAATTTGTCCGGCTTCGCCCAGCATGTAGAAATTGTCGGATTTGACGGGCACTGTGATAGGCGCGCCCATGTTGCGCCAATCCGGCAAGAGGGCATCTAGGCCAGAGGGGTCCAAGACCGCGCCAGACAGGATATGCGCGCCAACTTCGGAGCCTTTTTCCAGAACCACGACTTCGAGATCGGCGTTGAGCTGCTTGAGACGGATGGCCGCGCTCAGACCGGAAGGACCAGCCCCCACGATAACCACATCATATTCCATGCTTTCGCGTTCGGTCTCGGCCATGTCAGTCTTCCTCTTACAACGCCATAATTTGGCGGTCCCGCAACATTGTTAGCTTTAAACCTTCAATCAAGCAGGAATGTAAGTGGCAATTGCGACGTTGCGTCGCCTGAGCATGGCCCAGGCAGTTGCCACAATTATGAGCGATGCATAGCCATCAACCGCATAATGCCAGCCGTGATAGACTGAGGCGAACATGATCAAACCCGTGAAGGCTATACCGATAGGGGCAAGCGCGCGGGATCGCTCCATCAGGTAGAGCATGGTTACGACCGCAAGGCCTACATGAACCGAAGGGAAGGCCGAGATGCCCGATCCGACGCTCTGACCGCCCTCCGAATAAAATTGCCAAAGGTTGTCTTGCACTTTCCCTAAGGCGGAGGCAGCCATGCCGCTCGTTTCCAACGCTGAGGTCAGGTCTGCAAAGCGCTCTCCCCCCAAAAGGCGGTCATAGTAGACGGGGCCAGCGGAGCTGCCAAAAATTGCCAAAATGTTTCCCAGACCGATCCACGAGAAGACATAGAGCACCATGAAACGCCGCGCGCGGTCCGGGCATGTGTCGGTTAGCGCGATGAACACGGGCAGGAACACGGCGGGAAGGAACCAGACCATGAAGTAAAGAATGACGATGGCGGCTGGCGGCACGTAAGTTGCAAGCGAATGGGTGATGCGCCAAGGGTCCACCCCGAAGTGTAGGGCAGCATCAAGATCGGCGAACAGGCTGTCGGCATAGAATGGCTGGACATAGGGGATCGTGGTCTTGACCAGCGAGAAGGCCATCGAGAAGAGCAAACAGCCAAGGAGAGCGTAGATCGTCGGCAAAATGCGCGCCTTGAAGCCATATTTTCGGGTCAGGTATAGTGATCCGGCCAGAAAAATGCCCAATATCGGCATCCATTCGGCGAAGGATTTAAGCAGGTATAGCGAGGTCCGCACTGCGCTTAGCAGCAGCGCGACTGGGTGGTCTCGTAGGGCAAAGATCAAGGCCACTGCGAAAGCCAGATATGCCATCGAAAACAGTAGATAGATTCGCATCATTGTGGTTGGCCCCTCTGCCCGTTGCCCCTATTTGCCCGCCGGATTTGGCGAAAATAAGGAAAATGAGGGGTCATGGAGGGGCCAAAAGGGCGTGGGAGGGTTACGGACGGGCGGCTTTTGGGATAAATCGCCGCTCAACTGGTCACGGAGTCTTGCCGATGTCTGTCTTGCGTATGATCTATTTGGCCCTCGCCGTTTGGGGGGCAATTCACCCACTTTACCACTTCAACCAGTGGTTTGCCGAACACGGTATTTCAGTGTCTGGGATGATTGAGGCATGGCAGGTTAATGCCGCGTCAACGGGTCTGTTTTGGGACTTGGTTATCGCCGCGATTGCCCTGACCGTCTGGATCGTGGCCGAGGTCGCGGTGCGCCGCAACTGGATCGCGTTGCTTGCCATCCCGGCCACCTTCTGTATCGGTGTTTCTTGCGGCTTGCCGCTTTATTTGTTCCTTCGCACAAGGCCAATCGACTGATGGACCATTTCCTCTACCGCAACGGCGCACTACACGCCGAAGACGTCGCTATTGCTGACATTGCCGCCAAAGTTGGTGCGCCATTTTATGTCTATTCATCGGCGACTTTGACCCGCCACTTCAAGTTGTTCGACGAGGCGCTGGACTGGACGGATCATCTTGTTTGCTACGCGATGAAGGCCAATTCGAACCAAGCAGTGTTGAAGCTTCTGGGTGATTTGGGCGCGGGGATGGATGTCGTGTCCGGTGGTGAATACATGCGCGCCAAAGCGGCGGGTGTTCCGGGAGAGCGGATTGTGTTCTCCGGCGTTGGCAAGACACGCGCCGAAATGCGGCTCGCGTTGGAAGGCGGCATTCGCCAGTTCAACATCGAGAGTGAGCCGGAGATGCTTGCACTGTCTGAGGTTGCGACCTCGATGGGCGCGCGCGCGCCGATCACCATTCGGGTGAACCCCGATGTCGACGCAAGAACTCACGAGAAAATCGCGACGGGAAAATCCGAGAACAAGTTTGGCATTCCCATCTCGCGGGCCAAGGATGTTTATGCGCAGGCTGCGGCGCTTCCGGGCCTAGAGGTCATTGGCATTGATGTGCATATCGGAAGCCAATTGATCGAGTTGGAACCGTTCGGGCAGGCGTTCGAGAAGGTCGCCGAGCTGACGCAAATGCTGCGTGCCGAGGGGCATACGATCAAGCGCCTCGACTTGGGGGGTGGTTTGGGTATCCCCTATGAACGCTCGAATGATGCGCCGCCGTTGCCGGTAGAGTTTGGTGCCTTGGTGCGTGAAAAAGTCGGTCATTTGGGCTGCGAGATCGAGATCGAGCCGGGTCGCCTAGTCGCGGGCAACGCGGGCTTGTTGGTGTCTGAGGTTATCTACATCAAAGAGGGTGAAGACCGCGAGTTCATGATCATTGATGCCGCGATGAATGACCTGATCCGCCCCGCTATGTACGGGGCACACCACGATATTATTCCGGTCATTGAGCCGGAGCCGGGGATCGAGCAAGCCAAATATGATATCGTTGGCCCGATATGTGAAAGTGGCGATACTTTTGCCAAGCACCGTGTGATGCCACCTGTCGCGGCTGGTGATTTGATCGCCTTCCGCTCGGCGGGGGCATACGGGGCGGTGATGGCGTCCGAGTACAATTCGCGGCCGCTTATTCCGGAAGTTTTGGTTCATGAGGATCAATTCGCTGTCATTCGGGACCGTCCGACCTTTGAAGATATGATAAATAGAGATACGATCCCTCAATGGGTGTGACGCTATGGTGCGCAAACCTTTCGGGATGACTTGATGAGCAGGCCAGACAGTGATCAAAATGCAGGCGTGGACCTGTCCGCGCTGAAGTGGCCAGTACGCTGGACTTTGCTTGGCCTTTGGGCCGAGCGGATCACTCATGCGTTTTGGCCGTTTTGGACTGTGGTTTTACTGATCTGGGCGGTGCTGGCCTCAAGGCTGGCCGGTTTCGTGCCGCAAGAGGTGCTTTGGGGCGGTGCGCTAATTGCGTTGGTTGGGTTACTCGGCACGCTAATCTACGCCAAGCGCAAATTCCGCGCACCAAGCCGTGCGACGGCTTTGGAGCGGATTGATTTAACCATGCCCGGCAGACCCGTCACAGCGGCGCTGGATCATCAGGCTTTGGGCAGTGGTGACGCGGCTTCAAAGGCAATTTGGCAAGCCCATAAGGCACGAATGCACGCGCGGCTAAGTGAGGCGGAAGCCGTTTCGCCAGACCTGCGGGTGTCGTCGCGCGACCCCTATGCATTGCGGTATGTGGCGCTGTTGTTCTTCGTAATGAGTGTGGCGTTTAGCGGTGCTTGGCGGGGTGGGGCGTTGGGTGACTTGTCGTCCGGTGGTCTGGGCAAAGCAATTGCTGCTGGCCCTGCTTGGGAGATGTGGATCGAGCCTCCGGCCTATACGGGCAAGCCGAGTTTGTATTTGAACGATGTGAAAGTTTCGACGCTGACTGTGCCCAAAGGTAGTGATCTGACGGTGCGTCTTTACGGGCAGGTTGGTAGCTTGACGTTGGTTGAAACCGTGTCGGGTGAAACTGGGGGTCCGGTTGAAGGCGATACGCCGAAGACCGCCTTTAGCCGTGTGATTTCCCAAGATGGGGTGATCCGAATTGAGGGTGACGATTTGGCCGAATGGCAGATCACAGCTCAAGTGGACGAGCGCCCAATTGTTGAAATTGACGGCGAAGTTACGCGCAAAGTTGATGGCCAGATGGAGCTGCCATTTATGGCCTCTGATGATTATGGGGTGGAGCGAGGAACGGTAACGATTGCCTTGGACTTGGGCGCGGTCGAGCGTCGGTTTGGCTTGGTCGTTGAGCCTGAGGTGCGCGAAGAAATTATGCTGGATCTGCCAATGCCCATTTCGGGCGGGCGCGAAAAATTTCATGAAGTGGTGATTGAAAATCTGTCGCAACACCCGTGGGCTGGCCTTCCCGTGACGCTTGATTTGATGGTCGAGGATGGTCAACAACAGATGAGTAGGCCATCAAGCACCGCTACTATTTTGCCTGGACGGCGCTTTTTTCAACCGATTGCTAAAGCCCTGATTGAGCAGCGGCGTGATTTGCTATGGTCGCGCGAGAATGCTGGCCGTATTTCGCAAGTGTTGCGCGCGGTCACGCATGATCCCGATGGATTTTTCTCAAGCGAAGTGGCCTACCTAACCACGAGAATGGCAATTACACGGCTGGAATTGGCCATGGAGTTTGGCATCTCAGATGCCAAGCAAAACGAGATTTCCGAGATGCTTTGGCAGGCGGCTGTGTTGCTTGAAGACGGGCGGTTGTCTGATGCGTTGGAGCGCTTGCAACGTGCGCAGGAACGTCTGTCAGACGCAATGAAAGATGGCGCTACAAACGACGAGATTGCCGAGCTGATGCAAGAGCTAAACGAGGCGATGCAGCAGTATATGGACCAGCTTGCCCAAGAGGGGCAGGACAATCCGGAAGGCGAGCAGCAGGCAGAGTCTGGCGAAAGCCAAGAGATCAACAGTGATCAGATACAAGACATGCTTGATGAAATTCAGCGGCTTATGGAAGAGGGCGAAATGGCCCAAGCCCAACAACTGTTGGATCAGTTGATGGAGATGATGAAGAATATGGAAGTCACTCAGGGGCAAGGCAGCGACAGCCAGAAAAGCCCCGGAGAGCAGGCGATGGAAGGTCTGCAAGACTCGTTGCGCGAGCAACAGGGGCTTAGCGACGAGGCATTCCGCGACCTTCAGGAAAATTTTAATCCGAACGCTCAGGTTGGTGAGAGTGACGGGAATGAGGGGCGCAACGGTGGCCGTGGCCGTGGTCAAAGTCATGAGGGCGAGGGTGGCACACAACCCGGCGAAGAAGGCGACCAGAGTGGTGGGGAAGATTCTGCACAATCACAAGATGGCCAAGGCGGGCAGGGATCATTGGCGAACCGCCAGCAAGCTTTGCGCGACGAGTTAAGCCAGCAAGAACGTAACATGCCGGGGCGCGGCTCGCCCGAGGGCGACGCGGCGCGCGACGCGATTGGGCGTGCAGGTGAGGCAATGGAGCGCGCCGAAGAGGCTTTGCGCAATGACAATACAGCCGAGGCGTTGGGTGCTCAATCGGATGCCATGGAGGCTCTGCGCGAAGGGATGCGCGATCTTGGTGAGGCCATGGCGCAAGAGCAACAAGAGGGCCAAGGTCAGCAGGGGCAGAACCGAGGACAAGCCTCACGCCAAAACCGCGATCCATTGGGGCGTGAACAAGGATCGAGCGGGACGGCGGGCTCGGATGACGCTATGGATCAAGGGCAAAACGCACAACGCCGGTCACGCGAATTGCTGGAAGAGCTTCGGCGTAGGTCAGGCGAGCAGCAGCGCCCTGAAATAGAGCGAGACTATTTAAAACGGCTGCTGGATCAGTTCTAACCCTCAGGTTGGTCGCTGAGCGTTACGCCAATTTTGTCGACGAGGCCTTGCGTGGATAGATCGAGCCAAACCCGAAACGCATCAATTTTGGTGACGTAGCTCTCAAGGAGGCCGGACATTGCCGGAACCCGTTCTGAGATTTGCGGCTCATATATATAGAGTAACAGCAAACCAACTGCGACGAGCAACATCAGGCCAAATCCCAACCGAAAATTGCTGCGTTGGATTTTAACCTCGGGGCTGCCCTCTTCATGCGCCAAACGCGCGGCTTCGGCCTCAGCTTCGGCTGCCTCGGGAGACAGGGATGAATTAATCTCTTCAATATCTGGAAACAACTCGCTCTTGGTGTGATCGCGTTTGGGCGCGGAGGTGAGCGCATCGTCGGTGTCTTCTATGGCGTCGGGCTGTGGTTCTATCCCACGTTGCCGTGCCACGCGGTCGCGTGCAGCGGTGGCACGCGCCTCTGTGTCAGTATTATCCAACCCAAGATCGGCTTGAGTTTCTAGGCCGCCTGCTTCTGCCTTGCGCGCCGCAGTTTCCCGCGCGACTTCTTCGTGAATGACGTCCATGGCGGCAGGATCAACGGCAGGTCTGCGTGGCGTGAGGCCGGCAGGGGCGGCCTCGATCTCTGTTTCTGGATCAGTGTCTTCTTCCGTGGTGGGTGACACATCAGGGTCCGCCGACAAGCTGTCAGCGCCTGCTTGGAACCAGGTCGTGGTGCAATTTGAGCATTGCACATCGCGCCCCTCGGCGGGAACGAGGGTGTCGTCGACCTCATATTCCGCATCACAGTTTGGGCAAACCAGCCGCATGTCATTCCCTCTTTCGCGCTCTAAATCTTTGGCGCGCCTCAAATCCTCTTAAGTCATATCCTGTGGAAAAGGGTATTCCAAGCTTTGTTGTTTCCAATTGATTGCAACTGTTGCCGCCTATGGCGTAATTGTTGCGCAAAGAAGCTCGGAGCACTCTTGTGATTGAATTGGAAAATGTGGCGTATAGCTATGGCGGTGGCGATTTGTTGACCGATATCTCACTGCGGCTACAACCCGGGTCATTTCACTTTTTGACTGGCCCGTCGGGCGCCGGAAAATCAACATTCCTCAAGCTATGCTATATGGAATTGGCTGCATCCAAGGGACTGGTGCAGGTATTTGGTGAGGATGTAGCCGGGTTAGATCGCGACCAAATTGCCTTGGTGCGGCGACGTATCGGGGTTGTACATCAGGACTGTCAGTTCCTTGACCACCTGTCAGTTGCGGAAAATATCGCGCTGCCTTTGACGGTGTCTGGACGTGATGTGGAGGCCGAGATGCAAAATTTGACTGACTTGATCGGTTGGGTTGGGCTCTCGAAGCAACAAAACCAGTTCCCGCCTGAATTATCAGGTGGAGAGCGGCAACGCGCGGCTTTGGCGCGTGCAGTGATCATGGGGCCAGATGTTATTTTAGCGGATGAGCCGACCGGCAATGTGGATTGGGAAATGTCGCAGCGCTTGCTCTCGCTTTTGATCGAGCTGAACAAAATGGGGAAGTCGGTGCTTGTTGCTACGCATGACTTGAACCTGATCCGTAATGCGAAGGCACAGGTGTCTGCACGGGTGTTGCGCATTAAGGATCGCCGCTTGCAGCTTGCGGGGGCGGATTTATGAGCGGGATCACTAAAGCGCGCTCCATGGTGACGGTTTGGGGGGAAATCGCAGGCGGGGACCGCGCGGCGGACCGCGTTGTGCCCCCGACCGGATTTACCGCAACGCTGACTACATTTACGGCGGGCGCGATGGCATTTTTGGCCGTTTTTGCACTGGCATTGTCGCTTGCGACTGGGCGTTTGGCCGAACGCTGGGCCAGCGAACTGGCACAGACCTCGACCGTGCGGATATCGGCCCCGATGGAAGAAATCGAGGCGCAGACCTTAGCCGCCCAAGAAGTGTTGCGCACCACGCCCGGAGTTTCCATGTCACGAATCATGTCCAAGGAAGAGCAAATGTTGCTGTTGGAGCCGTGGTTTGGGCCAGATTTGCCGTTAGAAGACCTGCCGATCCCACGGCTGATTGAGGTCGTTGAAACTGGTGATGGGTATGATGCCGAGGGGCTGCGCTTGCGATTGGCGGGCGAGGCACCGGGGGCATTCTTAGATGATCACACACGTTGGCGGCGCCCGTTGGTGGATGCCGCTTACCGGTTGCGCACGCTTGGCTGGATGGCCATCGCGCTGATCTCTTTGTCCACGGCTGCGATGATCACACTTGCTGCGCGCGCAGCTTTGGCGGCCAATGCGCAGGTCATTCGTGTCACACGCTTGGTTGGTGCGCGTGACATCTACATCGCCCGCGCCTTTGTGCGGCGTTTTACACTGCGCGCCTTGGTGGGGGCCGCCGTTGGCACCGTTGCAGGCTGCGTTGCTATCGCCCTTTTGCCAAATGCGGCTGGAGAGGGCGCATTCCTGACGGGGCTTGGTTTTCAAGGCGCGCAATGGCTCTGGCCGTTGACCATTCCAGTGCTGGCTGGTCTGGTGGCATTCTGGGCCACACGCAGCGCGGCTTTGCGCACATTAAATGAGGTGACATGAGAATGGGATATTACGTGCAATGGGTACGTTCGCTGGTGTTCAACCTGTCGATGTATCTGGGTATGGTCGTTTATGCGGTGATTTATTTGCCGTGGATGCTGGTTAGCCCGAACGGGGCTGTTGCAGCCTGTCACGGGTATTGTCGCTATGTGAAATGGACGGCGCGCTGGATGATCGGACTTCGCAGTGAAGTGCGCGGTACGCCCCCCACAGGCGAAGTGCTGGTGGCGGCTAAACACCAGTCATTCCTTGATATTTTAATGATCTATGACGCCGTTCCGCGCGGTAAGTTCATCATGAAGGCCATTTTGCTTTATGCGCCGGTTTTGGGCCAATACGCCTACCGGATCGGCTGCATTCCGGTGAACCGTGGTAAGCGTGGGCAAGCAATTACCAAAATGCTGGCGGATGTGGAAAAAGGGGACGCGTTGCCCGGCCAATTGGTGATTTACTCCCAAGGCACGCGGGTCGCGCCCGGGGTGAAGAAGCCCTATAAAATTGGCTCGGCGGTTTTGTATGAGCAGTTGGGTCAGACTTGCTATCCGGTTGCCACCAATGCGGGTGTATTTTGGCCGCGTCGCGGTGTTTACCGCAAACCCGGAGTGGCAATTGTCGAGTTTTTAGAACCAATTGAAGCTGGAATGAAGAAAGAAGAGTTCTTGGAGGAACTTGAGGCCAAGGTAGAGGCGGCCTCGGATCGGTTGTTGGTTGAAGCGGGCTTTACGCCGAAGGGTGAGTAAATGGACTTTTTGACCGATATCGCTGAGCTGGAGGCCATTTATGGCACACCGGCTGAGGCGTCGCTGGTTAAAGTTGCGCGTCAGATGACCCCGACCTATCGCCAATGGATCATGGCGTCGCGCTTTTGCATCGTGTCCACTGTGGGACCGGAAGGCGTAGATGGATCGCCGCGCGGTGACGACGGTCCGGTTGTGTTGGAACTGGATGACCAAACCTTGGTGATGCCTGATTGGCGTGGCAATAACCGCATGGATTCCTTGCGAAATATCGTGCGTGATCCGCGGATTGCATTGCTGTTTATGGTGCCGGGGTCGGACAATGTTGTACGGGTTAATGGCACTGCGAAGGTGACGCTAGATAATGGGCTGCGTGCGAAGTTCACGGATAAGGGACGAATGCCGCGCTCGGTTGTGGTGATCAAAATCGGGGAGGTCTATTCGCAATGCGCCCGTGCGGTGATGCGTGCGGAGCTGTGGCGCGGGCAAGGGGCGGACGTGGATTTGCCGACGGTCGGTGACATGCTGGCCGAGATGAAAAGCGGCTTCGATGGCAAAAGCTATGATGCCGACTGGGGCACGCGCGCTAAGAAAACGATGTGGTGATCTAGGCCGCTAATCCTTTGGACCCCAACCCCAGATATTTTTGACGGCGATCTTTAACCAAGGCGGCGGAGTCCAGCTTGGATAGGTCGTCAATCATCTCAATAATCGCTGTGCCAACACTCTCAATGGCAGCTTTATTGTCGCGCTGTGCGCCACCAACTGGCTCTGGAATAATGCGATCACACACACCCAGTTGTTTGAGGTCTTGCGCGGTCAGGCGCAGGGCTTCGGCAGCCTCGCGCATTTTCTCGGCGTCTTTCCATAGGATCGAAGCGCAGCCCTCGGGGGAGATGACCGAATATATAGAATGCTCCAGCATTGCCACGCGGTTTGCCGTGGCAAAAGCGACAGCCCCGCCAGAGCCACCTTCGCCGATAATCACCGAGATCAACGGCACGCCGATTTCTAGACATTTCTGGGTGGCACGCGCGATGGCCTCGGACTGTCCACGCTCCTCGGCGCCTTTGCCGGGATATGCGCCAGGGGTGTCCACTAGGGTCACGACGGGCAGATTGAAGCGGTTGGCAAGCTCCATCAGGCGGATCGCTTTGCGGTAGCCTTCAGGACGGGCCATGCCGAAATTACGCTCGATGCGGGTCTTGGTGTTGTGGCCCTTCTCATGGCCGATCACCATGATGGAATGGTCGCCAATGCGCGCCAAGCCCCCCATGACAGCGTGGTCATCGGCGAAATTGCGATCGCCAGCCAATGGGACGTATTCGTCGAACAGCGCTTCGATATAGTCTTTGCAATGTGGGCGGTCTTGGTGGCGCGCGACCAGGCATTTGCGCCAAGGGGTCAGGTTTTTATAGGTGTCCACCAAGAGGTCAGCGGCCTTTTTGTCTAAGGCTAGGGCCTCTTTCTCGACGTCCATTTCCTCGTTGTCGCGCGCCATGGCACGAAGCTCTTCGGCTTTGCCTTCGATTTCGGCTAAGGGCTTTTCGAACTCAAGGTAGTTGGACATGTAAAGACTCCCGATTACTAGAGAGATATATGACCATGCTTTGCAGTAGATGCAACTCAGCAAGATTTGTAATTTCCCTCTGCGCTAGAGCTGTTAGGGAGATGAAACGGAGAAAACAATGACAAACCCGTATGAGACCCGCCTGCTGCGCGTGATGGAGCATATCCATGACAACCCTGCGGGCGATCTGTCGCTGGATGCGTTGAGCGATGTAGCGGCGATGAGCCGGTTTCATTGGCACAGGGTGTTTCATGGGATGACGGGAGAGACGTGTGCCGCTGCGGTGCGGCGTATTCGGATGCATCGGGCGGCTTGCTGGCTGGTGCAGAAGGATTGGCCCGTGGACAAAGTGGCGAAGCGCTGTGGCTATGACAATGTGGCCAGCTTCACCCGCGCCTTTCGTGAGGGGTTTGGCCTTACTCCGGTTTCATTTCGTGCGCAGGGGACACTGATGTCGCCGCGCCCTGAAACCCTTAAAGGAGAGCATCCTATGTATCCTGTTGAAATCACGGAAAGATCATCGGGCCGTTTGGCCGCATTGGCCCACAAAGGCCCCTATCTTGAGATCGGTAAAAAATACGAGGCGCTGAGTGCAATGTTCGCGTCCCGCGGACTTTGGCCACAAGCAAAAGGGATGGCCGGCGTTTACTATGATGACCCAAGCGCCGTGCCGGAAAACGAGCTGCGCAGCCATGCGGGTATTTTGGTTGGCGCGGAGTTTGAGATGCCTAAGGATATGGAAGACATAGATATTTCCAGCGGCAAGGTGGCCGTGATGCACTACAAAGGCCCCTATTCGGGACTGAAAGCCGCCTATGATTACCTGTATGGGGTCTGGTTGCCTACGAGCGGTGAAGAGCCGCGCGATGCTCCGGTAATGGAGATTTACCTGAATGCGCCGCAAGATACTGCACCGGAAGAGCTTCTGACGGACGTATGTTTGCCGATTAAATAGTGCAAGGCCCGCCCCATGTGACGATGGGGCGGGCGATTGACTAGCTGTTGATCATCTCAAATTGTGTAACGATTACTTCAGCTTGCTTGATTGATGCGATATCAACAAGACGCCCTTTATAGACAGTTGCGCCCTCGCCACTGGCTTTGGCTGCAGCCATTGCGGCAAGGATTTCCCGGGCCTCGGAAACCTGCGCCTCTGATGGGGTGAAGACCTCGTTTGAGAGGGCAATTTGCTTGGGGTGAATGGCCCATTTCCCGACCATACCTAGCGTGGCAGAGCGGCGGGCTTGGGCGCGGAAGCCCTCGTCGTCAGAGAAGTCGCCGAACGGGCCGTCAACGGGTAGAACACCGTAAGTCCTTGCAGCAGCTACAATTTTTGCCTGTGCCCAATGCCATGGATCGGACCAATGTTGGGTGCCGCCTTGCAGCATATAGTAGTTTTCCTGCGTGCCACCGATGCCTGTGGTTTGCATCCCCATGGAGGCCGCGAAGTCTGCGGCGCCCAGTGACATGGCTTGCAGACGCGGCGAGGCGGCGGCAATTTCTTCAGCGTGGGCAATGCCCGCTGCGCTCTCGATGATGACCTCGAAGGTGATCTTTTTGGCGCGGCCTTTGGCGGCCTCGATGGCCGTAACCAGCGCGTCCACGGCATAAATATCGGCGGCGCAGCCGACTTTGGGGATCATGATTTGGTCAAGACGCTCAGAGGATTGTTCAAGTAAATCAACTACATCACGATACCAGTATGGGGTATCGAGACCGTTAATGCGCACGGAAAGATACTTGGTGTTCCAATCCACATCATGGGTCGCTTTGATCACATTGGCGCGGGCCGTGTCCTTGTCCGAGGGGGCAACGGAATCCTCTAGATCAAGGTTAATGACGTCGGCGTCAGAGGCTGCCATTTTCTCAAACAAGGCAACGCGGGAGCCGGGGCCGAACAACTGGCAACGGTTCGGGCGGGACGGTGTGGGGGGTTGTAGGCGGAAGCTCATGTGCTGCTCCTGTGCGCAAGGAAGTTTCGTATGGGTCACTGTTGTTGATATGTTATTGCGCGACGCTTCGCAAGTGCTGCGCTGCGGCGAGCGCCGATTTTGTACAAGAGGTACATAGCATACGTAATATCGGTCAGGGTGTACAAACTCAGCGCTGGGCGCGGGCGATGAGATCCAGCACGATGGGCCCCATGGCCTCGACGACCAATGTGACGCCGGAGGGATCGGGGTGAAGGCCGTCGCGTTGCATGTGTTGCGCCAAAACCATTGCGCGGTCCTCAATGGAGGCCAGCCCTGCCAGAAAATTTGGGAACAGGAGCGTGCCATGTTCGGTGGCGAGGTCGGTATAGAGCGCCTCAAAGTTTGCTTCATATTCGGGGCCAAAATTTGCGGGCGCATCAATGCCAACAAGGAGCGCGGGGATTTCGCGAGAGGCGAGTTTCGCGAGAATGGCGTCGAGGTTGGATTTGGCCTGCTCGGGGGGCAAGCCACGCAAAACGTCGTTGCCGCCAAGGGCTACGATGACGGCATCAACGTCGGGCGTCAGGGTCCAGTCGATGCGTGACAGCCCGCCCGCTGTGGTGTCGCCAGAGACGCCTGCATTGATCAAGGTGACGTCCGCGCCATGATTGGTAAGCCATGTTTGAAGTTGCGGCACAAAGCCTTGATCGGGGGCGAGACCGTAGCCTTGGGTCAGGCTGTCGCCGAGGGCCGCGATGGTGATCGGCTCGGCCAGCGCGGGCGTTGCAAAAACTGTTGCGATCGTGAGGTTGCGAAGCAGCGTTAAGGGGCTATCTACAAGGGTACGCCCCAACCCCAAGGATTTTGTGATGACCGACCCCGTGATGCGCTTGAAAGATTTGACCCTATCGTTGGACGGCAACGCGGGGGTGGTGGATATTTTGCGGGGCATCTCGTTTGAGGTGATGGCGGGGGAGAGCTTGGGGCTAACGGGGGCGTCTGGCTCGGGCAAATCGTCTCTCCTGATGGTGATGGGCGGGCTGGAGCGCGCCTCATCGGGGTTGGTATCTGTGCTGGGCCAAGACCTGACGCCGATGGGCGAGGACGCCTTAGCGCGGTTTCGTAGGGACAATATGGGGGTGGTTTTCCAATCCTTCCACCTGATTGCGACAATGACTGCCCTAGAAAATGTAGCATTGCCGTTGGAGCTGGCCGGCGTGGAGGATGCTTTCGGGCGTGCCGAGGCCGAATTGGAGGCCGTGGGCTTGGGCGCGCGGGGCGGGCATTACCCGTCGCAGATGTCGGGTGGCGAGCAGCAGCGGGTGGCTTTGGCGCGCGCCGTTGTGGGGCGCCCGAAGATTTTGCTGGCTGATGAACCGACGGGAAACCTGGACGCGGCGACGGGCGAAATGGTGATGGATTTGCTGTTCGATTTGCGTGATCGACATGGGGCGACGCTGATTTTGGTCACTCACGCGTCGGAGTTGGCGGCGCGGTGTGATCGCGTGGTGCAACTGCGCGACGGGCAGGTGATGGACGATAAAGTATCGGTGGCGGCGCAATGAGCCTGGCCTGGCGGATTGCGCGGCGAGAGTTACGCGGCGGGTTGCGTGGATTTTGGGTGTTTTTGGCGTGTTTGACGTTGGGCGTGGCGGCGATTGCGGCGATTGGCACTGTGCGCGGTGCGATTGAAGGCGGGTTGAGCGAGCAAGGCGCGGTGATCCTTGGTGGGGACGTTGAGATGCAACTGACCTATCGGTTCGCGGAGCCGGAGGAGCGCGCGTGGTTTGAGGCGCAGGGCGATGTGTCGGAGATCGTGGATTTCCGCTCGATGCTGGCGGCGGGCGAGGAGCGGGCGTTGACGCAGGTGAAGGGCGTGGATGGCGCGTATCCGCTGTATGGCGCGGTGGCCTTGATGCCGCAGATGGAATTGAGCGTGGCCTTGGCGGGGCAGGGAGGCGTGCCGGGGGCGGTGGTCGATCCGGTGTTGCTGGCGCGCTTGGGGTTGGACGTGGGCGACCGGGTAAAACTTGGGGCTGCTGATTTTGTGGTGATGGCGGCGTTGGAGCGGATGCCGGACAGCGCGGGGGCGGGCTTTACGCTGGGGCCACCGACGATGGTGGCAACCGCTGCGCTTTTGGGCGCGAATTTGGTGACGCCGGGGACATTGTTTGAGACGGAATACCGCATTCGGGTTGCGGAGGAGGTTTCGCTGGAGGCGCTGGAGGATGAGGCCTCGCGCGTGTTGGAGGGCACGGGGTTTCGCTGGCGCGACAAGCGCAACGGCGCGCCGGGAATATCGCGGTTTGTGGAGCGGTTGTCGGCGTTTTTGGTGCTGGTGGGATTGACCGGATTGGCCGTGGGTGGCGTCGGGGTGTCGGCGGCAGTGCGGGCATATTTGGCGGGCAAGACGGAAGTGATCGCGACGCTGCGCAGCTTGGGCGCGTCGGGGAGCTTGGTGTTTCGGGTGTATCTGTTGCAAGTGGGCGCGCTGGCAGCGCTGGGCATTGCGATGGGGCTGGCTTTGGGCGGCGTGGTGCCGATGTTGCTGGGGCCGGTAATCGAGGCGCGGTTGCCGGTGCCGGTGGATTTGGCGATCCGTGCGCGGCCATTGTTGGAGGCGGCGCTGTATGGCGGGTTGGCGGCGGCGCTGTTTACCCTATGGCCACTGGCGCAGGCGGAACATATCCGCGCGGCGGCGTTGTTTCGGGATGCCTCACAGGGCCTAAGCGGCTGGCCAAGGCCCGTGTGGATCGTGGTGTGCGCGGGTATTTTGGCGGTACTGGTTGGCTTGGCGGCTTGGCTGTCGGGCTTGGCGATGCTGACGTTTTGGGCTGCGGGCGGTATCATGGCTGCATTTTTACTGCTGGTGCTGGCGGCGATGGGCGTGCGGGTTTTGGCGCGCTGGGCGTCGCGGCGATTGCGCGGCGCGCGCACATTGCGCTTTGCCTTGGGCGCGATTGGCGGACCGGGGCGCGAGGCGCAGGCGGTGGTGGTGTCGCTGGGGTTGGGTCTGTCGGTGCTGGCGGCGGTCGGGCAGATTGACTGGAACCTGCGCAATGCGATTGCAGGAGATTTACCAGAAGTGGCACCGTCATATTTTATCGTGGATGTGCAGCCGGACCAGTTGGCGCCGTTGAAGGCGTCGCTGGAGGCACGCCCAAGCGTGTCGAAAGTGGAGAGCGCCCCGATGTTGCGCGGGGTCATCACCCAGATAAATGGCCAACCAGCCCTAGAGGTCGCAGGCGACCATTGGGTGGTGCGCGGTGATCGGGGGCTGACCTATGCGGATGCGCTGCCGGAAGGCACAAAGATCACTGCGGGGCAATGGTGGGGCGAGGGCTACGCTGGCCCGCCGCAGATCAGTTTCGCGGCGGAAGAGGCGGGCGAGTTGGGCTTGGAGCTGGGCGATAGTCTGACGGTAAATGTTCTGGGGCGCGATATTGAGGCGCAGATTACCAGCTTTCGCGAGGTGGATTTCTCGAGCGGTGGTCTTGGGTTTGTTTTGTCGATGAACTCTGCTGCGCTGCAAGGCGCACCGCATACCCATATTGCCACGATTTACGCCGAAGAGGCGGATGAGGGCGCGATATTGCGCGATATGGCGAAGGCCTATCCAAACATCACGGCGATCCGCGTTCGCGATGCGATTGCGCGAGTCAGTGAGGTGCTGGAAGGCATTGCGGCTGCAATCACCTATGGCGCGTTGGCGACGCTGTTGACGGGCGGCATTGTGTTGATCGGCACGGCTGCTGCGGGCGAGAAGGCGCGGGTCTATGAAGGCGCGATCCTGAAAACTCTGGGGGCCTCGCGGGCGGCGGTGTTGGGCAACTTCGCGTTGCGCTCGGCATTGCTGGGGCTGACGGCGGGGGTGATTGCGCTGCTTGCGGGCATCGCGGCGGGCTGGGCTGTGTCTGTCTTTGTGATGGAGACGGAATTTCAGGTGGCCATAGGCTCGGCGCTGACAATCATTGCGGGCGGATTGGTGGCGACGCTGATCACCGGATTGATGTTCGCGTGGCGGCCATTGGCGACGCGACCAGCACGGGTCTTGCGGGCGCGCGAATAGGGCGCGATATTGCCGTGAGATAAGAGTTTTTGAGGAGCGGTCAGGTGGCAGAGCGGTTTGTAGCAGTTGGCGAATGTATGGTGGAGATGGCCCCGTCGGGCGGCGGTCAGTTCACCATGGGGTTTGCGGGCGACACATTTAACACCTGCTGGTATGCGCGCCAATTGCGCCCGGACTGGGCGATTGATTTCGTCACGGCAGTGGGGCGTGATGCGGTGTCGAACAGCATGGTGTCGATGTTGCAGGATGCGGGGCTGGGAACGGCGCATGTGCAGCGGCGTGATGACCGGACCGTGGGCCTGTATATGATCGAATTGCAAGACGGCGAGCGGTCGTTTTCCTACTGGCGCGGTCAAGCAGCGGCGCGGCTTTTGGCCGAGGATGGCGCGGTTCTGGGGCGGGCTTTTGACGGCGCGTCGATGGTGTATTTTTCGGGAATCACGTTGGGCGTGCTGGAAGGTCGGGGGCGCGAGGTGTTATTGGAACAGGTCGCGCGCGCCCGCGCGGCGGGCAGCGTTGTGGCGTTCGATTCGAACCTGCGGCCAAGATTGTGGGACAGCGATGCGCAGATGTGTGACGCGGTGATGGAGGCGGCGCGCGTTAGCGATATTGTGCTGCCATCCTATGACGACGAGGCGGTGTTTTTTGGCGATGATGGCCCGCAGGGCACCATGCAGCGCTATCTGGACGCGGGCGCATCTTGCGTGGTGGTGAAGAATGGCGCGGGGGCGATTGATTTCTGCGACAAGGCGTTCCGCGGGCAAATCATCCCGCAAGTTGTGGCCGATGTGGTGGACAGTACTGCCGCGGGCGACAGTTTTAACGCGGGGTTCTTTGCGGCCTACGACAAGGGTGTGGCGGCGGCGGTCGAGAGCGGGTTGAGCCTCGCGGCCAAGGTCATTCAGGGCCGCGGGGCGTTGGTTAAGGTGTAGCGAGCGCTACTGCAAATCGGCAAAGGCCTTTTGCATTCGGGCGACGGCATCTTCGATCACGGCACGCGGGGCGGCCGTGTTGAAGCGCAGGAAGCTATCGCCGCCTTTGCCAAATGTCGGGCCGTGGTTGGCCGCGATTTTGGCGACATCTTGTGTGCGGGAGACGAATTCTTCGCGCGACATTCCGGTGCCAGAGAAATCCACCCACGCAAGGTATGTGCTTTCCAGTTGCATGGATTTCAGGCCGGGAATGGCGTTGATGCCTGCGTCAAATATCTGGCGATTGGTGTCGAGGTAGACAACCAGATCATCCACCCACGCCGCGCCTTCGGGGGAATAGGCGGCGGTGGCCATGAACAGTCCGAACGAGTTGGGGCTGAGGCCAAGTGCGGCCATACGGGCGGCAAAGCGCGCGCGCAGGTCCGGGTCAGCGATGGTCACATTGCCCGAATGCGAGCCTGCGATATTGAAGGTTTTGGTGGTGGCGGTCATCATGACCAGCCGGTCCTCGATGCCAGAGATATTGGCCATGGCAATATGGGTGTTGCCGGGGAACACCAGGTCGTGGTGGATTTCATCAGAGACCAGCACCAGATCGTGGCGCTTGGCAAAGGCGGCGACGGCTTGCAGCTCGGATTTGGT
This sequence comes from Litoreibacter sp., assembly GCF_058136045.1. Classification (NCBI taxonomy): domain Bacteria; kingdom Pseudomonadati; phylum Pseudomonadota; class Alphaproteobacteria; order Rhodobacterales; family Roseobacteraceae; genus Litoreibacter; species Litoreibacter sp. Next base: position 71,242 of record NZ_JBYVDD010000001.1, read on the forward strand.
CCAGACACGCCCGCCGGGATTATGGGGAGAGCATAGGATCAGCATGGTTTCATTGCCGGTCATCTGCGCATCGTAGGTGTCGAAATCCATCTCGAGGCGGCCATCGGTATTGGTGAGTTCGCACTCGACAACTTTGCGGCCTGCGGCGGCGATAACTTTGGCAAACGCATGGTAGACAGCGGTGAACAGGACCACGCCATCGCCGGGCGAGGTGAAGGCGTCGACGCACATGGCGGTGCCGTTCACCAGCCCGTGGGTGGTAAAGATGTGATCGGGGTTCAGGTCCCAGTCATGGCGGGTTTTCATCCACCACTGGATTGCTGCGCGGTAGGCGTGATCGTCACCGAAGTAGCCGTAGACGCCGTGGTCATGCATTGCTTTGACGGCATCTTGGACACATTGCGGTGGCTGAAATTCCATATCGGCGACCCACATTGCGATGCCTTCATCGGGGGAGACGCCATAGAGGGTCTCCATGCTGTCCCATTTTACGCAATGGGTGCCGCGGCGGTCGATTGGGGTGTCGAAACTCATGGATCAGCTCTCCTGCTTGTTAGGCGTAAGGTTGCGGGTTTCCTGAGGGGCTGCAAGGGCGAAAATGGGCTGGAAGTGCAACGATAGGGGCCGCAGGGCGATGAGTTGGGCGTTAGGCGGCGTCATCGGCCCATTCGCGCCATGCCAAGGTGGTGACCTGCGCCAAAACCATGACGGCGGTGATGATGAAACCTAAGGTGGAGGCATGAAGGGTGATGATCTTCCATGAAGATAGTAGCGCGAGGATCACGGCGGCTTGCAGGCCGCACAGGTAGGCGTTGCGGTAAGAGATGTTTTGGCTGACGGTTGCGCGCGTGTCTGTGAGGGCGGGGTTGCTGCGCGACAGGCGCTTTGCGCGCAACAGGGGCAGCCCACCCCAAAGGCCGGCGAGTACGCCCAGCAACATGAGGATCGCGCCAAGTAAAAATACTGCTGTGGATGACTGCGCCCAGACCATGGCCCCGCCGATGACATAGAGCCAGGTGCCGCTCGCCGCTAAGGTCACATTGCGCAGGGTGTTGTGGCGCAACTCGGCGGTATTAACGAGACCTGTGGTTTTTGGGGGCGCTCGGTAGAGGACCAGTTGGAACATAAGGGCGGTGCAAAATAGCCCTACCCCAACAGCCCAAAAGACGAAGGGGGCTTGGCCGGAGATCTGGGCGAGCCAACTGCTTGCCGCGATGAGGCCTAGACCGATGGCGCCGAAGCCCGCATTGGCCCAGCGGGCAGCGCTCCAGTGTTTGGCATTTCGCATGACGACCTCCTGCGGGGATGGTGTAATATTGCCTGTCGGGGTCGAATTCCGCAACCCTTGTGACACGAGGCGGGACGGGGTATCTGAGCGCCATGAAACGTAGTATTTTGATCCACCCCGACCCGCGCCTCAAGAAGGTTTGTGCCCCAGTTGCCGATATTTCGGACAAGCTGCGGGTGCTGGCAGATGATATGTTGGAGACCATGTATGACGCGCCGGGCATCGGGCTGGCTGCGCCACAATTGGGGATATTGGATCGGTTGGTTGTGCTGGACTGCATTAAGAAAGAGGGCGAGACACCGCGTCCCTTAGTGATGTTCAATCCAGAGGTATTGGCCGTATCGGACGAGTTGAACACCTATGAAGAAGGCTGTTTGTCGATCCCCGAGCAATATGCGGATGTGACGCGCCCTAGTGATGTGACCGTGGGCTGGATAGACCGTGACGGGAATGCGCAAGAGGAGACGTTTGACGGGCTGTGGGCCACTTGTGTGCAGCATGAAATTGATCACCTTGAGGGCAAGTTGTTCATTGATTACCTGCGCCCGCTGAAGAAGCAGATGATCACTCGCAAAATGGTAAAGCTGAAACGTGAACTGGCGCGTCAGGCATGATTTTGCCAATCGTGCAGCACCCTGATGCAATACTGCGAAAGCTGTGTATGCCGGTGCTTGATGCGGAGCAGTGGGTGCCGCTGATCGCAGATATGTTCGAGACGATGTATGATGCGCCAGGGCGTGGCTTGGCGGCCCCGCAGGTTGGCCACGCGATCCGGCTGTTCGTGATGGATAGCACTTGGAAGGAGGGCGAGCGCAGCCCGTTGGTGATGATTAATCCCGAGGTTTTATCGCGATCTGACACGGTGCAGCGCAATGAGGAAGGGTGTCTGTCGATCGCGGATCATCCGGTTTGGGTTGAGCGGCCCGAGCGGATTGAGGTGATGTGGATCGCGGAAAATGGTGCGCAGCGGCGTGGCGCATTTGAGGGGATCGCGGCGGCCTGCGTGCTGCATGAGATGGACCATTTGGACGGCGTTTTGATTTTGGATTACGAGGACGGGGCATGAAGCGAGCATTTGTGATGTGGCCCGACAAACGGCTGCGCAGCGTGGCTGAGGATGTTGCAGAAATTACCGACGAGACCCGCGAAATTTGGGCCGACATGGTAGAAACCATGGATGCGATGCCGGGCGTTGGCTTAGCGGCGGTGCAGATCGGGGTGATGGCGCGCTTGGCAGTTGTGGATGCGTCGGACGCGCGGGGGCAAACGGTTTTGATGGCCAACCCAGAGGTGTTGCACGCCAGCGGGCAAATGCGCGAGCACGAGGAAGCTTCGCCGAATTTGCCCGGCGTGTCGGCGGTAATTTCGCGCCCACGGGCGGTGACGGTGCGGTTTTTGAATGAGGCGGGCGAGGTTGAAGATCGCGATTTTGTTGGCATTTGGGCCACGTCGGTTCAACACCAGATCGACCACCTTGCGGGGAAGATGTATTTTGACCGGTTGAGCCGCACCAAGCGCGAAATGCTGGTGAAGAAGGCAAGGAAATTGGTGCGATGAGAGTTCTTCTGGGGGCGAACAGATGAGAATCGTATTTATGGGCACGCCGGACTTCTCGGTCTCGGCTTTGGAGGCGTTGGTCAAGGCGGGGCATGAGGTCGTTGCGGTCTATTCGCAACCGCCGCGCCCAGCCGGTCGTGGCAAGAAAGACCGCCCGTCACCCGTGCAAGCACGCGCCGAGGCGCTGGGGTTGGCCATGCGCTATCCGGTGTCGTTGAAGGGCGAAGCCGAGCAGGCGGAATTTGCAGCATTGAACGCCGATATTGCGGTGGTGGTGGCCTATGGGTTGATCCTGCCGCAGGCGATTTTAGATGCGCCAGAACTGGGCTGTTTGAACATTCATGCCTCGTTGTTGCCGCGCTGGCGGGGGGCCGCTCCGATCCACCGCGCTATCATGGCGGGGGACGCGGAAACTGGCATTTGCATCATGCAGATGGAGGCCGGTTTGGACACTGGCCCTGTATTGTTACGCGAGGCGACGGCGATTGACGGGGCGGAGACCACGGGCGGGTTGCATGATCGGTTGAGCGCCATGGGGGCGCGGATGATTGTGCAGGCTTTGGCCGCTTTGCCAGAGCTGTCGCCAGAGGCGCAATCGGAGGCTGGCGTGACCTATGCGTCGAAAATCGACAAGGCGGAAGCGCGCGTTGATTGGTCGAAATCTGCCGTTGAGGTGGACAGGCTAATTCGCGGGTTGTCGCCGTTCCCGGGGGCGTGGTGTGACGCGGATGGGGAGCGGTTGAAGCTGTTGCAATCGCGCGTGGCGTCAAAGGAATTGGCGGCGGGTGCGGTGTCGGTGGATGGTGGGTTTTTCATCGGGACGGGCGACGGTAGCATTGAGGTGCTGGCGGCGCAACGTGCGGGCAAACGTGCGGGGCCGTTGGCGGATTTATTGCTGGGCTGGACGCCTCCTGAGGTGCTGGGCTAGACGCGCGGCGGGCGGCTTTTGTAGACGGGCAGGCTCCAGCCGAAGATCAGTGATCCGCCACGAAGTGCGAAGGTTGCCAGCGCGCAACCTAGCAGGGCGATAGGTAGAGGTTGGCCGAAATAGAGCAGGGCGAGCGCCGTGGTCGCGCCGATTAGGGCGCAAGTTAGATATAGCTCGCCTTGTTTGAGGACCAGCGGCACCTCGTTGCAGACCACATCGCGCATGAGACCGCCGAAACAGCCCGTGGCGATGCCCATGATGAGGATAATCGGCCAGTCAGAGGCGATAGAGACGGCGGCGGCAACGCCCGCAGGCACGGCAACGGCGAGCGCGATTGCGTCGAGCCACAGGATTGTCCGATAGCGCGATTCTAGAAGGTGGGCGGTGAAGAACACGATGAATGCGGCGAGGCCTGCGATGAGGATGAAGGTGGGTTCTGCCACCCAAAAGACTGCGCGGTCCAAGATCACGTCGCGCACTGTGCCGCCACCTACCGCAGTGAGGCAGGCGATGAAGACAAAGCCCACGATGTCGAGCTGGGCGCGGCTGGCGACCAGCGCTCCGGTTAGGGCGAAGACAAAAACGGCGGCGTAATCGAGGAACAGAAGCGCGGTCATTTCTTGAACGGGGCCATGCCGGCGCGGGCCAACTCGTCGGCGCGCTCGTTCTCGGGGTGGCCTGCGTGGCCTTTGACCCATTCCCATGTCACATCGTGGCGGTCGCGGGCTTCGTCGAGGCGTTTCCACAGGTCGATGTTTTTGATCTCGCCGCCCTTCTTTTTCCATCCTTTGGACTTCCAGCTGTAAATCCATTTGGTGATGCCGTCTTTGACGTAGGAGCTGTCGGTGATTACGGTCAGTTTGGTCGGACGATCTAGCGCTTCAAGGGAACTGATGGCGGCCATAAGCTCCATGCGGTTGTTGGTGGTGTCGGCGGCGCCGCCTTTCAGTTCGCGCTCTTTCACCACGGTGGTGCCGTCGCGCGCGATCAGGATGGCGCCCCAACCTCCCGGTCCGGGATTGCCGGAGCAGGCCCCGTCTGTATAGGCGAAAAGATCAGGCATATGCGGTCACAATCATGAAGGGGGCTGGGCCGCGCAAAAAGCCGGTCATTTCGCCGTGACGGATGGTGTTGATGCGAAACCCTGCGGTTTCGAGGAGGTCGCGCAATTCGAGTTCGGTGTAGTAGACATAGAGGCGGCCAACCTCGTCGCGGTCTTCCGTGTCGCCGGTTTTCAAGCCGATGTGGAGCAGCCCGCCGGTTTTGAGGGCTTTGTGGATGGCGCTCAGGTGGCGGGGCATATCGGCACGCGGGGCGTGGAGCAGGGAGAAATTGGCCCAGATGCCGTCGTAATGCGCGGTGGCGGAAAGGTCGTCAAAGGTTTCCAGTCGGGCGTCGATGTTGTGGCGATCGCGCGCGATGGCGACCATCTCGGGGGAGGCATCGGAGGCTTCGACTTTTAGCCCTGCCTCGCGCATCATGCGTGCAGAATTGCCCGGCCCGCAGCCAAGATCCAGCACACGGCCCCCTTTTGGCATGGCGTCGAGGAAGGCCTGCAAATCATCATCAGGCGTGGTGCGTGATACGAGGTTTGCATAGTCTTGCGCCTTGGCGGCATAGGCTTTGAGGGTGTCCGGGTCGCTCATAGAGGTGCTCTTTCAGGTTTCACCAGCGTTCTAGTCTTGGTGGGCGGCGGTGTCACGCGCCGATGAAGCGGTGACCTGCTTGGAGGAGCACGTCTTGGGCGCGGTTCATGTCTTTGGTCGGGACCAGCAGGTGCTCGCCGTCAAAGGTACAGACCACAAACACCCCGATGTTGGTTTGGGACACAGGGGTGATCAGGGCGGTGACGATGCCCGCAGCGTCAAAGCCGAACGGGCCGATGGTGCGCAGGCAGGACCAATCACGGTCGCTTTGCACGTCATCGGGGATGCGATTTTGCAGGCAAACAATAGTCAATTCGTCCGAGGCGCGGCTGATTGACACGAAGCCCGCGCCATCCGCCCAAGATGGAAGAGGCGCATCAGGCGCGAGGCGGGCGATAGCGTATTGGCCTGCGACTTGCGACAGGTTCAAAGAGGGTTGCTTACCGCTCATCGGGCGGAATGTCCTTGATGCGGGCGACGTGGGCCTGAATGTCTTCTTTGGTGAATTTGAGGTAGCGGCGCTGGGTATTGGCCGGATGGTTGCCCAGCCCTAGGTTTAGCTCTGGGCGGAAGGCGGTTTGGGGGCGGATCGGGCGCGGCGTGAAGCCGCCGCCGCAGGTGGGACAGACGTTGTGCAGCACGTTTTCCACGCAGTCAGCGCAATAGGTGCATTCATAGGAGCAGATGCGTGCGTCGGGGGCGCTGGGGGCAAGGTCTTTGTCGCAAAGTTGGCAGTTGGGCCTTAGGTCTAGCATGTGGTTGCCTCTTGTTATGCGCGCTCTAGCGCCAGCTTTCCGGCCAGTGCGATGAAGATCGCGGCGAAGGAACGGTTGAGCCATTTCAGCACCCGCTCGGAGCCGAGTATCCAGTCACGGGCGTGGGCGGCGAAGAGGCCGTAGAGGATGAAAACCATGAAGGTGAGGCCCATGAAGACAGCGCCAAGCAGGGTCATCTCGATGGTTATTGTGGCGGGGTTGCCGGACAGGAACGGGGGCAGCAGGGCCAGAAAGAAGATCGACAGTTTCGGGTTCAAGATGTTGATCAACGCACCGCGTTGCGCAATTTGCCAGCCCGATTGGCGTGTGGTTTGGCCGCTGACCTGTAGCGCGCCGCCCTGTTTGAGCATTTGCCATGCGAGGTAGAGCAGGTAGGCGACGCCTGCGAATTTAACCACTTGGAACAGCAATGCGGAGGTATGGAGCAGCGCCGCGAGGCCAAGTGTGGCGGCGGCGAGGTGTGGCACGATGCCAAACGTGCAGCCCGTGGCCGCCCAGATAGCGGCGCGGCGACCTTGGCCAAGGCCAAGCGCCAAGGTGTAGATAACGCCAGTGCCGGGGGCGAGGACGACGACGAGGGCGGTCAAAAGGAATTGTGCGGTGATCATGATTGAGGTCCTGCTGATAGATGGCTCATTGGAGCGCAAGTGGTAGAAAAGAGCAAGGCTCTGCAAGGTTTCTTGGGGCGGTAAGGGCGGGGGCGCTAGGCTTGGTGTTTAGGCGGCGTGGCCTAGGGTGATGTGAAGGGCTTTCCTTGGCCGGTTATCATGAAGCCTTTGAAGCTATCGAGAAAGAAGTGATCCCAGCCTTGAATACAGATTGCGTGGCATTGCAGGCTTGAATTTAGCCCTACATGGGTCAACGTGACGTTTGTCGTGCCCCCATCAGGATGCACAGTCCAAATGATTTGAGTTCCGACCCATTCGTCTGGAGTGTTAACATCGGGGTGGAGCAGATTTGCTGCGGTGCAGTCCCAGATAACCTTGAAGTTGCCCTTAGCAGGGGGAGGGGCAATAACTTTGAATGTTTTCTTTGTTTCACCAAACCCGATTGTGAAAGCCTCTGTGTCAGCGACCAGATCCTCGCTCCACCAACCGCTAATCTCTTTGGTCAGTGCTTGGTGTATGGCGTCTGGTGTTGCGCTGATTTTGATCGTCTTCGAGTAGTCTAAGTTGCTCATGCTGAGGTTCCTGTGCTGTGCGGGGTGACATGAAATTTAATACAATACCTTTTGGTATCGCATTATTTATAGTACCAAAAGGTATTGTGTCAAGGCGCTGGCAGAGGTGGGATGCGGGTTGGCATTCGGTCCCAGAATAGCAGGTCGCAAAACCGAAGTACGATGCGGCGGTCAGAAACGCCGGGTGTTAGGCGGGGATCCTGAGGATACGGGGGACTTTGAATTCGATGTTCTCGATGGCGGTCTCGACGAGTTCCTCGGTCACGGAGTAGCGCGCTTTGAAGGCATCGACGACTTCGGTGATCAGCACTTGGGGCGCAGAGGCGCCAGCGGTGATGCCGATGCTATCAATGCCGTCCAACGCGCGCCAGTCGATGTCGGTGGCGCGTTGCACAAGTTGCGCGTAGGAGCACCCGGCCTTGGCGCCCACCTCGACCAGACGTTTGGAGTTGGAGGAGTTCGGCGCGCCGATGACCAGCATGGCTTTGGTCTTGGCAGCCATGGCTTTGACGGCCTCTTGGCGGTTGGTGGTGGCGTAGCAGATGTCTTCTTTATGGGGGCCGATGATGGCGGGAAAGCGGGCGTTCAGGGCTGCGACCACATCGGCGGTATCGTCGATGGACAGGGTGGTCTGGGTAATGAAAGCCAGCATGTTTGGGTCGCGCGGCGTGATGGTGGCGACGTCTGCGGGGGTCTCGACAAGGATGACCTCGCCCTCGGGAAGTTGGCCCATGGTGCCGACGGTCTCAGGGTGGCCCGCATGGCCGATCATCACCATTTGCAGCCCGTTGGCGTGGTGGCGCTCGGCCTCGATGTGGACCTTGGAAACTAACGGGCAGGTGGCATCGACATAGATCATTTCACGCTTGGCGGCGGCGGCGGGGACGGCTTTAGCCACGCCATGGGCCGAGAAAATGACGGGGCGGTCATCGGGGCATTCATCCAGTTCCTCGACGAATACCGCGCCTTGGTCGCGCAGGGCGTCGACGACGAATTTATTGTGCACGATTTCGTGGCGCACATAGACGGGCGCGCCCCATTTGGCGAGCGCCATTTCGACAATTTTGATGGCACGGTCCACGCCTGCACAAAAGCCGCGCGGCGCGGCGAGGTAGAGGGTGAGGGGGGGCTTGGTCATCGGGCGCTCTCCTGATTGGTTTCAGAAATAGGGGTTGGGGGGGCTGGGGTCCAGTGGGCGCTCGCGAAAATGTGTGAATTTAGCGGATTGACCCTCCCCCTGCTGGAAGGCGCATAGCGGATGTCAGTTGGATGAGAATGAGAGAAATCATGAGAGTATATTGGGCGGTAGGAGCCATGGTTGCGATGATTGGCGGGGGCGTGGTTTGGTCGCAAGTTGGGCGTGAAGGCGCGCCGGAGTTAGCAGGGTTGACCGATACGGGGATCGTGGCTGAAGGGGCATTGATTTATGATGAGGCGTGCTCGGCGTGTCATGGCGCTAATCTGGAAGGGCAGGCGGGTTGGAAAACACGCGGGCCGGATGGCAAGATACCTGCCCCGCCCCATGATGCAAGTGGCCATACGTGGCATCATGGGGACGAGCAGTTGTTTGCGATTACCAAGTTTGGGTCGGAGGCGTTGATTGGCGGTGGGTACAAGAGCGATATGCGCGGGTTTGATGATGAGTTGACGGATGCGCAAATTAGGGCAGTACTGGCCTATATAAAAAGCACTTGGCCTGCGGAAATTCAGCAGCGGCGGTCCGCGATGAGTGGCTAGGAAATGGAAGGATTTGAGATGTCAGTTGTTATCAGGGCAGTAGCCGAGGGGGATCGGGACGCGTGGGAGCGCTTGTATGCGGGGTATGCCGCGTTTTACGGGGTGGAGCAGACAGCCCAGATGCGGGCGCGGGTTTGGGGCTGGTTGATGGATGGCGACCACGAGGTGAACGGATTTGTGGCCGAGGTGGATGGCGCTTTGGTCGGGCTGACGCATTACCGGCCTTTTGCGCGCCCCTTGGCGGCGGCAACAGGCGGGTTTCTGGATGATTTGTTTGTGACGCTTGAGGCGCGCGGTTTGAAGGCGGGGGAGGCCTTGATCGAGGCGGTAAAGGCCGAGGGCGGCAGGCGTGGCTGGAGTGTGGTGCGCTGGATAACTGCCGAGGATAATTACCGCGCACGCGGGCTGTATGACCAAGTGGCGGCGCGCACTGCTTGGGTTACTTATGATCTGGCGATTGAATGACCGCTAAACGCGAAACGCCGGAGCGATGCCCCGGCGTTTCAATTAGCATGTGAGTTGGCGTTTCTAGTCGATCTCGACTTTTTCGACGTCGCGCTCACGCGAGAAGCTCATGTCGTTGTCACGCGGCGGGCGGCCAAGAACATCGCGCAACTCGTCCAGCTCGATGAAGTTGTCGGCCTGGCGGCGCAACTCGTCCGAGATCATCGGCGGGTTGGAGCGGATGGTGGAGACCACCGAGACGCGCACGCCTTTGCGTTGGACCGCTTCGATCAACGGGCGAAAATCGCCGTCACCCGAGAAGATCACGATATGATCCACATGCGGGGCCAGCTCCATCGCATCGACAGCGAGTTCGATATCCATGTTGCCTTTGACTTTACGCCGACCTTCGCGGTCAGTGTATTCCTTGGCCGGTTTGGTGACCATGGTGAAGCCGTTGTAATGCAGCCAGTCAACGAGCGGACGAATAGGCGAATAGTCGTCATTCTCAAGCAAGGCTGTGTAGTAGAATGCACGCAGCATTTTGCCACGGCGCATGAATTCATGTCTCAGGAGTTTGTAGTCAATATCAAACCCTAAAGATTTGGCTGCGGCGTATAGGTTCGACCCGTCTATAAAAAGCGCCAGCCGTTCGTCTTTGTAAAACATCAAATGTCCTTCCGATATGCGTTCAGTCCGATTAATGATCCCCGAGTGAAGGGCGTAGGCGAACGCGCTTCGATGAACATAAGGAAAAATGCTTATGCCGCAACCCGCACAGGATCACAAAGGTCTGACAATAGCCTATGTTGCGCTAGGTAGTAACGCGACGTCAAGCGCTGGATCACCCCTATTCACCCTCCGCGAAGTAAAACACGCGGTTTCTTGTGATTCGGTTAAGGTCATCGCGGAGAGCCGATTTTTCGTGTCGCCGGCGCTCCCTGAAGGGAGTGGGCCGGACTATGCGAACGCGGTTTTCGCAGTGGAAACGCGTCTGTCGGCGAGAGGGCTGCTGGCTCATTTACATAGGGTCGAGGCCCGTTTTGGGCGTACGCGGGACACGCGCTGGGGCGCGCGGACGCTGGACTTGGATATACTGGACTTCGATGGGATGGTTGCCCCCGATGAAGACGGGTTTCGCTACTGGCTGGATTTACCGCTTGAGCAACAAATGAAAGAAGTGCCGGATCAGCTGATTTTGCCCCATCCGAGGCTGCAAGACCGCGCCTTTGTACTGATTCCCCTCGCGGATATTGCCCCTGATTGGGTGCACCCGGTGTTGGGAAAATCCCTGACGGAGTTGCTCGACGTCCTATCAGAGGCCGAAAAACGATCAATTCAGCCGATTGAGTAACATTTTGCGTGGGATTTAAGGTTGTATTCACTCCTGATGGGTCCTAATTGTGCTGCCTGACATCCCCTGTGAATGACTGGAGTCCCAAATGGCCCGCGTGACGGTTGAAGATTGCGTAGACAAAGTACCTAACCGCTTTGAGCTGGTTATGTTGGCATCCCATCGCGCCCGCGAGATCGCGGCTGGTGGTGCTGTTACGGTGGACCGTGACAATGACAAGAACCCTGTCGTGTCCTTGCGTGAAATTGCGGATGAGACCCAGACTGCTGATGAGTTGCGCGAGCGCATGATCGAGAGCAATCAGACACAAATCGAGGTGGACGAGCCTGAAGAAGATGCCATGGCGCTTCTTATGGGTGTTGAGCAGGATAAGCCTGCTGAAGATGACATGTCCGAAGAGAAGTTGTTGCGGGCCTTAATGGAAGCACAGGGGCCGAAGTAAGCTCCTCAATGAATACTGGCGGCGGATCAACGGATGATATCTGACAGCGACCTGATTGAATTGGTCCGCGCCTACAATCCTCAAGCGAACGAAGCCCTGATCCGTGACGCCTATGCCTATGGTGCAGAAATGCACGATGGGCAGACGCGGCATTCGGGCGAGCCGTATTACACCCACCCGGTTGAAGTTGCAGCGCTGCTGACCGAGCAGCATTTGGACGATGCCACGATTGTGACGGCGCTTTTGCACGACACGATTGAGGACACTGGATCTACATTTTCCGAGATTGAACAACGGTTTGGCTTGGAGATTGCCGAGTTGGTCAACGGGGTCACCAAGCTGACCAACCTTGAGTTAAGCTCGACCGAGACTAAGCAGGCGGAAAACTTTCGTAAGCTGTTTATGGCAATGTCGAAGGACTTGCGGGTGATCTTGGTCAAGCTGGCCGACCGGCTGCATAATATGCGCACAATCAAGCATATGCGCCCAGACAAGCAGCTTCAAAAGTCGCGTGAAACCATGGATATTTATGCGCCTTTGGCCGGGCGCATGGGGATGCATTGGATGCGCGAAGAGCTTGAAGACCTAGCGTTTCGGGTGATCAACCCAGAGGCGCGCGCTTCGATTATTCGCCGTTTCATTACCCTGCAAAAGGAAACCGGCAATGTCGTTCCAAAGATTATGGATGACATTCGTGCCGAGATGAGTGCCGCGGGTATTGCTGGCGAGGTGGCTGGTCGCGCGAAGAAGCCCTATTCCATTTGGCGTAAGATGGAGGAAAAGAAGCAAGGGTTCTCGCGGCTGTCTGACATTTACGGCTTTCGGGTGATAACTGAAACCGAGGATGAGTGTTATCGCATGCTTGGGGCGTTGCATCGGAGGTGGTGTTCGGTTCCGGGGCGCTTCAAGGATTATATCAGCCAGCCTAAGTCGAACGGTTATCGCTCGATCCACACGACTGTTTCCGGGCGTGATGGCAAGCGGGTGGAGATCCAGATCCGCACGCGGCAAATGCATGACGTGGCCGAGGCTGGCGTGGCCGCGCATTGGGCGTATCGCGATGGTGCGCGGGTGGAAAATCCGTTTGCGGTGGACCCCTCGACTTGGGTGGCCTCCATGACAGAACGCTTTGAGCAGGCCGATGATCACGGCGAGTTTCTGGAGCATGTGAAGCTTGAGATGTATTCGGATCAGGTGTTTTGTTTCACGCCCAAAGGCGAGGTGATCAAACTGCCGCGCGGGGCGACACCGCTGGATTATGCCTATGCGATCCACACCCGGATCGGGCATAGCTGCGTGGGGGCTAAAGTTGACGGCTTACGGGTGCCTTTATGGACGCGGCTGCGCAACGGGCAATCGGTAGAGATCATCACCGCCGAGGGGCAAAAGCCACAACCGACGTGGATTGATATTGCAGTAACGGGGCGGGCCAAGTCTGCGATTCGCAAGTCTTTGCGCGAAGAGCACCGTGATCGCTATATCAAACTGGGTCGTGAGTTGACGCGGGTGGCGTTTGAGCATGTGGGCAAGAAGGCATCAGATAAGGCGTTGGAGACCGCGGCGAAAGAGTTGAGCTTGGCGGATGCGTCGCAGCTTTTGGAGTATGTCGGCTCGACCGAGCTGTCAGCGCGCGAGGTTGTGACTGCGATTTACCCCGATTTGGCAGCCAAGGCTGGTGCAGAAGAGGGGGGCGTTTCGCGCCCTGTTGTGGGCTTGCCAGAGGGGTTGCAAGTAAAGCGTGCGGCCTGTTGCCAAGCGGTTCCCGGCGAGCGGATTGTTGGCATCAAGCATCGGGGTGACGGGGTGTTTGTACACGCGATTGCCTGTGATGCGTTGGTGGAATTTGAAGAGCAACCCGAGCGTTGGTTAGACATCCATTGGCACGCGGGGCGACATGCCGCCAGCAACACTGTCACACTGGCCCTGACCATCGGGAATAGTTTTGGTGTTCTGGGACGAATTTGCACATTGATTGGCGAATTGAAGGCGAATATCTCCGACATGCATTTCGTCGATCGCAAGCCGGATTATTTTCAACTGCTGGTGGATGTTGATGTGCGAGACGCCGAGCATTTGCACGGGGTCAAGACTGCGATTGAGGCCGATAGCGATGTGGCTGCGCTGGAGCGCCACAGAGATTTAAGCCGCAAGCCGTAAGAGAGGCCCCGAGGGGTCGGAGAGGTGAGAAACGAGACGTGTTTAAGCGCCGGACGCCAAAAACCTGGGCCCTTTGGGCGCTGCATTTGATCTGGCCGAAAGGCGGATGGGGGCGGGCGTTTGAGTATGTCAAACACCGTGTGCGCCGCCTGCCGGACGACCCGCACCGCATTGCGCGTGGAATATTTGCGGGGGTATTTGCAACTTTTACGCCATTCTATGGGTTTCATTTCTTCATCGCGCTGGGCATGGCGAAGATCATGCGCGGCAACCTTCTGGCCTCGCTTATGGGGACTTTTTTCGGCAATCCGTTGACGTATTTACCGATTGGGGTCGTCTCGCTAAAAACTGGCCACTTCTTGCTAGGGACCGAGTTCGAAGAGAACATGAATTTGGGTCGCCGGTTTGCAGGCGCCTGGCGCGACCTGAAAGATAATTTCTGGGCGATGTTTACTAGTGACGTTGCCCATTGGGATCGCTTGAGCGGTTTCTATGATGAGGTGTTTTTCCCTTACATGATCGGCGGGCTGATCCCCGGTGTTATTGTCGGAACGATCGCTTTCTACGTGAGTGCGCCGTTGATTGTGGCCTATCAGAATCGCCGCAAGGGGCGGCTTAAGGCTAAGTTGGAAGATATCCGGCGCCGTAAAGCGGCCAAGAAAGCGGAAGATAGCGGCGCGTAATAAGCGGTGTTGAGATTTGCGCACGCGTTGCCCTATGATCCGTTGAGAGAGCTATCTAAAGGAATGAGCTAATGACGGCTAAGTTACGCCTTGGCGTGAATATTGATCACGTAGCGACGGTGCGTAATGCGCGAGGTGGCGCTTTGCCAGACCCGGCGCGCGCCGCTGTTTTGGCGCAAGAAGCCGGGGCGGACGGGATCACGGCGCATTTGCGCGAAGATCGGCGCCATGTTCGTGACGCCGATATGGCTGCGATTAAGGGTGCAATTTCGATCCCGCTAAACTTCGAGATGGCGGCAACGGATGAGATGCAAAAGATTGCGCTGGCAACACAGCCGCATGCAGTTTGCCTTGTGCCAGAGCGCCGCGAAGAACGCACTACTGAAGGCGGGCTGGAGGTTGCAGGAGACGACAATCGGCTGGCGGGCTTTATTGCACCGTTTAAGGAGGCAGGCACCCGCGTGTCACTATTTATCGGGCCTGATGAGCGTCAAGTTAGAGCCGCTGCGCGGATTGGCGCAGATATAATTGAGTTGCATGCTGGCACCTATTGCGACGCCCATGCGGAAGGTCAATTTGAGGCGCGAGACGCCGAGTTTGCACGGCTGCGCGAGATGGCCGCGCTTGCGCATGGCCTAGGGCTGGAAGTTCACGCGGGGCATGGGTTTACCTATGATTGCGTCGGGCCAGTGGCGGCTCTGCCCGAAATCGTGGAGCTGAATATCGGGCATTTCATCATTGGCGAGGCGATTTTCCAAGGGCTTGGCCCGGCGATTGCGCAGATGCGCCGCGTGATGGATGAGGCCCGCGCGTGAGCGGGTTTGAGTTTGGATTGCTGTTGTTGGCGTGGGCTATTGGCGGGGCCTCGCCGGGGCCTGCGACTTTGGCCATTGCGGGCACCTCGATGGAGCGGGGGCGCGCGGCCGGGGTCGCGGTGGCGGCGGGCATCGTGTGTGGCTCGGCGGCTTGGGGCGTGGCGGCGGCGCTGGGGATGAGCGCATTGATGCTGGCCAATGCGTGGTTGGTAGAAATTTTGCGCTACGTGGGCGCGGCGTATCTGATGTATTTAGGCTTTAAGGCGTTGCGATCTGGCGTGACGGATAAGCCGCTGGCAAAGGTTCAGGCCAAGCAAGGCGGGTTGCGGTCGGTTTATTTGAAGGGGTTGTTGTTGCATTTGACCAACCCCAAAGCAGTGTTTGGCTGGGGCGCGATTTTTGCCATAGCCGTGCCGCCGGGGTCAGATCCGCGCGCGGTTTGGGAGGCGTTTGCGGCGCTGTTCGCGGTCTCTAATCTGGTGTTCTTTGGCTATGCTTTGTTGTTTTCCACGGCAGCATTTATCCGCGGCTACCAGAAGATGCGGCGCTGGTTCGAGATCAGCTTTGGGTTAATGTTTGGCTTTGCGGGCCTGAAAATTTTGACGGCCAAATTGTCGTGATACTGGGCATCGGCACCGATTTGGCCAACATCGAGCGGATCGAGGCCACGCTGGCGCGTTTTGGCGATCGGTTTCGCAACCGCGCGTTCACGCCGATTGAGCAAGCCAAGGCGGAGCGGCGCAAAGATGTGGCGGGCACCTATGCCAAGCGGTGGGCGGCGAAGGAAGCGTGCTCCAAGGCATTGGGGACGGGGCTGCGCATGGGAATTTCATGGAAAGATATGGCGGTCAGTAACCTTGAGACGGGCCAGCCCGTGATGGTGGTTACGGGCTGGGCAGCGGAGCGATTGCGCGAGATGACGCCGGACGGTCACGAGGCTTTGATCCATGTGACGTTGACCGATGACCATCCTTGGGCGCAGGCTTTTGTGGTGATTGAAGCGCGCGCTTTGGTCGGTGGGTCGGGTTGACTCCGACCCGTGCGGCCCTCATGTAGCGACCAACCTATAAAGTATGAGAAAAACAATGGCACTTAGCAGCGAAAAACAGCCCGAAACCATCATGGAGACCGTCAAAACGGTGGTCTATGCACTGGCCATTGCGGCGGTGTTCCGCAGCCTGTTTTTTCAGCCGTTTTGGATTCCATCGGGCTCGATGAAGGATACGTTGCTGGTTGGCGACTTCTTGTTTGTGAACAAGATGGCCTATGGCTATTCCAAATATAGCTGCCCGTTTGGTATTTGCCCGATCCCTGATCGCATTTTTGCCAGCGATCCAGAGCGCGGTGATGTGGTGGTGTTTCGCCATCCTGTAAGTGGTCAAGACTACATTAAACGCCTGATCGGGTTGCCCGGCGACAAGGTGCAAGTGAAGAATGGCGTGTTGTTCTTGAACGACAAGCCGCAAAAGCAGGTGCCGGTTGAGCCGTTTGTGGAAACCTATGAGGCGCAAGGCTCTGCTAGAGGGTTTCCAGCCTGTAGCAACGGTGCTGTTGGTATCGGCGGGGATTGCGTCAAAGAGAAGGCTATGGAAACGCTGGAGGGCGGCGTGACCCATGCGATTTTGAATATTCGCGATGGTCTGGGCGCGGATAACACGAAGGTGTTTAACGTCCCTGAGGGGCATTTCTTCTTTATGGGCGACAATCGCGATAACTCGATTGATAGCCGGTTTTCTCAGGCGGGTGGTGGCGTTGGAATGGTGCCGTTTGCCAACCTTTTGGGGCGGGCTGATCGGGTGATATTCTCCTCTGCCGGTGGCCGGATGCTGTATTTTTGGACTTGGCGCGGCGACCGGTTCTTCAAGAAGATCGACTAAGGCACATGCTAGAGCCGAGATATCGCTGGTTGCTGGTGTTCTTTGCACCGCTTGCGATCTGCGTGGCCTTGGCGATTTTGTGCTTTCGACCGTTTTGGATACCGTCAGGATCCATGAAGCCGACTTTGTTGATAGGCGATTATCTTGTCGTCAATCGCGCGGCTTATGGCTTTCCTCGGCTGATGTGCTCTTTGGGGTTATGTGACGGAGATTTGGGGCCATTTGGCACCCTGCCTGAGCGCGGAGATGTGGTGGTTTTTCGACATCCGGTAAGCAAGCACGACTACATCAAGCGCTTGGTCGGGCTTCCTGAGGATCGGGTGCAATTGCGCGACGGGGTGCTGGTGTTGAACGGTGCGCGCCAAGAGCAGGTGGCCTTGGCCGGTTTTGAAGAGGTATACCGACAGCGGATGCATGGGAGTTTACCTGCCTGCTCTAACGGTGTGGTTGCGTTGGGGGCTGCGTGTTTGAAGCATCGGGCGCGTGAGGTTTTGGATGGTGGCCGAACCTATGATGTTTTGAACATACGCGATGGGCTGGCTGCGGATAATACGGCGGAATTTGTGGTTCCTGAGGGGCATATGTTTGTGCTGGGTGACAACCGTGACAACTCGATTGATAGTCGGTTTTCGCAGGCTGGCGGCGGTGTTGGGCTCGTTCCATTTGAGAATGTGATCGGGCGTGCGGATTTGGTAGTGTTTAATATGGCGGGTATTAAGGGGCGGAGTTTGACGTGGTTGCAATGAAGGTTTCGGCAGAGCTGACAGCATTTTGCGGGCGGATCGGGTATAGCTTTTCGCAGCCGGAGTTTCTGGTGCGGGCGTTGACGCATGGCTCGATCTCATCGGTGACGCGACCAGATAACCAGCGGTTGGAGTTTTTGGGCGACCGGGTGTTGGGCTTGGTGATGGCGCAGGCCTTGCTGGATGCCGATACCAAGGCCGCTGAGGGGATTTTGGCCCCGCGTTACAACGCATTGGTGCGCAAAGAAACCTGCGCCGCAGTGGCGCGCGAGATTGACTTGGGCGCGGTGTTGAAACTGGGCA
This sequence comes from Litoreibacter sp., assembly GCF_058136045.1. Classification (NCBI taxonomy): domain Bacteria; kingdom Pseudomonadati; phylum Pseudomonadota; class Alphaproteobacteria; order Rhodobacterales; family Roseobacteraceae; genus Litoreibacter; species Litoreibacter sp. The sequence continues at coordinate 89,172 of NZ_JBYVDD010000001.1, forward strand.
AATCCGAGATGGTATCGGGCGGGCGGCGCAAAGAAGCGTTGCTGGGCGACGCGATGGAGGCGCTGATTGCGGCGGTGTATCGCGATGGCGGGTTTGACGCGGCGCAGGCGTTGATTTTGCGGCTGTGGGGCGCGCGGGTGAGCGAGGTGGACGCGGATGCGCGCGATCCGAAAACGGCCTTGCAGGAATTTGTGCAAGCGCGCGGCGAGGAGCCGCCCGTATATGAGATTATCAAGCGCGAAGGTCCTGACCACGCGCCAAAATTTACCATTGCTGTGACTGTTGCCTCGGGCGAATTGGTTGAGGCAAAGGCAGGGACAAAACGGCAAGCGGAACAGGCTGCGGCCAAGGCGCTTTTGGAAAGGCTAGAGACATGACTGAGGCAACCCGCGCGGGCTTTATCGCGCTGATCGGAGAACCCAACGCGGGCAAATCCACATTGCTGAACCGGATGGTTGGGGCGAAGGTCTCGATCGTGACGCATAAGGTGCAGACCACCCGGGCGCGTATTCGCGGCATTGCGATGAAGGATGAGGCGCAGTTGATTTTTGTGGACACGCCGGGGCTGTTCAAGCCGCGTCGCCGATTGGATCGCGCGATGGTGGCCGCCGCTTGGTCGGGGGCGTCTGACGCGGATATTGTGGTGCTGCTGGTCGAGGCGCATCGCGGTGTGACAGAAGGTGTCGCGGCAATTCTAGACGGCTTGGCAGAGCGCGCGGGTAGCGCGCCTGTGGTGCTGGCGATCAACAAGATTGACCGGGTTAAAGCGGATGCGTTGCTAGGGCTGACCAAGGAATTGAACGAGCGTTTTGAATTTAAGGAGACGTTCATGATCTCGGCGGAAAAAGGCCATGGGATTGATGCGTTGCGCGGTTGGCTCGCGGGTGCGGTGCCCGAGGGGCCGTGGCTGTACCCTGATGATCAGCTTGCAGACGCGCCGATGCGTCAGATTGCTGCCGAGATGACGCGAGAGAAGTTGACGCTGCGGCTGCACCAAGAGCTGCCCTACCAAATGACGGTCGAGACCGAAGAATGGAAAGAGCAAAAAGACGGCTCCGCCCGTGTGAGCCAGATCATTTATGTGATCCGTGACGGGCATAAAGGCATTGTTCTGGGGGCCAAAGGTGAGACGATCAAAGCCGTGGGCAAAGCTGCGCGCGAAGAGATGATGGAGTTTTTAGGTCGTAAGGTGCACTTGTTCCTGCAAGTGAAGGTACGCCCTGGCTGGCTGGATGATAAAGAGCGCTATTCCGAGATGGGGCTGGACTTTAAGGACGGGAATGTCTGATCGGCTGACCACAGATTTCTGGGTCTCAGCCTATCTGAAACGGTTGCGGCTGGTGGCAATACCCGCCTTTGTCACGACGAAGGGTGATGCGACGGCGGGGGTTGTTATGGTTAAGATGAACACGCTGGACGGGCAAGCTGCGGTATATCAGAGATCGTTTGATTTGATGACGGGTGCGCGGGCGTGGATCGTGTTGGCGCAGGGTGTTGAGGGTGAGGTCGACGCGGCGATTGCCAAGCAATGCGGGTTCGATCCGGACCTGTGGGTGATTGAAGTCGAGGATAAGGCAGGGCGCCATCTTCTGGACGAAGAAGGTCTAACCTAACGGAGAATTTGTGATGGAATGGCGGAGCCAAGGGGTCTTGCTATCAGCGCGTCGCCACGGCGAGAACGCGGCCATCATTGATGTGTTTACCCCAGATCATGGCCGCCATGCAGGCGTGGTGCGCGGCGGGGCTGGGCGTAAAATGGCCCCAATATTGCAACCCGGCGCGCAGTTGGATGTGTCGTGGCGCGCGCGCCTAGAGGGGCATTTGGGGGCGTTCACGGTGGAGCCTATCAAGTCGCGTGCGGCGGCGGTGATGGGGGATCGAAAAGCCTTGGCGGGGCTGAATGCGCTATGTGGCTTGCTGCAATTTGCACTGGCGGAGCGTGACCCGCACCCCGATTTATATGAGCGGTCTTTGCTGGTTTTTGATTTGCTGGGCGAGAGTGACGCCTGGCCGCTGGCCTATGTGCAGTGGGAATTGGCGCTGTTGGAGGAGATGGGGTTTGGATTGGATCTGTCGTCTTGTGCGGTGACTGGCGCGATGCAGGAGTTGATTTACGTCTCGCCTAGAACTGGCCGCGCAGTGTCGCGCCAAGGCGCAGGTGAGTGGGCGTCGCGGTTGTTGGGCCTGCCTGCGTGTTTGCGCGGTGTGGGGGATGGCTCGTTGGACGACGTGCCGGAAGCATTGGCGACGACAGGGCATTTTCTGGAGGCATGGATGGCCCCGCAACTTGGCAACAAGCCGCTGCCTGCCTCGCGAGGGCGTTTGCTGGAGGTTATTGGGCGGCCTTGAAGACCATCTCATCACCTTTATCGTTGCTAAGGATGAGCGTATTTCCAGTGGCCTCGGAGAGGGACATTTTTGCCAGAGCTTGCAAAAATTGGTTTTCCAATTTCAGATCGGGGCAGGCCATTTTTGTGCTGGCGACGGCATCAATTTCAAACCACGGATAAGGGGCGGTTTGCGCTCCGAAATAGTGATTGCAGGGGGCTTGGCCCGCGATTTTTCCGGGTTCTGGGAAGGTTAGTGTTGCGCGAGCAGAGAACGCCGCGCCGTTGATGGATTTTAGCTGCCAAAGGGTGCCCTCAGTGGCATAGCCAGAGATGGTTTCGTCTTTGCAGGCGGCGAGCAGGGTGAGTGCTATGAGCAATAGGTGTTTCATGGGGCGCAGCTTAGCGCGGTGCGCCCCATTTGTTTAGGCCTGATTAATCAAGCAGGCGGCGGGCGATGACTTGCGCCTGAATTTCCGCCGCGCCCTCGAAAATGCTGAGGATACGGGCATCGCACAAGATGCGGCTGACTTTGTATTCCAGCGCAAAGCCGTTGCCGCCGTGGATTTGCAGCGCGTTATCGGCGCAGGCCCATGCGACGCGGGCGCCCAGAAGTTTGGCCATGCCGGCTTCTAGGTCGCAACGACGGTCGTTGTCTTTTTCCTCGGCAGAGAAATAGGTGAGCTGGCGCGCGATCATGATTTCAACGGCCATCATCGCCAGCTTGCCCGACACGCGGGGGAACTCGATCAAGGATTTGCCGAATTGTTTGCGATCTTGGGCGTATTGGATGGCGACATCGAGGGCGGATTGCGCGACGCCGATGGCGCGGGCGGCGGTTTGGATGCGGGCGCTCTCGAAGGTTTGCATCAGCTGCTTGAAGCCTTGGCCTTCTGCGCCGCCAAGCAGGTTCTCGCCTTTGACGTGGAAATTATCGAATGCCAGCTCGTATTCTTTCATGCCGCGATAGCCGAGAACCTCGATTTCGCCGCCTGTCATACCCTCGGTCGGGAAGGGGTTTGCGTCGTCGCCGGGGGTCTTTTCGGCGATGAACATGGACAGGCCTTTGTAGTTGGTCGTGTCAGGATCGGTGCGCGCCAGCAAGGTCATGAAGTGGGTGCGGGCGGCATGGGTGATCCATGTTTTGTTGCCCGTGACTTTGTAATCGTCGCCAGTTTTGAGTGCGCGGGTGCGCAACGCGCCAAGGTCGGAGCCGGTGTTTGGCTCGGTGAATACAGCGGTGGGCAGGGTCTCGGCAGAGGCCAGTTTTGGCAACCACTTGGCTTTTTGCGCGTCGGTGCCGCCACACAGGATCAACTCGGCTGCGATCTCGGAGCGAGTGCCGAGCGAGCCGACGCCAATATAGCCGCGCGAGAGTTCTTCAGAGACCACGACCATGGACGCCTTGGACAGGCCAAATCCGCCAAATTCCTCGGGGATGGTCAGGCCAAAAACGCCCATCTCGGCCAACTCACCGATGATCTCCATCGGGATCAACTCGTCCTTGAGGTGCCATTCATGGGCGAAGGGTTCGACTTTCTCGACGGCAAAGCGGCGGAATTGCTCGCGGATCATTTCTAACTCGTCATCAAGGCCGGATGCACCGATAATGATCTCGGCAGAGCGTTCCTGCATCAGCTCAACAAGACGTGTGCGCGCGGCTTGGGTGTTGCCAGCGGTGGACAGGGCTGTGATCTCTGGAGTGGCCAGCGCGCGGTGGTCATCTGGGGTTAGGCCGATATCGTGCAGGCGCAGAATTTCACCTTGCGACATTGGGATGCCGCCTTGAATTTGGCCAAGATATTCGCCGAATGCGATCTGGTGGATGAGCTGCTCGACCTCGGAAAACTTGCCTTGTTGCGTCAGTTTCTCGGCCCACTTTTGCATTTGGGTGAGCGACTGGGCGTAGGTGGCAAGCCATGCAAAGCCGTGTGCTGCGGTTTGGTTTTCTTCGATCAAGGCGCCGGAAACACGCCCATTTTCAGTGGTTTGTGTGCGGATGAGGTCTTTGGCCTTAGCTAGCAAGTCGTTCACCGGAGGAAGCGTTGCTGCGGTCAGGACTAATAGGTCGGGAAGGACAGCGTTGGTTGGGGTCGCTAGGGCCATGATCGAATCCTTTATACTGCTTTCCTTCGGAATAATCATTTTGCAAGTGCAGCACAACTTTAATGCGTAAGAAAGTATATTTTTGAATGAAAGTGTCGTGACGTATTTGTGGGTGCGCCGAGAAAACAGACGCGCTACGAGTGAGTATGGACGCATTATTCACTATCATATCACCAGAATTACTGGCTGTGGCGGTGCTCATCGGGCTGGTATCGGGCTTTGTTAAGGGCGTGGTGGGCTTTGCGATGCCGACGATATTTATATCGGGGTTATCGAGTTTCATATCACCGGAGCTGGCATTGGCGGGGCTGATTTTGCCGACGGTAGTGGCGAACGGGATGCAGGCCTTGCGCCAGGGCGTGCGGGCGGCGTGGACGTCGTTGACACATTTTAAACTGTTTTTGAGCGTGGGCGCGGTGATGTTGATTGCCAGCGCACAACTGGTGACGTTGATTTCGCCGCGGGTGCTGTATCTTGCAATTGGGCTACCCGTGGCGGGGTTCACTGGATTGCAATTGCTGGGCTGGAGCCCGAAATTGGCGGGCCGCAGCCATAGGGCCGAGGTGATGATCGGCGCGTTTGCCGGGTTCATTGGTGGGATGTCCGGTATTTGGGGGCCGCCGACGGTGCTGTACCTCACGGCGGTAGATACGCCAAAGAAAGAGCAGATGCGGGTGCAAGGTGTGGTGTTCGGACTGGGGGCGGTGGTGCTTTTGGCGGCGCATTTGCAATCGGGCGTGTTGCGGGCCGAGACCTTGCCGTTCTCGATGCTTTTGGTGGTGCCTGCGGTGATCGGGATTTGGCTGGGCTTTAAGGTGCAGGACCGCATTGATCAGAAAATGTTTCGCCGGGTGACGTCATGGGTGTTGTTATTGGCGGGGCTGAACCTGATCCGGCGCGCTGTGATAGGCTAGGAGAACAGCCCGCCTTTACATAGGCTTGCGGTGTTCGGGGCCTGATCTGGCGGGACAAGTTTGAAGCCCACGGAATAAAGCGTGCGGCCCTGATGGGTGGCTTGGAACGCCCAGTCACCGGAAACCATCTCGAAGGGGAATTCGAACACGAAGAAGTTCAGGTTTGATGACTTGGGATTGAAGTCGGTGGTCCAGCTGTCCTCTATCACGTCGGTGCCTTTATAGGCGGGGTGATAGACGGTGATTTTGACGCCGCGCAGGTTTGTGCCCTTGAGAGTGGCCGTATCCACGCCAAAGGCGATGCCTTTGACCAAGGGGATAACCTGCGTGGTGGCTTCGATTTTCTGACGTCTTGTGCGCTGTTTTATGGTCCCGATATGGGTGTTTGGGGCGGGAAGCTCTTTGGCGCGCCCAGAGGGGCAGACCAGCCCGTAATCCAGCCCTTTGAGCAGATCCGCGTCAAATAGCAAATCAGGCGCGGCATCATTAAGACGCTGCGCCTGTGCAAGAGGTGTAAGGCAAAGGAGGCCAGCGGTTAGAAGTGCGCAGGCCCCTTTGCGGATCATCCGATTGCTGCTGCTTTTACGTCTTCGTCGATGAAGGGGACGTATTGGCCAAAGTTCTCGGAGAACATTTCCACCAATTTGGCGGCTTGGGCGTCATAGGCCTTGGCATCACACCATGTGCGGCGTGGGTCGAGCAAGATATCTGCGACGCCACCGCACGAGACGGGAACCTCGAAACCGAAGTTGGCGTCCTTGCGGAATTCGCCCTCGTTTAGCGAGCCATTCAGCGCTGAGGTCAGCAGGGCGCGGGTTGCACGGATTGGCATCCGCGAGCCAGTGCCATAAGCGCCACCAGTCCAGCCGGTATTAACCAGCCAGCAAGTTGCCCCGTGCGTGGCGATCTTTTCACGCAACAGGTTGCCGTAGACTTCCGGGCGACGTGGCATGAACGGCGCGCCAAAGCAGGTGGAGAACGTAGGCTCTGGCTCGGTCACGCCGCGCTCTGTGCCAGCAACCTTGGAGGTGAAGCCGGACAGGAAATGGTACATGGCTTGTGCCGGTGTCAGGCGCGCGATGGGGGGCAGCACGCCGAACGCATCACAGGTCAGCATGATGATGTTCTTGGGGTTGCCGCCAAGTGCGGTATCGGACGCGTTAGATATATAGTGCAGCGGGTAGGCGCAGCGCATGTTGGCGGTCAGGCTGTCATCCTCAAAGTCCAGATCCTTGGTGTCGGTGTCGAACACCATGTTCTCGATCACCGTGCCGAATTTCTCGGTGGTGGCGTAGATTTCCGGCTCTGCTTCGGCAGACAGCGAGATGGTTTTAGCGTAGCAGCCGCCCTCAAAATTGAAGATGCCTTTGTCGGACCAGCCATGCTCGTCATCGCCGATTAATGTGCGTGACGGATCAGCAGATAGGGTGGTTTTGCCCGTGCCGGACAGGCCGAAAAACACCGCCGCATCGTCAGGGTTGCCATGGGCGTGATTGGCAGAGCAGTGCATCGGCATGATGTCTTTGGCGGGCAGCAGGTAGTTCAGCAAAGAGAAAACGGATTTTTTGTTTTCACCCGCATAGGCCGTGCCGCCGATCAAGATCAGCTTCTTGTCGAAGTTCATCGCAATGACAGTTTCCGAGCGGCAGCCATGCTTGGCCGGATCAGCTTGGAAGCTGGGGCAGTTGATGATGGTGTATTCTGGCGTGAATGTGGCCAGCTCTTCGGCTTCTGGGCGGCGTAGTAAGTGGCGGATGAACAGGCCATGCCATGCCAACTCGGTCACGACGCGCACATCAAGGCGATGCGCCGGATCAGCGCCGCCAAACAGGTCTTGGACGAAGTAATCGCGCCCTTTCATGTGCTCCAGCATGTCAGCGTGGAGGACATCGAAGGCGTCAGGTTGCATCGGTGCGTTATTTTCCCACCAAATAGTGTCTTCAACCAGCGGAGTGCGAACCACGAACTTATCTTTAGGAGAGCGACCAGTGTGCTTGCCTGTGGTAACCAGAAACGAGCCACCTTTGCCTAAAGTGCCCTCGTTGCGCTTTAGGGCTTCATCGACCAGGGCGGGCTCCAGATAGTTGTAGTAGACGCCTCCAAGGCCAGTGATACCTTGCTTTTCCAACGTATGCGTTGGATTGACGCGTCCTGTAATCATGGTTTTGCTCCTGTTGCGGGGGAGTGTTCAACCCCGCGAATTTTGGATCATGCGGGTCATGTGTCCGCACGTGCCCCCCGGCGGGGTAGCTGGCCCTCGTATAGCATGCAGGTTTTGGGAGGGAACCGGGTGGGGGCCGAATGGTAGCGTTATCATTTGCAAGATGTGCGGCAAATTAGTCAAACATTAGGGCCTAAACGTCAAAATCTACAGTTGAGGCAGTGATTCGGCACAATTTCGTTGATTCCGCGACTCTGAAGGTCAATGATATGGAAAAAAATAAGAGCAACGAGCAGTATAAAGGGATTTCCAATGTCTAAAATTGCGTTGGTGGATGACGACAGGAATATTCTGACGTCCGTTCAGATGACTCTGGAAGCCGAAGGCTTCGAGGTTGAAACATATAATGACGGGCAAAGCGCTCTGGATGCGTTCACCCGAAAAATGCCGGACATGGCCGTTTTGGACATCAAGATGCCCCGCATGGATGGCATGGATTTGTTGCAACGCCTACGGCAAAAATCAGAAGTTCCGGTGATCTTCCTGACGTCGAAGGATGACGAGATCGACGAAGTTTTGGGCCTGCGCATGGGTGCGGATGACTATGTACGCAAGCCGTTTTCCCAACGTTTGCTGGTGGAACGCATTCGCACCATCCTGCGCCGCCAAGAGGCGATTGCCAAAGACGAGGCCGGTGAGGGTGAAGTGGTCCAAACCATGGTGCGCGGGGATCTGACGATGGATCCCTTGCGCCATACCGTTGTTTGGAAGGGCAATGATGTGTCATTGACCGTCACCGAGTTCTTGTTGCTACAGGCTTTGGCGCAACGTCCCGGCTTTGTTAAATCACGCGATCAGCTGATGGATGTGGCCTATGACGACCAAGTTTATGTGGATGACCGCACGATCGACAGCCACATCAAACGGTTGCGCAAGAAAATGCGCACAGCGGACGATGAATTTTCTGCGATTGAGACCCTGTATGGCATCGGTTACAGATATAACGAAGATTAAACATGTCATTAGTGTCGAGGTTTTCTGTGGCGGATGCACGGCCAGCTAGAAACGCAGAACTGGTCATAGGCGAAGATTGGACGCAGTCGGGAGACAGTGTCGAGCAAGAGCTGAGGACCAAGAGGGAGAAGCGAAATCTGATTTCGCTGAACCGCTCGCCGTTGGCGCGTAAAATTATCATGTTCAATCTGTTGGCGCTTGTCATTTTGGTGGTCGGCGTGCTGTTTTTGAACCCCTTTCGCGACAGTCTTGTGGCGCAGCGGGAAGTGGCTCTTGTGTCCGAGGCGCAACTGATTGCGGATGTGTATGAAGCCCAAATAGCGATTTCCGAGGACAGCACTCTGGTTAATCCGGCTGCGACCCTCAGCGCACTTGATATCGCGCCGAGTGTGGAGGTTTTTGTATTTTCCACAAGCGAAGCGCTTTTGGCCAGCACGTTAGGGGCCGACCGCCCAGAACTGCCGGGGACTGAAGGCCTTCAAAATGACGTTCGTGGTACGGTTATTACGAGCTTTTTGAATAATATTTGGGACGGTATCTCGGGTGTGGTTGGCTCAAATGCCAATCCGGTGCCCAATGTGACTGGTGAAGACGAGGTACGAAAGCTTCTGACGGAGGCCGCGACTGGGGGGACTAAGGTTCGAACTGGGCGTGATGGCGCGGGGGGTAGGATTTTCTCTGTTGCGACACCGATTGAGAGCAATGGAAAAATTATAGGTATTATCGCGCTGTCTACCGTGGCTGGGCAAATTGATTATCTGGTTCGAAGCGAACGGGAGCAAATTTTTCAGATGTTTGTGATCGCAATTCTGGTTTCTATCGGGCTGAGCTTGGTTCTGGCGTCGACGATCGCAAACCCGCTGTCAGATCTCGCGGCAGCCGCTGAGCTGGGGCAGGATAAGAATGCCCGCAGGGTCAGTCCTAGTCGTGTTCGAATTCCCGACCTGACGGCGCGGCCTGACGAAATCGGGAGATTATCGGCTGCTATGCGAGGCATGGTGTCCGCGCTTTATGAGCGCATAGATGCAAATGAACAGTTTGCGGCAGATGTGGCGCATGAGATTAAAAATCCATTGGCGTCTTTACGCTCGGCTGTTGGCACGTTGCATGTTGCCAAAAACGATGAGCAACGCGGTCGCTTGCTGGATGTGATTGAGCATGATGTGCGAAGGTTAGACCGGTTGGTGAGTGACATTTCCAACGCGTCGCGACTGGATAGTGAGCTGGTTAAAGAGGACGAAGAGCCCTTCGACCTGATGCGCATGGTCAATAATCTGACTGAATATCTAGGGCAACAGGCTGCAGAAAACGGGATTGAGTTTATCAAAGATGTGCCGAATGAGCCTATCATCATTCACGGGCTTGAGGCGCGTCTGGCACAAGTTTTCGTAAATTTAATCACCAATGCGACCTCCTTTTGTGAGGAAGGCGATGCCGTACGTATTTGGGCGCGACGGCGTGACAACCGCATTTTAGTCGTGGTCGAAGATACGGGGCCTGGCATTCCAGAACAGGCGCTTAATAAAGTATTCAATCGGTTCTATTCTGAGCGCCCAGAACGCCAGTTTGGCAATCACTCTGGCTTGGGGCTAGCTATCTCTAAGCAGATCATCGAAGCGCATGGTGGTGTGATCTGGGCTGAGAACATTCGCCCCACGGATGCTGACATTACGTCTGAGCCGCTGGGCGCGCGGTTTGTTGTGGGCTTGCCGACATAGTTAGCGGCCCTCCCGAGGGATTGAAAATAATCTGGGTTGTCCTGAGCTTTGGGGCTATCAACTGAATATGCTGTTTTCTTGCCCGCCACTTCCTTGTCAAATCCATGCGACCTGCATCAGTGTAGAGGGGCGGGGCCTTCTTCTTGTAGGGCCTTCAGGGTCGGGAAAGTCGGCGCTGGGTCTTCAGCTAATGGCATTTGGCGCGCATTTGGTGGCTGATGATCGATGCGACCTTACGGGGGGATCCGATGGCGTGGTGGCCGCACGGCCTGCACTTTTGCCTCGGGCGATTGAGGCTCGCGGTCTTGGTCTTCTGGCAGCCCCTTGCATTGAACATACGCAGTTGGTCGCCGTTCTGGATATGGCTGAGGTGACAAAAGAACGGTTGCCAGAGATGAAACGTGCCCAATTTGGTGCTCATGAGCTGTTTCTTTTGAATAAATTTGAGGGCCCGCATTTTGCAGCGTCGGTTTTCCACTTTCTAAAGCACGGGTTTCACGATTGAATGGTGCAATGACGCATACTGATTTGCCATCCAAGCCGCACCAACTGGTAATCGTTACCGGCCCGTCAGGGTCCGGGCGTGGGACTGCAATTAATGTGTTGGAAGATTTGGGCTTCGAGGCAATAGACAATCTGCCGTTGTCCTTGATTCCACGATTATTGGATGGCCCACCTCTGGAGCGCTCGATGGCGCTTGGTGTCGATGTCCGAAATCGGGACTTTACGACGAAGGCAATGATGACTTTGCTCAATGAGTTGCCTGAGCGTACTGATGCTGAAATTTGCCTGTTGTATCTTGATTCTCGAGAAGAGGTTTTGATCCGCCGATATTCAGAGACGCGCCGCCCACATCCGTTGGCCCCAAGTGAAAATTTGCAAGACGGCATTCAGCGCGAAGAGCAATTGCTGGGCGCAATTAAATCTCGCAGTGACCTGTTGATTGAAACGTCAGATTTGTCGCCACACGAGTTGCGAGACGAGCTAACCAAGCTGTTTGGGACGCCGGGAAAAGCCGGTCTGTCAGTCTCGTTGAACTCTTTTTCGTATAAACGAGGAGTGCCGCATGGGGTCGATATGGTTTTTGACTGCCGGTTTTTGCGAAACCCGCATTGGGATGCGGAGCTGCGAAACCTAACTGGCAGGACTGAAAAAGTTACGACATATGTGCAGGGGGATGAGCGTTTCGAGCCGTTTTTTGACAAGTTGATGGGGTTGGCTGACCTTCTTCTTCCAGCGTTTCATGACGAAGGTAAATCATATCTTACTATTGGGTTGGGCTGCACAGGTGGAAAGCACCGTTCAGTTGCCGTAGCGGAAATGATGGGTAAGGCCCTTGCAAATAAGGGGTGGCAAGTGTCTATAAGGCATCGGGAATTAGAACGTCGAGCAGTGCTGGGCGTTGGGGACACACAAACGGGATGTTGATCGGGTGATCGGTATAGTCATCGTCGCACACGGCGGGCTGGCAAGGGAATACTTGTCGGCCGTGGAGCATGTGGTTGGGAAACTGACCGGCATCCGCGCAATTACGATTGAAGAGAACCACGACAGATCCGACAAGCAGGCTGAAATTTGTGCGGCTGCTGATAGCGTTGATACCGGTGATGGGGTCGTGGTTGTGACGGATATGTTCGGTGGATCGCCATCAAACTTATCACTGCTGGCCTGCAATCCCGACAATCGCCGCATCTTATATGGGGCCAATTTGCCGATGCTGATTAAGTTGGCTAAGTCGCGTGGCGTAGAGGTCGATGTGGCGGTTGAGTTGGCCATGGAAGCCGGGCGTAAATATATAAATAGTTTTGGTGGGTCTACTTCTCATGGTTGAACGTGTTCTGGAAATTGTGAACGTGAAGGGGCTGCACGCACGGGCGAGCGCCAAATTTGTGGAGGTGGCCGAGCAGTTTGACGCTCGCGTTACAGTCAGCAAAGACGGGATGGATGTGTCGGGGGACAGCATTATGGGGCTGTTGATGCTCGCGGCTTCGCGTGGAACTTCGATTGACGTGCGCACAGAAGGGCCTGATGCGGATGCTGCCATGGATGGGCTGGATGCGTTGGTCGCTGACAAGTTTGGCGAAGGAAAGTGAGCGACGATTCTGACATGAACGAGATGCCAAAGGAAGTTTCCCCATCCGAGGATGTGCCCTTTGATCACCCGGAATACGTGGCCTATGACAAGCGCAACCTGTCCTACGCCAACACGTTTACCAACCCGTGGAAGTCCTGGGCTATCAAGATTTTGGAACTGCTGACCGGTAAGCTGCATTTGCTGTATCTGATCCGTAAATTTGAGCGTGGCGGCGTGAAGTTCGGGCAGGGTTTTTGGCGCGACGCGCTTGATACGATGGGGATTGAGCTGACGACCCCACAAGAGCAGATCGACAATATTCCCAAGACCGGCCCGGTTATTATCGTTGCGAACCACCCGCATGGATTGGTGGACGGCATGGTGTTGGCGGAGTTGATTGGGCGCGTGCGCACCGATTACAAAATTCTGACACGGACTTTGCTGACCGGTGTGAATGCGATTGATATGTTCATGATCCCGGTGCCGTTTCCGCATGAGGCTGACGCGCTGCAACAAAATCTGGATATGCGGCGTAAAGCGATGGAGCATCTGAAGAATGAAGGCGTGATCGTGCTGTTCCCATCTGGCGTGGTGGCCACGTCTGAGACCACCTTTGGCCCAGCAGTTGAGGCCGAATGGAACCCGTTTACTGCCAAGATGATCCAACGCTCTGGCGCGCAAGTCGTGCCGATATTTTTCCAAGGGCAGAACTCGAGAGCGTATCAAATCGCCAATAGAATCTCATCAACTCTGCGCCAAGGGCTGCTGATTTATGAAGTCCGTCATGCGTTGTATAAGCCGCAGGCCCCGATTGTGGGCGTGCCGATTGATCCCGAAGAGATCAAGAAATGGACCAGCAATCCACGCGGTTTTGTTGCCTGGCTGCGTAAAAAAACGCTGGCTCTGAAAGTTTTGGCGAAGACGTAACGCTACCGAGTTGGGACGGGTGGGTCTTGGCGGTAGTCGTAAAACCCGCGCTGCGTTTTGCGGCCCAGCCAACCGGCCTCGACATATTTCGTCAACAGCGGGCAGGGGCGGTATTTCGTATCAGCCAACCCTTCGTGCAGCACATTCATGATAGCAAGGCAGGTATCTAGTCCGATAAAGTCGGCCAACTCCAGCGGGCCCATGGGATGGTTGGCCCCGAGTTTTAGCGATTGGTCGATGGATTTTACCGAGCCGACGCCCTCATAGAGAGTATAGACGGCCTCGTTGATCATCGGCATTAGGATGCGGTTAACGATAAAGGCAGGGAAATCCTCGGCGCTGGCGGCGGTTTTTCCGACACGCTCCACAACGGTGAGGCAGGCCTCATAGGTCTCTTTGTCCGTTGCAATGCCGCGAATCAGTTCGACCAATTGCATGATCGGGACCGGGTTCATAAAGTGGAACCCCATGAATTTTTCCGGGCGGTCGGTGCGGGATGCCAGACGGGTGATGGAAATTGATGAAGTATTCGAGGTCAAAATCGTGTGCGGAAGGATATGCGGCAGCAGGTCCTCGAAAATTGCGTTTTTGACGGTTTCACGCTCGGTTGCGGCCTCGATAATCAAATCTGACGGCCCTAAATCGGCCAGTTTCAACGTGGTGGAAATGTTGGCCATGGCTGCATCACGGTCGGCCGCAGAAATTTTCTCACGGCTTACCTGCCTGTCCAAGTTGCCTTTTATGACCTCCATCGCGGTGTCCAAGCTATCTTGAGAGATGTCGTTGAGCAGGACTTTATACCCGGCCAACGCCAACACATGGGCTATGCCGTTGCCCATTTGACCCGCACCGACAACGCCTACTTTTGAGATTTCCATGTTCACCTTCTCCATCGCCATTACGGTCAAGATAGGCTGTCGTAAGGGCTACGTGCAAGGGCGGCATGAAGGCTAAAATTTTTCAAAAATTAACACTTTAGCTTTTTGGCAATCTGCGGCTGCGAAAGTAGTTTTGGGTGAGTCGAAATAGAGGTGGGGCAATGGCCTATGTGAGACCGGACGCGAGTCCATTAGATTATCAACAATGTCGCTATGGGCAGTCGAAACTGTTGTTTCGAGGACCAAGGCGTAGCCTGAAAAAGGAGTATATCGCCTTTATTGGCGGGACCGAGACCTACGGAAAGTTTGTTGAAAAACCGTTTGCTGAATTAGTGGAGGATGCCAAAGGTATTCCTTGCGCGAACTTTAGCGCTGTTAACGCCGGGGTGGATGCCTTCGTGCATGACGGGTCGCTAATGGGGCTTTGCAGCAATGCGCAGGTGACGGTTGTTCAAGTCATGGGTGCACAGAATATGTCGAACCGGTTTTATACGGTTCACGCGCGCCGCAATGACAGGTTTCTAAAGGCGTCGGCTTTGTTGCAGTCGATTTTCCGGGAGGTGGATTTCTCCGAGTTTTCATTCACAAGGCATATGCTGACGTCCTTGAAAACGATATCGCCGCAACGCTTTGCCGCGATTGAGATGGAGCTTCGCGCGGCCTGGTTTAACCGAATGGATCTAATGTTGCGCCAAATCAAGGGGCGACGCGTGCTATTGTGGCTTCGAGAGCCTCAGCCTGAGCTGTGCTCAAATGCGGATTTAGGGCCAGAGCCATTGTTTTTGGACGCGTCTTTGGTTGGGCGACTGACGGGTGTAGTTGACGAGATCATTGAGGTCGATATTGCGCATGATCGTGGCAAGCTGGATGGTATGGTTTTTTCTGCCATGGAGATGCCAATGGCACAGGAAATGATTGGCGTTTCGGCGCATTCTAAAATTGCGGAACGTTTGCTACGTGTTTTGTAGTTCTGGTCGGAAAAGAAAAAGGCCCGCCGAAGCGGGCCTTTTAATGTTGTGAGCGAGAGGCTTATAGCGCGTCGATGAGCGCTGGAACGGCGTCAAACAGGTCGGCGACCAAGCCGTAATCAGCGACTTGGAAAATCGGAGCTTCCTCGTCTTTGTTGATCGCAACGATAATTTTGGAATCCTTCATACCAGCCAAGTGCTGGATCGCGCCGGAGATACCGATGGCGATATAAAGGTCCGGGGCCACAACCTTACCGGTTTGGCCAACCTGCCAGTCGTTCGGCGCGTAGCCGCTATCGACTGCCGCACGGGACGCGCCAACGGCGGCGCCCAGCTTGTCGGCAAGCTTTTCGATCAGCGCGAAGTCATCTTCCGAGCCAACACCGCGGCCGCCGGAAACAACGATCCCTGCGGAGGTCAGTTCTGGGCGGTCAGACGTTGCAACTTTGTCCTCGACCCAAGTTGACAGGTCGGGGTTTGCGGCGGCGGTTGCGGCCTCAACAGGTGCCGATCCGCCTTCGCCTGCGGCGTCAAAGTTGGCGGTTCGAACGGTCAGGACTTTCTTGCCATCACCGGATTGAACCGTCTGGATGGCGTTGCCTGCGTAGATAGGGCGCTCGAACGTGCTGGCGTCAACAACAGCCGTCACATCAGAGATAACCATCGCGTCCAGCAAAGCCGCGACGCGCGGCAGCACGTTTTTGGCCGAGGCCGTAGAAGGCGCGACGATGTGTTCAAAACCATCTGCGAGCGAGATGATCAGATCGGCCAAAGGCTCGGCCAGGCCGTTGCCGTAGGCCGCGTCATCGGCGCAAAGCACCTTGGACACGCCGTCCAACTTGGCGGCGGCATCCGCGGCAGCAGCGCACCCAGCGCCGGCAACCAGAACGGTTACATCGCCGATGACTTTGGCAGCGGTGACGCCTTTTGCGGTGGCATCCACAGCCAGATCGGCACCGGTTAGTTCAGCAATCAAAAGAACAGCCATTTAGAGCACCCCCGCTTCGTCTTTGAGTTTCGCGACCAGTTCTTCGACCGAGGCAACCTTGACGCCAGCTTTGCGCGTTTCTGGCTCGGTGGTCTTCACGATGGTCAGGCGGTTGGCCGTGTCGACGCCGTAATCGGCGGCGGTTTTCTCGTCCAACGGCTTTTTCTTGGCCTTCATGATATTGGGCAGCGAGGCGTAGCGCGGCTCGTTCAGGCGCAGGTCCACGGTGACTACGGTAGGCATATTAACCTTGATGGTTTGTAGCCCGCCGTCGACTTCGCGGGTGACAACGGCCTTGTCGCCGTCGATGTCCAGCTCGGAGGCGAAGGTGGCTTGCGACCAGCCCAGCAGCGCCGACAACATTTGGCCGGTGGCGTTCATGTCGTTGTCGATGGCTTGTTTGCCACACAGCACGAGGCCGGGTTGTTCTTCATCAACGACGGCTTTGAGCAATTTGGCGACAGCCAGCGGCTCAATGTCATTGTGCACATCATCGGCTGCAATAATCAAAATGGCGCGATCGGCACCCATGGCAAGGGCGGTGCGCAGAGTTTCTTGGCTTTGTTTGACACCAATGGAAACCGCCACGATCTCGTCGACTTTGCCAGTCTCTTTGAGGAGAATGGCTTGCTCGACCGCGATCTCATCGAACGGGTTCATGGACATTTTGACGTTTGCAAGATCGACACCGCTGCCGTCCGCTTTGACGCGAACTTTCACATTGTAGTCGATCACACGTTTGACGGGTACGAGGACCTTCATCGGCGGTATCTCCATAGATCTGTGCCTGAAATTGGGCACGTTGTATTTTCAGCTTCTGGGATAGCCGAGGGCTGGACCGGAAAACAGGTTAAAATCGACGCAGAATGGTATCATGACGCCGCGTTTAAGGAAAAAAGCACAGATAAATTTACAAACGCAAGATGTTTGCGCTAGCGGTTGGCCCCGGGAACCCAAAGAACATCGTCCATGCCGTTATTATTTGCCATTCGGGAGGCCACAAAAAACCAATCCGACAATCGGTTGAGGTATTTCACCGCGTCCGGGTTCACTGATTCCACGGTGGATAGCTCCACGGTGAGGCGCTCGGCGCGGCGTGACACGGTGCGGCACAGGTGCAATTGCGCGGCCAGAGCCGAACCACCGGGCAGGATGAAAGAGCGCAAGGGTTCCAAGATGGAGGTCATGGCGTCGATCTGGGTTTCCAACCGCTCAACCTGCGTCGCGGCAAGGCGCAGGGGGGGGTACTCGGCCTTGGCATCGTCTTCCATATCAGGGCGGCACAGGTCTGCGCCCAAATCGAACAGGTCGTTTTGAATGTCGGCCAATTGGGTATCCACCGCGCCGGTTGCGTGCTGACGGGCAAGGCCGACGGTGGCGTTGGTCTCGTCCACGGTGCCATAGGCGTTAACGCGCGCGGAAAACTTGGCGACGCGGGTGCCGTTGCCAAGGGCTGTTTCCCCGGTGTCGCCAGTGCGCGTGTAAATTTTGTTCAAGACAACCATGGGTTACGCCCCGCCCATGCGACGAACGAACACGAAGATCAGGATCAAAGCCACGGCAACAAACTGAGCCCCGATGCGGTAGCGCATGATGCGGTTGGCATGTTTGCGGTTGAAGTCACCGCCCTTAGCGAAGCCGCCAATTCCGACGAGTAAAATCCCCAAGACGATGAGGCAGGCAATCACAACAAGTATGAAAAGCGGATCGTCGGCCATTTTTAGCCCCCCGTTTGTTTCGCTGGTCCCCTAGCATCTACCCGAGCGGGCGCGAAAAGCGAACCCGTTTCACATGCGGTTAATTAGCCAATCCAGCACAAAGGTCGGCAGCAAACGCTTTAGCGCGGCCATCAGATAGGTCGGGGTGGTGATCATGTAGCGGGCCTTGGGGCTACTGTCGGTTAGGGCGCGCCAAACCTTATGGCTGACGGCGGAGGCGGGCAGCTCGAAAGTGTCGGGATCGCGGCTTTCGTAGAGGCGTTTGATGAGCACGTCTTCATAGTGGGATTTGCGCATGGAAGAGCGCCAATCGATCCACTTCTCAAAGTGGGGAATGGAATTCTGGCGGATTTTGGAAGTGATCGGACCCGGTTGGATCAAAATAACGTCGATGCCTGTGTCGCGCATCTCGATGCGCAGGGTATCGGTCAGGCCTTCCATGGCAAACTTGGTGGCGCTGTAGGCCCCGCGCCATTTCAGGGTCACAAAGCCCAGCACGGAGGAGCAGTTCAGGATGCGACCATGGCCTTGGGCGCGCATGACGGGGATGATTTGGCGGGTTAATTCGTGATACCCGAATAGGTTGGTCTCGAAAATTGACCGCAAGGCGTCGGTGGGCAAATCTTCGAGTGCGCCGGGGATGCCAAAGGCCGCATTATTGAACAGCGCATCAAGGGTGCCACGGGTGCGGGTCAGGGTCTCTTCGACGGCGGCGGTCATGGAGGCGGTATCGCTTTGATCCAGCACGAAACTTTCCAAGCCTTCGCTGATTAGGCGGTCGCAGTCATCTTGCTTGCGGCAGGTTGCGAAGACCCGCCAGCCACGATTGTGCAGCGCGTGGGCCGTGTCGTAGCCAATGCCGGAAGAACAACCGGTGATCAGGATGGTTTTGCGTGTCATGAGGTCCGTGTCATTTTATGCGCCGTGAAGCGGCTAGCCCGCAGGCGAGAGGAATTGAGCGGAAATATAGGCCTCGATGCCAGTCTCAAGGATGTAGACCTTGGCCCAGCCCGAGGGCAAAATCTCGATGACCTCGGCGCTGTCATTGCGCACGGCGCGCCCGACAATGGGGTTTGTGGTCGATGGTCCGGAGCGCAGGTTAACCCGTTTGCCAGTAACGCGGTGGATGTTGCCTGTGCTGGGGGCGGGGGTGGTTTGTGCGGGCGCGATGGAGGCGGTTTGGATCTGTGCCGGGCTGATTTCAGTGGTGTCAGTGGTGGCCGAGACCAATGCCACAGCGCTGACGCTCTCTAAGGCGGGTGCAGGGGCGGGGGCGGCAGGTACGGCGGCGATTTCGACACTCGCAGGCGTGGGTGTGGCGCTGGCTGTGCGCGCTATTTGTTGCGCGGTGCGGGCTTCACGGGCCGCAAGTTCCTCGGCTGTTGGCTCCCCGAGGAGCATCAAAATTCCAAACATTACGGCGCAAAGGCCTATGACCCACTTAAACACGAATAAATCCCCCCAAAGGTATATAAATGCTTTTGTCATACCCTAGCATGGAATGGCCACGGGGAAACCGTCTGAATTAGTCCCCAACAGCTAAATCTGGCGTCTTTACCCTGCTTGAATGCATCGCTACACAGCATTCATGTCCGACGATACCGATACCTCCCTGACCGAGCCGAATGAGTTGACCGAGCCGTTGCGCCGCGCCATTGGCGAGCGCTACCTGACCTATGCTTTGTCGACGATTATGCATCGGGCGTTGCCGGATGCGCGCGACGGGTTGAAACCTGTTCACCGCCGAATTTTATATGCGATGCGCGAGTTGAAGCTGGCGTCGAACGGCGGGTTTCGGAAGTCTGCGAAAATTACTGGCGACGTGATGGGCAACTATCATCCGCATGGTGATGCTGCGATTTATGACGCGATGGCGCGTTTGGCGCAGGAATTTAACGTCCGTTATCCGTTGGTCCACGGACAGGGCAATTTCGGCAATATCGACGGTGATAATCCGGCGGCGGCGCGGTATACCGAGGCACGAATGACGAAGGCGGCGGAAGCGCTGCTGGAAGGTCTCAACGAGAACGCGGTCGATTATCGGCCCAATTATGACGGCACTTTGGAAGAGCCTTCGGTGCTGCCCGC
Source organism: Litoreibacter sp. (assembly GCF_058136045.1). Classification (NCBI taxonomy): domain Bacteria; kingdom Pseudomonadati; phylum Pseudomonadota; class Alphaproteobacteria; order Rhodobacterales; family Roseobacteraceae; genus Litoreibacter; species Litoreibacter sp. Next base: position 109,053 of record NZ_JBYVDD010000001.1, read on the forward strand.
GACGTTCCCGAACTTGCTGGCCAACGGGTCATCGGGGATTGCTGTGGGGATGGCGACGAACATTCCGCCGCACAATATTGAAGAACTAATCAACGCCTGCATCCATCTGATTAAGGCGCCAAATGCCCGCGACGAGACCTTGTTGGAGCATGTGCCGGGGCCTGATTTTCCAACCGGTGGCACGATCGTCGAGCCGCGCGAGAACATCCTAGAGGCGTATCGCACGGGGCGCGGCTCTTTCCGGTTGCGCTCCAAGTGGGAGGTTGAGGATCTGGGGCGCGGGCTTTGGCAGATTGTCGTGACCGAGATCCCGTATCAGGTGCCAAAATCGCGGCTGATCGAGAAGATTGCCGAGCTGATCCAGACCAAGAAAGTGCCAATTCTTGCGGATATTCGCGACGAATCTGCCGAAGATTTGCGCGTTGTATTGGAGCCGAGGTCCAAGAATGTGGATCCGGAAGTCCTGATGGGGATGATGTTCCGCAGTTCTGATCTAGAGGTGCGGTTCTCGTTGAATATGAATGTGTTGATCGACGGGCGCACGCCTAAGGTTTGCTCGCTCAAAGAGGTGCTGCGCGCCTTTATCGATCACCGCCGCGAGGTGTTGCAACGGCGCTCGACGCACCGGCTCGAGAAGATCGACCACCGCTTGGAAGTGTTGGAAGGCTTCATTCTTGCCTTCCTGAACCTCGACCGGGTGATTGATATTATTCGGTACGACGATGACCCTAAATCGGGTCTGATGTTTGAGGATTGGGGCAAGACCCATCCGCGTGCGATGGACGAGAAAGACTATGTCGGGCCGATCAAACGCACGGGCGACCCGTCGCTGACCGAGGTGCAGGCCGAGGCCATTTTGAACATGCGGCTGCGCTCGTTGCGCCGTCTTGAAGAGATGGAATTGAAGCGCGAGCGTGACGAGTTGATGCTGGAACGCGCAGGGCTTGAAGATCTGTTGGACAGCGAAGATTTGCAGTGGAAAAAGATTGTTGGGCAGTTGCGCGACGTGCGCAAATTGTTTGGCAAAGACAGCGAAGGCGGCGCGCGGCGCACGTTGTTTGCGGAAGCCACCGAGATTGCAGAAGTGCCGCTAGAGGCGATGATCGACCGCGAGCCGGTGACGATTGTGTGCTCCAAAATGGGCTGGGTCCGCGCCATGACGGGGCATATCGACCTGACCCGAGAATTGAAGTTCAAAGACGGCGACGAGAGCCGTTTTGTGTTCCACGCAGAGACCACGGACAGGGTGTTGGTGTTTGGCTCTAACGGACGGTTCTACACGATTTTGGCGGCGAATTTGCCCGGTGGTCGTGGCATGGGAGAGCCGTTGCGCTTGATGGTGGACCTGCCCAATGAGGCCGAGATTGTGGACATGTTTATCCACGTTCCTGCGCGCAAACTGCTGGTGGCGTCGACTGCTGGCGACGGGTTTATGGTGTCCGAGGATGACATCGTGGCGCAGACGCGAACCGGCAAGCAGGTGCTAAATGTCAAAGACGACGTGCGGGCGATGATTTGCAAGCCGATTGGCGGCGATCACGTAGCGATTGTCAGCCAGAACGGTAAATTTTTGGTATTCCCGACGACTGAGCTGCCTGAACTGGGTCGCGGCAAGGGTGTGCGGCTTCAAAAGTACAACATGGCGCGAGGCAAGCAAGGCTCGTTCGAGTTGGACGGCGGTCTGTCGGATATCACCACATTTGGCTGGGCCGAGGGTCTGACTTGGGGCATGGGCGGTGGCAAAACCCGTCATGAGCCAGACATGTCCGAATGGCTTGGTAAACGGGCCGGTGTGGGCAAACGCCCGCCTTATGGCTTCCCGAAAGACTACAAGTTTTAGGCCTTTTCGGTGTTCAACCAAGCGCCGCCTTCGGGGCGCAATGTCAGGATTAGCACGGGGGCGGGGTCTTTGCCCTCCACCCGTGTGAATTTGAACCGCGACAAGATCGTTGCAAGGATGATTATTGCTTCTTGGAGGGCGAAACTCATGCCGATGCAGACCCGCGGGCCATCGCCAAAGGGCAGGTAGGCGAAGCGGTTGATCTTGTTTCCGGTGGCAAAACGGTCGGGATTAAATGCGTCTGGATCATCCCACAACAGGCGTGAGCGATGCAGCGCGTAGACTGGCAGCATGACGGTATCGCCCGGCGCAATCGGGCGGCCGCATAGTTCGTCTGATTTTTGGGCGGTGCGCGACAGGAAGGCGGCAGGCGGATAAAGGCGCAGGGTTTCGTCGATGATCTGGCGAATATAGGGCAGGTTGGCGATGTCAGCTTCGGTTGCGGTTCTGCCGTTCAAGACGGATTGTGCCTCCTCGCGAGCGCGGGTTTGGACGCTTTGATCAAAGGCGCAAAGGTAGAGCGCCCAGCCCAAAGTCAAGGCCGTGGTCTCGTGACCCGCCACGATAAAAGTCAGCAGGTTGTCGCGCAATTCTGCCGTGTTCATCGTGCGTTTTGTCTCGGGGTCTTCGCCCGCCATGAGCAGGTCAAGCAGGTCGGGGACTTGGCCATCGGGTTTCTCGCCACGGTTGTCGATGACGGTGTCTGCCATGGCTTTCATCGCCTTCATCGAGCCGGAGGAGCGGATGCGGCCGGGGCGCGGCACCCATGTGGGCAGGCCGAGAATATCGAAGAGAGAAACCTTGGCGGCCCCGTCAATAAAAGCATCAATGGCGGAGTGGATTGCGGCGCGGTCAAACCCCTCGTCGCCGGAGAACGTCACGTCCGATATCACCTCGAATGTCGAAGTTACCATTTCGGCATACAGGTCGCTGGCGCGCCCCACTTGAGCGGCGATCCGCGCGCAGGAGCGATCCGCGGCGGCGCTCATGAAAGGGGCCAGATTGGCCACGTTTCTATGAGAAAACACCGGGGCCGCAGCGCGGCGTTGCCAGCGCCAATGCGCGCCCTCGGCGACAAACAAGCTGTTACCAATTGCGGGGCGTAGGATGTTTTTGGTCACGTCGGATTTGGGGTAGTTGTCCAGCCCGTCGCGCAGCACATGGCGGATGGCTTGCGGGTCCATTAGCATGTGCCATGGCTTGCCCATTTTTCCAGTGACAATAGGCTGGTGCAAAGCGATTTCTGGAATAATTTCCAGTAGGTTGCGCTGCGCGGCGCGCAGGGATTGCAAGATGCCCCACTTCTCTTTGACCAGATTGACGCGGGGCGGATATGCGGTAGTGGTGTCTTCCATAATATCCAATATATGGGGTTTTTTGGCAACGGCAACGTGGCGTATGATTGCACCCTCAGGCGTGCTCGGGTATCCAGAGCAGACGCAACCTTGGGGGATCCAATCCATGCGCATCATTTTGACGGCATTATTTGTGGCTTTCGCCCTATCTGCCTGTGCCGTGCCTGACCCCGAGACGGAGGAACAGGTCTCGTTGGGTGACTTTCAGTTGGATTTGAACGTGGCGGTAACCGACAAAGCGCGCAAGATGGGCGTGTCTCGCGAAACTACGCCAGAGGCGTGGGAGGAAGTGTTGGAGCGCGCGATTGACAAGCGGTTTCGCCGCTATGAGGGGACGAAACTTTACCATCTAAGTTATAGTCTTGATGGCTATATTTTGGCGACCAAAGGTGGGCGCTTGGCGCTTGCGCCGCGCTCGGCGATGAGCATGACAGTGCATGTTTGGGACAGCGAGACCAAGACCCAACTGAAGGATCGGTCTAAGCAAATTTTAGTGCTGGAACAACTTGATGGCGAGACATTTATTGGCTCGGGGTTCTTCAACACCAAAGAGCAGCAGATGGAAAATCTGGCGGCGCAATTTTCCAAGGCCGTGGAACGCTGGCTGGTCGTCAATGGCGATCTCTTTGGGCAAGATGTGACGGATGAGGATAAAGAAGCGGCGGCCAAGGATGATTTGGCGAATCTAGCCGACCAAGCGCAAAGCAATGTGGATTCGGTGCCAGAAGATGCAACCCCGATTGAGCCCGCTGTTAACTGAGGCTTGATTTTTCCTTAAATCCTGAATAAGTAGCGCGCAAAGTGAAACAGGGCCGTTAGGGCCCCCAAATTTTAAGGCGCCCAAAGCTATGGCTAAGGAAAAGTTTGAACGCAATAAGCCGCACGTTAACATCGGCACAATCGGCCACGTTGACCACGGCAAGACGACACTGACAGCGGCTATCACGAAGTATTTTGGTGATTTTCAGGCCTATGACGAGATTGATGGCG
>NZ_JBYVDD010000002.1:0-114246 GCF_058136045.1 Litoreibacter sp.
AAATACCTCCCCCGGAGGGTCGCTTTGAAATTCGCATGCTCCAGCATTAACAAGTGCATGCATCGAAGATGCCCAGAAACGAGCAAAGCCCCGAGGCCGACAGGCTTCGGGGCTTTTCAATTTGGTAAGCCAGTGCCGTTAGTGAAGCTTAGTTTTCACTTGAGCAATAGCATCGTCAATCAAGCTATTCTGATCAGCAGCAGTTGTTTTAGAAGCCACAACATTCGCGGCGGCAGCAATTGCGACAGATACGGCACGGTCGCGGACTTCACGAACGGCAGAGGCTTCTGCACTGGCAATTTGATCTTCGGCAGATTGCAGGCGGCGCGCGATGGAAAGTTTCAGATCTTCCTTGGCTTGATCTGCGGCGGCTTCTGCTTCGCGCTTGGCTTCTGCTACGATGCGATCAGCTTGCTCGGCCATTTCTTTTTGCTTGCGCTCGTAGGAGGCCAGCAAAGTTTGGGCTTCTTCACGAAGCGCTTTTGCTTCGTCTAGCTCGGACTGGATGCCCTCGGCGCGTTTATCCAACAAACCGCCAAGCATACCCGGCACTTTGAAGTAGAACAGCACACCGATAAACAAGATAAAGGCGAGCAGCACCACAAAGTTGGTGTTGTGCAGGGAGAAGAACGGGCCGCTAGAAGCCAGCGCGGGCGCAGGCAACAGAGCCGTAAGGGTGAGGAGTTTCTTCATCTCTTATCCCTTCATCTTTGCAGTGACCGCTGCAGTAATCGACTTAGCGTCGATCTTGCCCGGAGCCACAGCTGCGACGATGTCTTTAGCAATATCTTTGGCGACGATACCGACATTCTCGACCGCGCTATCACGAATAACTGCGATGGCTTTTTCACCCTCGGCTGCCCGTGCGGCGATTTCGGCGTCAGCCTTTGCAATGGCTTTGTCCAAGTCCACCTGAATGGCGGCTTTGGTTTCGCCAACGATGCGGCCTGCTTCGGCGCGTGCGTCGATCAAGGCTTTTTCATAGGCAGCTTCCGCATCGACGGCCTGTTGTTTCAGGTCCTCGGCGGCAGCAATGTCGTTTGTGATGGTGCCAGCACGTTCTGCCAGAACCGATCCGATGCGCGGCAGCGCGATGCGCGACAGCACGAAATAAATGACCACCAAGGTGATCAGCAACCAGAAGATCTGGTTGTCAAAGGTCGAGATATCCAGCTGCGGCATGCCGCCTGCGCTCTCTGTCTCTGCCCCGTGGGATTCAGTTGCCATGATGGCCCCCAGATATGTCTGACTACGTAGGTCTTACATCGGACGAGACAACATGTGCCCCGCCCGACCGTAAGGATGGTATAACTTAGTTCTTAAACAGCGAACATCAGCAGAAGTGCTACGAGGAACGAGAAGATCCCCAAAGCTTCCGCGAATGCGATGCCGATGAACAATGTTGCAGTCTGCGAAGCAGCTGCGGATGGGTTGCGCAATGCGCCGGCCAAGTAGTTGCCAGCAACGTTGCCCACACCGACGGCTGCGCCGCCCATGCCAACAGATGCCAGGCCTGCGCCGATGAATTTACCCATTTCTGCGATATCGCCTTCCATGTCTTTTCTCCTTACGATGGAATTGAGGTGATTAGTTATCTTGACCTTAGTGTGAAGGATGCAGCGCATCTTTCAGATACACGCAGGTCAGAATTGCGAACACATAAGCTTGAATTCCGCTTACGAGAACTTCGAGACCATACATGGCGGTGATCGCCAGAATGGACAGTGGTGAGATTGCCGCGATGGCTGCGAAGCCCGCGAAAACTTTGATAACCGCGTGACCCGCCATCATGTTGCCTGCCAAACGAATGGAGTGGCTAACGGGGCGCACGAAGTAGCTGATGACCTCGATCAGGGCCAAGACCGGGCGCAATGCCAATGGTGCCGAAGACACCCAGAACAGACCCAAGAAACCCATGCCATTTTTGACGAAACCCAGAATGGTCACGGTCAAGAACACGAACATAGCCAGCACTGCGGTGACCGCGATGTGTGATGTCGGGGTGAACGCCATTGGCAAGAGGCCAAGGAAGTTTGACACCAAAATGAACATGAACAGCGTCATGATATAGGGGAAGTACTTCACCCCCTCTTTGCCGGTTACGTCTTCGACCATTTTATAGACGAAGCCATATATTATCTCGGCAATGGACTGCGAACGCGTCGGCACAATGGCGCGGCGCGAGGTGCCGACAACCAGCAGCAAGATGATAGCGACGACAGTCAAAGCCATCCACAATGTTGAGTTGGTGATGGTGAACATGCCCACTTCACCGCCACCAAACAGCGGCTTAATGATGAACTGATCCATCGGGTGGAATGTCAGTGCGCCGTCTTCTGCGCCATGTGCTGCGTTTGCGGCACCATGTGCTGCTTCACCGTGGGCGGCTTCGCTATGTGCTTCTTGTGACATTCTTCAGTCCTTCTCACGGGCCGCTTCGGCCAGCTGTTCCTTTTGAACTTCTTTGGCGGTGCGAAGCATAACGTTCACTCCGGCCCCGAAGCCCAGTAATGTAAAGAGTATCAGGAAAATCGGCAATGTGCCGAACAGCCAATCGAGACCGTATCCTAAACTCAGGCCAATCCCCAGACCGGCCACCAATTCCGTCACCATGCGCCAACCCTGCTGGGCCCCCGAATAGTGTTCATCCCCCCGCGGCTTTTCAGCTTGTGTGGTTTTCTTAAGCCCCTCGATCCGCTCGCTCAGCGCGTCAAGTTGCGCCTGTCTCAGATCGTCTGACATCAAAATCACCCCAAGGGTTCACTTACAGGAGGGATAAGCCGCGGTGGGCATGGAGTCAATCAGTCCGAGGTTGTCAAGAAAACACCATCAGTATATTGTTTTAAAACACTTATTTTTCAATTCCGGTTACGCAAGCCATCACACCTCGGACCCATTTGCGTCAATTTGATATTCAACCACTTGGTTGATGATTTCCGTCGCCCGCTTCAATTCGAAACGGCTCAGCCTGATCCAGCAACCAATTTCGGAACGCCCGAGCAGGTGCGCGGCGGCGAACCCCATCCCCAAAAAGCAAATGATAGCTGCCAGCGGGTATACCGACGGGTGAACACTTCACCATCACCCCCTTGGCGCAGGCATCTGCCATCACATCCTCTGTACACAAGAACACCCCCTGCCCCGCAACCGCCGCCTCCATCGCCAATATCGACCGCATCCGCCAGTCGGGGGCCTCGAACATATCAGGGTTCGATCCCGCAGCCCGCGCCCACCTGCCCCACGGATTACCACGGCGGTCCTGAAATCGGCGAAACTTCAAAGCATCTTCTGGCGCAGCAAATCCCTCTCCAACCAAAGAGGGCGCACCATAAGCGAAAAGCCACCCATTGCTAATCAAGTCACTGGCCTGCTCTGGCATCCCAGAGGTAATAGACCTGATCGCCAGATCTGCCTCATAACGCGCCATATCCGCGAGGTGATGACTGGCCTCTAACCGCAGTTCGATCTCTGGATAGCGGTGTTGAAAGTCGGCCATGCGCGGCACCAGGAATTTCGCCGCAAATAGCGGCTCGCTGTTGATGACCAATCGCCCCGAAGGCCGATCATGGAACACCTCTGTCGCCTCGGAAATAGCGTCTAAAGCCGGAGTTACCTGCGCCAAATAGCGCGCGCCTGCCTGCGTTAACGCCACTCCACGCGGTAAATCGCGAAACAGTTGCGCCCCCAACCGGTGCTCCAACCCCCGCACATGACGGCTAATGGCCGAATGACTAACCCCCAACTCCGCCGCCGCCCCAGAGAAGCTTTGATGGCGGCCAGCGGCCTCGAAGGCACGCAACGCATTGAGAGGAGGCAAGGGGCGAGACATGCATATACGTGCCTTTTAAGCACGCAATATGTCAAGCAATTGAAATTGAATACTCCCCCATATCTTGCACATATTCAATTAAACCAACCAAACAGGAAGCTCACATGTCGATACTAACGCGCTTGCGCGACCTCTTAAGCTTGCCAAAAAAGCACAAATACCACAATATTCCGCCGGATTTAGCGGAGCACCTCTACCGTGATATTGGCTTGTCGAAGGACGACATAGAGCTGTTGCGCTTCCAATGGCCCTCTCAAGGCCCGCACGGGCCGAAACTGTAACACCTGTTCCCCCGCGCTCATCAGCGTTAAGACATTGTTATGACACCAGCACTCGACACCATTTTCGCGGCCCTTGCCGACAGCACCCGCCGCGCGATCCTGACCATGTTGCTTGAAGACGACATGGCAGTGACCGATGTGGCCGAGCCGTTTGAGATATCGCTTGCCGCCATTTCCAAACATCTGGGCATTCTGACGCGCGCAGGTCTGATCACACAGGAAAAGCGGGGGCGGGTGAAGTGGTGCAAGCTGGAACCCGAGGCCATGCGCGAGGCCATCGTCTGGATCGAAAGCTTTGGGCAGCTAAAGGCGTTGAATTTTGACGCCTTTGAGCAGTTCCTTGACCACGAGTTGAACGACTAGTCTTTCAACAGCATCGCCAACGCCACCACCGTCAGCACCACTCCGCCCAAGACCAGCATCGGCGGAGACGTCCCACCCAAGGCCAATTCGGTTAGGATTACCCAGCTTGGTACCAGATAGGTATAGGCCATCACCTTTGAGGACGGCAGTCGCATCGCCGCATATTGCAGCAAGACAAAGGTGACCGAGGACGCCGCGATCGACACATAGGCGATGGTCACCCAGACAATTGCGGGCAGTGCCGCCCAATCCGTGGCGATCAAATCGGACCAGCCCCAAAGCAATAGCACCCCGAGGCCACCCAGCAGGGTAAAGAACGAGAACACCACTGGCGGCTCGCCCCGGTTCAGCTTGCGCACCAGCGGGGTGTAGATGGCATGCGCTACGACCCCGACAAAATAGATCATCTCGCCGCGCCCGACCTCAAAGGCCAATAAGGCAGACACATCCGCGCGGAAAATCACCCAAAGCGCGCCGACCGCGCCCAGTGCCAAAGCCAGCGCCATGCGTAGCGTCAGGATTTGGCGCAGCAACAGATACCCCGCTCCCGCAGCCAGTAAAGGCGTTAAAGTAAACACCGCCGCCGCACTCACTGGCGGGGCGGTTTTCAGCCCCTCGAACATCAACACGAAATAGGCCGCAAACAACCCGCCCAAAAGCAAGTACCGCCAAGGGGCCACCATGGCAGAGCGCGGCAACCCGGTCGTCGCGAACGCCGCACCCCCGATCACCACGCCCGCAATCGCAAACCGCACGGCATTCAACGCAGCAGGCGCAATTTCATTGGCCGCCAGCGCCCCGAGCGAAAACGACCCCGCCACCAGCACCGAGAACAGCAACATCGCCGCATGGCCACGCATCACAGGTGTCATGTTTTCAAACCCTTGCGTTCAGGGCGGCTCAGAGGTCCGCCCATCCCTTCGCCTCTTCCTTCAAGAAGGTCACGAAAGAATGCACCTTGGCCGTGCGGTGCAAATCAACATGGGTAACGCACCAAAACGTCGACCACCAACTCGGGTCGGCAGGCATCACCTCTTTCAGGTCAGGATTTTGGTGCCCCATATAGGAAGGCAAAAAGCCAATGCCCGCCCCCGCAATCACCGCGTCTTGCACGGAGTTCGTATCCGAGCATTTGTAGACCACGTTTTCTTCCGGCACATGCTCCCCGATCCAGCGCATAAACGGGGCTTTGGGGTTCAAAGTAGCCATGCGGCAAAAGCGGTGATTGGGAATATCTTCAATGCCGTTCAGCGGGCCATGTCGAAAAATATAGTCCTTATGCGCAAACAAGCGCACGGGCAGCTTTGCCAACTCTTGCACGATGTTATCAAGGTCATCCCCCGGCGCGCCGGCGCGTATCGCCACATGAGCCTCACCATATTCAAGGCGCAAGGGGCGGGTATCCACGATCAACTCGGCGCGAATTTCAGGGTGCTCAATTTGATACTTGGTAATTGTGCGCGCCATAAGCGAGGACATTTGCGGCAGGCAGGTCACGATCAGAGCCCCTGAAACCGACGCCCCGCGCCCATGAATGCGCCCCGCAAGCTGGGTTAGTTGATCCTCGGTGGCAGAGGCCACAGTCAACAGGTCTTCTCCGGCCTCAGTCGGCGTGTAGCCGCGCGCGTGGCGCTGAAATAACTTGGCGCCGAGCTTGCCCTCAAGGCTGTCGATGTGGCGAATGACCGTGGCATGATGCACGCCCAAAGCCTCTGCCGCGGCACTCACTGTGCGCAACCGGGCGACTTGGTAGGCCGTGCGGTATTCATCCCAATTATCAATTTCCATGAGCCAAGCCTTTTTTCTGTGCGTATGCGCGCATTAATTCCCCCATCATCCGTCTTATGTTCAAACTTGCAAGTCCCAATCTTCACACCAGCGAAACAACTGTAAATTTTAGGACATCAAACATGACTATTCTGCACATCGACAGCTCCGCACGGATTAATGGCTCGATTAGCCGCGATCTCACCTCCCGCATCATTGCCAAGCTGGGCAGCGACGTGATCCGCCGGGACCTACAAAACGGAGAGCCGCTTTTAACCGAGAACTGGGTCAATGCCAACTTCACCCCCGTTGAGGACCGCACAGAAGCGCAACGTGACGAGCTAAAACATTCAGACGCACTCGTGGCTGAATTGGCGGCGGCGGATACCGTCGTCATCGGCCTGCCCGTCTATAACTTCGGCATGCCAGCGGCCCTGAAATCCTGGGTGGATATGATCGCACGCGCAGGTGTTACGTTCCGCTATACTGACAACGGCCCCGAAGGGCTGCTCAGCGGTAAACGCGCTATTGTTGCGTTTGCCGCTGGGGGCGTCACAGTCGGCGCACCAGTGGATTATGCAAGCACCCACCTGCGCCAAGTCCTAAACTTTGTCGGCATCACCGACATCACCATCATAACGGCCAGCGAAGACCCCGCAGACACCACCGCTCAGATTGAAGCCCTCGTGGCATAAACAGGCGTATTTGCTCGACATATCGCATGGGGCGCGGCTAGGCTGCGCCTCATGAAAATCACCCGCGACACTCCCAGCCAACTGATCGTAGAAAACCGCCCAATATTCATTGCCGCAATATTATTGCTCATGGCCTTGGTCTTCCTTAGCCTGACAATCGGCCTGCTTTGGATGGGGGAGATTATCGGGCTGGCGTTCCTGCTCGGGGTCCTGTTGTCAGGGGCGTGCCTTTATATCTTCTCACGGCGGGTTCAGCTTATTTTCAACGCCGATAGCGCCACCCTGACAGTGCAGCGCAAAAACATGCGCAATGCCTCCGTTGTCGTCCACCCATTGAACGAAGTGAAACGCGCTATTCTTGAGCAAACGACTTCTGACAACAGCACGCTCTACCGTGTCACCTTGGAGATGACCGGCCAAAGTGCCGGGATGCACCCGATTACAACCGGCTACTCTAATGTCGGCCAGCACCGCGCGGTTGCAGACGCCATCAACCGCTGGCTTGACTCTGTGCGCACCCGAGCGTAGGACGCGCATAACACCCGGAAGCATCAAACTTCCGGTCCCATGCCAAGTGCAGGGATCGCCCCCCATCAGCGCGTTGCGCCCATGGGGGCAATTCTGTTTGGTTTTGAGCCGCCCCATACCTACATAAAGTAGGGGCATATGTGAGACAAAAGGAGCGCCGAGCGCATGTTTGAGAACCTATCCGAGCGCCTCTCTGGCGTCTTTGACAAGCTCACCAAGCAAGGCGCGTTATCCGAGGATGACGTCAAAACGGCCCTGCGTGAAGTTCGCGTCGCTCTGCTTGAAGCCGATGTTTCCCTCTCTGTCGCGCGTGATTTTGTCAAAGCCGTAGCCGAGAAAGCCACTGGCCAAAACGTCACCAAATCAATCACGCCGGGCCAGCAAGTCATCAAGATCGTCCATGACGAATTGCGCCATGTTCTGGCAGGCGACGATGCCGAGCCGGGCGAGTTGAAAATTGACAACGCCCCTGCTCCGATCCTGATGGTTGGCTTGCAAGGCTCTGGTAAAACCACAACAACCGGTAAGTTGGCCAAGCGCCTGACCGAGAAAAACAACAAGCGCGTTCTGATGGCCTCGCTCGATGTGAACCGCCCCGCTGCGATGGAACAACTTGCCATTCTAGGTATGCAAATCGGCGTGGATACTTTGCCGATCGTTAAAGGCGAGAAACCCGTTCAAATCGCCAAACGCGCCAAACAACAGGCAACACTGGGCGGCTACGACGTCTATATGCTGGATACGGCTGGCCGCCTGCAAATCGACGAAGTGTTGATGCAAGAGGTCGAAGACGTCCGCGACATCGTGAACCCGCGCGAAACGTTGCTAGTGGTGGATGGCCTAACCGGTCAGGTCGCCGTGGAAGTGGCTGAAGAATTTGACGGAAAAATTGGCATCTCTGGCGTGGTTCTGACCCGTATGGACGGCGACGGTCGCGGTGGTGCTGCCCTGTCGATGCGCGCGGTCACGGGCAAGCCGATCAAGTTTGTAGGCCTTGGCGAAAAGATGGACGCGCTTGAGACGTTTGAGCCAGACCGCATTGCTGGCCGCATCCTTGGCATGGGCGATATCGTATCGCTGGTCGAGAAAGCCCAAGAAACCATCGAGGCCGCGCAAGCCGAGCGGATGATGAAACGCTTCCAGAAGGGTCAGTTCAACATGAACGACCTGAAAAACCAGCTTGAGCAGATGATCAAGATGGGCGGCATGGAAGGCCTTATGGGCATGATGCCCGGTATGAAAAAGATGGCTGGCCAAGCTAAAGAAGCTGGCATGGATGACAAGATGCTCAAGCGCCAAATTGCGCTGATCCAGTCGATGACCAAGCGCGAACGTGCCAACCCGCAATTGCTGCAAGCCTCGCGCAAAAAGCGGATTGCCAAAGGCTCCGGCATGGAAGTCTCCGAGCTGAACAAGCTTCTTAAGATGCAACGCCAAATGGGCGACATGATGAAGAAGATGGGCAAAGGCGGAATGCTGAAACAGGCCATGAAGGGCATGTTCGGCAAAGGCGGCGGAATGCCCGATATGGGCGATCCGGCGGCGATGGAAGCCGCGGCAAAGCAGCTAGGCTCGAAGATGCCCAGCGGTATGGGTGGCATGGGCGGAATGCCCGGTCTTGGTGGCGGCGCATTGCCCCCCGGCCTGTCTGGTTTCGGGAAAAAGAAATGACGCCCCCTACCATTCATACAGAGCGCCTGACGCTGCGCCCATTGGCGATTGGCGATTTTGATGCGCTGGCCGAGTTCTATGCCAGCGACCGCTCGCAATATGTTGGCGGCCCAAAGCGCCCCGACGAGACATGGCGCACGCTAGCCTGCGAAATCGGCCATTGGACCCTGCGCGGCTATGGCCGCTTTGGCGTGGACGAAACCGCAACTGGCAAATTTATCGGCATGGTTGGTCCTTGGTTCCCACATGCATGGCCCGAGCAAGAGCTGGGCTGGGACTTGATGAACGGCTTTGAGGGGCGCGGCTTCGCCACCGAGGCTGGATTAGCGACACGTGATTACGCCTACAAAACATTGGGCTGGAAAACCGCAATCAGCCTTGTGGCAGAGGGCAATGATGGCTCGGCCAAAGTGGCGCAACGCATGGGCGCCACATTCGAGCGCAAGCTTGATCACCCGATGTTTGGCATGATGAACGTCTACAGACACCTAAACTCGGAGGCTTTGTAATGGGACACCGCGACATCCCAATTTTGGAAACTGAACGGCTGATCCTACGCGGACCACAGCCCGAAGATTACCCAGATTTCAAAGCCACGTTTACCAGCTTTCGCGCCCGCTATATGGGCGGCCCACTGAACCCGTACGAGTCGTGGATGCTTTATGCCGCCGAGATCGGCCACTGGGAAATTCGCGGCTTTGGCATGTGGATGATCCACGACAAAGAAACCGACGCAACGCTTGGCATGGCTGGCGGCTGGCAACCTGCAATGTGGCCAGAGCGCGAGCTGGCTTGGATTATTTGGCCCGAAGTGGCTGGCAAAGGCTACGCATTAGAGGCCGTTGATGCGGCGCGGCGCCATTTCTATACTGATGGCGGCTGGGACAGCGCGGTTAGCTATCTTGACCCGTATAACCTTGATTCCGTGCGCCTAGCTGAACGAATGGGCTGCGTCAAAGACAAGCAAGCGCAATCCATTGGGGATGATGATGCCGTCTACCGCCATCCCTCACCAGCTGAATTGAACGACACTCAACTGTCACATGGTATTGCGCTGGAAATCAGCCATTACCATGACCCTGCCTTTAAGCCGAAGGGGTTTGCTCTTGACTGATACCGTCACCAAAGCTGCGGATATCTTGAAGGATCACCGCTCCAGCATCGACCGCTTGGACGCGATCCTTGTCTATACGCTGGGCGAGCGCTTCAAGCATACCCAAGCGGTGGGCATATTGAAGGCTGAAAACGATTTACCGCCGAGCGACCCCGACCGGGAAGCAACGCAAATAGAACGACTTGAGGATTTGGCAAAACGTGCTGACCTCGACCCCGACTTCGCCAAATCCTTCCTGAATTTCATTATTCGGGAAGTCATCCAAAACCATAAAACGTTTCAATAATTTCGGGTATCTACCCGGCAACCGCCTTTAAGGAGAACTACTCAATGGCAATGAAAATCCGTCTGGCCCGTGGTGGGTCCAAAAAACGCCCTTTTTACCGTATTGTTGCAGCTGACTCGCGTATGCCACGCGATGGCCGCTACATCGAAAAATTGGGCACATATAACCCACTGCTCGCGAAAGACAGCGAAGAGCGCGTGCAAATGGACATGGAGCGCATCAAGTACTGGTTGAGCGAAGGCGCACAGCCTACCGACCGTGTATCGCGCTTCTTGGAAGCTGCTGGTGTTCTTGAGAAAAAAGAGCGCGCCAACATGAAAAAAGCTGAGCCTGGTAAGAAAGCTCAGGACCGTGTTGAAGAGAAAGCTGCCAAAGCTGCGGCCGCTGCTGAAGCTGCTGCTGCCCCTGCTGAGGCACCTGCTGAGGAAGCCGCAGAGTAATCTGCGACTTAGCAAAACATGCGTGATTTCGAACCGGAATTCCGGGACGAGCTATACGAGTTGATGCGGTGGAGGCGCGATGTGCGCCACTTCCGCACCGACCCTGTGGACGAGGCACTGCTGATGCGGTGCCTCGACGCGTTTTCATCTGCCCCATCCGTGGGGCTGTCGGAGCCGTGGCGCATTGTGCGGGTGAACAGCCCGAATGCCCGTGCTGCTGCGCGCGAGAATTTCATGATCGCCAACGCCGAGGCGCTTGCGCGCTATGATGGCGATCAGGCGGTTAATTACGCCAAACTGAAACTTGCAGGCATGGACCGGGCACCGGTGCAGCTGGCGATTTTCTGCGATGAAGCCACGACAAAGGGCCATGGCTTAGGTGCGGGCTCGATGCCCGAGATGCGCCGCTATTCGGTAGTTTCAGCCGTGACGCTATTCTGGCTGGCCACACGCGCCGAAGGGCTGGGGCTTGGTTGGGTATCCGTACTGGATCCGGCAAAACTATGCCGCGACCTAGGTGTCTCGAAAGACTGGGCGCTCATCGGATATTTTTGCCTTGGCTACCCCGAAGCCAACAACGACACGCCAGAACTGGCCCGCGAAGGCTGGGAAGCCCGTGCTGCGGCGCTGGACATCCGCGAAGTATAGGAGCCGCTATGAGATATGTAATTGGCGTCGTTCATGCGGCCCACGTAGCGGCAGGTAAGGCGCAAGGTTTCGTCGCCTTCAGCCACGGCAAGGAAGCCGCTGTGCGCAATCTGGATGTGGGCGACAAGGTCATTTTCTACGCCCCAAAGACCGAATTTGACGGCGCGCCAGTGCAGGCGTTTGTCGGTCATGCAACAATCACTGGCGAAGCCCCACGTCAGATGGATTACATGAGCGGCATGCCCGCTTGGGTGCGCGACGCCTCATTCGATGATGTACGGGACGTCCCCGTGCGCCCGATGCTGGAGGAGCTGTCCTTTGTGACCCGCCCAAGCCATTGGGGCATGTCGTTTCGATCAGGGAAGTTCACCATCCCCGAGGCAGATTACCGCTTGATTGCGCAAGCCATGGGGGCGCTGTCATGATCGGGCGCTTGATCACACTGGTATTGATGGGGCTGGCCTTCTATTGGGGATTGCAAGCAGAGCGTTATTTACAAAAAGACCGCTGCCTCGATGCGGGTGGCGTGGTGGATGCGCGCGGATTATGTGACGGAGCAAGATCGCAATGAGTAAAGAACAGATCGTTGTCGGGGCCATTGCTGGCTCTTTTGGGGTGAAGGGCGAAATACGGCTGAAAAGCTTCTGCGCCAATCCTGAGGATATTAAACTCTATTCCCCGCTCAAGGGCGACAACGGCGTCGAGTACACCGTCAAGATCACCCGCACCGTCAAGAACGGCTTCGCCGCCCGCCTGTCTGGCGTGCGTTTCAAGGACGAGGCCGACGCGCTGCGTGGGGTGAAATTGTCAGCTGATCGGGATCTACTGCCCACCCTGCCTGACGGCGAATATTATCACACGGATTTGATGGGCCTAGAGGTGCTGGACACTGGCGGCACGGTACTGGGCAAGGTCGCAGCCGTGCTGAACCACGGCGCGGGCGATATTCTAGAGCTACGCGGCCCGACGCTGAAAGGCTCAGTGTTGCTGCCATTCACGCTGGACTCGGTGCCGACGATTGACTTGGCCACAGGGCGGATCATTGTAGACCCGCCCGAAGGGTTGCTCGACTAGGGAATTGATATGACCAAACTGACCAAATCCCATGGCCGAAAGACCATATCCGCCTCGGCACAACCACGTTCCTTGATGGATGAAACGCCTCGCCTAAAAAACGCGTGGAACGCCAAGATCATAACCTTGTTTCCCGAAGCATTTCCCGGTGTTTTAAGCGCGTCGCTGACGGGTAAAGCCCTAAAAGAAGGGCTTTGGGCCTTGGACACCATTGATCTTCGTATCTTTGGCGACGGTAAGCACCGCAACGTGGATGACACGCCGTCAGGCGGCGGCGCGGGCATGGTGCTGCGTGCCGATGTCGTCGGCAAAGCGCTTGATTTCGCGCGACGCAACACTTCTCCGCGCGCGAAATGGCCGCTGGTGTATTTGTCGCCACGCGGCAAGCCGTTCACCCAAGCCAAAGCGGCCAAGTGGGCGCAGGCCGACGGCATCACCATGCTGTGCGGGCGCTTTGAGGGCGTAGATCAACGTGTCATCGACCACTATGACATTGAGGAAGTTTCGCTTGGAGACTTCGTGTTAACCGGCGGTGAATTGGCGGCCCAAGCCATGATTGACGCCACCGTCAGGCTGCTGCCCGATGTTTTGGGCAACGCCGCCTCAACCGAAGAAGAAAGCTTCTCGGATGGGCTGTTAGAGCACCCGCAATACACCCGCCCCGCCGACTGGAAGGGCTTACGCATACCGGAGATTTTAACCTCTGGTGACCACGCGAAAGTTGAAACGTGGCGCCAAGAACAATCCGAGAGCTTAACACGTGAACGCAGGCCAGACCTCTGGGCGGCTCATCTTGGCAAGAATAAATAGGGCGCACACCGGATCAACGACAGCCCCTATTGTCTGATCAGCAAGTTGCGTCCATACTAACCAAATTAAACATGCCGGACTATTAGACCGGAAGGAAATTAATTTGAGTTATCGAAGCGAGATTGATGGCCAGAGTGGTCAGGCTTTCATCACCCGTCTTATGGCCGAAAACGGCCCTCTTACGCAGGTTCAACGCGTCCAGCCCGAGGTTATTGCTGCCTATGAAGGCAAGCTGCCACCCATTTTGCTGGATGTCTGGGACAACTACGGCGTTGGCGACCTAGCCGAAGGGCGGCTGCGGCTTTGCCTGCCCGGTGCCTTTGCTGATACCCTAAGCATGTTGTTTGCCAATGATCCCGACTTGGCCATTGGAAGCCATGTGATCGCCTATGGTCCATTTGGCGACCTGTTCATCTGGAACGAGCGGCACCACTTGGTCTTTGTCGGCATGGCTCTGTCGATCGTTGATGCTCCGTTTCTATTTCACTCGACACGAAAAATGCCCGTTGACCGGCTGATTTTGGACTATGTTCTGGCCTCACCACACAAGGGGTTGGATGTAGCCGATGACGCTGGCGCACCAATGCTGGACCGTGCGAAAGAGCAATACGGCCCGCTGAAATCGCTGCAAATATACGGCATGCAACCTCCGGTTCCTTTTGGGGAGGCCATTGCCGTGCAAAACCACGCCATCGCCCCCGCCGGGGACTGGATGATCGAGAAAGTAAACGGCACCGATTTTATGCTTGTCGATGTTTCCACCAAACGCTTCGGAGTGCGCCCGATTGGGCAGCTACCAGCTATTGCAACGGATGAGCCAAAATGATGCGCGCATTAGGAATTCTGTTCGCAACGCTCCTGTTGAGCGCCTGCCGGCTGGGCGGCGATCCATCGGGGGTTGTCGTGTCGTTCTCCACCTATGCCAGCACCCCGGTGGTGGTCACTGAATTCAGCCTCAACGGCACAAATTTAGGATTATTGCCAATTGTCGCAGTAGGCCTCGCAGACCAAGATCATCCGCGTCTTGCGGGAACGGGCGAGATGTCTGTTGGCTACCCGAAAGGGGGGAGCACTCTGCGCCTTGAGGCGGAATGGGTCGAGTTGCTGACTGACCGCGCTTGGCGTGCGCAAGTCGACGTTGCGGTAGACACGTTGGAGACCATCCCGACCGACCGCGTGCGGCTGATGCCGATTTTCGGGCCGAATGGCTTGATGATCGTGGCCTCTGATCCGGTGCCCACCTCGCAAAGCGACACGCGGGAAAACGATGTGGCGCGTATTTGTGGCACGCGCCATGAAACAGGCGACACTGATTTCGCCGCCAAACCGCGCGAGTATCCAGGGTTGTTCGAGGCCCTCGAGCGCAGCTACCCGCCGCAAGGCACCTCCAATTGCAGCACAAACGGGAGCTAGATCATGGGAAAAGTTACCGAAAGATCCGAAAGCGCGTCAACTGGCATGGAAGGTTCCGCCGGGGCAACAGCACAAAGCTGCCCAGACGTCACGCTAGAGATCGGCGTATTTTTTGACGGCACAGGCAACAACACTGAAAATGTTGCCGCCGATGGCGGCCGCACGGGCGGCGCCAGCTATTCCAGCGCGAACTCCAATGTGTCGCTACTTTTTCCACTGTATAAAAGCGGCCCCAGATACAATGAGCGTGCCGACTGCGGTGGTATAAAAACCAAGTTTTTCTCCATATACAAACAGGGTATCGGCACCACCTCTGGCGAGTCCGATTACTGGCCGGGAAACCTTGTTGGTGCTGGTACTGGCACTGGGCGCACTGGCGTCGAGGCGCGGGTCTTTGAGGCTTGTGTCGATGTTGGCAACGCCATCAACACCCTGTCCCCCGGCGTCGAGCCGAAAGAGATTATTCTCGATGTTTTCGGCTTTTCACGCGGCGCCGCAGCGGCGCGGTATTTCGTGAATTGCTTCAAGCAGGGCTTCGTTGAGTACTATGCCTATTACGTCAACAAAAAGCGCGCCTACCTGCCCGAAGGGCGCGAAGTCACGATCCGGTACGTTGGAATTTTTGACACTGTTGCCGCAATCGGGCGTGGCGACAACGACGACCACGGCGATGTCAACGTACACCTGTCCACCTCTCAGGCCGACCGCATTTACCACCTGACAGCCGAGCATGAATACCGCAAAAACTTCCGCCTTAACCACAACATCCCCGGCGGCGGTGACACGCGGGAATTGCCGGGCGCGCACTCCGACGTTGGGGGTGGCTATAGCGGCAAAGGTGATGAAACTGTTGTGCAACGCACCCAAAACCACATTTATGGCACACAAGCGCAAGCTGCATCTGCATGGAACGCTTCCAACGCCCAAGCCAGTGCCGAGCGCGCCTCCCAGACCAGTTTTTGGGCTAGCGAAGGCTGGATTTTACCAAACGAGCCCAGCGATGGGCTAATGAACACTCCCACCCCGATAACCACACGCTACATTGGCGGGGCAATGGGGGGCGGAAGCATGATCTGGAGCTACAACACCGGGGCCCGCCTTGTGCGACCGTGGGTCGAAGTAGGCCTATCGCGGATACCTTTGCGGATCATGTATGACCAAGGCTTGGCCTCGGAAGTTCCGTTCACAAGCTTCCCGACCGGCAACGATTACACCGTTCCTGCGGGGCTGGAAGCATTAGCGCCCGGAATGTCGACCGGCGGAGCAACGCCAGGAGGCGCCTCCAAGCGTGCTATGTTGCGCAACTATGGCCACGTATCGGCAAACCACGGCTCGATTGGCATGGCACCGGACACAAATTTCGTGCGCATTATTTACCCCAACGACTCTGGCAAGGCCAAATAGCCTCAGTCAAATTTCTCCATTCGCACCTTCAACAACTCGAAGCGCTCCACCGCGCTTCGAGGCTCGACCATAATGCGCGACAACTCACCTTCGGTGTCCACGCGCTCAAAGTCGGGACCGTAATGTAATTCCCATGCAAGCAAGGTGAACAGCATAGGCTTTTGAGAAAACCCGAAGGACATCATCTTCGATATCATCCGCTGCACCAATTTGCGCAGATCATCATGGGATAGGTCTTTCGCTACCTCAGGAAAGGTGTCGGACAAGCGCGTGGTAAGGGTCTCCACGTCGCGCTCCATGCGCACCTGCGAAAACAACGCCACATCTGACGCATTTAGCGCAAATGCCCCGACAGGCGGACGGCTGGACGGGGCTATTTCCTGCGGGGTTATAACCGTCAGGGATGGGCCGTCTTGGGCGGCATCAGGTGCCACTATCGCATCTATTAGCCCCCCTTCACGGGCCCGGAACCAACGCTCGATCAACTCCGGCCTATCATTGATATTAGCATAATAAGCTGCCGCGATTGATGGCTCCCAATAGCGAAACAGGAAGTTTTTTCCATTGCCATCACTGACGCGAAGAAAGCGGCGCAAATGCCCTTGCAACGCCTCCAACCCCATATCCGTGCGCAAAAATACCCCTGCCTCTTGCGTCCAAAGCGCGAAGGGAACCACCTCTTGGCGGTCATCACGGGTCAGCAAATACTTCAACAGCCGATCACCACGGTTCACCACAACCAGCCAAGGCGACACATCGCCAGCATCTTTTGCCAGATCACCGCGAAACAGGCAGGTTTTCTCATGCCCTTCGGCTTCCAGAATATCCGGCAGGCCAAGAATGCGATTGGCATCCAAAATCGCGACGACCCGCTCTGCCGGCCCGAAAATGGCATCGGTTAAGGCCTCTACGTCATCCGTCAAATCCGGGGCTTCCAAACAGTCTATGCGGACCCAAGGTTGTGTCATCGTTGCCGTATCATTCATGGTGCCAGCCTGCTCCTAGGTAAGACAATGCTTCCCCTAATAAAGCGCAATTAGAACAGCAACGATAGGGGGCTATGCCGTAATGTCCGCCCTATTCCACCTAAGTTACCGATCCCACTTGATTGCGCCTCAAAATCCTCCTATACCCCGCCAATCTGGAATCAGAATACTGACCGGAGCCTTTGTTTTATTGGACATCTGATGCGCTTTCTTCGGCGCCGACGGCAGATGTGAAAACTGGGGCGCAAAAGCAACGTCGACCTGACCTCTGGCGGGCACTTCGGTGAACCCGGAAGAAGACTAAGAGCTATCGGGACGCGAAACATATTCACCGGGCAAACCGGGATCATAAAAGGAGCGCTTCAGATGAACCTGATCGCACAACTAGAAGCGGAACAAATCGCCGCTTTGGGGCACGATATCCCCGATTTCAAGGCGGGTGACACCATCCGCGTTGGCTACAAAGTGACCGAGGGTACGCGTAGCCGTATTCAAAATTATGAAGGCGTTTGCATCGCGCGTAACAACGGCAAAGGTATTGCCGGTAGTTTCTGCGTTCGCAAAATCTCCTTCGGTGAGGGCGTGGAACGTGTGTTCCCACTGCACTCGACCAACATCGACAGCATCACTGTTGTGCGTCGTGGCCGCGTTCGGCGCGCCAAACTGTATTACTTGCGCTCGCGTCGTGGTAAATCCGCGCGTATCGCAGAAGTTTCCAACTACAAAGCGCCTAAGGCGTAAGGGGTCCTGTTATGAAAAAAGATACACATCCCGAGTACCACGTCATCAATGTCAAAATGACCAATGGCGACGTATTGCAAATGAAATCCACTTGGGGTTCCGAGGGCGATCAAATCGCTTTGGACATTGACCCGACCGTGCACCCTGCATGGACCGGCGGCAACCAACGCCTGCTCGACACTGGCGGTCGCGTTTCCAAGTTCAAGAGCAAATACGAAGGTCTGGGCTTCTAAAGCGCCACTCCTTTTTAAGTTTAGAAAACGCCGCTTCTTTGGGAGCGGCGTTTTTCGTTCTGGCTTTTACGTCAAGGGGCTGTAGGTTATCTAAGCAGCACAATTAGACCGACCCGAACGAAAAGCAGAATGTCCCGGCGCATATATCTTCATATTGGAAGCCATAAAACTGGCACCACTGCCGTGCAAAATTGGCTGCAAACCAATGCCCCCGAGTTGCGCAAAATCGGCCTGCTCGTACCACGTTCTGGGCGCGCGCCCAATGGCAATAGCCGGGCCTTGGCGATTGCTTTGGCACATGACCCTGACGACAGTAGCGCTGCCGAAATATGTCAGCCAATTTTAGCGAAATTCAAAACCGAATTAAAACGCAATCCGGATATGGATGTGCTGATCTCTGCCGAATACTTTTCACTCATCCTGACCCAGCCAAGCATGCGCTTGGCAGTGCGGCGGTTGCGTCAGATGCAGTTTGAAATCTCAACGGCCCTTTTCGTTCGCAACCCAATTGACCTGATCAATTCAGCCTTCGCGCACCGCTGCAAAACCCTTCGCGATAGCGAGGACTTTGACATCTATTTGAAAGAGTTTTTCCACCTCAAACGCGGTCACTGGCCGTTGCGCCTGCGTCGGATGGAAAAGTTAGAATTAAACCCAACAGTACTGGTTCACGCCCCCAAATACTTCGATGACAGCGTCGCCCGAAGATTAATGGAGGCCTTCGGGTTAAGCGCCCATTTGCCCAAAGACCTTGATATGTCTGTTCCTAAAATGAACGGATCTTTGCGCGAAACAGGCGTGCTTACTGCCTTCAGTCTGCGCCAGATTTTGCGTGGGGCACACACCGGTAGGATCGCAAAAACCTGGCTGTCAGAAATTTTAGTCGACACGGTTCACCCCTTTGAGACACGAAAATTCAACGGGTTAAGCACTGCGAAGCGCAGCAATATCTTATCGACGATGGTTCCCCAACTGGATCAGTTTGCCGAAGAATACCTGAATGGCGACAGTACAGCGCTCCTCGCGTCAGAGACCGAAGGCCTTGCGCAATCGCCGTTGAATGTAGACGAAATCAAGGGGGAGGTCGCGGACCGCATCGAGCACCTTTTGCACACTATCGTCAGTACCGCACGATCAAAACCGGAGTTTTCAACCCACTTCCCGGCAGACCCGTTTAGGTTCTAATCATAAAATCTGGCTCATATCGCTGCAAACTGTCCCTTCCCCTTGAAGCGGACCACCTCTATAACCGCGCCAACCCTGCCAGACAGGATTTCACGACAGAACACGGAGCCGCACATGGCCGCGCATATTATCGTCTTTGGCAATGAGAAAGGCGGATCGGGCAAGTCCACCAATTGTATGCATGTGGCCACCGCCCTTGCCCGCGCAGGTTTCACCGTGGGAGCCTTGGACTTGGATTTACGCCAGCGCAGCTTTTCACGCTATTGCGAAAACCGGGTGCACTTTGCCCAGAAAAACGGGCTAACCCTGCCTCAGGTTGAAGTTGTTGAACTGCCCGAAGTGGACCCAGCTACATTGAATGCAGGCGAAAACATCTATGACCGCCGCCTGACCGAGGCCGTGGCTGGTATGGAAGGTCGGTTTGATTTCATCGTGATTGACTGCCCCGGATCGCACACACGCCTGAGCCAAGTTGCGCACTCGTTGGCCGATACCCTTGTGACCCCGCTCAACGACAGTTTCATCGATTTCGACCTTTTGGCGCGTATTGAGCCTGAAACCCAAAAAATTATCGGCCCTTCGGTCTATGCGGAAATGGTGTGGCAGGCTCGCCAACTTCGTGCGCAGGCGGGGCTGGCCCCGATTGACTGGATCGTGGTGCGCAACCGCGTGGGCACCCAGCGCATGCACAACAAAAAGAAAATCACAGATGCTGTGATGGCTCTCGCCAAACGCATCGGGTTCCGCGTCGCCCCCGGATTTTCGGAGCGGGTGATTTTCCGCGAGTTATTCCCGCGTGGCCTGACCTTGTTGGACCTTGGCGACATCGGGATCAAGAACCTCAACATCTCTAACATCGCGGCCCGCCAAGAAGTGCGTGAGCTGGTAAAAGCGCTGAAACTACCCGGTGTTGAGGTGGATTTCTAAGCCACGAAAAGCCGCATCATGGATGCGTTTGAGTGCTAATGTGATGCAATATTTTTTGGCGATTTTTCAGTGCATCCAACCCATTATTTCGACGTTGAAACTGCTCACCTGCTCCGGCTTCACTATCCGGGAGTGCCGCGTCTTGGGGCGGCACTGTTGAAATATTGCGGCCGCCCTGAGCACGCGCATAAAGAGCCAAGGCTTTTTCACGTAGCGCAGGGTTTTCCATTGCCACCACCGCAAGCTTATCAGCAATGTCACCGTAAAGTTCAAACCGGTCAATCTTGCCAAGCCCGATGCCAATATACATCATCGTGCTGGCCGCCAGAGTGAAGGCAAAGAAGAACAACTGAACGCGTTTAAATATCTCGAAAACCAACGACATCAACCCTGCCTAAGCGGCCGGAGCCACCCTTGCAATTGTGCTTTATAGCTCAGTAATTTCATGGCCATACTCTCACCCATTCACCTTAACTCAAGATGAACATCGGACACGATTGAGGCTATTGGCAGACGAACTGCGGCCAAAATCATGTCATCTGGTGCGCTCAAAAAATGATAGTTGGCCTAAACAGAGTAGCTAGGAAGCGACTGAAACGCCTCCTTAAGCGCATCCCCCCAGCCATTCGAAATAGTCTGATAGATTGGATCATCTTGATCAATTCGCGTATGTCGATCCGGGGAAAATGAGTTTTTTTCATACACTTGGATGTCGAATGGCAACCCCACCGACAGGTTTGACTTAACCGTTGAATCAAACGAGACCAAAAGCAGCTTCACCGCATCCTCAAAACTCATACTAGGTTCATACGCCCGAACCAAAATTGGTTTTCCGTATTTTGTCTCGCCAATCTGAAAGAACGGCGTGTCATCCGTCACCTCAATAAAATTACCTTCCGGATAAATCATGAAGATCGTCGGCTGCCCGCCTTTGATCTGGCCACCCACGATAATCGAGGCGCCAAACTGGTCATCAGACGTCTGCCCCGTGGGGGAACTCTCAGCGATGACCTCTTTCAACGTCGCCCCGACCAAACGGGCAACCTGAAACATAGTTGATTGGCGTAAAATGCTGGGGTCACGGTCCGCTGCCGCCTTGGAGCGCTCTTCCAGCAGGCTAATCATCGCCTGTGTTGTTGCCAGATTTCCGGCCGTCATGATGGTGATCATCCGTTCGCCGGGCACGGACCATGTGAACATCTTCTTGCTTACTGCAAAGTTATCAACGCCTGCGCTTGTCCGGGTGTCGGACATAAACACCAGCCCTTGCTTCATCCGCATACCGATACAATACGTCATAGTGTTCCATTTCCGTGCACGTCACGGGGCTTGCTTACTGCTGCACCTGTAAAGATACAATCAACGTCTCGTCTGCGGCCCCAATTCTCAGCCCCTCTATGGGTGAGGCATCGCGCGCGTCGCAGCCAATCGCAATCCGCACGTATTTCTCGTCTGGCGAAACCCCATTCGAGACGTCGAACCCAACCCAACCAAGCCCGTCAACATAGGCCTCGGCCCATGCGTGGGTTGCATCTTGGTCCACGCGGTCGTTGATCATTAAGTAGCCGCTGACATAGCGCGCCGGAATGCCCGCAAGCCGTGCCCCCGCCACGAATATCTGAGCATGGTCCTGACAGACCCCACGCCCGCCCTGCAATGCGGCCTCGGCGGACGTGCCAGAATGCGTGGCGCCAATCTCATAGGGAGCCGCCTTCAAGACCCTGTCCGAGAGCGCATGGAGGCTCGCCAGAACATCGCCCTGTGCCCCCATGCCTTTTGCAATTTTTTCAATTGCAGGGCCGGGTTTGGTTAGCGTCGTGGATTGGCGAAAGTGCCAAAGCGGCGCGCGCCCGTGAACCTTGCCAAATACGCCTGCACTGTCTTGTGTCTCGATCACACCAGTGGCCAGAATAGAAAGTGCCTGCCCGCCCGGATTGATGCTAACCAGATCAACATGGTTGCCATAGTGATCCCGGTAACTGGTCTCCAGCTTTCCCCCGTCAATCTCGACAGCCCACTGCTTGACCTCCTGCACGACCGAGTTCAGGGGCCGCAAGCGCACCTTTTGCAGAGCGTAATCAACCGGCTCGCTGTAGGCATAATCCGTTCTATGGCTGATCTGTAACTGCATCTAACTGATAAACCTGTAGTCTTGTTCAATCTGCTGCCCAAGGTTGGCCGCGTCGCGGATCACATCACCAACGAACTCGTGCAGCCCTTCCTCAAAGATAGAGGCAATGTCGCGATCTTTGAGCCGCCCGCGAAGCGCATCAGCCAAATCATGTGAGGGGTGATGCCCCCCGTAATCTTCGCTCAAGTGCCCAAGGTTCGCGACAATCTGCGCAGCACAGAACGTCAGGGACCGAGGCATCCGGCGGTCCAATATCAGAAAGTTAGCGATATTTGGCGCGGTAAAATCGTCCTCCACGGCCCAGCGAAATGACCTATGCGCAGAGACCGAGCGCAAGATCGTTTCCCACTGCACATTATCCAACCGGCTCCCGACAAAAGACGGGGACGGCAACAGGGAGTAGTATTTGACGTCAATAATACGCGCAGTGCTGTCCATGCGCTCAATGAAGGTGCCAAGGCGGCAGAAATCATAAATATCATTGCGCAACATGGTGCCGTGAAGCGCGCCGCGCACAAGCGCAGATTGCTGTCGGATCGAAGCCAAGACCGCTGGCAACTCGGTTTGCGGAATTGGCTCTTTGAGCAAATCCGAGAGCAGCATCCATGTTTCATTAACCGCAGACCAAACCTCGCTGGTCAGTGCGGTGCGTACCAATCGGGCATTATCGCGGGCCGATTTCATTACCGACAATACAGAGCTGGGATTGCTCCGCTCTCGCAGTAAAAAATCCACCACTTTGGTGCTGTCATAGCCGTCGTGATGGGCCTCATAGGCGGCCCGCGCCGCGGAGGTAACAATCACCGACTTCCACTCAGCCTCGGCATCCGTTGAGCGCGTAAGCGCAATGCGAAACCCCGCCTCGATAAGCCGCGCAGTATTCTCCGCCCGCTCGAGAAAACGAAACATCCAGTAAAGCCCACCTGCGGTTTTTCCCAGCATCTAGTCTTCCAATACCCAAGTGTCTTTGGTGCCGCCGCCCTGACTTGAGTTGACCACGAGGCTGCCTTCTTGCAGCGCAACGCGGGTCAGCCCGCCCGGCGTAATACTTACTCCTTTGGGCGAAACCAACGCGAAGGGGCGCAAATCTACGTGACGCGGGGCCAAGCCTTTTTCGGTAAAAATCGGGACCGTGGACAGCGCCAGCGTCGGTTGAGCAATGTAATTTTCCGGGAAGGCTTTTAGCTTAACCGCGAAATCCGACAGCTCTTTCTTGCTGGCAGCGGGGCCAATCAACATGCCGTATCCGCCAGAGCCATGCACCTCTTTCACCACCAGATCAGCAAGGTTATCGAGCACATATTTCAGCGTGTCCGGCTCCGAGCAGCGATGCGTTAACACATTTTTTAAAATCGCCCGCTCGCCCGTATAAAATTCAACAATTTCAGGCATATAACTATAGATTGCTTTGTCATCAGCAACACCCGTTCCCGGTGCATTGGCGATGGTGATATTGCCCGCGCGGTAGACATCCATGATCCCCGGAACCCCCAACATGGAGTTCGGATTAAAGGTCAACGGATCAAGAAATTCATCGTCAACACGGCGGTAAATCACGTCAATTACCTTGTAGCCGCGCGTGGTGCGCATGGCGATATGTCCGTCCACAACCCGCAGGTCGTGGCCCTCGACCAGCTCAACCCCCATCTGATCCGCAAGAAAACTGTGCTCGTAATAAGCCGAGTTATGAATGCCCGGCGTCAACACCACCACGCATGGCCGCCCCGAGCACGTCGCAGGCGCCGAGGCCTCAAGCGAGCGGCGAAGGTTCTTGGGATAATCACTCACAGGTTGCACTTTGATAGAGCTGAACAACTCGGGGAACATTTGCAGCATCGTCTCGCGGTTTTCCAGCATATAGCTGACCCCGGATGGCGTGCGCGCGTTATCCTCCAGAACGAAAAAATCATCCGCCCCGGTGCGCACAATATCAGTGCCGACAATATGGGTGTACACATCCCCCGGCGGGCTAAAATCCATCATCTGCGGCAAGAACGCATCGTTTTTCGCAATCAATTCTACAGGAATAATCCCCGCCCGCAGAATTTCCTGACGGTTATAAATATCGTGCAAAAACGCGTTAATAGCGCGGACCCGCTGGTCGATGCCTCTGGAAAGTTTAGTCCATTCGTTATTGGATACAATGCGCGGAACAAGGTCAAAGGGGATCAACCGCTCCTCGGCGTCAGATTGGCCATAAACGTTAAAGGTGATCCCAGTGCGTCTGAAAAATGCCTCTGCTTCTGACGACTTTTTCGTCAAGCGGGCATTGTCTTGCCCCGAAAACCAACCGTTGTATTTGACATATGGCTCACGCACACCGTTCTCGGCTTGCATCTCACAAAAGTACGTCTGCTTTGACTTCATTGATTAACACTACAGGTTTGTCTTCGCATAGCAATCCGTTTGCGGTGCCCGAACCAGAAACCTCAAATCACAGGAAAAACCTCATGAATTCATTCAAATAGTTGCACTAAATTTTGCCAACTGGGCGTCTCGCAGGAAAATCATTCACAGTATCTTCACTGGCGCAATGTTTTTAACGTGGGTAAGCTACACCTACATCTCTATGCAATTCTGGATGCGGCCACGGCTCCAATCCTCACAACCCTGCTGGAAGACTCCGGGCTACCACTACGTCTGCCTCATTCACTTCCGCAAACTTCTGCCCATCACCGATCCGGACGGCAAGTGGTTCTACTTCCAGTTCTGGGCGAATTGCACCCTGCCAATCGAGGTAAAATCCTTAGCCGCTACAATCTCGGGCTAGCTCAACACTGATATCATCAAGGGACTTTCTCTCAAGGCTCATGCCCAGAATTTTACCGCCGATTACTTTCGCACGGCAAACATCTCTCTACCCCCCTTCTCAGGTGCGCGAAGCATCACAGGCGCCATAACTCTTGTCCAAAATTTCGTTACCTTAGGGTTCAAAAACCGATATCACCTTGGGAGTTTCATCCACTGGTATCTGTTTCTGAGTGGGTCATTCAAAGCATTAAGCACACTTCAAATGGGCGGCGGGACAGTGACAAAAGACAGCGTTTATTACGAAGACCGCTTGCGGGACAAGTGGAATGCCCACGCCATTATCAAGCAGTTGCTCGACGCCCCAAACCCCTCCGCCCCCAGCGTCATCTATCAGGTCAATTGGATTGATCGGGTTCCACGTGATGATGCACAGCCACGGCTGCAAGCCACTCGGGAGGAGCTTTTGAAGCGGCTACACTGGATTTCGAGCGAGGCGTTTGGCGAAAACCTCAACGAATGGCGCAGCTGGCTCTCCGCCTTTGAGACGAACACCCCCTTGCCCTATTCGAGATAGATCACACCTGAGACGAGGCCCGCCCAAGGAACTTTAATCAGTTCAGGCAGGCCTCATGCCTGTTATTTTTGGCACAAAGCCGCAAGTTTCTCGGCCCCGACGGGCTCTTCGGCCTGTATCGGGACGACTGCGAACCGTCCGGTAGATATCTTACGCACTTTCGCAATCTGTTCATGCTCGGACTGCGCGCGTTTTTGCAGCAATGGCTGGTTGGTTCTGGCAGCTGCAAGGCTGGAATTCACAATCCAACCCCAAGGCGCGATTCCGGCGCGGCTCAGGTCATTTTGCAAATGTTCCGCCTCCAAAACCGGAGTGGTTTCCGGCAAAGTTACGATTACAATTTTGGTCTGATCGGGGTCTTGCAGGCGCATCATTGGTGTTACTAGCCGCGCGCGACTTGCCTCGTCTTGGTGGCGCAAAACATCCTTATGGTAAGATCCCGTCGCATCCAGCAACAGCAACGTGTGGCCCGTTGGGGCGGTATCCATGACCACAAATTTTCGGCTGCTTTCACGGATCACCCGCGAAAAGGCCTGAAATACAGCTATTTCCTCGGTGCAGGGTGAACGTAGGTCTTCCTCTAGCATCGCGCGGGCTTGATCGTCTAAGTCCTTGCCTTTGCTGGCCATAACCTCAGTGCGATAGTTTGCAGTCTCCACCGCGGGGTCAATTCGGCTAACCGTCAAACCCGCTTGATCACCTGCAAGCGTCTCGTTGATATGGGCCGCCGGATCAGTGGTTGTCAGCAAAACCTCATGGCCGCGCGCGGCCAACTCGACAGCAACCGCTGCCGCCATAGTCGTCTTGCCGACCCCGCCTTTCCCCATGAACATGATCAAGCCCTTACCAGGGCCTTCCAGATCATCAACTAAGGCGCCAAGCGGTGGCAAATTCGTCACCGATGCATCCCCGTCTTGGGCCCCACTAACCACATCACGCTCGCCCGCAGCAAAGCGTTTAAGCGCGGCAAGCCCAACCAGATTTTCCGACCGAAGCGCAAAAACCGTGCGCGGCAGGGAGGCGACCTCAGGAGCCATTGCCGCCAGCGCATCTTGATCGCGCGTTAGCAAGGCCGAGGCCAACGGATCACCAGCCGTATCCTCAGGCATCATCCCGTTGATCGCCAAATGTTGGTTGCGAATACCGATATCGGCCAACTCGATGCTTGTGCGACCCACCTCGGCCAAGGCCGAATGACGGGGCCGCGCGACCAGAACCAACCGTGTTGCTTCCCCGTCCGACAAGCGGTCAACGGCTGCGCCATACCGATCACGCTGCTTCTCCAGCCCTGCCAGCGGTCCCAAACAAGAAGCATCACCCTTGCCCTCCTCCAGAAAACCGGACCAAGCGCCGGGCAGTTTCAACATCCGGATCGTATGGCCCGTTGGCGCGGTGTCAAAAATGACGTGATCATATCGATCCACCAGATCATTATCGGTGAGCAACGCCGTAAACTCATCAAATGCCGCAATTTCGATCGTGCACGCCCCCGAGAGTTGTTCCTCGATGCTGGCCAGCGCCTCTTTGGGCAGAATACCCCGCATCGGGCCAACGATACGCTCACGATACTCAGCCGCTGCTTCCTCTGGATTGATCTCTATCGCATCAACGCCCGGAGCAGTGGTAATTTCCGTGATTTTATTGCCAATTTCAGTCTCAAACACCTGCCCGACATTCGATGCGGGGTCGGTGCTCACCAGCAAAACTTTCTTACCTTTGCTGGCAAGATCAAGCGTCGTGGCACAGGCCAGAGAGGTTTTCCCGACCCCGCCTTTTCCGGTGAAGAATACAAATTTCGGCAAGTTTTCAAACATAAAAGGTACTCGTTTCTGAGTTTAGAGGGGATGAATTTAGCAGCAGCCGGAAGAAGTTTTCTCCGCGCTATCGCCACCACCGCAGCAAGCGCTGGAGCCATTCGTCGCAGCGCTGGTGGGCTCTGCCACATAGGAAACCCCCGCGAATTTCGCCAATTCTTCACGCGCAGGGTAGCGCCCCGAGGAGGCCATCTCGGCGCCCAACATAACAACCGGCAAACCCTCGACGCCGGAGTTTTCCAACACCCCTTTGACCGTATTGCTTTCGGCAAATTTCGCAGGTTCTTGTGATAAATTAATGCGCGTGACCGCTATGCCCTGCGACTTCAACCAATCCAGATCGGCGGCGAATGTCACCAACCGTTGATCGACTTCCGCCCCGCAAATGCCGGTTGAGCAGCACATTGCGGGATCATAAACGGTAATATTCGTCATTGGGTATCTCCTGATTTTGATAGGTTCATATGTTTTGTTACGGCCCCAGAGAGTTGGCGCAATGCTTGCTCCAACCGTGCGCGCGGACATGCGATATTAAGGCGCGCAAATCCTTCGCCCTCCACACCGAAGGATTGCCCGCGGGTGACCGCCCAGCCCGCATTTTGGCGCAGAAATTTCGTCAACTCGTTAGGCGCCAGACCCAAGGCACGAAAGTCCAGCCACAAAAGGAACGTGCCCTCGGGTTCGATCAATTCACCCCCGTGAAGCCCCGATAGGTGATGGCGAACAAGGTCAAGGTTGCCTTGCAAATAGCTCATCACACCCTCTAGCCATCCCGCGCCTTCCTGATAGGCGGCACGCATCGCAACGCTGGCAAAAGCATTATTTTTGTTGACGGTCAGGCGGCTGTTTTCGGCCTGAAATCTTGCCCGCATCGCCTCATCCGCGATCACGGTAAAACTTGAGCAACAGGCAGCTATATTGAAGCTTTTAGCCGGCGATAGGCAGGTAATGCAATTCATCGCATCACCTTTCGAGACTGTAGCAAAAGGCGTGTAATGATGGCCAGAGAAGGTGATGTCGCCGTGGATTTCATCCGCCACCACCAACACGTTATGGGCGCGGCAAATCTCTCCGAGGCGGGTTAACTCCTCACGCGCCCAAACCCGACCTACGGGGTTGTGCGGGTTACATAGGAACAGCATTTTGGTGCGTGGTGCGCGGGCGAGTTGCTCCAGCCCGTCAAAATTCATCTCGTAGCGCCCATCCTTCAGAACCAGCGGATTTGCCACCATTTCGCGGCCGTTCTCGGCAATGATATCCGCAAAATCAAAGAACACCGGAGGCTGCACGATGATCGCATCCCCCGCATCAGTGAACAGGTTCGCGGCCATCGCAAGGCTGTTCAACACATTGGGCGCGCGCAAAATCTGGGCCTCGTCCACGGACCAGCCATGGCGGGAGGCGAGCCAGTCTATCAAGGCGGGCAGCAACCCGTCAGGCACCGTCTCATAGCCAAAAATGCCATGAGCCGCGCGGGCCTCTAGGGCCTTCAACACTGCCGGGGGCGCGCGAAAATCCATATCCGCGACGCCGGCCGCAAACAAGTCCATCCCATCGGCCCCCAATACCATTTTGTGCACTTTGAGCGCGGGAACCTCGCGGCGGTTGATCTCTTCATCGAAGCGAAATTCAGTCATGCCCTGCCTCCTTCAGTAGCCAGTGAAAGAACCCTGTCGCCAGCACCGCAGCAACCAATTGCACAGCGATAAAGGCCGCCACATCGCCGGGTGCTATCCCTGCGAAGGTGTCAGAGAACCCGCGCGCGATTGTCACCGCCGGATTGGCAAACGAGGTCGAGGAGGTAAACCAGTAAGCGGCCGTAATATAGAGGCCAACTGCCATGGGCACAGCTTGCGGGCGCGCCTTCAGGCAGGCCAAAATCGTCCCGACAAGGCCGAATGTCGCGACGAACTCGCCCACCCATTGCCCGGTTCCGCTGCGCATGGTGGTGGAGGGGTCAATCAGCGGATGCTCAAACATGATATGCGCCACGAATACGCCAATAATGCCGCCAAAAACCTGCGCGACAACATATAGACCGGCATCACGCCAGCCCGTCTCGCGGCGCAACGCGAAGCAAAGGGTCACGGCCGGATTAAAGTGAGCGCCAGAAATTGGCCCGAAGATCGTGATCAACACCACCAAAATGGCACCGGTCGGCAAGGTGTTGCCCAGCAAGGCAATGGCTGTGTTTCCACCCGCAAGCCGCTCGGCCATGATGCCCGATCCGACGACCGTGGCCAGTAGAAAGAAAGTACCAAGCCATTCGGCCATCAAGCGTCGTTCAAGTGTCATGCGGAGCCTCCAAAAGCGCCATGAAGCGGGAGATTGAGATATTGCCACCAGTGATCACGGTGGCCACGCGACGCCCGGCAAGAGGCACCCGCCCGGCAAGAACCGCCGCAAGGCCCACAACTGCGCCCGGCTCGGCAACAATCTTGAAATGCTCAAACGCAAACCGCATAGCACGGCGCACCTGCGCATCGCTGGTGACGACACCTCCCGCGAGTAGCGCGTGGTTAATTGGAAAGGTCACGGTGTTCGGGATTGGGGTCATGATCGCATCGCAAATAGTGCGCAGCCCCTTGGGGTTCGAAAGCCGCTTACCGGCAAGCAAGGACCGGCGCGTATCATCAAACAACTCCGGCTCGGCGGCAAAGACCTGTGTCTTAGGCGCGGCCTCGCTCATCACAACGGCCGTTGCCGCCGTCAGCCCGCCGCCGCCGCACGGCACAAGAACCGTATCAAGGGGCCCTGCCTCGTCCAGCAGTTCCAAGGCCACAGTCCCAGCCCCTGCCAGAACCTGCGGGTGGGCGCTTGGCGGCACTTCAACTCGTCCCGTCTGGGCCTGAATGCGTGCCACAACATCCCCGCTCTTTTCACTATCGCGCTCAAAGGTTGTGATCTGGGCGCCCAAATCACGAACCGCCTGCAACTTGGCCTCGGGGACATCATCAGGCATCACGATAAGCGCCGATGTATCCAGCAATTTCGCGGCCCTCGCGACGCCGAGCGCATGGTTGCCTGATGAATAAGTGACGACACCGCGCGCCTTTTCTGCCGCGCTCAAATGCAGCATTCGGTGATAGGCACCCCGAATTTTAAAGGCGCCGCTGCGTTGGAAGTTCTCTGCCTTCAGCAGCAGCCGCCCCCCCAACATCGCGTTCACTTCAGCATTTTCCAACACTGGTGTTCGCTGAACCACCCCTTGCAGCAAAGGCGCAGCACGGCGAATATCTTCGAGGGAAATGGGAAAACTTGCCATGTCTGAACTCAACTCTCGGGCGCATCTGCGGCGATTTGGCAAACCGCATCACCACGCACGATCGGGGCCATCGCCCGCTGGCACAAGATTATTCCCCCATAGGGAGATACAACCTCATCAGGAGTTTTGAGCGGCGTTTTCGGGTGATGGATCAAGCCCACAACCTCGCCCTGTGCAACCGCATCACCAATCTCCTTTAGCGGCTCAAGCAACCCGTCCTCATAGGCATAAACCGAGCCGCGCGCGTTTAGCTCACGGGTGCCTTGCGCCGGATCGGGCACATAATCAGGCAGCATCCCTAACGCATGTAAAATCCGGTACAGACCACGCGTCGTTTGGCGCAATACCTCCGGCGTCACCACGCCAGCGCCCCCCAACTCTGCCATCACATTAACCACACCCTTGCGGTTGGCGGCCCCCATTGCCGTGCGCGCGGTGCTGCCACGCCCACCGCCCGAAGTGAACACCCACGCATAGGGCAAATCAAAC
This sequence comes from Litoreibacter sp., assembly GCF_058136045.1. NCBI lineage: Bacteria > Pseudomonadati > Pseudomonadota > Alphaproteobacteria > Rhodobacterales > Roseobacteraceae > Litoreibacter > Litoreibacter sp. Next base: position 31,420 of record NZ_JBYVDD010000002.1, read on the forward strand.
GCTTCCTGCATCTGCTTCAAAGCCGCCGTTTCCCCGGGGCTATGGCCAAGGCCACGCAGCAACGTCGGCGGATAGAACAGCGAATTGCCGCCGGAATGCAGGTCAACGGCATAATCTGCCATCGGCAAAATGACTTCTTCTACGTAATGGGCGATCATCTCGCTCGGGCTGCCCTTTGGATCACCAGGGAAGAGCCGGTTCAGGTTGCCCCCATCCACCGGCGAGGTCCGAAGCCCCGCATCGGCCGCCGGGAAATTCAACATCGGAAGCAAGATCACCCGCCCGCGCAATTGCTTGGCCTCGAGGTCACAAGCAAGCTTGGATATGGCGATCTGGCCCTCATATTCATCACCGTGATTGCCCGCCATCAAAACCAAGGTTGGGCCTTCTCCGTTACGGATCACCGTGATTGGAACGGGCAGCCAGCCATAGGCAGAGCGGTGAACAGAATGGGGGACGCGCAAGTAGCCTGTCTGTTTGCCCTCTGCCGCAAAATCCACCTCGGCCGTGATCAATGTTCCTGTCATGCGGGCCTTCCTGCCTTCTGTCATTTCGGCAATTACCGAATTGTCTTTTGAGCTACGATCCCGCGCGCACCTTGTCAAGCTTCGTTATTTCGGGCATTTACGAATTATGGATCAAAGTAACGCAATAGACGTCTTCTCTGCCCTTGCCCAATCGACGCGAATTTCGGTTTTTCGGCTATTGGTCAAAATCGGCCCCGAAGGCCTGCCTGCCTTGGAAATTTCGCGGCGCCTCGGGATTGTACCCTCGACACTCTCCGGGCATCTGGCGATCCTGAAACGCTCGGGCATCTTGACTGCTACGCGCCACCAACGCGAGATCCACTACGCCGCCGACCTTGCCGCCGTAAACGAGCTTATCAAATTCTTGCTCTCTGACTGCTGCGGCGGGCAAATAAGCAATTGCGGTGATATCTTATCACTTCTGGACACGAAATAACGCCCGCAACGTCACAGGCAACACAACGCCAATCATAGGGTTTATTGCGCAAACGGATCAGGCTGCGGAATGCTCATGAAAGCTGCATTTTTTTACGGCGATGCCGCGCATCCGGATCGTCTCGGCAGAAAAAAGGCGCCGCTCCGTTTTCACAAAGCGACGCCAGTTTTTATTCTCGAATGCACCCTATCAGATCAGGTCAAATCGGTCCGCATTCATCACCTTGTTCCACGCCACAATGAAGTCGGTTACGAATTTTTCGCCCGCATCCTTCTGGCCATAAACTTCCGACAACGCCCGTAGTTGTGAATTCGACCCGAAGACAAGATCGACGCGTGTCGCGGTCCATTTGCTCTCACCCGAGCTGCGACTGCGACCTTCATATGTACCATCACCGCCCACAGTCCAAACCGTATCCATATCAAGAAGATTGACGAAGAAATCATTGCTCAGCACACCTGCGCGGTTTGTCAGCACACCATGGGCGCTGGCCTCGTGATTGGCTTGCAACACACGAAGACCACCAACAAGAACGGTCATTTCAGGCGCCGTGAGCGTCAAAAGTTGAGCCTTATCAATTAGAAGCTCTTCTGGTGAGATCGTAAATTCGGTCTTCTGCCAGTTACGGAAACCATCTGCTTGTGGCTCCAGATAAGCAAGACTTTCACCATCTGAGGCCTCCATGGTGGCATCACCCCTGCCCAATGTGCAGGGGACATCGACCTCATAACCCGCGTCTTTGGCAGATTGTTCAATAGCAGCAGCCCCGCCGATGACGATCATATCCGCCATTGAAACCGGCTTAGAAAAATCAGCAACCACGGCCTCAAGTGCCGGCAGAACGCGTGCAAGCTCTTCGGGTTCATTAACCTCCCAACCGGCCATTGGCGCAAGGCGAATGCGCGCGCCGTTAGCGCCGCCTCGCTTGTCCGAGCCGCGGAACGTCGAAGCCGAAGCCCAAGCAGTCTTAATCAGATCGGACGCGCTGAGACCGGATGCCAGCACCACTTTTTTCAGTGCAGATACATCTGCCTCAGACAGGGTGGTTTGCGACACTGGAATAGGGTCTTGCCAGATCAGCTCCTCACTCGGGACTTCTTTGCCCAAATACAGCGCTTTTGGCCCCATATCGCGGTGTGTGAGCTTGAACCAAGCCCGGGCGAAGGCATCAGCAAATTCCTTCGGGTTTTCGTGGAACCGCTTAGAGATCGGACCATAAATCGGGTCCATGCGCATCGCCATATCAGCCGTAGTCATCATCGTAGCGACTTTCTTGGACGGATCATGCGCTTGCGGTGCCTTGTCGTCTTCCGTCACTCCGACCGGCTCCCAAATCCAAGCTCCCGCAGGCGATTTAGTGAGGTTCCAATCATACCCGAACAACAGATCAAAATAACCGTTATCCCATTGGATTGGATTGGCGGTCCAAGCCCCTTCGATACCGCTTGTTGTCGTATCATCACCCTTGCCCGACCCATGGGCGTTGGTCCAACCAAGACCCATTTCTTCAATCGAAGCCGCCTCTGGCGCGGCACCAACCAGCGTCGGGTCACCAGCCCCATGCGCCTTCCCGAATGTGTGGCCTCCCGCAACCAGTGCCACGGTTTCTTCATCATTCATTGCCATACGGGCAAATGTCTCGCGGATATCACGACCCGAGGCAAGCGCATCAGGTTGCCCATCCGGGCCTTCCGGATTTACATAGATCAGGCCCATCTGCACCGCGGCGAGCGGGGATTCAAGATTGCGCTCGCCAGAGTAGCGGCTATTTGGGTTGTCGTCAGGGGCCAACCATTCGGTTTCGCTCCCCCAATACGTGTCTTCTTCTGGTTCCCAAACATCGGCACGCCCACCAGCGAACCCAAAGGTCGGTCCACCCATAGATTCTATCGCAACATTCCCGGCAAGGATCATCAAATCTGCCCAAGAAATCTTGGCGCCGTATTTTTGCTTGATGGGCCACAAAAGACGGCGAGCCTTGTCGAGATTGCCATTGTCTGGCCATGAATTAAGCGGTGAAAACCGCTGCTGGCCAGTCCCGCCGCCACCGCGACCATCTGCGGTGCGATAAGTCCCCGCACTGTGCCAAGCCATACGAATGAACAAGCCCCCGTAGTGACCATAATCGGCCGGCCACCAATCCTGACTGTCTGTCATCAACGTCGTAAGGTCTGCTTTGAGGGCGTCATAGTCGAGAGACTTAAAGGCCTCCGCATAGTCAAAATCTTCCCCCATAGGGTCAGATTTGGCAGTATTTTGGTGTAAAATCCGTAGGTTAAGCTGATTGGGCCACCAATCCTTGCTTGAGCGCATACTGACATTTGTCGCGCCATGTGCGATCGGACATTTCCCGACGTTGTTATTACCCATGATTTTTCTCCCACTAAGGCCTGGCGATTGCTTGGATCGAAGGAGAACATCACCTTCGATTTTGTAGGCTGAGACTAGCAGGTCTCGTGAATAAGAATAAATTACACTTTCTAATAATCGCAATAGGTTTTAGTTATAATAAAAGGCGCGAGCCAGTTAAAATCCGGCAAGGTCATTCCAATTCAAGAAACCCTAGACGTATCCGCTCTGATCACCGTTATTTACCCTCCCTATATGCCTCCTTCATGTTGTCACCTGCAAAGACCAATCAGGATGCTTACTGCCTTGACGGCTTGGTGACGAATTTACGTTTTTAGCTTGCTCATGTTCTCAGACACGGATGAAATCCACGCGCCCCATGCAGCCAAGGCAAAGCGCGAAATCCGTTTTAAAATCTGATGAGGACGGCGGGCGTAGCTGCCCCCTAAAGGCTGAGATAGTAACTCTGGCGCGCCAGATAGGTTAAATATTTTCAGGCGGCGCCGCTATTGGTTTCATTGGATAAATTATAGTGAACATGCCCTAAAACTGAATTATTGCCTGATAGCTCTGATTTTGGAGGCGCTTCATCTGCAAAGCAAAGGTCCAACAATCGAACACTCAGGGTCTGCTATGGGGACTTTGTTGCCGTTGAGTGGTTCAAGAAACTTAATCTGCAAGCTCTTTGTCGTTAAGCTCTCGAACTACCGACTGTCTCCATTCCATGGTCGCTTTCCATTCACAGTATCTGCCATCATCCATGACGCTTAATTCTAGCCCATCAAAATCTATGATTTCAGCTAGGCTGTTCTGAATCGTTTTGATGAGAGCGTGATGCTCCTTCCACAAATCATCTCGTGAAAGCAGGTACATAAACAAGCCTTCAAATGCGAGCTCCGCCTCTCCAATATCAAGAAAGTGACGAGAACTAGGCCAGAAATCACTCTCCGCTTCGCAAAATACCAGTAGCCGACCAACGTTACTTAGAATGCTTCGTGCCGAGCGCTTTTTCATGGCACCATAGTCCGCAGATGACGGATATTTGCAAGGCCGCCAATTGCATTTTGACTATATCCACAAAATGGAACTTTGGGCTCGGAGCTGCCGTTCGCTGTCTCTGACCATTGGGCGCTGTTGGTGTAAGCTACCAAAACAGCCCAAAGATCAGAACTATCTGGCAAGAATGTCAAAAAGCGCGAACAGCGCCAAAGCAATCTGGCATTTTACAGTAACGGAGAGTTTGGTGGAGCCTAGCGGGATCGAACCGCTGACCTCCTGCATGCCATGCAGGCGCTCTCCCAGCTGAGCTAAGGCCCCGTATGCAACCTTGCGGTTGCGAGGTGGTGTCTAGAAGGGCGCGGGGGGCAGTTCAAGCGAAAAACCCACCCGCGCCCGACTATTTATCATTCGTCGATTTAGCTGTCGTCTTTGTCATCATCGGAGGAGGCATCGGCCAACTCGTCCAGGCTTACGGTATCCTCGTCGTCATCGTCGTCGAGCACATCGTCGCCAAGATCGGCGTCGCCATCATCATCATCGCTATCATCGTCGAGAACGACTTCGCCATCCTCGTCTTTATCGGTGTCTTTGTTTTGCGCATCGGGTTTGTCTGCAGTCATTGTACGTGACTTGGTCCCGGTTACGCTCTCCAGAGAAAACTCATGCTCACATGATGGGCACACCATGGGATCATTTTTCAGGTCGTAGAACCGGATCGAGCAGCTTGGGCAAACGCGTTTAACGCCCCATTCTTCCTTGGGCATAATCGTCCTCTTTCATCGGTGCAGCCAATATCGGCACACATGCGGTTGAATAGCAGAATTGCAGCCAGTTGCCACATGGGGAAAGGCGTGTCAAAGGCTTTCCCTGTATTGTACCTTTCAATGGCCCTTTGGTCACGCTACCTTTGGGCCAAAGCATCAAAATGCAGGCACATATTCCATGTCCGAGACTATTCAGCTGGGCCACCCCCCGATTGACGTGACGTTGAAGCATTCAACGCGGGCGCAGCGGCTGTCCTTGCGGGTTTCAGGCGTGGACGGGCGGGTGTCGTTGACCCTGCCGCGCCGTGCTTCCATGCGAGAGGCACAAGAGTTTCTGCGCGCCAAAGAAGACTGGATCAGATGCCATCTGGACCGCCAGCCCGATGCTACCTTGATAAGTTGCGGCGCGGTGATCCCTGTCGAGGGCCACCCGCGCCTGATTGCCGAGACCAAAACCCGCGCCGTTAAACTTATGGACGACCACTTGCTGGTTCCCCTCGGCACCGAGCGTGCTGGCGAAGACCGGACCGGACCTCGCGTGCGCGCATTCCTCAAAAATTTGGCGCGTGACCGGCTGGCCGAAGCCAGTACGCGCTATTCAACCCAGTTGGGCCGCCCCTTTGGCAAGTTAACCCTGCGCGACACCCGATCGCGGTGGGGGTCCTGCACCTCGGAGGGCAATCTGATGTATTCGTGGCGCCTGATTCTCGCCCCGCAAGAGGTGCTGGACTATGTTGCCGCCCACGAGGTGGCCCATTTAGCTGAAATGAACCACAGCGCAGCCTTTTGGGCCGAGGTGGCAGGCCTGTTGCCCGCCTACGAGGCCCCGCGCAAGTGGCTGCGCACCCACGGCGGCGGGCTGCATCGCTATCAGTTTTAAACCAATACGTGTAATCGCCGGACGCCCCCCCTTTAAGGCGTTCGCAGCTCCATAAACTCTAGCCGATTGCCAAATGGGTCCGTGGTGAAAAACCGCCGCCGATCCTTCAGCAAATCGTCCCATTCGACGCGGTAGCCTGCGGCGTCCAGAGCCGAGGCGATACCATCAAGCCCAGTGATCAAAAAACACGGATGCGCTTTGTGCGCGGGGGAGAAATCTTGCTCAACCCCAAGATGCAACTCCGCCCCATCTAGCTCAAACCAAACACCACCGCGCTTGGCAAGCTCTGCGGGTTTGGGTAGCTCTTTTAGCCCCAGAGTATCCCCCCAAAATGCGCGGCAAACGGCGTCTTGCCCCTTTGGGATTGCCAGTTGAACGTGGTCGATGCGAAAGCCCATGTGTAAGCCCTGCCTTTTGTCTGCCTCTACGCTGGCAAGCCTACATCCAAACACAGTCTACTTCAAAAGAGTTGTATGAGATAAAAAAGGACGCTCAGCTCCGCACTAAAGTATTGTGCGCACAACCTCGCCTAAAGTTATGGCTCACTGGGTAACCGGAGCCAAGCGTCCCTCATCACACCGGCAAAATAGCCGATGCAACCTCTGTGGCACTCCGGGCCAAAGGCCCGTGGCTGCCGTTACCCGCCTCCCCATAAAGGCAGTGTTTTATGGTCTCCCAAGCGGGCCTTTAGGTGAGCGTCTTTAACACCATCACCCGTGTTGAAATTCTGTGGCTCCAAGGCGGTAAAGGCATCTTGACCATCCGCCAGCGCGCGCACCATTTTGCGTGCGGCCTGTGGTGCGGCCCCCGATGTTCCCACCAGCAATGAGCGCGACCCGCTGCGCACCCCTTGGCCCACAGATCCGGGGCGATTGGGGCTACGATCCGATACCGCGCATACCTCCACTGGACTGCCCCACGGCTCTGGCCCAGCGCCACCATTGCGCAGCCCGCTGCCCGAGGAATAGCCCGCGGGTTTGCCGTTGCTTTGCACATAGCCGCCGACCCGCGTGGTCAGCGCCGCATTGGCCACCCCGTTCAGGCTGCCAAAACCGCGCACCAGCGCGAGCGGATGCTTGAACTGCTCTAAAGACGGCTTATTGCTGGCGGGTTTATCCAGCTCGCGCAGATAACTTTGTTGGCCGCCCGTTTTCAGCTCTGCCGGATCATCATCACGCTGCACCCAGATGTTAATAAAGCTGTCCGCAGGCAAACTATCCGCCGTTGAGGTCCGCCGCAGGGTGATTTTCCACTCGCCCGATGGGGCCCAGCGGTAGGTTTCATCATCGGGGCGCAACGGCATCGTCGGAGCCAGCGCCACCATCGCGCGCCACCGCGAGCCGCGGTTCAGATCAACAGACATCTGGCCGACTGCCGCACCTCCCACACGAAGATCCAAGAATGCTCTCTCGTCTCCGCGTGGGAAGAGCGGGTCGCCCCGCAAAGCCAGGGAAGGCGCTACGTCAAAACTGACGCCGCGTGGCGGGGTAACCTCGAATGTGTAATCTTTGGCCTCTAACCCCTCGGGCAGCCAGACTTCCAAGTAACTAGACGTGCGATCCTCAGGCAGCACTTGCCACCCGATCGAGGCCGCATCATCAACAAAACTTGCCTCGTCAAACTGGGCATGCAGGTCATCCTTGAAGGTGTTGCCAGACGGCATAACCAGATAGGTCGGGGCCAAGGCGCGGCGCTTCTCAAGCAACTCTTGCATGGCACTGTCCATCTCGGATTGGCCATCATGACGCCCGCCCGACCAGCCGTAGGAAAAATTCACCACCAACGGCAGCTCGGCCACACCTGCGGCGTCAGCCACACGTTTTGCGCGCTCGAAAATATAGTGCAGCGCCGAGAGCATATACATCTCTTTGCCAAACCCGGAGGTGTCCCACGCGATGGTATTTGGCAGTTGAACCGCGATGATCTCGATGTCGTCTTGCGCTGGTTCCTCAACGCCTGCCAAGGTCGGTCCCGCCGCCATCGACAGCACATGTGCCCCATGCGTCGTGCCGCGCGCCAGATAGGTGCCAAGCTCTGGTAAATCCCGATCAATCGCTCCGGCTGCGTGGTAAAGCGCATCCTCATGCGCGCCATGATCAGAAATCAACGCATCAATCTGCCCGTTGCTCAGCTCGCGCCCGAACGGCACTGATCCAGCGCCCGGACTGCGTGCCGATTGCAGCCAGCAATGGCTCATGCGGGTCTTGCCTGCCGCGTTCAAATACGCCCGATTGGCAAAGGGCAACCCGTCGTCAATCACCGCAATAATCGCCTTGGGTGGCGTGGTTGGGGCCACATACCCCTCCACCGCGCGCGACGCATCATAGTCCTGCGTCCATGCAGCGGGGTTGATCGGGAAGTTCACACGGTAGCGCGGATGGCGGTCATTATCTGGATGCGCATCCTCGACCATTTGGGCAAACAGCTCCAGCAAATGTGCGATGATCGCGGCAAGGCCCGACAATGGCACCTCTGGCACCGCATCTGGATCAAAAAAGCAAAACGGGCGGGTTTTCAGCGCCGTGCCGTGGTTCCACAACGGTGGATACCGCAACTCGATGCGCTCAACCGGCGCGCCCGGCTCGGCCCGAAAGCGCAGCTTGGACGGGTCAGGCAGCGGCGCATCACTGTCCATCAGGGCCGTAAAATAGCGCGAGGTCCGATCCCGAATAGCGGGAAATGTGAAGGGGCGACCAAGATCGTCGCCGAACACCCAGCGCTCGTAGGGACCAGTATATTGCTCAATGCGCCCGTGCATGACGCTAAACCGTCGGCCCAGCGCCGTCATTGGCGTGGCTCTCGGTTAAGGCTTTGTCCCACAACCACTTGAACAGGTCTGACTGGCTCGATTGCACCGCCGCGCCCACGCTCACGCCATAATCTGTTGTCGGCGTATCGCCATCCAACAACACCTCAAGCTCGTCACCAAAGAAGTCGGTATCCGTCGCCGCATAGCTAACCTGCTTAGACGAATGCGCCACCCCGCAGCGGCCCAAAATGGCCCCTGCAACGGCTTGCCCCAATACGGCCCCGGCCCAGCTATCCATCGGATAATGCACACCAGCCACCGTGCGATTGACCGAGATACGCTCGGCAAGTTTGCGCACCAGTTTTTTGCGGTCTGCGTTGTCGGCATGGCTACCCCAAGCGTCCATCAGAGCCAGCAAAACGGTCATGACCGAATGCGCCTCGGTCGCATGGGCGGACGGGAACGCGCCGTGACCCGGCGTGGCAATCATCGGCAAAATGCGGGTGTCCACTTGGTCAGGCCGCCGAATGGCCAGCGCGTGTTTCGCCATCATCGCCACATGGGCCGACATCAGTTGCGTCACGGTAATCAGCTCCAGCGTGAAGCGGTGTTGCGCCGGGTGCATGGCCAAAATCATTGCGAAATAATCCGTGGGAAAGCCCAGTTGCGACTGAATTTCAGCCCCGCGATCCGCCCGTAAGTCGGCGTAATCGCGCACATATTTCGCCTGTGACGCCATCAGGGCCTCGGATGGGCGCGTGATTGACACCAAGTTCCCGCCCTCAAAACCGATCGAGGTCGTATCCCCTGCCACGTTGACATCAAGGTCCTTGATAAAGTCCGTCAGGTACAGTGATCCGCGCACCCAATCGGCAGAACGGGACATGTTATTTGTAGAGTTCGCAGGCAGATGCGTCGGCACAGGCGCGTCGCCGCTGGCGGTCACATGCGCGATGCCCTCGGCGGTCGTTTGCAGACCAACGGCGGTCAGCCCGTCGTAAGCTCCGACAGCGCCAGCCCCAAGGAAGCCGCCAAGACCAGAGCCACCAATGCCGCCAATGCCACCGATCCCTCCGATGCCACCAATTCCTCCGATACCGCCAATGCCACCGATCCCCCCGATGCCGCCAATACCACCGATCCCGCCAATGCCACCGTATCTTGCCATGTCAGTCCTACCTTTATGTTACTGGAACGCCAGCGGCCTTTAACGCCGTCACCGCCCGTTGCCCAATTACGCGCCCCGAAGACGGGTGCGCTTTGGCATAGTCATTCAATCGAAAGCCGGGTTGCCGGCGCATCAGGTCGGAAGCCGCCGCACGGGCCTCGTCGCCACGATCCAAGAAATGCAATGCTATGATCTTAGCGCGCAAAGTCGACAAATGCCGATCATTATACGCAAGCGACCGATCGGCCAGTTCCAGCGCGCGATCATAGTTTTCAGCAGCCAAATAGGCCGTACTGGACAGGCTGTCATAGTAGTAGCCAAACGGGTCAATTGGCGACAAGCCTCGGGCTTTCTCGGCAGCCACGATAGCGTTCGGCCCCTCGTCTTGGAACGCCAAAAGCGCGCCGCGCAACAGCCACGACAGGCTCTCGTTGGGGTTGATATCAATGGCGGTGTCGTAGCGCTGACTGGCCACATCCATCCGCTGCATCAGGTTGTTATGCGCGAACCCGTCTATCACCAGCGAGAACGAGCTGTCCGGATTAATATCAAGCGCCCGCGACGACGAATCCAGCGCCTTTTGCGTGTCGCCTGCTTTGTCTGTCGTCCACCCGTTAAACACGCTCAACACGTACCACTTGGCCAGCCACGCATGGGTCTCGGCCACCAATGGCGCACGCGACACGGCCTCTTCCAGCAAGGTGCGAGATTTGGCAAAGTCGCGGAACGTCGGGCGGTGCATCAGGGACACGCCGCCAATAACCAGATGGTGGTCTTCCAGTTCAGGCACCGGGCGGTCGTTGATGTAGGCAATGGCCTCGTCCGCAATCGAGCGCCCGATGGATTTCACCACGCCCTCCAGCCCCGATGCCACCTCGTCCCAGAATTGCGACATTGGCCCGGCGATTTGGCGGGTCCATAAGATGTTGCCGTCGCGGGCATCAACAAAGTCCATATCCACGATCACCCGGCCACCCATATCGCGAATGGAGCCGGTAACGAAATAATCCACGTCCAACTCTTGACGCACATCATGCATATCCGTTGTGCGCGCCGCCAAGGCGCGACTAGACAGGTGGGAAATGACCGACAACAGGTTCGAGCGCGACAGCGAGCGGCACACTTCCTCAGCCATCCAGTCGCCCAGAACCCGCAGGTTATCGCCACCCATTATCCGCTGAAATGGCAGGGCGGTGATGCGCGGCAAGGGCCGACCCAACTCGGTGCGTGGCGTGGTGCGGAAAAGACCTGCGATCTGGCTCTCGTCGGCGCGAACCGATGCGACCCACTCCTCAAAGCCATTATCGCGAATGCCGATCCCCTCAAGGAAAGTGCCAGCTCCCGGCGCGCCAAGGAAATTCACTTTCGAGAGGTCCAACTCCACGTCGCTATTCGTACATTTAATAAAATTGTCGAAGTCAGCCCCCAAAAGGCTGCGTAAATCCGACAAAGCGCGGCGCAAATTCTGCCGCCCGCCGTCGTAGCAGGAAGACCCCCACAGCGTTTGCTGCAAGTATGCCCGCGTGCGGCGCCCAAGCGGCGCAGTCGCCAACAGCGCGAATAACGCCCGATGCTTGGCGCCCTTCACCTCCACCCCAGCGGATTCTGCCACGCGAACAACGCACGTCCCGAATAATGATATGTCGAGTTTATTGGTCACACAAACCCAGCCTTCCCTGAGGGTAAGCCTAACAAGGTATCGCCAATGACGCCAAGACCTTCACACTTTTTTCACATGTGGCCCCTCATAGGGGTTGCTACCTTAGCCACAGTATTTGTTGTTACGGAGCCATGCATGATGCCGCTGAAAAAGGGGCCTAAGCCTATTACTGATTTGCTTGATTTTTACGACCAATGGCCAAATTTGCGTGGCCCAATGAACGCCCTAAGCAGGGACGACAGCCTAAGCGATGAGCTGCGCGAAACCCTGTCATGGTTAATCTTGCTGGCAGACCGTGTCGGGCCCGCCGATCTGCGCGACTAATATCTGTCGCTTGCTGGGCAACGGCACCCGCGCTAAAGCTCGTGCATGTCCATTGCCTTGCTCCGCACTTTCATTGTCGTAGCCGATACTGGCAGCTTTGCGGCGGCATCAGAGCGTGTGCATGTCTCGCAAGCCGCCGTCGGACAACAAATGCGGCGCCTTGAGGATTTGCTAGGCGCGCCACTTTTTGACCGTCGCGCCAAACCTCCAAGCCTTACACCGCTGGCGTTATCCCTTATTCCAAAGGCCCGCAAAGCCATCTCTAGCTATGACAGCTTGATCACAAACGCCTCGGGCGAGGCCGCTCTGACAGGTACATTGACGTTGGGTGCGGTGCCCTCGGCTCTGCACGGCTTGGTGCCGATGGCTTTGAAAAGGCTGCTCAAAAGCACCCCGACATTGCAAGTGCGCGTCCTGCCCGGCCTGTCACATGACTTAAGCCAACAAGTCGATCGCGGCACCATCGACGCTGCGATCACCTCGTCTCTGGCCGCCCCCTCAGCGCGTTATCAAAGCTATCACATCGCCCACGAACCCTTGGTGCTCATCACCGCCCCCGACGCGCCTGACCTACCACCACGAGAGCTGTTGCGCAGCCTTCCCTACATCCGCCACACCCGCCACACCGCCGCCGGAAAAGTTGCTGAAAACTGGCTGGTTCGCAATAGAATCGAGGTCCAAAGCAGCATGGAATTGGACTCGTTGGAGACCGTCGCCAGCGTGGTTTCTCATGGGCTTGGTGTCTCGGTTGTGCCTGATATTTGCGTTCCCGACCCGACATTTACCGGTTTGCGCCGAATTCCGCTGAACGCGCCCGGTCGTGATATGTGCCTGTTGATTCGGTCTGATTGCCCCAAAATCCCATTAATTGAACGACTCATGGAGGAACTCGCGGCAACCGCCTCCGATCATAAAGATAAACTTCACATACCCTAAATATTTAATGATTTGACCTGTCTTATTCTTTAGTTCAATCCGCAAGACATACGATCAAAAGGAGGCCACCACATGTCGGTTCATGACACCATCATCGACGGCTTTGTGCAAAACAAAGTCGAGTTTATTACCACCGTACCGTGCAAACAGCTTGGTGGCGTGATCGAGGCGGCAGAGGCCCACCCCGACATTTACCACATCCCCTCCAACAAAGAAGACGAGGGCATGGGCCTGTGCGCGGGGGCCTATATGGGTGGCAAACGCTCGGCCATTATCATGCAAAACACCGCCATCGGGGTGACAATCAACACGCTGGTGACCTTGATCCAATACTACCGAATGCCCCTGCCGATGCTGATCTCGTATCGTGGTGAATTGGGCGAGCCGGTGGCCTGTCAGGCCGAGATGGCCGTGCACACCAAAGCCCTATTGGCACAGTTGAATATCCCGACCTACCACTTCCACCGCCGCACAGACGTGGACGAGTTCGACAAGATTTTAAAATACACTTTCATGTGCAACAAACCGGTCGCTATCCTGACGGATGCATCCTTCTGGGGAGGTTACTAAAATGATCCGCTCTGACATTCTCAAACAACTGATCCCGGTCATTTCCGACACGTTAACCATCTGCAACATCGGGCTACCCAGTCAGGAAATGCACATGATCGACGACCAGCCGACCAACTTCTACATGCTCGGCACCATGGGTCTGGCGTCCTCCATCGGTCTAGGTTTGGCCTTGGCGCAAAAGGAAAAAGTGTTGGTGATTGACGGGGACGGGTCGGTGTTAACCAACATGGGAACCCTGCCCACCATCGCCAATAATGTGGCTGATAACTACGTGTTGCTGATTATTGACAACGGCTCTTACGGCTCCACCGGCGACCAGCCCACCTATGCGGGCAAGCTGACATCGCTATCGGAAGTGGCGCGTGCTTGTGGCTGCAAAAACGTGGTTGAGTGCCCCGCTGACGGCACCGCAGAGGCGGTCAAAGCCGCGTTGGCGGGCGACAAGATGACCGTGATCGTATCCAAATGCGACAGTGGCAATATCAAGGTTCCCGTGATCACCATGGACCCCGTTGTGATCCGTGACCGCTTCATGAAAACCGTCGCCGCGCGCAACGCCTAAAGCGGCTTATAGCTAATGGAACGACGCCTTATGCGCGTCAAAAAGCTGGGCAATGCGGCGAAAAACCTTGCGAATATGGGGCGTCGCACTGCCATCTTGGTGCATCACCAGCCATTGGGTGTGGTCAATTGAGGTGATCGCCTTTGAACAGGCGCGCAACCGCGGCTCATTGGCCCCGATGAACCGCGGCAAGATGCAAAGCCCGCCCCCTGCGCAAGCCGCTTCCAGCACCGCTTGCGGGGTATCGCAGACCAGCTTTGCCGTGGCTCCGATGCGCTGCCGGATCCAAAACGAAGAGGTCCCCGTGCCGCCGGATTTCGACGGAACGATCCAGTCACAATCCGCGTAGCGCTCATCGGTAAATGCGCTTGGGTTCGCCGCGCAATACTCTGGCGCGCCGTAGATATCAAAACTAACCTGCCCAATTCGTTTCCGCTTTAGCTCACCCTGCTCTGGGGCCTTATTGCGCATCGCAATATCCGCCTCGCGCCGCGTAAGGTTCAGAAAATTTGCCCCCGTCAGCAGCTCTATCCGGGGCGCGGCAGGGCCGGAGGCAAAACTGCTCAAGTGCCGCGACAGGAAAACACTGGTCCAAAACCCAGCCGTCACCCGCACCACAGGGCGTTGGTCCAGTTGCGCGCGCCACGCCTGAATGCCTTGCGATTGCCCCGCCATTTCCTGCACCCGACCCAGCAGGTCGCGTCCCTGCGAGGTCAGCAGATAGCCCGCAGGGGTTCGCTCAAAAAGCTGAAGGCCTATCACGTCTTCAAGGTGACGCATCCGGCGGCTAAGCGTCGGCGCGCTGGAGCCGGTGACAGAGGCCGCAGCCGCCAGACTACCTTCTTGGGAAACCGCTAAAAACAGGCGAAAGTCATCCCAATTATGTATTTCATTTTTGAAAGTCATATTTCGATCTTTAATATCGTTCAGGGCAAAATTCCAGGATAGGTAAATCAAATAACTCAGGTTTTATAGCAATATCTAAACATAAAGGCTTTCACAAAAAGACTTCTGAATACCAAAAACAAGGATAGATACACCATGCCGAGCCTCCACACTATTGCCGTTACGTTTAAGGCAAAGCCCAACCTCCTCAGCGATTTTCGCAAGATGATGCAATCCGTTAAGGTCGATTTACCCAAGGTGGAGGGATGTAAGTCCGTTCGCATTTTGACTGATATAGGCGATGCCTCAACGTTTCTATTGGTTGAGGATTGGCACTCTCAGGACGCTCACGCCACTCACATTGCGCGCCTGATTGAAGCTGGCGTGTGGAGCACATTGGAGGCAATGTTGCGCGAGCCGCCCAGCAGTATCACCCTGACTGATCTATGATAAAACAGCGGCTTGGAGTTTTGCGCCAAGCCGCCCACCCGTGCCATTAAGCCGTAAAACTATCGAAGGCTTTCAACGCCTTCGCCGAATAAGCATAAGACGGCCCGCCGCCCATATAGGTGGCCATCGCCAGTGCCTCACATAGCTCCGCGCGCGTGATACCCAGCCGGATCAGGGATTTTACATGGAACCCGATACAACTATCGCAGCGCGTCGCAATCGCGATGCCCAGCGCCATGATTTCTTTGGTTTTCTCGCTCAGCGCACCGCTTTTCTTGGCAGCCTTGCCCATCGCGTTGAACCCCGCAACCGTATCCGGAATTTCCGATGACAAGGCGCCGATATTGGCAGTCGTGTCCTCCATGAAAGCGTCCCAATCCATCTCACTCATCCTCTTTCATCCGATCCCATTTTACGCTCCAACCATCGCACGGCAGCGCTGATAATCAGCACCAGAACCAAGTATTCCACGATCAGCAGCGAGTAGATTTCCAGCGGGCGATATTCAGTCACCACCAACTCATTGGCGCGACGCGTTAATTCCTGCATCCCGATGACTGACGCGAACGCCGACATCTTCACGATATAGATAAACTGGTTCGCCAAAGGCGGCAAAATACGCCGGATCGCTTGCGGCAAAACCACGTAGCGCATCGTTTGCGCATAGGTCAGCCCGATGGTTTTAGCGGCCTCGGCCTGCCCCTTGGCAATACTTTGAATACCCGCTCGGTAAATTTCAGCTGTGAAGGCGCTGTCGGACAAAGCCAGCGTGATAATCGCCCCCCAAAACGGGTCAATGGTGACCTTGATGCCCATGGATTTGAACACGATCGGTAACCCGTAGAACACCCAAAACAGCATCGGCAACAGCGGGATCGCGCGGATAATCTCGACGTAAACTCGGTTAATCGCGCGGATGCCGCGACGCGCCGATAAACCCGGCAAAGCCACCAACAGACCCAACGCCATCGAGATGGACGCAGCAATCAACGACAGCAAAATCGTGGCGCCCATGCCGTTCACCAAGAACTTGATATTGATCCATCCAGTGGCCGTAGTGGGGTTGATCACATACCATCCCCAAATGTCGGACGAGCCACATCCCGACAGCGCCAAAAGCGCGACTAAAGAGAAAATTACCCGCATATCAGTGTTGCAAAATTTGGCGCAAAAATTTCTGAGTACGCTCAGATTTTGGCGCGTCAAAAAATTCAGATGCCGTGCCGGTCTCGACAATTTCGCCCTCGTCCATGAACACCATTTTGTCCGCCACTTTACGCGCAAATCCCATCTCGTGAGTGACGACAACCATGGTCATCCCCTCCTCGGCCAGCTCGACAATCACGTCGAGCACTTCAGAAATCATTTCAGGGTCCAACGCCGATGTCGGCTCGTCGAACAGCATGACTTTTGGCTCCATACACAGGCTGCGCGCGATCGCCACACGTTGCTGCTGCCCACCAGATAATTGACTTGGTCGCTTATGGGCCTGTTCTGGAATACGGACCCGCTCTAAGTATTCCATCGCGCGTGTTTGTGCATCATTGCGGCTCATACCCCGCGCCTTCATTGGCCCCAAAATTAAGTTTTCCAGCGCCGTCAGATGTGGAAACAAATTGAACTGCTGAAACACCATTCCGACCTCGGAGCGGATGGCATCCAGCGCTGCCGCACTGCCATCTTGCACCACGCCACCAATCTTGATCACGCCTTTTTGATGTTCCTCTAACCGGTTAATGCACCGCACAACCGTAGACTTCCCCGACCCCGACGGGCCGCAAATCACCACCCGTTCACCGGGCTTCACGCTTAAATCTATACCTTTGAGAACCTGAAAGTCGCCAAACCACTTGTCCACATTGATCATCTCGATCGCGTTTTGTGTCACACTCCCGCCTTCCGTTCCCGCCTACATATCGCCTTGAGGTTAGGGCGCAACTGCCCTTAACTTCAAGTCGCGTTAATGTGTATTGCCGCGCATAAAGCGCGCGCGCCTCGCGCACCAACAGTGGAGAACGTCCCAAGATGAAACAATTTGCAAACGCCCTCGCGGCGCTGGCTTTTGGCGCGGTTATGAGCACCGCCGCCATCGCCCAATCCGCCTTGAATGAAATCCTAGATAGCGGCACTTTGAAAGTCGGCACCACCGGCGACTGGAACCCGATGTCCGTGCGCGACCCCGCCACCAACAGCTATAAAGGCTATGACATCGACGTGATGAATGAGCTTGCCAAAGACCTTGGCGTCGAGGTTGAATTTGTCCCTACCGACTGGAAGACACTGGTCAACGGCGTCACCGCTGGCAGCTATCACATCACCGGATCTGCCTCGATCTCGCCTGCGCGCATGAAGGTTGCGGGCTTCTCAGAGAGCTACATTTCCGTTGAAATATTTCCGTTCACCTTGAAAGAAAACGCTGCCAAGTTTGACGGCTATGACAGCATCAACAAGGAAGGTGTTACCGTCGCCACCACGCTGGGCACCACGTTTGAGAGCCTCGCCAAAGAGTGGTTCCCAAACGCGGACATCAAAGTGGTTGAGGCCCCTGCGCGTGGCTACCAAGAGGTCATCGCGGGCCGCGCAGATGTGTTTATTACATCCAACATCGAAGGCTCCACGCTGAATAAAAAATTCCCGATTATGCGGGTAAATGGCGCTGGCCCCCGCGCGCCATCGCCCATCGCGATGCTGTTGCCACAGACAGATCAGGTTTGGATTAACTACGTCAACAACTGGGTCAAAGTGAAGAAAGCTCGTGGCTTCTTTGACGCGACCGCCGCGAAGTGGGGCCTGTAAGCCCAACCGCTTTCAATCGTTAGAATCTGATCAGGCCGCGCCATCACTGGTGCGGCCTGATTTATGTCTGCCGTGCGAAGCGCGCCAAATCAATTCCATGCCACTCATCAAAGCATTCCTCCGCCCGCAGCCCCTCTATCGGCGTCGGTTGATAGCCGCCCGTATAGTACGCAAAGGCCATGTTCCCCGCACGCGCAGTGCGAAAATCAGTGATACTATCACCGACATAAAGACACTCATCAACACCCACCCCCAAAGCTGCCACGGTGTGGAGCAATGGCACGGCATCCGGTTTTTTGACTGGCGTGGTATCGCCGCCAGTAATCACATCGAAATAACGCGTCAGATCCAACGCATCGCAAAGGTCACGCGCCGGACGCTCGGGCTTGTTGGTACAAATTGCCAGCGGCAAATCCAGCGTATCGAGCACCTCGCGCACTCCGCCAAACAGCCGCGTCAGTGTCGTCAGATCAGCCGCATAGGCACGATTCATCTCGGCGTAATGCGGCGCAAGGTTATCAGGCACGTCGCCGGTCGCCCGCAAAGCGCGCTCCACCAGTTTCTCGATCCCGTTGCCGATGAAACCGATCACTTGCTCCAAGCTCACCGGCGCACGGTTTGCATTGGCCAACATCACATTGGCTGCGGCGTGCAAATCAGGGGCGGAATGCACCAGCGTCCCGTCCAAATCAAAAATAACCGCCCTCATGCGAAACTAATCTGTGTTTTCATCGCGCACGAGCGATCCGAGGCGATCTCGAACGCCTCCACCGCATCCTTTAGCGGGAAGGTTTTCGTGATAAACGGCTTCACATCTATCAGTCCTTTTTGCATCAACGACACCCCGGTGGCGAATTCTTCATGGAAGCGGAACGAACCTTTCAAATTCAACTCCTTTGCTGTGACTGCCATCATCGGCAGGCTCATATCCCCGCTCAAGCCCAGTTGCACAATCATGCCACCGGGTCGCATCGCATGAATTCCTGCGGTTAACGCTGACACCGCGCCGGAGCATTCAAACTGCACATCAAACTGGCCTTTGTCGGTCATGTAGGGTGCCAGAGGCTTATCAGCTTTGGTGACATTGAAGGTCACATCTGCACCCGCCTCGTGTGCCATTTTCAGCGTGAAATCGGACATATCCGTCGCCACGATATGATCCGCACCAGCGCGACGCGCGGCAAGAATTGTCAACACACCAATAGGGCCGCACCCGGTAACAAGTACCGATTTACCAAGCAGTGACCCAGCTTGGCGCACCCCGTGCAAGCAAACGGCCAGCGGCTCCGCCATCGCCGCCTCTCCTGCGCTTAACCCGTTAGCGGGCACGCATTGGGACGCATCCGCGTTCAACATTTGGCTAAACGCACCTTGGATATGGGGGAATGGCATCGCCGAGCCGTAGAAGCGCATATTGAGGCATTGATTGGGCTGGCCCGCGAGGCAAAATTTGCAACTGGCGCATGGCCGCGACGGGGAGACGGCAACCAACTGGCCCACACTTAAGCCCGTGACGCCTTCACCCAACGCGGCAATGTGACCCGACACCTCATGGCCCAAAACCATCGGCTCGCGCAGCTTAATCGTGCCGAAACCACCGTGTTGATAGTAATGCAGGTCCGAGCCGCAAATGCCGCCCGCAGCCATAGCGATTTGCACTTCGCCGTGCTTTGGTGCTGCGGTTTCATGCTCTTCGATGCGCAAATCGCGCGGGGCGTGGATGACAAGTGACTTCATGCTTGCGCCTTTTCCAACTGGGAAATCTAGGCGCAAGCTAGGATGCTTTGGATCAGGCTGCCAGCCTAATTCGTGATCAACTCCGGCCCCATGATCAACGTCGGCAACCACGTGGACAGGAACGGAATGTAGGTGATCATGATCAAGAACACGACAAGGATCATCAAGAACGGCAGCGCCGCGCGGACAACCGCCATCATCGGCATTCCCGCCACGCCAGAGGTCACGAACAGATTCAAGCCAACGGGCGGGGTGATCATACCAATCTCCATATTAACCACCATGATGATGCCCAGATGGATCGGATCAATGCCTAACTCAATGGCAATCGGGAACACCAGCGGCGCCACGATAACCAACAAGCCCGAGGGCTCCATGAACTGACCACCGATCAGCAAGATCACGTTAACAATGACCAAGAACATGATCGGCCCAAAACCCGCATCCAGCATTGAAGCCGTAATTTGTTGCGGGATTTGCTCGTCGGTCAGCACATGTTTCAAGATCAGCGCATTGGCGATCACAAACATCAGCGTCACCGTCAAACGGCCCGCCTCGAACAGCGTGCGTTGCGTGTCTTTATGAAAGAACGCAGTGAACAGCGCTTGCGGCTTAGCCAGAAGCGAGATGTTAGCCTCACCGTCCGGCGTCGAGAGCGGCCCCATGTCGCGATACACGAAACACGCGATGATCCAGGCATAGACCGCAGCCACAGCGGCGGCCTCGGTGGGCGTGAACGCCCCGCCATAAATGCCACCCAGAATGATAACGATCAGGAACAAGCCCCAGCCAGCTTCCTTGCCTGTCTCGAAGATGCGCGTCCAGCCGGCCCACTCCCCTTTCGGCAGGTTTTTAACCCGCGCCATAACGTAGATGCCCGTCATCAACATCATCCCAGCCAATAGGCCCGGAATAACGCCCGCTAAAAACATCCGCCCCACGGAAACTTCCACAGCGGCGGCATAGACCACCATCACAATGGAAGGCGGGATCAAGATGCCCAACGTGCCTGCGTTACAAATCACGCCAGCCGCAAATTCTTTGGTGTAGCCGACCTTGCGCATCGCCGCGATCACGATGGAGCCGATCGCCACCACAGTTGCCGGGCTAGAGCCAGACAGCGCCGCAAACATCATGCACGCAAACACCGACGCGATGGCCATACCGCCGCGCAAATGCCCAACACAGGCAATCGAGAAATCAATGATCCGTCGCGCCACACCGCCCGTCGACATGAACGACGAGGCGAGGATGAAAAACGGGATAGCCAGCAAGGTGTAGTGGCCAGCAAAGGCCTCGAACAAGGTGCCTGCAACCGAGGCCATGGTTGCATCAGAGAACCACAGAAGGAACAAAACAGACGAGAAGCCCAGCGATACTGCGATAGGCACACCGATCAGCATAAAGCCAACAACCATGCCAAAAAGAAGGATAATTTCCATGATTTAGAGTTCCTTCAAATCAGCAGCAAGGCGCGCGGCGGCCTCTTCAACATCGTCTTCGGCCTCGTGGCTGACGATGAGCATTGAAATTTTTCCGGTCCACAGCGCGTAGGCGGCCTGAATAGAGCGCAGCAAGAACAGCGCCATAGAGAACGGCAAAACAAAATAGGGGATCAGGCGCGGTATTTTCTCGTATTCGTCGCCGTCATTGAACATGCCTTCAAGGAACCTCAGCACCTCCGGCACGGGAAGGTCATTGGTCTCATACCAGCCTTTGGCCCGAAACTTTTCTTCAAACCCTGTTGGGAACCAGCGCCCCTCGGTGGCGGGCAGATTGGCGAAGTTCGCCCAATAATCCCAGCTCCCTTTCAGCAATAAAAACGCAAAAGCGATGCAGGCGAGTGAGCCAAGGATGCCCAGAAATTTCTTAGTGGAAGGGGACACAATATTCAAAATCGCGTCGACCCCAAGGTGGGAGCCTTTTTTGACCGCATATGATGCGCCCAACAAGACCAGCCATGCGAACATGAAAACTGTCAGCTCAAGCGCCCATAGAATGTTCGAATTGAACACATAGCGCGCAACCACGTTGGCGAAGGTCAACACTGTCATCAGGCCCAACAGAACCGCGATGATGGTTTCCTCAATTGCGTCAATGAATGATCGAGTGGCCTGTGCCATCTGCATCCCTCCCCAAGTGCAGTAAAATAGGGGCACGGCGAGAGGTCCCGCCGTGCCGCAACGTGATTTACATCTCGTTGAATTTTTGTGCGGCAGCGATGTTGTCAGCGCCTACGTCGCCTTCAAACTGTGCCCAAACCGGCTTCATCGCATCGACCCATGCTTGACGCTGCTCGGCGTCCAACTGACGGATCACACCGCCCGCGGCTTCGATGTTGCCTTTGGCCTTCTCGTTGGTTGCAAAAGCTTCGCCGTTGCGCGCTTCAGTCACCTCAGACAAGATCGTCAGGAATTGGTCGCGCACATCGGCGTCCAACCCGTCCAACCAGTCAACGGAAGTCACGACCAAATAGTCGATGATGCCATGATTGGTTTCAGTGACGCCGTCTTGGACCTCAAAGAACTTCTTGCCGAAAATATTGGACCAAGTGTTTTCCTGACCGTCCACAACACCTTGTTGCAACGCGCCGTAAACTTCCGAGAACGCCATTTTCTGGGGCGAGCCACCGATAGCTTCCATTTGCGCGACCAGCACGTCTGATGGCTGCACGCGGAATTTCAGACCGTTCGCATCTGTTGGCAAAACCAGCGGTTTGCTGGCAGACATTTGCTTCATGCCATTGTGCCAAAATGCCAACCCCTGAAGGCCACGCTTTTGCATGGAGTCCTTCATCGCCTGACCGGTATCGGAGTTTTGGAACCCGTCAACAGCTTCAATGTCTTTGAACATGAATGGCAGATCAAACAGACGGAACTTCTTGGTGAAGCTCTCGAACTTGGACAAGGATGGCGCGGCCAATTGAACGTCGCCTTGCAGCATCGCCTCGAGGACTTTGTCATCATTATACAGCGTGGAGTTGCCGAACACTTCCATGCAGGCTTTGCCGTTCATCTCATCGTTCACGCGCTGCTCAAGCAGGGTGGCGGCAACGCCTTTAGGGTGCTTGTCCGTGTTGGTGACGTGGCTGAACTTGATTACGATTTCGCCTTCGTCACAAGCCGCAGCAGCGACCGACGGAACAAGGGCAACAGCGGCAACGCAGGCCGCTTTCAACAGAGTTTTCATGTGTATCCTCCCATAGGAATTTTATCGGACGGGGCCTCCCGCCGGACACGTAAAGCATTACAAGGCCTTTACTGTCGCGCAAGCGCGCTTGCCAAATTGTATTATTTTGATTTAAAAACATGTAGTTATACAGAAGCTAAGTCCACACACACTTTAAAAAGTGCGAAATTTCCGACTTTTTCCAGACGCGCACGTCAAAAATTGCGATATTCCGCACAAACCCACTGACGAATCGAGCCTTATGCCCCGCAGACCAAGCTCCATCGGCCTCCCTGCTTTTGTCGGCCTCTATCTGGCTCTCGCTATCGCCTTAGTGAGCGCCGCCTACCAATTGAGCTTCCGCGCTGGGCTGGACCGGCTTGAGGATTCAGGCGCCATCGTCGTGGAACAAGCCGCAGATCGCCTTATTGCCCAGTTAGAAAGCTACCGCGAACAGGCCGATTTTTTGGCCCGCCACCCAGATATTCCCGCGATGATCCAAGGCCGCTCTACCGCCGCGCGCACCTCTGAATTTTTATTGCGCATGGCCCTGACGGCAGGTGCACGAGAAATCCATGCCCTGAATTCGGCAGGGCATGTTTTGGCCTCCTCAACCTATGAAGACGCGCCAGAGTTCCTTGGCAGAGACCTTTCTGGGCGCGCCGATATTGTTGCCGCCAATACGGGCCGGATGGGGGTGTTTCATAGTGCCGATCCTGATGGCAAACGCAGCTACTACTTCGCCCGTGGCGTCTTGGGTGATGATGCAAGACCACAAGGCTTCGTCGTGGTCAAAGTCAATATGGACGAGCTGGAATCCGAGTGGCGCATCGACGATACTATCGTCACTTTCTTTGATGATGCTGGCGTGGCCTTTGTGTCAAACCGGCTGGGGTTGGCCCTGACCCGCGACGCAGCCTTGTCCCAAACGACTGCCATCACCACCAACTATGCCCACGCCCCGATCACGCCCTTTCCGACCTATAACATCACCCAAGGTGGCGGACGTACGCTTTGGCATTTTTCCGAGGCGCCAAACATGCCCTCACGCGCCTTGATCGTGTCGCGCGATGTGCCTTTGATCGACATGACCGCCCGCGCCTTCGTTGATATTCAACCCGCCGCAAACGAAGCCCGCTTGACCGCTGCCCTCACCGCCGCTTTGCTCTCACTCTTCGGATTGGGCTTTGCTATATTTGTGCAAGGTCGCGCTAGATTATCTGACCAACTCCGCTTGGAAGAGGCCGCGAATACCCAGCTCGAAGCGCGCGTGGCCACGCGCAACGCCCAGCTTCAACAGGCGCAAGACAACCTTATTCAGGCAAGCAAACTGACCGCATTGGGCCAAATGTCCGCCGGGATCAGCCATGAGTTAAACCAGCCTATTTCTGCCATCCAAAACTATGCCGAGAACACCAAGAAATTCATTGAACGTGGTCGCAATCCTGAGGCGCAGGAAAACCTCACGCGCATCTCCGAGCAGACCCAGCGTATGGGGCGCATCATTCATAACCTGCGCGGTTTTGCCCGCAAGGAAACCGAACCGCTGGAGCGGGTAAACGTGGGGACAGTTCTGGATGCATCCCTAGATTTTGCCACGCAGCGGGCCAAATCCGAGGGCGTCGTCCTTCAAGTCAGCACGCTGCCCGATATTTGGGTCGACGCGGGGCAGGTCCGCCTCCAGCAAGTGATCGTGAACCTGCTATCAAACGCCATGGACGCCATGTCTGACAGCCCCCGCAAAGAGATCAGCGTGACCCTCTCCCTGCGCCGCGGACAGGTGCAACTGGTTATAACAGACACCGGCCCCGGCTTGTCGGATATCGAGCGCGCCTTCGAGCCATTCTACACCACCAAAGACATCGGCGCATCCAAAGGGCTGGGTTTGGGCCTGTCTATCTCTTACGGCATCATCGGCAGTTTCAACGGCCTGCTCAGTGTCGAAAACCTTGAACATGGCGGCGCGGCCTTCACCATCAGCTTGCCTGCTTGCGCCCCTCAGGAGACCACGCAATGACCCCCAGCTTGCTACTGATCGAAGATGATGCAGCGCTTCGCACCTCTCTTACTCAAAGCTTCGAGTTGGAAGATATCACGGTCATCGCCGCCTCCAGCTATGTGATGGCCAAACCCCATATCACCCGCGACTTCACCGGGGTAATTTTATCCGACATCCGAATGCCGGGCAAAGACGGCTTCGATGTGCTCGCGCGCGCCCAAGAGGTGGACCCGGACCTTCCCGTCGTGCTGCTAACCGGCCAAGCGGATGTGCCAATGGCGGTGCGCGCCATGGCCGAAGGGGCCTATGACTTCCGCCAAAAACCCTGCCCGCCGGAGCAACTTCTGGAGGCGGTCACCCGCGCCATCGAGCACCGCCAACTGGTCTTGCGTTCGCGCCAGATGGAGCGCCAGTTGCAAGCTGGCGACGCCGCCGCAACCAACTTTCCCGGCACCTCGCTGCCTGTCGAGCGGCTGCGCAAGTCCTTGCGCCAAGCCGCGCCCCTTCCCGTGCATGTTCTGCTGCACGGGCTCGCTGGCTCTGGCAAACGGCTCGCCGCCCACACAATTCATTCCCTAGCCACCGATAAGCCGCGGTTTTTGGCGGTGTCACTGCGTGATACCTCTGTCGAGGCGCTTCAGGCCGTGGATATGACCAACCAGCCAACTGATCTGTCAGTCAAATCCTTCGAATGCGCCAATTCCGCGCAACAGGTCGCGCTCTTCGAGATGATGGAGCAATTTCCCAAGCTGCGCATTCTTGCCTCCTCCTCACTGTCGCTGAATAAGCTGCGTGAAACCGGGCTTCGCGATGACCTGTTTTATGCTTTGGAAGTCATGCAAATCGAGGTGCCGTCACTGGCGCGCCGTCGCAAGGATCTGGCCGTCGTTTTTGAGGGATTGGTGCGCCAAATCGTGCGCGGCATGAACGGCGACATGCCTGAAATTCCCGAGAGCCTAAACGCCCAGATTATTGCGCGCGACTGGCCAGATAACCTACCAGAGCTGCGCAACTTCGCCCGCAGCTTTGCCCTTGGCCTCAACGTGCAGGCCAATGCCGCCACCAGCGCCGAACTTGACCTGAGCGCGCAAATGAACGCTTTCGAGAAGCTCGTGCTGACTGATACGTTGCGCCGTCTGGGTGGCAAATCAGCTGCCGCGGCAGAGGCCTTGGGGTTGCCGCGCAAAACCCTCTACGACAAGCTGACCAAGCATGGGCTGCGTGCCAAGGACTTTCGAAACACCTAAGCCAGCACGCGCGCAAAACGCGTAAACTGACCCTCAAATGTCGCGAAAGACCCCTTGCCCGTGCACGCGATGGGGCAAAGGTCTAAGCAGAGCTTCGGAGGTGGAATGCACGACATCTGGGACGGCATAAAAGCGGCGATCTATCTGGTTGCCTCACTGGACCGGGATCTACTTGAGATCACTCTACGCTCGTTGCAAGTGACGCTCACTGCCGTGCTCGTCTCGTCACTTATCGCGCTGCCGTTCGGGGCGTGGCTGGCTATTCGCCGCTTTCGCCACCGCCGCGCCGCCATCGCCGCCCTCAATGCGCTGATGGGCCTGCCACCCGTCGTTGTCGGCCTTGTCGTCTACCTGCTTTTGTCGCGCTCCGGCCCGTTCGGCGTGCTCGGTTTATTGTTCACCCCCACGGCCATGATCATCGCGCAGGTGATCATCATCACACCGCTTATTGCCTCCATTGCGCATCAGGCGATCCGCGAATTATGGGCCGAATACCACGACCTCCTGATCTCGCTCAACACCACGAGTTCGCAACGCATCCGCACGCTGGTCTGGGACGGGCGGCGCGCGCTGATCACCGCCTCGCTCGCGGGGTTCGGGCGCGCAATAGGCGAGGTCGGCGCGATCATGATTGTGGGCGGTAATATCGACCACTCCACCCGCGTTCTCACCACCGCAATTGCGCTGGAAACCGGCAAAGGTGACTTCGCGCTGGCCCTTGGGTTGGGCTTCGTGCTGATCACCCTATCCCTGTTCGTCAGCCTCACGACCCACACCCTAAGCCGCACAGAACGCGAGGGGCGATGGTGAGCAATATCCTGCCTCTGAAATTGATAAACGCCAAGGTTTCGCGGCGCGGCAAGGTCCTGATCGGCCCTGTTGACCTGAGCATTCCCGCCGGCGGCATGACGATTGTGCTCGGCCCTAACGGCTCTGGCAAAACCACCTTGATGCGCGCGATGCACGGGCTGCAACGCCTCAGCGAAGGCTCCGTTGAATATGCCACCGACGCCAAAACCGCCCGCGAGGCGCAGGCGTTTGTATCACAACAACCGATTATGATGCGCCGCTCTCTGCGCGACAATCTCACCTACCCGCTGCGCCTGCTTGGCACCCCAAAACACGCGGCCAATGCTAAGGCTGAAAACTGGGCCAAACGGATCGAGCTAAGCCACGCCCTAGAGCGCCCTGCCCCCATGTTGTCAGGTGGCGAGCGCCAGAAAGTTGCCCTTGCCCGCGCCCTGATCCGCGCACCGGAGCTGGTGTTCCTAGACGAGCCTTGCGCCAATCTCGACGGCCATTCCACCCGTGAAATCGAGGGCATCCTTCAAGCCGAGCGCGACGCAGGCACCACCCTCGTGATGTCCAGCCATGACCTTGGCCAAGCCCGCAGGCTCGCCACACGCGTAGTCTTTATGTTGAACGGTTTGGTCCACGAAGATACTCTGGCAAAAGCGTTTTTCAACGCCCCAAAGACAGCCGAGGCCGCCGCATTCCTTAAAGGGGATATCGTATGACCCGCCTCTTCACCCTCGCGCTCTTTGCCGCCATGTTCCTGCCCTTTGGCGCCACGGCCGACACCATAAGGATGGCTGTAACAACCTCGTTTTACCACTCAGGCCTGTCCGATATTTTACACCCCGCTATCAAGGAAGATACCGGCCTCGACGTGCACCTCTTGGTCGTTGGCACGGGTCAGGCGTTGCGCTTGGGCGAGGCCGGTGATGTGGACGCCATCTTGGTTCATTCACGCAAAGCCGAGGACGCATTTATAGCGCATGGTTATGCCACGCACCGCCGCGAGATCATGTATAATGATTTCGTTATCATAGGCCCAAAAACAGACCCCGCCGGGCTCATGGCTGCGCATGATGCCACGGATGCACTGCATAAAATCGCCAAAGCCAAAATCGCATTTGTAAGCCGCGGCGATGACAGCGGCACGCATAACAAAGAGCTGTCCCTATGGGCCAAAGCAGGCTTAGACACCGAAAAATTCGGTCCGTGGTATAACGCTGTCGGCGCAGGCATGGGGGGCGCATTAAACACCGCCGTAGGTATGGGCGCGCACATCATATCGGACCGCGCAAGTTGGCTAAACTTCGACAATAAAGCAGAGTTTTCGATCCTGTTCTCTGGTGATCCGGTGCTGCTCAATCAATACGCTTACCTGCCGGTAAATCCCGCCAAACACCCCCATGTGAAAAATGATTGGGCTCTGATTGTGGAAGATTGGCTAACCAGCGACCACGCCAAATCGCTGATCAATGGCTACACGATCAACGGTGAGGCATTGTTCACCTTCAATGCAAAATAAGATGCCGCTGTGCTAAGGAAATTTAACTTCACATTTCATACAAACAGGGACATATCTGATAAGTAATGCTGCGTCTTTGACAGACCGGAAAGACACTTATGTCTGTTATCTTGTTCCGCTTCAACGAGGGTAAAGTTTATCTAAGCTATTTTTAGATCCTTCTCCACAATGCGATGCTCCGTAGTCCGGCCTCAGTAGTATGTCGTCATCCTGTATCCGCGCTGGAAATACATTCTTGCCAAGGTTACAGGCTTGCCCTCTCTCCAAGTGGCTCGTTCACTGGCGAAAACTGCATCCCCGGCTTGAATCTGTAAAAACTCTGACATTCCAGTATCAGCAGAGGTCGCAAAAAAGCTGATTTCTGCGTTACTAAAAGGAACCTGCCGAACAAGCCATTCATTCGGGCTTTCCTGTTCAAACGTCGTACTGTCGATTTCCGGGACCGCCGCGCAGTTGATCCAGCGATTCTCAAACTGATAGGGCGCGCTTCCAGAATAATGCATACAGCGCACATAGACAACTTGTGCATTGTGCGCCAAATCCAGACGCGCACAAAGCCAATCGGGGGCCTTTATCTGATGCTGGGAAACAAGGCGATACCGGTATACAGAACCAGATGATTCAACCTCATTTCGTATCAGTGGAATCTCAAATCGGGCACTGCGCAATGGCGACATGCGAACCCGCGTCCCTACTTTGCGTTTGCGTTCCAGCAATCCTTCGTCGGACAACTCCTGCATCGCACGATTGACAGTGGTACGTGCGCAGCCGAATTCCTCAGCCAAAGCAATCTCTCTTGGCAGCAGGTCACCCGGGCCCCAGGTGCGATCCCGCAGGCGTTCCAAAATTTCCTCTTTAACCTCTCGAAATCCTGTCCTATTCGCGCCTGCCATAAGGCCCTCCTGCATATGTCTTCAAAAACCACTTAAAGCATAGACTTATCATTATCAAAGAGGATTGCTTCTCACCTAGAGACGGTCCGCCAGCTTTTTCATGGTTCTTTGGAAACGGGTGGTGATTCTGGCACCATCAACATGGTGGCCCTCTCTGACGCAATGTCTGCCTGCGGACCAAAGGTCGGTCACAACATCGTCGCCAGCTACAAATATCAGCCCGTCTAACAACCGCTCTTGTGGCACGGCACACAAGCTAGCGGCGGCACTGTTAATCGCCACGATGTCAGCCAGTGCACCAGGTTGTAATCGCCCTGCCTTGCGGCCCAAGGCCCGCGCACCGCCTATTGCGGCCCCCCGATACAACGTGTTGCCGACAGAAGAGCCATCCTCTGTAAGCACATTTCGCGACAGATTCCGCAGCCTTTGCGAGTACTCCAGCATCCGCAATTCCTCGGTAAGCGAAATGCGCACGTTCGAATCCGAGCCGATGCCAAACGCCCCATTTGCAGCCAAGTAGACAGGTCCGTTAAACGGTCCATCGCCCAAATTGGCCTCAGTAATCGGGCATAGGCCCGCAACCGCACCCGATGTCGCCATGGCAACGGTTTCCGCCTCCGTCATATGGGTGGCGTGGATCAAACACCAGCGACTGTCCAGTGACGCATTGTTCATCAGCCATTCGACTGGGCGCGCGCCCAACCAATCCTGTATCTGCTGCACCTCTGCCGGCTGTTCGGCAATGTGAATATGGATAGGATCGTCAGGCCGCATCGTCTGCGCCTGCGTCAAACCAACAAGATCGACCGCGCGAAGTGAATGGGGCGCAACCCCAAGCCGTGCGTCATTTGGCAGGCCACTCATCCCTCTTGCCGCCGCATCAAGCAGCGTTGCAAACCTGTCCGGATCATTCCCGAACCGCAACTGGCCACCGTTAAGCGCAGCCCGCTCGGCGCCGCCGTAGGTGTAAAGCACAGGCAAATGCGTCAAGCCGATGCCGGTTTCCCGCGCCGCCTCGAATATTCCCAAAGAGGTTTCCGCCAGGTTATTATATGTGTTGCCACCCGGTTGATGATGCACGTAGTGAAATTCTCCCACCGAAGCGTATCCCGCCTCTTGCATCTCCAAATAGACCTGCGCGGCGATGGCTTTCATATCGTCTGGCGTCAGATAATCCAGAAAGCGATACATCAGGCTGCGCCATGACCAGAAGCTATCGCGCCCCGCGTTGCGATACTCGGTCAGCCCAGCCATTGCTCGTTGAAAGGCATGGCTATGGAGATTTCCTAGCGCGGGCAGAATAGTATCTACGCAAGTATCCCCAGACTGTGGCGCAGCATCGCACACCAAAGTCTCAATCTCACTCCCCCTTAGAGTAACGCGCACATTTTCGCCCCACCCATCTGGCAACAATGCTTGTTTTGCGAAAATCATAGCGCTTTCTTTTTGTATGGACATAAATACATGTATTCCATACATTAATCTCTACATCAAGCATGAGCTGTCCGGGGAGAAGATATGCAAGACCACAGCTACACCCTTGTTTCCATGCACCTTGCAACCATGTCAGATGCGTCTGAATCGTACGGCATCATTGAGGACGCGGCGATCGTTATAGAGGGTGACAGAATCGCCTGGTGCGGCGCACGAGCGAGCCTGCCAACCGAATTCGCCAACCTTGAAACACATGACTTAAGTGGTCGCCTCGTGACCCCTGCGCTGATTGACTGCCATACTCATATCGTCTTTGGCGGCGACCGCGCCCGCGAGTTTGAAATGCGCCTTGAAGGTGCCAGCTACAAAGAAGTTGCCCAGTCGGGCGGTGGTATCATCTCGACAGTCAAAGCCACCCGCGATGCTTCGGTCGAGGCACTGGTCCAACTAACCTTGCCCCGCCTTGATGCACTTCTGGCCGAAGGCACCAGCACGGTCGAAGTCAAATCGGGCTATGGGCTAACTCTGGAGGCTGAGCTGACAATGTTGCGCGCCGCGCGCGCTCTTGAGGGCCTGCGCCCTGTTCGGATCAAAACAACTTTTCTTGGTGCCCATGCAACGCCCCCCGAATACAAAGGTCGGGATGACGCATACATCGACGACGTGTGTATTCCCGCGCTGCGTGCTGCCCATGCCGAGGCTTTGGTGGATGCGGTCGATGGGTTTTGTGAAAGCATCGCCTTTTCCCCCGAGCAGATCGAGCGAGTGTTTAAAGTGGCCGGCGAACTGGGCCTGCCCGTGAAGCTCCATGCTGAACAGCTTAGCAATCTGGGCGGCACGCAGTTGGCGGCCCGCTATCGTGCCTTGTCGGTCGATCACGTTGAATACGCCAACGATGACGACGCACGCGCCATGGCAGACGGCGGGTCAGTCGCGGTGATACTGCCCGGTGCCTTCTATACCATACGCGAGACGCAAGCACCGCCCATCGCGTCCTTCCGCCAACACGGCGTACCAATGGCGCTGGCAACCGATTGCAATCCCGGCTCCTCACCGCTTACGTCACTATTGCTGGCCATGAACATGGGCTGCACCCTGTTTTCCATGACCCCC
The DNA here is from genome assembly GCF_058136045.1 of Litoreibacter sp. Lineage (NCBI taxonomy): Bacteria > Pseudomonadati > Pseudomonadota > Alphaproteobacteria > Rhodobacterales > Roseobacteraceae > Litoreibacter > Litoreibacter sp. Next base: position 63,386 of record NZ_JBYVDD010000002.1, read on the forward strand.
GTCGAAGCGCTGACCGGTGTCACCCGAAATGCCGCAAAGGCGCTTGGCCTAACAAATTGCGGCCAGGTCCGTGCCGGGTTTCGCGCAGACCTGGCGATCTGGGATGTCGCGCACCCCGCGGAGCTTGCCTACCGCATCGGCTTCAACCCACTTCACACCCGCATCTTTGGAGGCACACTTTGAGCACCATTACTCTCATCCCCGGTCAGGTCACGCTGGCCGACCTTGAACGTATTTACCGCGAACAGGCCAGCGTGAAGCTAGACCGGGCCTGCCGTACCAATGTTCAGCGTGCCGCAGACAGGATAGAGCGCGCTGCAACCGGCAACACCGCCGTCTATGGCGTAAATACCGGCTTTGGAAAATTGGCCAGCGTCAAGATCGCGCCGGGTGACACCGCCACCTTACAGCGCAACCTAATTCTATCACATTCGGCCGGCATGGGCGCACCAATCGCCCGCCAACACGCGCGGCTGATGATGGCGCTGAAACTTCTGTCGTTCGGGCGCGGTGCATCAGGTGTGCGTTGGGAATTGGTCGAATTGATCGAAGCAATGCTGGAGCGAGGCGTCACGCCCGTGATTCCACAGCAGGGGTCTGTTGGCGCATCGGGCGATCTGGCACCGTTGGCGCATATGACAGCCGTGATCATGGGCGAAGGAGAAGCCGAATATGACGGTGAGGTAATGCAAGGCGGCGAGGCCCTGCGCGCCGCCAGGCTGGAGCCAATCATACTTGGCCCCAAGGAAGGCATCGCCTTCATCAATGGCACGCAGTTTTCCACTGCATTCGCGCTGGCGGGTCTTTTTGATGCCTGGCGCGCCGCGCAGTCGGCGCTGGTAATTTCTGCGATAACCACGGATGCAATCATGGGGTCGACTGCCCCCTTGCAGCCGGAAATCCATAGCTTACGCGGTCATCACGGCCAGATCGAAGCCGCCGCAACTCTGCGTGCCCTTTTGGACGGATCAGAAATTCGCGAAAGCCATGTTACTGATGATGCCCGCGTTCAGGACCCATATTGCATCCGGTGCCAGCCCCAAGTGACTGGCGCGGCCCTTGGTGTTTTGCGGCAAGCCGCAGCGACGCTTGAGATCGAAGCAAATGCCGCGACTGATAACCCGCTGGTGCTGCTCGAGGCGGATGTCATCGTATCAGGCGGCAATTTCCACGCCGAACCTGTTGGCTTTGCTGCTGACATGATCGCCCTAGCGGTGGCCGAGATCGGTGCTATAGCGCAGCGCCGTGTCGCATTGATCGTCGATCCGGTTCTGTCGTTCAACTTGCCCGCCTTCCTGACGCCGAAGCCCGGTTTGAATTCTGGCCTCATGATCGCAGAGGTGACTTCAGCGGCGCTGATGAGCGAAAATAAACATCTTGCCAACCCCTGTGTGACCGACAGCACTCCTACCTCGGCCAATCAGGAGGACCACGTTTCCATGGCTGCCCATGGCGCGCGGCGTCTTGGACAGATGGTTGAAAACCTGAACAAGATCCTCGGGATCGAGCTGGTCTGCTCAGCGCAAGGCGTCGAGTTCCGCGCCCCCATGACCACCTCGGCGCCGTTGGCCCGCGTGCTGTCCCGTCTGCGACAGGATGTTGAAACCCTAGGCGATGATCGGTTTATCGCGCCGGACCTAGAACGCGCCACTGATCTTGTGCGCGCAGGCGTGATCACGGAAACTGCCAAGGTTGCCCTGCCGGAGCTTGCGCAATGACGCCTTTTACGGTTTCAGAAGGGGACAGCCCCGTCATTCTGGGCCAGCCCCACGGTGGAACCTTTGTGCCCAGCGACATCATGGGGCGGCTGAGCGCTCACGGCCGTAGCCTAGGCGATACCGACTGGCACATTAACCGCCTATATGATGGGCTATTGCCCGGCGCGACAGTGGTGCAGGCCAATTTCCACCGCTATGTGATTGACGCTAACCGTGACCCGACGGGCGTCTCGCTCTATCCCGGTCAGAACACCACGACATTGTGTCCCAAGACCGATTTTGACAGCGCACCGATCTGGGCATACGGGCAAGCCCCTGACGCGGACGAGGTAGAGACACGGCGGCTGGCGTGGCACGCCCCCTATCATACAGCGCTGATTGAACAGCTGGAAAGAGTCCGTGCGAGACATGGGGTGGCGATCCTTTATGACTGCCATTCTATCCGTTCTGACATACCATTCCTGTTCGACGGCACACTTCCTGCCATCAGCATCGGCACAAACGAAAGCGCAACCTGCGCCGCGGCTGTGGAATACGAAACCATGGCCGTCGTTCGCACTGCCAACGAGTACGATCACGTCCTGAACGGACGCTTCAAAGGTGGCTGGACAACACGCCACTACGGCCAACCCGACAAGAACTTCCACGCCATCCAGGTGGAACTGGCGCAACGCACCTATATGGACGAGGCTGCGTCATGGGCCTATCGCCCCGACCGAGCCGACAGGTTGCGTCCCCATCTTAGAAACATTCTTGAACGCATTTCTCAGCTCGCGCTGTCAGGCGCGCTGACAGACTAGAAAGGACTAACAATGCCTGATCGTAACAATAGCCGTGACGTTTTCCCTCCAACCGGGTCCGAAATTACCGCCAAAAGCTGGCTAACCGAAGCCCCTATGCGGATGTTGATGAACAACCTACACCCTGATGTCGCTGAGAAGCCGCATGAACTTGTTGTCTATGGTGGCATTGGTCGTGCGGCACGGACATGGAAAGATTTCGACCAGATCGTTGCCAGCCTAAAAGAACTGGAGAACGATCAGACCCTACTCGTGCAGTCTGGTAAACCTGTGGGCGTGTTCCGCACCCACAAAGACGCGCCACGCGTGTTGATCGCCAATTCCAACTTGGTGCCACATTGGGCCAATTGGGACCATTTCAATGAGCTGGATAAGAAAGGTCTGGCCATGTACGGCCAGATGACCGCCGGATCGTGGATCTATATCGGCTCGCAAGGCATCGTACAGGGCACCTATGAAACCTTTGTAGAAGCTGGTCGCCAACACTATGGCGGAGATCTAACCGGCAAGTGGATTCTGACCGCTGGCCTTGGCGGAATGGGTGGTGCACAACCATTGGCGGCTGTGATGGCCGGGGCCTGCTGCCTAGCGGTCGAATGCGATGAGAGCCACGCCGATTTCCGCTTGCGCACCCGTTATGTTGACGAAAAGACCCACGATCTTGACGAGGCGCTGGCGATAATCAACCGATGGACCAAGGCGGGCGAGGCCAAATCTGTCGCACTGATCGGCAATGCTGCCGATGTCTTCCCCGAACTTGTCCATCGCGGCGTGCGCCCCGATATCGTCACCGACCAAACCAGTGCACATGACCCAATCCACGGCTACCTGCCCCAAGGCTGGAGCGTCGCCGAATGGCAGGCGAAACAGGAAACCGACCCCAAGGGCGTCGAAAAGGCCGCACGCGCCAGCATGAAAGTTCACGTTAGCGCCATGGTCGACTTCCACAAGGCTGGCGTGCCGACACTGGATTATGGCAACAACATCCGCCAAGTGGCACTTGAGGAGGGGCTGGAAAACGCCTTTGCCTTCCCGGGCTTTGTCCCTGCATATATCCGCCCGCTGTTCTGTCGAGGTATCGGCCCGTTCCGTTGGGTGGCTTTGTCGGGTGATCCCGAAGACATCTACAAGACCGACCAAAAGGTCAAAGAACTGATCAACGATCCACATCTACATAATTGGCTCGATATGGCGCGCGAGCGCATCGCGTTTCAGGGCCTGCCCGCACGGATCTGTTGGGTCGGTCTGGGTGTGCGCCACAAGCTGGGCCTCGCCTTTAACGAAATGGTCCGAACCGGCGAATTGAGCGCGCCTGTGGTCATCGGCCGTGACCATTTGGACAGCGGCTCTGTCGCCTCGCCGAACCGCGAAACCGAAGCAATGAAGGATGGTTCGGATGCCGTCTCGGACTGGCCACTGCTGAATGCGTTGCTGAACACTGCAAGCGGTGCAACATGGGTGTCTGTGCATCATGGCGGCGGCGTTGGCATGGGTTTTTCCCAGCATTCGGGCATGGTGATCTGCTGTGACGGCACCGAGGACGCCGACCGTCGCATCGCTAATGTGCTATGGAATGATCCGGCAACAGGTGTCATGCGCCACGCGGATGCGGGCTATGATATCGCACTGGATTGTGCGCATGAAAACGGGTTGGATCTGCCCGGTATACTGAAAACGTGAGGCAGTAGATGCTGCTGCGGGCCGCAGATTATCCTGTCATGCCGTGGAAGAACGGCGGCGGCCAGACGCGGGAAATCCTCGTCTCGCCCCCCAGCGCGGGAATGCAGGATTTCGACTGGCGCATCAGCATGGCAACCGTAGAGCAAGATGGCCCGTTCTCTTGCTTCGAAGGGGTCGAGCGCACCTTGTTCGTTCTAGACGGTGCTGGGATGACCCTTGGGTTTGACGACGACAGGCAGGTGCATCTTGGCCTCGGCGACGTGTTACCGTATTTTGCCGCCGATACGCCAGTCGAGGCCCGCCTGACAGACGGACCGATTACTGATCTGAACATCATGACCCGACGCGGCAAGGTTACGCATCAGGCGCATACGGTTACGTTTGATGGTCTCGCCCAGTTCCGCGCTGAAAAAGGGACAGTGGCGCTGTTTTTCCTAGAGCGCGGGGTCGAGCTGACACAAAATGGGGAAACAGTGGCACTTTGCGCGTGGGACTGTGTTGTCCTGACCCCGGATATACCGGAAACGACTCTGCGCGGACATGGGAAACTCATACAAATAGATTTCGCAGCAGCGGAATAGAAAGACGGGAAGGACAAACGAGATGAAAGCACCGTGATGTAGAAAAAGCGCAAATATCGACGACCTGGTGCTGAGCGACCAGCCCACGCCGCATGGTGACGTGGTGATCTGTGTTGCGGCTGCGGCAATCAATTTTCCGACATCTTGATGGTCCGTGTCGCACACCAAATCAAACCACCACGCCCCTTCGCCCTTGGACGGGAAGTCGCCGGAACCGTCATTTCGGCCTCGGTAGTATGGTACGTCGCGCCCCGTCGGCAGCCCACAAACTCACATGGGCCAGACCCTATGGTGTTGGCACCCGTTTGCACCTTACAGGCCACAAAGCCACAGCCAGTCCTGCCGATCTGGTTGCGACAAAAACGGTTATGTTTCTTGGTGGTAGTCAGGCAATACTGGCTCAATGGGCGCGCATTATGGCTTGGTTCTCATGAACTTTTTCGAGCCGGGCCGCTTTGGGTTGAGACAGACGAATTTACAACGCCCCGGTCAAAAGCTGGTGGAGGCACTAACAACGCTACGCGCCTACCAAGTCGAAGTATCAGTACTGGAGCAAAGGCGATCCGTGATCCAGCCCAAGCTGGGCCGCAATGAAACCCGCACTATTGAGGGCAACAGCATCCCCAAGCAGTGCTTTGGCCTCTCTAATTTTGAAGAGGCCGAACGTGTCTCTAAAGCGATGGGCGAGTAACATGCCGTGGCGACGGCGATTGGTGGCAGCAATGGCAATCCAAAACTGCAAACCAACCTCAGCCCGATCAGGCAACGCCAGATGTCTGCTGCGGAATTGATGGCGATGCCACGAGGCAAAGTTCTTTTACACTTCAAAACTATGGGAAAGCGGCCAAGTCACCCTACGTGGTATGGCGCTAGAACCGCCAAAATACCCTTACCATTCAAGGCGTTAGCGGCGTATTATATAAGAGGAGTAGATTGGTGCGCTGGGGAGGATTCGAACCCCCGACCCCTTGATTCGTAGTCAAGTACTCTATCCAACTGAGCTACCAGCGCACGGGCTGTTGGCGATGTAACCCCGCCCCACGGGCAATGCAAGCGCATTTTAGGAACTTTCGAAAAGAACACCGCTGCACAGCCGAACTTCGTCAAGTTCAGGTGTCACGCTGGCCTACTTTCAGCTCATCTCAGCCCTAAATGCATCGCGCCTCGCGGCAAATAAATCACCTAAAAGGTGCCCAAACAAATACCCCTTAGACCTTCGGTCACACCTACTTCAGCGCCAGATCAAACAGGGCATTTTCTTTGGGCAGGTGAAGCTGGAATTCGGTTCCCGTCTCATCCGATCGCACCAGTGTTAGGCTCCCGCCATGCCCACGCGCCAACTCAGCAGCGATAGCCAGGCCAAGCCCGCTGCCCCCTTTACGCACGCCCCCTTCAAAAGCCGTGAATAGGTTTTCGCGCGCCCTAAGTGGCAGGCCCGGCCCGGTATCTGACACGTTAATCACCCAACTGTCAGCAGCCTCCGCACCGCTAATTTTAATCTCACCGGGTTTGCCCGTTGCCTCCAATGCCTGACGCGCATTGCGCACTAAATTACCTAAAATCCGGTATAGTTGTTCGCCGTCACAACGCACCATCATCTGCGCAGGCACATCTTGGCTAAACGTAACCTCACCCACGACTGAAAGCTGCTCGTTTTGCAGCACGTCATCCACGATTTCCTCTACCGCAGTCATAGCAAGCTTTGGCGGGGCTTCATCAACACGCCCAAAGGCCAGCGTCGCCTCACACAAGTTAACCGCCCGACTAAGCGAGTTCACCAGTTTCGGCGCGGTACGTTGCACCGCCGCATCCTCGGACATCTCCATTCGGTCGGCCAGTAGCGTCGCTGTGGTCAATATATTGCGCAGATCATGGCTAATTTTGGCGACCGCCCCGCCGAGTTGCGCAAGGCGCTCTTTTTGTTTCAACGATCCCGTCAAACGTGTTTGCAACTCCGCCAATGTATCCTCTGCCCCGCGCAACTCCGTGATATTCGAGGTTGGGGTAATAACCCTACGCGCATCTTCTGGCGCCAGAGCATAGGCCTGCATCGAGTTTACCACCCGCGTAATCGGGCGCACCATGAAATAACGCACAGCGAAAAACAGCAACGCAGCAGAAAAAATGGAAATGACCGCCGACAGCGCCAGCACCCGTAACCCGTAATCAATCATCGCTTCACGCAAAGGCGCTTGCGGCATGACAACCTCAATCAATGTACCAGCCGCTTGAGTGGGTTCCCCAATGACGCGAACAACCCCATCAGGCGCATTGAACAGCTGCTTCATCGCCCCGATGATAAGGTACATTGGCGTCGGGTCACGAAGATCAACCATCGTGGTTACCGGCCCCGGCACCGGGGAAGACAACACCAGCTGGCTCGTCGCATCGCGACGAAGCACCACGTTATAAACGCCTGCATTATCCAGCAATTCCTGCGCCAGACCTGCCGGAATGCTCTGGTCCTGACTGGCCAGAACCGACAGGGACGCAATTTGCGACTTCTCAAGGCGCGCCAGAAGGTAATCTTCGCGAAACCGCGCGACCGACGGCACAAATATCAGCACCTCCGCGAGCATCACGAAGATGATCGTTAGCAACAAAAATCGACCTGAGAGCGAACTAATCAACCGATCATCTCCTGAGTATAGACGTTACGGCAGGTATTTCTGCACGAACCCGACAATCATTTTAACCTTATCGCTTTCAAACAACCTTGGCGAGAAATAGGCACCGGCCGCGCGCTTATTCACCTCACCCAGCGTCGGATAGGGCGCGACCATGGCCGCGATCTGGCTCATCTTCATGTTATTCGCGATGGCCAGCGCCCAGACGCCGATTAAATCGCCCGCGCTTGCACCCACAATCGACGCGCCCACAGGGCGTCCCTTGACCACCATCACCTTGATCAACCCGGTGGTCTTGCCCTCGGCAATCGCGCGGTCATTCTCGCTGAACGGGAAGCGGTACACTTCCGCGCGCGCACCATGTTGCTCGCGCGCTTGTGCCTCTGTCAGCCCCACCTGCGCCAGCTCCGGGTCGGTATATGTCGCCCATGGAATATGGCCCTGCTTGGCTTTTGACGGCAGCCCGAACAAGATCGAGCGGATCACAACACCCGCATGATATCCCGCCACATGGGTGAATTGCAGCTGACCCGCCACATCCCCAATCGCATAGACCTTCTTATTTGTGCTCCGCAGCGAGGCATCCACCGCGATACCGCGGCGCGAATACTCAATCCCCGCCGCCTCTAGGTCCAGATCAGCCACATTCGCCGCGCGCCCCACCGCCATCAGCAAATGTGTGCCCTTGAACACACGGCCATCTTTAGCCTTTACCGTAATGTCACCTGCCTTGCCCGAAATCTCCTCGGCCAACGCGTCTTCTTCAATCACCATACCCTCGTCGCGCATCCGCTCCAGCACCACGGCGGCCATCTCAGGGTCATCTTTGCCCATGGCCTTCATGCCCTCAATCACCGTCACCTTGGAGCCAAGCCGCAAATGCGCCTGCGCCATCTCGATGCCAATCGGACCGCCGCCAATCACCAGCAGATGTTTAGGCAACTTGCGCAAATCCCACAGGCTCTCATTGGTCAGGTAAGGCACCTTTTCCAGCCCCGGAATAGGCGGCACAAACGGTGACGATCCGGTCGCAATGACAATCCGACGCGCGGTAATCTCGGCCTCGCCAGCTTGCACGGTATTCGCCCCCGTGAAGCGCCCACGCTGGCGTATCACATGCACCCCGAGACCTTCAAAGCGTTCCTGACTATCAACAGGCTCAATCGTGGCGATCACCTTATTCACATGATCCTTCGCCGCAGCATAGTCGATCTTGGGCACCACATCGGCCACCCCAAACATCGCCCCATGACGCAGCGCATGGGCCTGCTTGCCTGCCGCAATCAGCGCCTTGGACGGTATGCAGCCATAATTCAGACAATCACCGCCCATTTTGTGGTCTTCCAACAGCACGACCTTGGCCCCCATCTGCGTAGCCCCCGCCGCCACCGACAGCCCGCCAGAACCAGCCCCGATAACCAGCAAATCCGTTTTGATCTTTTCCATGCTCAAATACCCTCGCGGCCGCGTAGGGCCTTAATCACAATCGGCAACAGCGCCAACGCGCATAACCCAAGAATCGGCAGCAAAATATGTGGCTCAAAGATAATGCCCAGATCAGGCGTCTCGCCACGGGCAAAAACCTCGCCCAGCCCCGCGCCCACTGATGTGTACACGACCGAGCCGGGGATGATCCCAAAGAAGGTCGAGATCACAAACCGGCGTAGCGGCACATCCACCATAGCAGGCACCAAATTGGCCACGAAGAACGGCACCGCGGGGACCAGCCGGATCAAAAACAAAACCGACCACTGGTTCTCGTCGATACCGTCCTTGATCATTTTGACCATGCCGTCGCTGTTCTCCATTCTAGCCGCCAGCTTGTCGCCAAACCCCATGCGCGCCGCCGAAAAAATCGCCGTGGCCCCGATAGTCGCGCCAATGATGTTATATAGAAAGCCCGGAAAGGTCGCGAAAAGGAAGCCGCCAGTTAGCGTCGCAATCGCCGCCCCCGGCAGTGAAAACCCAACGATCACGATATAGATGGCGATAAACCCCAACACTGCGACCAGATAATTGGCGTCGCGAAACGCAATCAATGCCTCACGGTTGTCACGCAGGGCGTCAAAGCCAAGATAGTCGCGCAGGGTAAACGCACCGATCAAGGCCACCACCACAATAAGGATGATAGGCAATTTTTGTCGAAACGCTGACTTTGAAGCGTTAGGTATAGTGTCCGCCATAAGGTTCGGGTGTCCTGAATGCTAAGGTGCCCCGTTATGAGCCGAAAACATTACCATTTGATACCGCCGCTCACGGGCGCTTGATCACAGGTGATGGAATCACCCCTCGGTTGACGCAATCCCCCCGCGTTCGTAACAAAGCGGAGGTGAATTGTTGCAAAAAACAGCCCCGTTTCCAGCCAATTGACCGTTGACGCAGCCGCCCTGCCTGTCTATGCAGCGGGTTCTGAACACATAAGGGTTCGAATCCGTGCAGGATTTGCCCCCGATCCGCAGGAGCCTCGCTCATGACTAAACGCACATTCCAACCGTCGAACCTAGTTCGCAAACACCGCCACGGTTTCCGTTCGCGCATGGCCACTAAAGCTGGCCGCAAAATTCTGAACGCGCGTCGCGCAAAAGGCCGGACGAAGCTGAGCGCGTAAGCGCCCGTCTTCACCCGTTGATCTTGATGCCGCCGGAGGCCCATGTGACAGGACAAGTTGTTCCCGTTACAGGTGCGCCACCGGCGGTTTTCGTTCGCCTAGAAGTCATCTCCAAGCGCGCCGATTTCCTGCGTGCCGCCCGTGCCAAACGCTCGGGCCAGCCGGGGTTTCTTTTGCAAGCCCGCCCGCGCGGCGACAATGCCCCGGCGCGCGTCGGCTTCACCTGTTCCAAGAAAATCGGCAACGCTGTGACTCGCAATCGCGCCAAGCGCCGCCTGCGCGAAGTAGCACGCCTTGTCTTAGGCCCCGATGCCCGCTCTGGATGGGATTACGTCCTTGTGGGTCGCCCCGCCGAGACCGTATCGCGCCCCTTCGACCAGCTCACCCGCGACCTGCAACGCGCCCTCAAAAAGGTGCACGCATGACCCCGCTCGCTTGGGTCTTGTCCCTGCCTGTGCATGCCTACCGCAAAACCTTCAGCTCTTGGGTCGGCCATAGTTGCCGCTATGACCCCACTTGCTCCGCCTACGCCCTTCAGGCTTTGCAAAAACACGGCGGCATCAAAGGCTCATGGCTTGCCGCCAAACGTGTCGCGCGATGCAATCCTTGGGGTGGCATGGGCGTGGATGACGTGCCTGATTAGGGCCTAAATCCCGCTTCCCACACCCAGCGCGCGGCCCTATACGGGGCCATATGTTAGCAAAATCCACAGATATTCACCCGTTATTCGAAGGCGCTCCGTCTACGACGGGGTTCAAAAAACTGCGCAAACGCATCATCCGCGACACCCGCCAAGCCATCGACGATTTTGGCATGATAGAGCGCGGTGCAAAATGGCTTGTCTGCCTATCCGGCGGCAAAGACAGCTACACCTTGCTTGCGGCCCTGATCGAGTTGCAATGGCGCGGCCTGTTGCCGGTTGAGATCCTCGCCTGCAACCTAGATCAAGGCCAGCCCAACTTTCCCGCGACGGTCTTGCCCGAATTCCTTGAAAAAATGGGCGTCCCCCACCGCATCGAGTATAAAGACACCTATTCCATCGTCAAAGATAAGGTGCCTGCCGGGCGTACTTATTGCGCCCTCTGCTCGCGCCTGCGTCGCGGAAACCTATACCGAATCGCCCGCGAGGAAGGCTGTACCGCCGTGGTCCTTGGGCACCATCGCGACGATATTTTGGAAACTTTCTTTCTTAACCTGTTCCACGGTGGCCGCCTGTCTGCCATGCCGCCAAAGCTGCTGAACGAGGATGGTGATGTCTTTGTTTACCGCCCGCTGGCCTATATTTCCGAGGCGGATTGCGAGAAATTCGCCCGGGATATGAACTACCCGATCATTCCCTGTGACCTCTGCGGCAGCCAAGACGGCTTGCAGCGCCAAAACATTAAACAAATGCTAGATATTTGGGAGAAAAAATCCCCTGGCCGCCGCCAAACTATGTTTCGCGCATTAACCAATACTAGCCCCTCCCACTTGCTGGACCCAAACCTGTTCGATTTCGCCGGGCTGACCCGTGACCCGATAAAATTAGAACAAAATCCACCAGATTTAACCGACAGCAATTAATAGGCTGAAAAGTATGCTTTCCTAGTTTCAAGCTGTTCGATTGCGAAAGGGCAAGACATGGGACGGCTGAAGGTGTGGGCGACACAGATTTTTAATTCGGGAACTTTGACCCGCTTTGGGCTTGCGAGCCTGCCACTTCTGTCAGGGGTTGCCTACGCGTTGGACAGTTGGAAACTGTTGGTTTTCACCAGCTTCCTAATCCCCGTGGTCCTTTTGGGCATTCGCCCGGTTCAAGCACGCCCCTACCGGCTCCAACTGCGCTCCGGCGGCAAGGCCGACATTGATGACGCATTGGAACAGGCACTCAGCCAGTCCAACGCACAACAGCGCTGCGCCGCAGTTATGCTAGAGCTCGACGAATACGATAAACTGCTGGAAGCTTGGGGGCCGGAAGGCGTCGAGGTCATTATGTCCGCCTTGACCGACCGCCTTTGCTCCACCCTGCGCAGTGGCGATATCGTCGTGCAATTGGGCAGCAACCGCTTCGCCATCGCCTTGCCATGCATCCGCATCCCGGAACTTGGGGCCGTTATTTCCCTGATCGAGCGCCTCCAGAAGGCCACCCATGACCCAATCTCGATTGATAACACCTCCGCCCATGTCACGATTAGCGCAGGTTTTTGCTTGGAAAGCCGTGCGCCAATGCAAAACGGGCAATCCATGCGCGGGGCTGCGTTGCTGGCCCTGATCGACGCCAAATCCCAAGGGGTTGAGAGCCTGCGCGGCTATTCACGCAATACGCCTGCGCATCCAGAAGAGCCAGACACACAGGCCCAAGAGGTCTTAAGCGCATTGCAAGACGGGCAGATCATCGCTTGGTTTCAGCCACAGATTTCAACCGATACGGGTTTGGTCACCGGCTTTGAGGCCTTGGCGCGCTGGGACCATCCAGAGCGTGGCATCATCACGCCCTACGAATTTCTACCCGCACTAGAAGCCGCCAATGGCATGGAATTGCTGAGCGAAACCATGCTCCAGCACGCGCTACGCGCCATGCGAGCTTGGGACGTAGCGGGCCATAAGGTTCCCTCAGTTGCCGTGAACTTCGCCACTCAAGACTTGCGAAATCCCAGCTTGGTAGAACGCATCAAGTGGGACGTTGACCGCTTCGAGATGGAGCCTTCGCGCCTGACCGTCGAAATCCTTGAAACCGTGGTGTCCGAATCCGATGACGACATCATAACCCGCAATATTCGCGCGTTGGGAACCCAAGGCTTCCGTATCGACCTCGACGATTTTGGCACGGGCCACGCATCGCTAGCCAATATTCGACGCTTCGCTGTGGACCGGATCAAAATTGACCGCTCCTTCATCATGCGCGCCGACGAAGATCCAGAGCAACAACGCATGGTCAACGCAATCATCAGCATGGCCGAGCAGCTCGGCATCGACACCGTTGCAGAAGGCATCGAGACCATCGGAGAGAAGAGCATTTTGTCGCAATTGGGGTGCACACATATGCAAGGCTACGCAATCGGCCGCCCCATGCCCTTCGACCAAACCCTGCCATGGCTCAAAGAGCACGCGACACATGTGGCAAAGACCCGTCAGTTCCCACGCCGCGCCGGGTAGGGCCACCCCCGCAATGCCATATTCACATCCTACATCATGCTAAGCAAAAGCCCCAATAACGCTTGACCTTTTGGCCCCCAGCCTGTTGAACCAGCCTGACTTAAAATGACAGGTGGCGACCCGGCAATGGACGATCAGAATAAGAACCTAATCCTCGCAACTGCGCTCAGCGTTTTGGTGATCCTTGGCTGGATGTACTTCTTTCCGCAGCCACAGGCGGTGGTGGACCCGAATGCCGCTCCAAACGCAGTGGCCCAAACAGACGGATCGGCAGTTTTGCCGCCTTCTGCCGGAGCAGCAGCCCCCGTGGCCGCCCCAGTCTCCGCAGTTGAGGCGCGCGCAACTGCGCTTGCAGGCAACACACGCCTAAAAATCGAAACCCCCAATCTAAGCGGCTCCATCTCCCTCACCGGTGGCCGCCTAGATGACCTGTCCTTGTCCAGCTACCGCGACACATTGGACGCGGATTCTAAAACCGTCACATTGCTGTCCCCCTATGGATCAGACAACGCCTATTACGCCTTGTACGGCTGGGCCCCGGCTGGCACGCTCACCTATGATCAAGTCCCCGGTGCCAACACCGTTTGGTCCCTCAGTGAAGGCAACACCCTCACCCCAACCGCCCCTGTCACGCTGACTTGGGATAACGGCGCGGGCCTGTTGTTCAGCCGCATTTTCGCGGTGGACCAAAACTTCATGTTCACCGTCACCCAGAAGGTCGAAAACACATCTGGGGCCGCACAACGCATGCAACCTTACGGCATCGTTGCGCGTCACGGCGAGCCTGACATCAAGCCATTTTTCATTGCCCACGAGGGTGTCGTTCGCATGGCCAACGGCGAGCGGACCCCGATCGACTATGACGACATGCCCGACTTCCCCGTCATAGCGCGCGAAAACGCCAACGCCGAGGTCACCGAGGTGACCGAAGGCGGCTGGATCGGCTTCGCAGACAAATACTGGATGACCACTTTGATCCCACAAACCGCCACGCCATTCACCTCCGTGGTGAAATACGTGGCCAGTGCGGACATCTATCAAATCGAATCTCGCCTCGCCCCTGTTGATCTGGCCATCGGTGCCACGGAAGAGGTCACGACCCACCTCTATGCTGGTGCCAAGGAATGGGACACCATCCGCGACTACCAAGAAAACGGCGTGGACCGGCTTCTCGACAGCATCGATTGGGGTTGGTTCTTTTTCCTGACCAAGCCAATCTTCACCATGCTGCACTGGCTGAATACTATTATCGGCAACATGGGTTGGTCGATCCTTGTGCTGACCCTGTGCATCAAGGCCCTGCTCTTCCCGCTGGCGTACAAGTCCTACGTCTCCATGGCGAAGATGAAAGAGCTTCAGCCCCGCATGGAAATCATCAAGGAAAAAGCAGGCGACGATCGCCAAGGCCTTCAGAAAGAAATGATGGAGCTTTACAAGAAAGAAAAGGTTAACCCCGCCGCGGGCTGCCTGCCGATCTTGTTGCAAATCCCGATCTTTTTCTCGCTCTACAAGGTTATCTTTAACACCATTGAGCTCCGTCATGCCCCTTGGCTAGGTTGGATCCGCGATCTGTCCGCACCCGATCCGTCGTCAATCCTGAACCTGTTCGGCGCACTTCCCTATGCAACGCCCGAACCCGGCTCCATCTTCTACATTTTGTCGCTCGGCGTGTTGCCAATTATCCTTGGCCTGTCCATGTGGCTGCAACAAAAACTAAACCCAGCACCCAGCGATCCCACGCAACAAATGATCTTCGCGTGGATGCCATGGGTCTTTATGTTTATGCTCGGCAGCTTTGCCTCGGGCTTGGTGCTCTACTGGATCGCCAACAACATCATCACCTTCACTCAGCAATACGCCATCATGCGCAGCCAAGGATATAAACCCGACATCTTCGGCAACATTAAATCTGGCTTCAAAAAAGGCGCCAAAGCTGAAAGTGACAAAAAGTGACCGTAACTCTCGCCCATATCTGGCGGCACCCCGTCAAAGCTCATGGGCGGGAGCCGCTGACGCAAGTTACCTTGCAGGTAGGCAGGACTATGCCTTGGGATCGCACATGGGCCGTCGCACATGAGGGCGCGCGCCTGACAGGTGACGAATGGGCCCCATGCGCCAACTTTTCACGTGGTGCAAAAGCTCCGCTGCTCATGGCGATCACCAGTAAACTTGACGAGGCAAGTGAGGCATTAACCCTGTCTCACCCCGCCTGCGAGACCATAACCCTGCACCCCGAACGTGACGCCCAGAAATTTCTAGACTGGGTTCGCCCCCTCATGCCCGAGGATCGCGCCCAATCTGCGCGCATTGTCCGCATTACAGATCGTGGCTTTACCGATACGCCTTTTGCCTCTATTTCCATCGCCAATCTGGCGAGCTTGAAGGCTGTCGAAGACCAGCTCGGTCAGCCACTGTCGCCGGACCGGTGGCGCGCCAACCTCTGGCTCGATGGCCTAGACGCTTGGGACGAATTCACTTGGATCGGGAAAACTTTGCGCATTGGCGAGGTCGAATTTTCCATTGAAGAACGCATCACACGTTGCCTAGCGACTACCGCAAACCCACAAACAGGGGAGCGTGATGCCGACACGCTCGGCGCGCTCAATCATTGGGGCCATAAGGACTTCGGCGTCTACGGCGTCGTCAAAACCCCCGGTACAATACGTGCCGGCGACACAGCGGAAATCCTATGACCAGCTTTACGTTTACCATCGCAGAAGACCCCACTCCCGAGGAGGCCGAGAAAGGCCGCGTGCTTTTCGCAGGCGAGACTGACTTCCTCAAGGGCGTGGTTGCCATGGACGGCATGCCCGATGCGGACCGTATCGAAGTTTGCTTTGCAGGCCGCTCTAATGTCGGGAAATCTAGCCTGATCAACGCCATAACTGGCCGCAAGTCTTTGGCTCGAACCTCGAACACACCGGGTCGGACCCAAGAGATTAACTTCTTCACTCTCGCTGATAGCCGTTACCTCGTTGACTTGCCGGGCTACGGCTTTGCCGAGGCCCCCAAGGCCATCGTCCAAAAGTGGCAACGCCTGCTCAAGGCCTATTTGTCTGGCAGGCAAACCCTGCGCCGCACTTTTGTGCTCATCGACTCGCGCCATGGCGTCAAATCGGTGGATGAGGAAATCCTGTCACTCCTCAACAAGTCTGCCGTCACATTTCAGGTCGTCCTCACCAAGGTTGATAAGCTGAAAAAGGGCGAGCTGGAAAAAGTCATAGAGCAGGTCAGCGCCGCGTTGCAAAAGCACCCTGCCGCCTTCCCCGAAATCGTCTTAACCTCGTCCGAGAAAGGCCTCGGCATCCCGACCCTGCGCCATATCATCGGCACCTTGGTCTAACCCGGAAACCCTTTCAACTCATCTGGCCCGAATATGAAAAAGCAGACCGCCATGAACAGCAACTGGATCGAAACCGCTCAAACCTTATCCGCAGCCCTGCCCTATTTGCAGCGCTACGACGGTGCGGTTGTGGTGATCAAGCTGGGCGGTCATGCCATGGGCAGCGACGAGGCCATGGACCTGTTTGCCCGCGACGTTGTGTTAATGCGGCAAGTGGGCATTAACCCTGTTATCGTCCACGGCGGTGGCCCGATGATCAACGGTATGCTGGCGCGCCTCGGGGTGGAAACTGAGTTTGTAGACGGCAAACGCGTGACCGATGCGGCCACCGTTGAGATCGTCGAAATGGTGCTGTCCGGCTCGGTGAACAAGCGCATCGTGCAAGCAATCAATCGCCAAGGCGGGCGCGGCGTAGGCCTCTCTGGCAAGGATGCCGCCATGATCCGCTGCGAAGTTGCCGACCCGAAGCTGGGTTTCGTCGGCAATCCGGTCGAGGTCACCCCAGACGTGCTGACACAGCTGTTTGACGCACAAATAATTCCCGTGATCGCCCCCTTGGGCTTCGGCGACGCGGGCGAGACATTCAACATCAACGGCGACACTGCTGCTGGTGCAATCGCGGCGGCCCTCAAGGCGGATCGCTTGCTTCTTTTGACCGATGTGGCAGGCGTCAAGGATGCCTCGGGCGAAGTCGTCACTGAGCTTACTGCCTCGCGCATCCGCCAGTTAACCACCGATGGCATCATCGCGGGCGGCATGATTCCCAAGACCGAGACCGCCCTCACAGCACTTGAAGGCGGCGTGCGCGCCGTGGTCATTCTCGATGGCCGCGCGCCCAATGCCTGCCTGCTAGAGCTGTTCACGCCACATGGCGCAGGCTCCCTAATCCGCCAAGACGGCTGACTTCACGAACTTGTGCCCCACCTGCGGCACCGCGCCCCTTGCCAGCACCTGCTAGCTCCGTAATTTAGCACCTATGGAAAATGAAGCTCTTGTCCGCCTCGTGGTCTTTATCGGCCTGTTTACCCTCTTTGCCACGATAGAGGCGCTGGCCCCGCGCCGCGTGCGAAGTCAAACTCGCAAGGCTCGCTGGACCACCAATTGGGCCATCATCATCATCGACTCTTTGACCCTCCGCGCGCTGGCAATTTTCCTGCCTCTACTCGCTGTCGGCGCCGCTTACGACGCCAACGCCAACGGTTGGGGCCTGTTTAACGCGATCAACCTGCCAGCATGGCTAGAGATCACCCTCGCTATCTTGATCCTTGATTTTGCCATCTGGGCGCAGCATTTAATCACCCATAAAATCCCCATTTTATGGCGCATACATCAAGTTCACCACGCAGATGTAGACATCGACGTGACCACGGCCATCCGCTTCCATCCCATTGAAATCGCGCTCTCCATGGTACTGAAAATCACGCTGGTCTACCTGTTGGGGCCAGCGGGCCTTGCCGTGATCTTGTTCGAAATCATCCTTAACGGCACTGCCATGTTCAACCACGCCAACATCAAATTGCCGCTCAAGTTAGATGCCATCATGCGCACGGTTCTCGTCACTCCTGACATGCACCGGGTCCACCACTCGGTGCATCGCTCCGAGCATGACAGCAACTACGGCTTCTCTCTGTCCATTTGGGACCACATGTTCCGCACCTATATCGCCCAGCCTGCCGAGGGCCATGACAACATGAAAATAGGCACGCGCTGGCAAGATGACCGCCCCTCGAAACTGGGGTGGAACCTGCTCCTGCCGTTTCGCAACAAGTGAACCTAAGCGCGATCCAAACCGCGGCCCACGCGGCGCAGTTGGACATTTTAGGTGCGTTCCACCCGTCACCTGATGATCTTCCCCCAAGGGGATGCAAAACTCTGGTGCTCCTTGGCCCTCGCGAACCGGATTTTTGGGCCACCTTCACCCGCAGCCCCGAGTGGCAAGACGGCGCGGCAGACCCGATGGACCGCTGGTCAACCCGCGTAATTAGCGCACTGGCACAAGACACCAACGCCCAGCCGTTATTCCCCTTCGGCGGCGCGCCATTCCAGCCATTCTTCCGCTGGGCGCTGGCATCGGGTCACGCATGGCAAAGCCCGGTTTCCTTGCTGGTTCACGCACAAGCCGGGCTGATGGTTTCCTACCGCGGCGCGCTGGCCTTCTCGCAACACCTAGACCTTCCCACCCCACCAGCGGCCGCGCCTTGCGCCACCTGTACTGCTCAGCCGTGCCGCACCGCCTGCCCATCTGGCGCATTAACGGGCGCAGGTTACGACCTGCCAAAATGCCACGAATATCTCGATACACCCGACGGCGACGCGCATCTAACACGCGGCTGCAATGTCCGGCGCGCTTGCCCGACGTCACAAAGCTATGGCAGGGTAGAGGAACAGTCGGCGTATCACATGTCGATCTTCCACACATAAGGGGGCCTCTGCTTGAAACTCATCCTAACCCGCCACGCCAAATCCAGCTGGAACGACCTAACGCTGGACGATCATGACAGACCGCTCAACGAGAGGGGCCAGTCAGCAGCACAGCGCATGGGAGAATGGATCGCAGGGCGCAGGCACCTGCCAGCACAGGTCATCGCATCTGACGCCGCCCGCGCGGCCGAGACCGCCAGTTTGATGATCGACGCCATGGGCGGTGCACCAGAACTGACCCTAGACGACGGCCTCTACCATGCCTCTGCCGACGCCCTACTGGCCCGCATCAACGGCGCCCCGAAAGGTGACCTGATGGTCGTTGGTCATAACCCCGGCATGGGCGATTTCGCGCGAATGATTGTTGATGCCCCTCCGGCCCATGACCGCTTTGGCGTCTATCCAACCACCGCAACCCTGATCGCGGAGGTGCCTGTTGATGATTGGTCCGAGTTGAAATTCGGCGGTGCCCGGGTGATCCAGTTCATCGTCCCGCGGGAATTAAAAGAACTCAGCACCGCATAAACGACAAAGGCCCCGAGCGTAACGCGCCGGGGCCTTTGTCTTTAAATATATGGTCGCGCCTTAGTGACCTAAGATCTGGCTCAAGAACAACTGTGTCCGTTCAGATTTCGGGTTGTTAAAGAACTCTTCCGGCTCGTTTTGTTCCACGATTTGACCCGCATCCATAAAGATAACCCGGTTCGCCACTTGGCGGGCAAAGCCCATCTCGTGGGTCACGCAAATCATAGTCATACCCTCTTCGGCCAACTCGATCATGGTATCGAGCACCTCTTTAATCATCTCTGGGTCAAGCGCTGATGTCGGCTCGTCAAACAGCATGATACGCGGCTTCATGCATAGCGAGCGGGCAATTGCCACACGCTGTTGCTGACCACCCGAAAGTTGCCCCGGATACTTCAACGCTTGGTCAGGGATCTTCACCTTCTCAAGGAAGTGCATCGCGATCTCTTCGGCTTCTTTCTTAGGTGTTTTACGCACCCAGATCGGGGCCAAAGTACAGTTCTCCAAAATGGTCAGATGCGGAAATAGGTTGAAATGCTGAAAGCACATTCCCACTTCGGACCGGATTTTGTCGATGTTCTTCAGGTCAGAGGACAGCAACGTGCCGTCCACCGTGATGCGGCCTTTTTGGTGCTCTTCCAAGGCGTTGATGCAGCGAATGAGCGTGGATTTGCCAGAGCCCGAAGGCCCGCAAACTACGATCCGCTCGCCACGTTGCACCGTCAGATCAATGTCGCGCAGCACATGGAAAGTGCCGTACCACTTGTTCATATTGGTGATTTCGATCGCGATCTCGTCTGAGACCTGCATTTGAGATTGTTGATTCATTGTTCAGGTCTCCTTAATGGTGGCTGGTGTTGAGCTGACGCTCAAGCCACTGAGAATATTGCGAGATCGAGTAGCAAACGACAAAGAAAAGCGCGGCACCAAAGCCATAAACTTCCCAATAAACGCTAGTCCACTCGGTCGAGTTCTGGATCGGGCCACGGATCATGCCCACAAGGTCGAACATCGAGATGATCGACACCAACGTGGTATCCTTGAACAGCCCCACCGCGACGTTAACGATGCCGGGGATGGAGATTTTCAAAGCCTGTGGCAAGATGATCAAACGGGTCGCTTGGGAATAGTTAAGCCCAAGACTGTCCGCCGCCTCATACTGGCCAGTTGGCAAAGCAGCCAAACCACCACGGATCACCTCGGCGATATAGGCCGAGGAGAACATGGTGATCATGATGATCACGCGCAGGATCAAGTCGAAGTTGGATTCCGGCGGCAAGAAATACGCCAGCATCACATTCGCCACGAACAGCAAGGTAATCAGTGGCACGCCACGGATGAACTCGATGAACACCACACAAACGCCTTTGATCAGCGGCATTGGTGACTGACGCCCAAGCGCCAATGCAATGCCCAGCGGGATCGACAGTGACACACAGATTGTCCCCAACAGCATGTTGAGCATGAAGCCCCCCATGTCGCGTGACGCCACTGCTTGCAATTCAATCGGGATGATCGAATTTAGCGCCATCCAGATCGGCCCCAACAGGAACGACATCGCCAGATAGATGAACAACAGCGATGCCACGATCGAGACCAGCCCGCCGTCCTCATAGCTGCTGTAAATCGCGTAGCCGACGAAAATGCCCATTGGTATGAAGAATATGAAGGTAAAGATCGCCAGCAACCAGAACAGCCCAAAAGCAACGCTTGTGAAGAAGCTCTCGGTCCCAATCGAGCCTGCGATAAACACCAACTCTTTCGCGCCGATAAACAGCAAGTAAGCAAGGCCAATCCCGCAAACCACGCCGATAACGGCGGCAACAATTTTGCGAACATCCACCGTTATCTGTGACGAAATCAGACGGAACACCAACATGGTTGCGATGATCAGACCAAGAATGGTCAACGGCATCCACAAAGATCCACCCCACACCAGCCAAAAGGCTAAGAACGGATAGAAGGCTGTGAACAGCAACATCTTGCGTGGCAGGGAGGCGAACAGCGCCGGAAGTGCCGCGACGATCAGCAACAAGAATGCTAAAACAATGCGCCAGTAGCCGTCAGGTGGATACTTAAAGCCAAAGACCAAGTGGTCCCAGCGATCCACCAGCACCGCAAAGCACGCGCCAGTTTGGCCCTGAAGAATATCAAGGCATTCCTTACGGCTGCTCGCTTCCCAGATCCCGTTGGAAAACCACGGGAACACAAAGATCGCGAACCGCGCGACGACGTAAATCGCCACCAAGGTCAGGATTGTATTGAAGATGCCAGAGAACAAGTTCTCCCGCACCCATTTGATGGCACCAGCCTGCGACGCAGGTGGGGCTGATGGTGGAATTGTCTCTGTACGCACGAAGGCGACGTTGGACTTGTCTGACATGCTCAGCGCTCCTTCAGCTTCATAGAGTTATTGTAAATGTTCATGATGAACGAGATCGACAGCGAGATGATGAGGTAGAACAACATCAACAGCAGCACGGCCTCAATGGCGCGTCCGGTTTGCAGCAAAGTGATGCCGCCCAGCGTGCCGGTCAAATCCATGTAACCCACCGCAATCGCCAGTGACGAGTTCTTGGTGATATTGAGGAAGTTCGAGATCAACGGCGGGATGATGACCCGCAACGCTTGCGGCAGAACCACAAGGTTCATGATGCGCCCCGGGCGAAGCCCCAGTGCCCCAGCAGCCTCGGACTGGCCCTTGGAAATAGCCAAGATACCCGCACGCACGTTCTCGGCGATAAAGGCGCCTGTGTAGATCGACAACGCGAACCACAAGGCGATCAGCGAGCCACGAATTTGCAGGCCGCCCTTAAAGTTAAAGCCTTTCAACTCTGGGTACTCAAGCGTGATGGGCGAGCCCAAAACCAGTTGCGCCAAAATGGCTGGGATGAAGAACAAGGCAAGAGTTGGCCACAGGGTGCCTATCATTTTACCGTGGTCATACAATTGCTTGCGCGCATAACGGCGGAACAAGAAAATGCCAATGATCGAGGCAATGAACACCGCCGCAACCAGCATGGAGCCAGCGCCCCACTCCGGTTTTGGCAAATACACACCACGGTTGGTAACCGCCAGACTGTCCCAGAACCACATAGATGCGGTTGGGTCATCCCCTTTGAATGCCCGCGGCGCAGGGGCTGCGTTAATCATGATCGAGAAGATGATCAGGATCCAGATCAGCACTGGCACGTTGCGGAAAATCTCCACGTAGAACGACATGATCTTGCGCACCAACCAGTTCGGCGACAGGCGCAACACGCCCGCGAAAACTCCGATGATGGTCGCCGTGATACAGCCCAGAACCGCGACAATCAGCGTGTTCAACAACCCAACCATGGCCGCGCGGCCGTGAGTGTCTTGGCTGTCATACGATATCGGTCTTTGGTTGATGTCATACCCGGCTTGCGAGCCGAGGAAATCATACGAGATGTTCAACCCGGCTGCCGCCAGATTGCGCACCAAATTGCCACCGATAAAGGCCATGGTGGCGATGATGGCCACCAATGCGATAAATTGAAATGTAAGAGATCGGTAGCGCGTGTCGTTCAACAGCATAGACAGCCGGAACGACTCCGTGTGGGGGTCGGCTAATGTCGTCATCTTGGACGTTCCCTGTTATGGCTGGCGCTCTATGGTGCACGTCATTAATGCGTGCAGGCTGCCGGCTCTTTTAGTTTGACGGTGATCGTCAGAACGGAAAAGGGCGCGGTGTGAACCGCGCCCCTAACCTATTAGTTTCTACCGGAACGGTGGCGAGTAGATCAAGCCGCCGTCGGTCCATTGTGCGTTCAAGCCACGGGCCAGACCAATTGGGGTCGCGGAGCCAATGTTTTGCTCGAAGATTTCGCCGTAGTTACCAGCGACACCCAGAGCAGCTTTTGCCCAACCAGCGTCTAGACCCAGCATCGCGCCCAGCTCACCTTCAGTGCCCAGCAAACGGTTGATTTCTGGGTTGTCGGAACCAGCAGACAGCTCTTCGAGGTTCACAGAAGTCACACCCAGCTCTTCAGCTGTGATCAGTGCGTTCAATGTCCAACGAGCGATGTCAGCCCATTCGTTGTCGCCGTGACGTACCAGCGGGCCGAGTGGCTCTTTGGATACGATTTCTGGCAGCAGAACGTGTGCTGCTGGATCAGCGAAGTTTGCACGCTGAGCAGCCAATGCGGATGCGTCAGTTGTGTACACGTCACATGCGCCAGCGATGTATTGCTGAACAGCTTCTGCACCGGTTTCAATTGGAACTGGCTCGTAAGAGATTTTGTTGGCACGGAAGAAGTCGGCCAAGTTCAGCTCTGTAGTTGTACCAGTTTGGATACAAACGGTCGCGCCGTCCAGATCTTTAGCCGATGCAACGCCCAGGTCTTTTGGAACCATGAAGCCTTGGCCATCATAGTAGTTAACGCCAGTGAATTCGAACTTCAGATCGACGTCACGAGAGAATGTCCATGTGGTGTTACGTGCCAGCAGATCAATCTCGCCGGAAGCCAACGCGGTGAAGCGTGTTTTGCCGGTTGTTGGAATGAACTCAACGGCATTGCCGTCGCCAAGCGTCGCAGCAGCAACCGCGCGGCATACAGCCACGTCGAAGCCTTGCCATACGCCATTTGCGTCTGGCTCAGCGAAGCCTGGAACGCCTGTGGTCACACCACAGTTTAGTTTGCCGCGTGCTTTGACTTCGTCAAGCGTGGCTGCTGCCGATGCGCCAGCGATCAAGCTGGCTACAGTCAGTGCGCCAAGAAAAACGGATTTTTTCATATTTACCTCTTCCTGATTTTCCACCCCTTTTGGGATGGTTTTCCGACCGAGTGAAGGCCGGGGGCGATACGAGGGAAAAGGTTCTTCCCCTCGGTGAGCCTGAATAAGGCCAAATCGACACCAGAACGTCAAGGTAATATGCGTGCCTAACCCTAGGGAATGCTCCTCATTTTCTTAATAAAACAGCCCACTTCTTCCAGATTCGCGACAATGCCCCCGTAAAAAGGCCGAATTGGACCTATCTTACGCACAAAGCCGGAAAAATGCCTCGGCGCGGATCAGGTCCCGCCTTTTGAGTCCCGCCTGAATTTCAGCGTCCTCATCGGCACCCCATTGAGCAATTTGCCAGTTTTCATCGATTCGGCTTACCTCCCAAGCTTGCTCTGCCCCAAGCCGCCCGCGCGCAATTGCCAACCCAAGGATCAACGATCCGGTGATCGCCACTAGGTCATGAAATGCCGTTAGTTGGAACGCATCAAAAGTCGCCACATGCCCATGCAAAACCGCCAGTGCTTTGGGCTGTTGCGGGATGTGCATTATCCCAACTCTAACCTGCAAAGCCGCGCTCAATTCAGTCGCAGCCCAGTCAACCAATGGGCCCCATTCTTCTGCCTGCTTTGCCACCAATCCCTCAGGGCCCTCAGCACGGTAACAAATCAAATCACTGTCGCCGTAAGCCGCCAACATATCGACCACCTCGGCGTGCTGCGTCGATACCTTGTCCAAGGCCGCATTTGCCGCGCGGGTCACGGGCATCGACAGCGGGTCAATCTTACCTTCCTGCGCATCCCATTCCTGCCGCATCGCCTCGGCCATGGCCAATGTTGGAACCACAACCAATGTCTTCAGCGGAGTGCGCACGGAACGACCATCTAAATGCACCGAAAACCCGCCTTCAACGGCGTCAGCAGTCGTCTTTTTCCAAAACCGCTTTGCTGCCCATTGGCTCATGCCTCGTCTCCCCATAGTTCACTCAAAGCCGCATCCAGCGCCGCGTATTCTTCAATCACCACGCTGGCCCGCGTCTGCAAAACCGCCTCTGAATGATAGCCCCAGGTCACACCAACCGAGGCCATGCCAGCATTCGTCGCCATGTCCATATCGTAGCTTGTGTCCCCGATCATCACCGCCTGCGCCGCTTCCACGCCCGCATCAAACATGCAGCGCTCCAGCATTGACGGATGTGGCTTGGACGGGTGGTCATCCGCCACCTGCGTGGTGATGAAAAAGCGGCGCAGGTCATGCGCATCCAGCAAATGGTCCAAGCCCCGCCGTGACTTTCCCGTCGCGATGCCTAGCAAAATGTGGTCTTGCGCATGAAGCCGCTCAAGCGCCGCGCGCGCCCCGTCATATAGCGGGCTGCTTTGCGTGCTGTTTTTCAACTTGCGCGAGGTCATGAACGAGGTCTTATAGCCCTCGACCAACGCCTCACCGTGACGAGCGTATAAATCCGGCGACAATTTCTCGAACGCCGCATGCAGCGACAAACCCACGATGCTCAAAACCTCCGCGCGCGCTGGCACCGGTTCGCCAATCGCCTCGAACGTGGCCTTCATCGCACCGACGATATCGTCTTGGCTATCAATCAGCGTGCCGTCTACGTCAAAGACAACGAGCCTCAGCTCTGCCATTTCTCGTCCCCGTCAAACGGGTCACGCGGCACATCACGCTCGTGCCAGCCCAGAAAATCCCAAGTCTTTTTCATATGTGGCGACAAAGGCGCGGTGAACGACATCATCGCCCCGGTCACCGGATGCTCAAACTCTAACGAGCGCGCATGAAGATGCATCTTCTTGCTGATCTCGTCGCCCAATTGGGAACCCCAACCGTCGCCCATGTTTTCTTGGCCAGAGCCACCATATTTTCCGTCGCCCACAATCGGGTGACCCATCTCAGCCATATGCGCGCGCAACTGATGCGTGCGCCCGGTCACAGGCACCAGTGCCATCCAAGCGGCCCGCTGCCCAAGGAAACACAGCGTCGCGTAATCAGTTTGCGCCCGCTTCGCGCCATAGGTCGTGGCAACTTCGCTTGGGTGCATGCAGTGCATCTTCTCGCCCTCGCCGCCCTTGCCGTGCCCTGACGCCTTCACCAGCCCGTACTTAATCGTGCCGATTTTTGGATAGGGAACGCCCGCCACCATCGCCCAATAAATCTTGCGCGTGCCGTGATGCCGGAATGTCGCTGTCAACGCCGTCGCCATCGCAGGCGTGCGCGCCAGCACCAACACACCGGACGTGTCCTTGTCCAATCGGTGCACCAATTTCGGCGTATCATGGCGATCAAAGCTCAGCGCGGGTGCCATACCATCCACATGCCGCGTCGTCTTAGACCCGCCCTGCACTGCCAAGCCTGCGGGCTTGTTCAGCACAATGATATGATCGTCCTTATATAGTACGCAATTGCGGATCATCTCCGCGTCCGCCTTGGACACATGCGGCATCCGCACCTGTGCTTCCATCTCTTCCACGCTCGGCAATGGCGGCACCCGGATCAGTTGCCCCGGCGCGACACGGGTCGAGGTTTTCACCCGCCCGCCATCCACGCGAATTTCGCCCTTGCGGCACAACTTTTCCACCCGCCCTTGTGGCACATGTGGAAACTGGCGGCGGAACCATCGGTCCAGCCGTTGCTCGGCCTCATCGGGGCCAACTTGAAGTGTTTGAACGCGGCTCATAGACCTGCCTTTGTTGCTGCAATTATGCCGAGCCAGCAGGCGATCAAGGACAGGCCGACAGAGGCCATAACATAGCCCCCCGCAAATCCGATCCGCCCGTCCAGCACCAGCTTTATCGTATCAAGCGAAAAGCTTGAGAACGTCGTAAATCCCCCCAACACCCCGATCATCAAAAAGGCCGACCAATCCGCCCGTGCCGCCGACAGCGCCACAAACAGCACGCCAATCGCCAACGACCCCGCCGCATTGACAGCGAGCGTGCCAAACGGAAAGGCCACGGCCAGCCCGACAAGGTAGCGCATCACAGCACCAATCGCCCCGCCAAGGGCCACAGAGATCAAAGTTGTCATCATTGCCGTTCTCTCGACCCTGCCGCGCGCAGAGTCAAGTTTGCCGTTGCGCGCGCAGCTTGGTGAAGTAATCGAGACGCTTTTTCAACTCACGCTCAAACCCGCGCTGCACCGGCGTATAATACACCCCGCGCTTCATCGTGTCGGGGAAATAGTTTTGCCCCGAAAAAGCATCCTCAGCGTCGTGGTCATAGGCGTACCCCTCGCCGAAGCCCTGCTTTTTCATCAATGTCGTCGGCGCATTCAGAATATGATTTGGCGGCGGTTCCGATCCGGTTTTCTTTGCCGCTGCCATCGCATTCTTGAACGCCGCATAAACCGCATTCGACTTCGGAGCCAAGGCCAAATACGTCACCGCCTGCGCCAGCGCCAACTCCCCTTCGGGTGATCCCAGGCGTTCGTAGGTTTCCCATGCATCTAGGCAAACGCGGTGCGCATGGGTGTCTGCCAGCCCAATATCCTCGACTGCCATGCGGGTGATCCGGCGCGCCAAAAACCGCGGGTCTTCCCCCCCCGTCAGCATCCGTGCCATCCAGTACAGCGCCGCATCCGGATCCGAGCCTCGCACGGATTTATGCAACGCCGAAATCAAATTGTAATGGCTATCGCCCGACTTGTCGTATTGCGCCGCGCGCCGCATCAATCGCTTGCCAAGCGCCGCCGGGTCCAGCTTGCCGTCAACGTTCCACGCCATCACCTGCTCGGTCAGGTTCAACAACGACCGCCCGTCCCCGTCGGCCATTTCCAGCAAAGCCGCCCGCGCCTCTGGGTCCAAAGGCAACTCGCGGTTAAAGTCCTTCTCGGCGCGTTGCGCCAACCGCTCCAGATCGCTCAGCGACAGTCGCGACAAAATCAAGACCTGCGCGCGCGATAACAACGCCGCATTCAACTCAAACGACGGGTTCTCCGTGGTCGCTCCGACCAGCAAGATCGTGCCGTCCTCCATGAACGGCAAAAACCCATCTTGTTGCGCCTTATTAAAGCGGTGGATTTCGTCCACGAACAGCAACGTCCCCTGCCCGTTTTGGCGCCGTATCCGCGCGCCCTCGAACACTTTCTTCAGGTCAGCCACACCGGTGAAAATCGCGCTGATCTGCACAAAATACAGGTCCGTCTCATCCGCCAGCAGCCGCGCAATCGTGGTTTTTCCAACGCCGGGTGGCCCCCAAAACACCAAAGACGACAACGCACCCGACGCCAGCATCACCCCCAAAGGGCTGTCCGCGCCAAGTACCTGTTCTTGCCCGATCACCTCGTCCAAACTCTTGGGCCGCAAGCGATCCGCAAGCGGCTGGGTCTTGGAGGCAACCTTTGCGCCAGTGTCAAATAAATCCGCCATCAGATGCGGAACCGGTACGAGAACCGCTGCCCGCCGCGCGCCCCGTCAATGCGCCAGCGCCGCGTGGTCTCCGCCGCCGCGTCCTCGACATCTGCCGTGGTGTTAATCTTTTGGCCGTTGATCTCGCTCAACACATCGCCCACCCGCAACCCGAGGCGACGCAACCCTGCGGTCAACTCCGTGATCACCACCCCCTCCGAGATCGAGGTCGGCAGTTTCAACTCGGACTGCACCGCTGGGTTGATGTTGGACACGGCCAAACCGCTCAATGTCCCATCATCAATCACCCGCGCATCGCGCGCTGGCGTATCCGGTGCCTCGATCAAGGCCACTTCCGTTTTCCTGATCTCCCCGTCCGACAAATACTCCACGATGATGCTTTCCCCGACTGGGCGCACCGACATGCGAAACAACATCTCCGCGGGCGTATTCACTGGCTGCCCATCGACCGTCAAAACGATATCGCCAAGCACCAAGCCTGCGACCGCAAACGGGCTAACGGCGTGCATCGAAGAAATCACCACACCCTCCGGCACACTCAACCCGAACCCTTCGGCCAACGAGAAATCAACTGCCTGCCCGTAAATGCCAGCCCATGCCCGAACGAATGCGCCGTTGCCCGCGCGCGCCTGCTCCACATAGCGCGCAACCAGATTGGACGGAATCGCAAACCCGACCCCGTTGGAGCCGCCCGATCTGGTCAAAATAGACGTATTAACCCCGATCAACCGCCCTGCCACGTCAATCAACGCGCCGCCAGAGTTGCCCGGATTAATCGCCGCATCCGTTTGCAAGAAATATCCTCGTGCGCTACCCGTCGCTGTGCCGGACCGCGCCAACCCCGATATAATTCCCGAGGTCACAGTCTGCCCGATGCCAAACGGATTGCCGATGGCCAGCGCCAGCTCGCCCACCTCAACCTCGTCGCTGTCGCGGATGCTCAGATATGGCAACGGCGCATCTGCATTGATCTTCAGAATCGCCAGATCACTGTCTTGATCCGCCAGTAGAATCTCGGCCTCAAATTCGCGACGATCCGCCAGAACCACACGGATTTCCGTCGCCATGCCCACCACATGATAATTCGACACCACGATCCCATCCTCGGACAAAATCACCCCGGACCCCAGCGAGTTTTGCACCCGCGGGCGCGACTGGAACATGCCGCGAAACATGCCCTCGAACATCGGGTTGCCCGCGAACGGGCTTTCCGATTGCTCCACCACGCGGTTGGCAAAAATATTGACCACAGCCGGGGCCGTCTGCTTGACCAAAGGGGCAAAGCTCAAGCTGATCTCTATTTGGCTTTGTGGCACCTTCACTTCCGCGCTCACGGGTAACATCAGTGCAAAGCTCAACAAAGTGGACAAAATCAATCGCATGGGAATCCCCTGTTTAATGTACCTCTAAGATATGGGGACCCGCGCGCAAAATCACAAATCATTTGACGGCTGGCCGACCAAAAGCCGCCCCCGCTTTTCCGCCAACACGTCCTCGCGCGGCCGCCAGACATACCGGCTGTCCTTGGTAACCGCACGCCAATGTAGCCTGCCCCCAAAGCGCCACGGGTCCAACACGATCCCGCTGCGCATATCCGCCCCTTTGAGTGAGATTATCGCCGTACTATGCGCCAGCAAAATAGCGCTGTTCC
The DNA here is from genome assembly GCF_058136045.1 of Litoreibacter sp. Classification (NCBI taxonomy): domain Bacteria; kingdom Pseudomonadati; phylum Pseudomonadota; class Alphaproteobacteria; order Rhodobacterales; family Roseobacteraceae; genus Litoreibacter; species Litoreibacter sp. Next base: position 93,599 of record NZ_JBYVDD010000002.1, read on the forward strand.
CGTTGGCAATGGCGCGGTGCAAATCTAGACTTCGAAAGTTTTCCCGCTTCAAGCGCGCCTCCATATCTTCGGCCCAGTGCCAGCATAGCCCGCGCGGCCGCTCGCCACGGTTCACCTTACGATTGTGCACAAGCGGCGGGTCGATGATCTCATAGGCAATGGCTAACTCGCGGGTGTATTCATAAGCAACCTGTGCCGCGCGTGCGGCCTCAACAGGATCAACGTTGCCCCCAAGCGCCGCAATCCTCGCAGCCAACCCGTCAATGTCAGAGCGGCTTGCAAGAGCTGGCCCTTCGCTGCTTGCAGGAACGCACCCGCTCAAAAGCAAAGCCAAAACTGATAAAATGAAAAGGCGTCTCGTAAAGTTACTCATCAGTCCCGCTGCTTCGAAAATTCGCCCAAATCCTATGACCACAACCCGAAAATAGAAAGCACCTAAAACGCAAAAACCCCGCCAAAACAGGCGGGGCTTCAACGACCACAATTGTGGTGAATTTATTCGGCGGCGTCTTCTGCTTCAACGCGGGCTTTGTCAGCCGCGCCTTTGGCAGAAACGTCACGGTCAACGAATTCGATGATCGCCATCGGTGCCATGTCACCATAACGGAAACCGGCTTTCATAACGCGCACGTAACCACCTTGGCGGTCTTTGTAGCGCGGGCCCAAAACTTCAAACAGCTTGGCGACATCTTTGTCTTGAACCAAACGGCTGGCAGCTTGACGGCGGGCGTGCAGATCGCCGCGTTTTGCCAACGTAATCATCTTCTCGATGATCGGGCGAAGCTCTTTGGCTTTCGGCAGAGTTGTTTTGATTTGCTCGTGCTCGATGAGCGAGCCACACATGTTGATGAACAGCGCTTTGCGGTGCTCATGTGTGCGATTTAGGCGGCGGTAGCCTCGTGCGTGACGCATTTGGTCGTTCCTTCTATCTATACTTTGTACGGGTCACCGATGCGTGTCGATGCCTCTGTTGGGGCAGAATTGCCCATGTATTCCCTGCTATTGCAGGCATTGCCGGGGAACCCGAAGGTTCCCCGAAATTTCTTAGAACGCGTCTTCGAATTTCTTAGCAAGATCTTCGATGTTCTCAGGCGGCCAATCCACGATGTCCATCCCAAGATGCAAGCCCATGCCAGACAGCACTTCCTTGATCTCGTTCAATGACTTGCGACCAAAGTTTGGAGTGCGGAGCATCTCGGCTTCGGTCTTTTGGATCAGATCGCCAATATAGACGATATTGTCGTTCTTCAGGCAGTTGGCGGAACGTACAGACAGCTCCAGCTCGTCCACTTTCTTCAGCAGAAGCGGGTTGAACTCCAACTCGTCTTCGTCGTCTTGCGCACGAGCAGATTCTGGCTCGTCGAAGTTCACGAAGATGCTCAACTGATCCTGCAAAATGCGCGCAGCATAAGCCACAGCATCGTCAGGCGTCAGAGAGCCGTCGGTCTCTACCTTCATCGTCAGCTTGTCATAATCCAGCACCTGGCCTTCGCGGGTCGGTTGCACGTCATAGGACACTTTCTTAACCGGCGAGAAAATGGCGTCCATCGGGATCAGGCCAATCGGCGCATCTTCCGGTTTGTTTTTCTCAGCAGAAACGTAGCCATTGCCGGTGGCCACAGCCAATTCCATGAACAGCTCAGCGCCGTCATCGAGGTGGCAGATCACGTGGTCGCGGTTCAAAATCTCGATGCCTGCGCTATCGGAAATATCACCAGCGGTCACAACGGCCGGGCCTTTGGCGGAAACTGACAGGCGTTTAGGCCCTTCAACTTCCATGCGGATGGCCACGCCTTTGAGGTTCAAAATCACGTCGGTGACGTCTTCACGCACACCTGCAATCGAGGAAAACTCGTGCAAAACGTTGTCGATCTGAACCGACGTGATGGCCGCGCCTTGCAGCGAGCTCATCAAAACGCGACGTAGGGCGTTGCCCATAGTCAGGCCAAAGCCACGCTCCAGCGGCTCAGCGATTACAGTCGCCTTGCGGGCCGGGTCGTTGCCAGGTTTGATTTCCAGCTGCGTTGGTTTGATCAGCTCTTGCCAATTTTTATGGATCATAGGTGTCGCCTCCATGCTCGGCCCGGATCATGTCCAATATCGGGGCCACTCGAGGTTGAAATGACAAACACGGACCCCGCCGATATAACGGGGACCGCGCGATAGAATAAATTGCTTAAACGCGGCGGCGCTTCGGCGGACGGCACCCGTTGTGTGCCATCGGGGTCACGTCGCGGATAGACGAGATTTGAAGGCCAGCAGCAGCCAACGCACGAAGCGCGCTCTCGCGACCGGAACCCGGACCCTGAACTTCAACTTCCAGCGTCTTCACGCCGTGCTCTTGGGCTTTGCGTGCCACATCTTCAGCCGCCATCTGAGCTGCATAAGGTGTCGACTTACGCGACCCCTTAAAGCCCATAGTGCCAGCAGAGGACCATGCGATCGCATTGCCCTGAACGTCGGAGATCAGGATTTTAGTGTTATTGAACGAAGAGTTCACATGCGCAACGCCAGCGGCGATGTTCTTGCGGATCTTCTTCTTTGTACGTACTTTTTCACGTGCCATGGATCAGATCTCCCTCTACTTCTTCTTACCAGCAATAGCCCGTGCAGGGCCTTTGCGAGTGCGTGCGTTCGTGTGGGTCCGTTGACCGCGAACAGGGAGGCCGCGACGGTGGCGCAAGCCACGGTAGCAACCCAGATCCATCAAGCGTTTGATGTTCATGGTGGTCTCGCGGCGCAGGTCGCCTTCAACGTCATAGTTGGCGTCGATGTATTCACGAACCTTCAAAATCTCGGCATCCGAGAGGTCGTTCATACGACGCGCAGCGTCGATACCGGTGGCTTCACAGATCGCTTTCGCGGAGGTGTGGCCAATGCCGGTGATGTAGGTGAGAGCGATGGGGACGCGCTTCGCGTCTGGCAGGTTAACGCCGGAAATACGTGCCAAGTGGCAATTCCTTCTTTTGTCGCGGTTCCGTAGCTCCGGAACCTTTTTTCACAACGTAAGCCCGAAGGTTTTTACAACCTGCGGGCTTGGCTTCAATATCGTTTGCTCCACGTCGGCTAGCTAAGCCAATGGTGCGATTCCCATTAGGGATGGTGCGGCTTAGGAGGTTTTTAACAGGTGGTCAATAGCCCCTGATCAAACTGTGGCCAAACACTCAGCTTCAACCACCGAGAACTTCCGAAATCGCGCTGGCTACCGCGTCAATCTCGCCCAGCCCGTCAATCGAGCTTAGATCGCCCTTGGCATAGTAATACCCAATCAGCGGCGATGTCTTCTTATAGTATTCCATCAACCGCGTGCGCAGGCTTTCCTCATTGTCGTCGGCACGGCGCTTGAACTCGGTGCCGCCGCAGTTGGAGCATTTGCCGTCGCTGGGGATCGGCTTCATCTGGTCATTGTAAACCTCGCCGCAACTTCCGCAGGTAGAGCGCGCCGTGATCCGCGCCACCAGCGCATCATCATCCACCCGCATCTCGATCACCGCATCCAAAGAGGCACTATGCTTGGTCAGCAACACGCCCAAAGCATCCGCCTGAGGCAGGGTCCGCGGGAAGCCGTCAAAGATAAACCCGCCAGCGTGATCGCCCTCAAGCTTCTCCTCAATCAACCCGATCACGATCTCGTCGGTGACCAGTTGGCCCGCGTCCATGATCGCCGCAACCTTGTTGCCCATCTCGGTGCCAGAGCTTTTCGCCTCGCGCAACATGTCCCCCGTGGACAGTTGCACCATGCCACGCTCCGCGACCAGCTTACGGGCTTGTGTGCCCTTCCCCGCGCCAGGCGGCCCAAGCAGAATAATATTCATCGGCGCGATGGTCCCTTGGATTTGTTCTTCCCGCCGCGCTTTTTACCGCGCAGTTGAGACTTCTCAATCAGACCTTCATACTGATGCGCCAGCATATGCGATTGCACTTGTTGAATGGTATCCATGGTCACCGACACAACAATCAGCACCGAAGTCCCCCCGAAGTAAAACGGGATGGAAAACTGGCTGCGCAAAATTTCCGGCAGCAAACAAACAGCAGCCAAATAAGCAGCACCCACAACCAAAATGCGGTTCACCACATACTCAAGATATTCGGCAGTCCGCTCACCGGGACGAATGCCGGGGATGAAACCGTTTTGCGACTTCAAGTTCTCGGCCACCTCATCCGGCTTAAACGCCACATTGAAGGTGTAGAAATACGCAAAGAACACGATCATTGCCGTGAAGAACAGCAGGTTCAGCGGCTGGCCGGGGCCAAAGTAGGCCAAAACGGTCGCCATAAGATCGCTCGACTGGTTGCCAGAGAAGGTCGAAACCGTGGTCGGCAGCAACAACAGCGACGACGCGAAGATGGCCGGAATAACGCCTGCGGGGTTCACTTTAACCGGCAGGTGCGACGAGCCGCCGTCATAGACCTTCATCCCCACTTGGCGGCGCGGGTACTGGATGTGGATTTTGCGCAGCGCGCGCTCCATGAACACCACGAACATAATCGTGGCAACCACCATGATCAAAACGCCAATCACCACGACTGGCGAGATGTTGCCCGCCTGCCCCTGCGCAAAGAACTGCGCCAATGCGGCGGGAATTTCGGCGATGATGCCGACGAAAATAATCAAAGAGATGCCATTGCCGATGCCGCGTTGGGTGATCTGCTCGCCCAACCACATCAAGAACATGGTGCCGCCCACAAGGGTGATCACCGCGCCGACGCGGAAATACAAACCGGGGTCAGTCGCCAACCCGGAGCCTTCCAGGCCAGCCGACAAACCGTAAGCCTGCAAGGTCGCCAAAAACACTGTGCCGTAGCGGGTGTATTGGTTGATCTTCTTGCGGCCCTGCTCGCCCTCTTTCTTCAATGCTTCCAACTGCGGAACCATGGCAGTCATCAACTGCACGATGATCGAGGCCGAAATATAAGGCATAATCCCAAGCGCGAACAATCCCATGCGGCCAATCGCGCCGCCGGTGAACATGTTCAAAATGCCGCCAATACCGCCAGAGGCTTGCTCCACAAAGGTGCGCAGCGCGATAGCATCAATCCCGGGAATCGGGATGTAGGTACCCAGACGGTAGACGATCAGCAGACCGATGGTGAAGAGTATGCGCTGGCGCAACTCGGTGGCCTTCCCGAAGGCGGACCAGCTCATGTTTTGAGCCATTTGCTCGGCAGCTGAAGCCATATGCTTGGGTATCCCTGTCTAGAATGTACAACGCCGCGCACGGGGCTTCCCGTCGCGGCGCTGGAAACTTGAGAAGTATGTAAGCGGCACATGGGCCGCTCACAAGTCTAAGTTGTAGGCTTATTCAGCAGCCGCGGCGGAGGTGGTGAGCTTGCCGCCAGCTTTCTCCACGGCTTCAACAGCCGATTTGGAGGCACCAGTGACGCTCAGTGTGACCTTGGAGGTGATTTCACCCTTGGCAAGAACACGTACACCGTCGAGGACGCGACGGATCAGACCAGAGGCCAGCAAGGCTTCTTCGGTGATCTCTGCTTTGGCATCCAATTTCTTGGCGTCGATGAATTTTTGAATCATGCCGAGGTTGATAACCGCGAATGATTTCCGATTGCGCGGGTTAAACCCACGTTTTGGCAAACGCATGTAAAGGGGCATTTGGCCGCCTTCAAAGCCGTTGATTGCAACGCCCGAGCGGGACTTTTGACCCTTAATACCACGGCCAGCCATTTTACCTTTGCCAGAGCCAGGGCCACGACCCACGCGCTTTTTAGACTTAGTCGCGCCGGGGTTGTCGTGAAGTTCGTTCAGTTTCATATCGCTTCTCCTATTGCCGGAAGGGTCCTCGAAGCGAAGTAGACCAAACGCGGCGTTTCGTGTTTATGAGTCGGACCTGTAGTAGGCCACTGGGGGCGTATATGCTCTCGTGAACGCCGTTGCAAGCCAGTTGAATGATGCGGCCAACCGGCGGGGTAAAACCCCGCCCTACGGATGCATTCAGCCCTTCACCGCTGTTTGGCGCATGTAGTCGGTCCAGCATGGCACCGGATCAGTTTTCAAAATGGATTTGATACGAGGCCCAAAGGCTTTGAGCAGGGAAAGTGCAGTCATGGGAAATGTCCAATGTGGATTACGTAGACGCGCTGACTACGCCCCAACATTGCACCGCACTACGCACATCATGGAATAGCCGGAATGCGCAGAACGCATGGGCGCGAGTGGCGACCTCATTGGCGCTTGAATAGCCCAAACAAACCCTCTCCGATTTTCAGAACAAATCCTGTCACAAGCATCCGTAGGGTGGGGTTCCACCCCACCGATTGATGCCCTCAACCCTTCGCCACCGTTTGGTGCATGTAGTCAGTCCAGCAGGGCGATGAGGCCGCCTCAAAAAAAATCTTTGCGGCACCGGCATCCCATTTCACGCCACGTCAAGCCCGGAACCGAGTAACTATACTTAAATATAGGTGTTTTCAAAGGATACTAAATGACCGACGGCTTTAAGTTGACCACTATTGAAGACGCGAACCAGTTATTTATTCACTTTGACGTACAGCACCATTTCGTGAAACTTGAAACATTTCTTGAAACTGCAAGAAGTACAAAAGCAATTATCGAAGCTTACAACCAAGAATTTTTTGACGGAAATCTTGAATACCAACTGATAGTTTTGGCCCCGGCATCAGGGTCATTACTTTCTAAAATTGGAGTGATACTTTTTGCTGGCGCGGCATCTGTGTTCGCATTTGTAGAAAGCGACATTGGGAAAGCTTACATTAAAGGGTTCACTGGAAGTGAACCGGCTACATTTGCTGAAGACTTGGGAAAAGCGCACAAATCCCTCTATGAACGAATTCAGAAAAAAACCAAGTTGGGTGAAGGTGCGCTGACTGAGGAAGAAAAGCAGCAAATCGGATCAACCATTATTATTGATATGACAAAAGAACTCCTCGAAGCTGATAGAGATACAGTAAATCGAGTGCTCCCGTTCGGCCAACTGATTGAAGCTCTTGATGCTCGAGGAAGTTTCTATGAAGCCTGCTTGGCGGATCCAGATGTAAATGGAGTCGGGTTTGACCGCGATGAGCATTTCCCAATCCCTCGAAATACATTTGCAGAACGTGCATGGAGAATTCGGCGTGACGAAGACACTGACGAGATGCAGTTACCTTGGCAGGTATCAGTTGAAAGTATCTATGTTAGTTCCCCGAATTGGGACAAGGATGATCAAGAGACGCGAAAATGGAAGGGAAAAGACTCAATCAGAAAAGACTGCTACTTCATCATTGAGGATGAAGAATTCTGGCAGCATGCGAAAGATCGAGACCTTCGTGTAAATGGACTAGACAGCCTTAAGGTCCAGTGGGCGTTTCAGTCCCTCGACGGGCGTCCAAAAAACCGTAGGGTACTAAGAGTATTGGAATTCAATGGTGAAGTACTTGCCAAACCGTTCGATGATGCCGCTGTTCGAGCTATAATCGGTGATTACTCTAAATTTGAACTGGTCAACAAAGAGCCATCCCTTTTTGAGCCACGTGAGGTTCAATAAAAAACGCCCCGCTTTTCAGCGAGGCGTTTTTTACGTTTTGTCCAACTAAGCGTACACCCTGTACAGGGTGTACAAAATCTTAGCCGCGCTCTTCGATGATCTCGACCATATGTGAGATCGCGTTGACCATGCCGCGCACGGAAGGAGTATCTTCCAGTTCGCGGGTTTTGTGCATCTTGTTCAAGCCGAGGCCTACCAGCGTAGCACGCTGTTTGGCTGGGCGGCGGATCGGTGAACCGATTTGTTTCACAACAATAGTTTTAGCCATGATTTAAGTTCCTTATGCTTCAGCTTCGGCTGCTGGTGCGGCCTCAACTGGTGCTGAATCATTGCTGCGCAGAATGTCAGCAACTTTTTTGCCGCGACGCTGTGCAACCATACGTGGCGAAGCCTCGTTCACAAGACCGTTCAAAGTGGCACGGATCATGTTGTAAGGATTCTGCGAACCGATTGATTTTGCTACAACGTCTTGCACGCCCAGCATCTCGAACACAGCACGCATAGGACCACCAGCAATGATACCAGTACCTTGTGGTGCAGTCCGCATCACAACTTTACCGGCGCCGTGGCGACCGGCAACATCATGGTGCAACGTGCGACCTTCGCGCAGTGGCACGCGGATCATTTGGCGCTTGGCTTGCTCGGTGGCTTTGCGGATGGCCTCTGGGACCTCTTTCGCTTTACCTTTGCCGAAGCCTACGCGGCCTTTTTGGTCGCCAACAACGACAAGTGCGGCGAAGCCAAAGCGCTTACCACCTTTAACCGTCTTGGAGACGCGGTTGATCGCAACCAAACGATCTGAAAATTCGGGGTTCTCGTCCCGATCGCGGCGACCGCGGTTTCCTGGTTCTCTTGCCATTGGGCAAATCCTTTAAATTCAGCGCTTCAGCGCTTTTTCATTCAATCGTAGTGGGCAATTGCCCCCCGATCATCGAGGCCTAAGGCCTGCAAAGTGGGCGCTCCGAAATCGGCGCGCCCAAAATTTTAGATTTTCAAACCGCCTTCACGGGCAGCTTCGGCCAAGGCTTTTACCTTGCCGTGGAACAGAAAACCGCCACGGTCAAAATAGGCCTCAGAGACGCCAGCTTTTTTGGCGCGTTCTGCGATTGCAGCACCAATTTTTGTAGCAGCTTCAACGTTGTTTTTGCCAACGATGCCCAGATCCTTCTCAAGAGAAGAAGCAGAAGCTACCGTTACGCCATTCACATCGTCAATCAGCTGCACGCTGATGTTTTTGTTGGAGCGGTGAACGGAAAGGCGCATGCGCCCCGCGTTTACCTTGCGAAGTTTGTTCCGAACGCGCAGGCGGCGTTTGATGAACAGATCGCGTTTGCTATTAGCCATTATTTCTTCTTCCCTTCTTTGCGGAAGACGAACTCGCCTTTATAACGGATGCCTTTGCCTTTATAGGGCTCTGGTTTCCGCCATGCGCGAATGTCTGCGGCCACTTGACCTACGACTTGCTCATCGATGCCTTCAACAATGATTATGGTCTGCTTAGGAGCCGTAACCGTTATACCATCAGGAATGTCGCAATAAACGTCATGCGACAGGCCAAGGTTCAACTTCAGGCGATTGCCTTCCATTGCAGCACGATAACCAACGCCTTGGATTTCAAGTTCTTTCTTGAAACCCTCAGTCACGCCAACAACCAAGTTTGCGACCCGAGTACGGCTCATGCCCCACTGCTGGCGCGCGCGCTTGGACATGCCGCGTGGCGTGATGGAGACAACATTGTCTTCAACAGCCATGGTCACATCGTCGGTTGCTTTGAAAGTGCGGACGCCTTTCGGCCCCTTAACTTCGATAGTCTGGCCAGAAACGGACGCGGTCACGCCGGAGGGCAGATCGACTGGTTTTTTACCAATACGAGACATAGTAAGCGCTCCTTAGAAGACTGTGCAAAGCACTTCGCCGCCGATGTTTTGGCTGCGAGCATTTGCGTCCGACATCACACCACGAGGTGTGCTGACAATCGACACGCCGAGACCCTGACGGATAACGGGGATGTCTTTGGAACCGACGTAAACGCGGCGACCGGGTTTGGAAACCCGCTTCAACTCACGAATAACAGGGGTACCTTCGTAATATTTCAGCTCAATGTTCAAAGCCGGATGACCGTCTTTGCCCGTTGTCGCTTCATAACCACGGATGTAGCCTTCATCTGCAAGGACGTCCAAAACCCAAGCGCGAAGCTTGGAAGCTGGTGTCTCTACAGTGGCTTTGCCGCGTAGTTGCGAGTTACGGATACGTGTGAGCATATCTGCGATTGGATCGTTCATAATCTATGCCCTCCTTACCAGCTCGACTTTACCATGCCGGGGATCAGGCCTGCAGAGCCTAGGTCCCGCAACATGATCCGGGAAATCTTAAACTTACGGTAGTAAGCGTGCGGACGTCCGGTCAGTTGGCAGCGGTTGTGTAAACGGGTTGCCGAGCTGTTGCGCGGCAATGCGGCCAGTGTCAGACGCGCTTTAAAACGCTCTTCCATTGGCAGTTCACGGTTATTGGCGATTACGAGCAGAGCAGCGCGTTTAGCGGCGAATTTCTTCACCAGCTTTGCACGCTTCTTCTCGCGTTCGATCATTGCTTTTTTAGCCATGTTCTATTCCTTCCCGCGGATCAACTGTTGAAAGGCATGTTGAAAGCTTTCAACAGGCTCTTTGCTTCAGCGTCGTTGTCGGCGGTGGTGCAGATTACGATATCCAGGCCCCAGGCCTCGTCAATCTTGTCAAAGTCGATTTCAGGAAACACGATGTGCTCCTTCATGCCCATGGCATAGTTGCCACGGCCATCAAACGACTTGCCAGAGATGCCGCGAAAGTCACGGATACGAGGCATTGCGATCGTGGTCAGGCGGTCAAGAAATTCGTACATCTTTTCGCCACGCAAGGTTACTTTTGCGCCAATCGGCATGTCTTCGCGAACGCGAAAGCCAGCGATAGATTTTTTAGCGCGTGTAACCAAAGCTTTTTGACCTGCAATGGCAGTCAGATCAGCTGCTGCACTTGCAGGCTTCTTGCTGTCTTTAACGGCCTGCGAACCAGCGCCAATATTCAGAACAATTTTGTCCAAACGCGGGATCTGCATGTCATTTTTATAGCCGAACTCTTCTTTCATCGCAGCACGGATCGTGCTGACATAAAGGGCCTTCAGCCGCGGGGTGTATGTTGCATCGTCAAGCATCAGATTACGTCCCCTGTTGTTTTAGCAAACCGAACCTTGTTTTCGCCATCCATCTTAAAGCCTACGCGGGTAGGCTTGCCGTTGGAGTCGATCAAGGACAGGTTGCTCAATTGGATAGGCATCGCTTGTGGCACGCGGCCACCTTGCGTTGTCTGGCTTTGCTTAACGTGGCGGATGGCAATATTGACGCCTTCCACAATCGCTTTACCGGTCTTCGGGTTCACGGAGGCAATAGTGCCCTCTTTGCCCTTATCTTTGCCGGTCAGCACGACGATTTTATCGCCTTTTTTCAGTTTAGCGGCCATATCACAGCACCTCCGGGGCGAGTGAAATGATTTTCATGAAGTTCTTGCCACGCAACTCACGAACAACTGGCCCAAAGATACGGGTGCCAACTGGCTCGTTATTGTTGTTCAAGATAACAGCAGCGTTGCTGTCAAAGCGGATGGCAGTACCATCCGCGCGACGAACTTCTTTGGCGGTGCGAACAACGACAGCCTTACGGACGTCGCCTTTTTTCACACGGCCGCGTGGGATGGCTTCCTTAACCGACACGACAATAATGTCGCCGACGGATGCGTATCTACGCTTGGAACCACCCAAAACCTTGATGCACTGAACACGGCGAGCGCCGCTGTTGTCAGCCACATCTAGGTTGGTCTGCATCTGGATCATTTGATGTCTCCCGACCTTTGGGGACCTAACCTTAGGCCCCAGGGTTTCGAATTAATTAGAAAAGTTTACGCCTCAGAGACGATAACTTCCCAACGCTTAGTCTTAGATTTTGGCGCACATTCTTGAATGCGAACCAAGTCACCCACGTTAAACGTGTTCTTCTCATCGTGAGCCCGGTATTTCTTGGACTTACGGATAATTTTCTTCATCACAGGATGTTGGAAGCGGCGTTCAACGGAAACCGTTACAGTTTGCTCGTTTTGGTTGCTGGTGACGACACCGTTCAGGATACGCTTAGGCATTAGTTAGCCTCCCCAGCTGCAGCTTTCGCTTTTTCGTTCAGAATTGTTTTTACACGGGCAGCACCACGCTTAACGTCGCGCATGCGTGCAGTGTTTTCTAGTTGGCCGGTGGCCTGTTGAAAGCGGAAGTTAAACGCTTCCTTTTTCAGTGCGACAAGCTCTTCGTTGAGCTGGTCAGCAGTCTTCTCGCGAAGTTCGCTGGCGTTCATTGCCATTTCCTTTTTCATACATCGGAGGGCCCCATATAGAGGTCACCCTGATTCCAATGGAGTTCATGATGAAAGGTGGCTTTAGACCTGAGTCCCCGCCGATGCAAGCCCTCTATGGATTATCCTTAAAAATAGGGGCTTACTTGCGGCGATCAGTGCGCTATCACCGCGCCATGACCAACATCAGTTCCCTCTTCGTGACCCGCCTCTATCGCGCCCGCCTCTCTGAGCAGGGCAAGCCTATTAATACCGACGAGTTAGAGGACAATTGCCTTGGCATCGCCGAAGATGACGAGGCCGGCCAAGATTGGTGCGAGGAGAACGGCTATGCGGGCTACACCAGCTACGCCTCGCTGACTGACCTGCCGTGGCGCTCGCCGATCTTCAAGGATTTGGTCAAGGTGCTGGATAAGCACGTGGCCGAGTTCGCTAAAGATTTGCAGTTCGACCTAGACGGCCGGAAGCTGAAACTCGAGGATATCTGGATCAACATCCTGCCCGAGGGCGGCATCCACACCTCCCACATCCACCCGCATTCCGTGATCTCTGGCACCACCTATGTCGCCATGCCCGAAGGCGCATCGGCATTGAAGCTGGAAGACCCACGGTCGCAAATGATGATGGCCGCCCCTGCGCGAGCCAAAGACGCCCGCGAGGAAATGCGCCAGTTCATCTATGTAGCCCCCGAGGTCGGCGACGTGCTGCTGTGGGAAAGCTGGCTAAGGCATGAGGTGCCGATGAATATGTCTGAGGATGATCGAATCTCGGTGAGCTTTAATTACAACTGGTCCTAAAAGGACCAGTTGGGTGCGGTGTAGCGGGTTTTCGCAGAAAACCTGCGGGCCGGCACTCGGTGAGTTGGGACTCGGTGGGTTAGAAACCCACCCTACCGTCGTTGTTCATTCAGGCGTCGAGAGCAATCGACTTATATCCGTCAGAACTCCAACTAAAATTCCAAAAACAAGTAAGTAAAAACCTTGTGTAATTGCTTCGCCAGTATTTGCCGTTCCAAGATATCTGGCGGCAAATGCAACTGAATTTTCAGAAATTGCCCCACCAAACCCCATTCCGATTCTCAGGCATCCAAATAGCGACGCCAATATTGCGACAATCCTACCAAGTGCTGTAAACACCATGACATTAATCCTCTGAAGGTTAGTTAGCTCTTCGCGCCAGAATCAACCTACCTCAATTAGGAAGTGAGTAAACAAAAAGCCCCCGCCGATTTCTCAGCGGGGGCTTTTCTATTTCAACCGGGGCGGAACGCGTGTTTTCTAGAAAACACGCTGCCTCCGCTCGGCGGCAAAGCCGCCGGTTACCAGTCCTCGCGGACGACAACCCGGGTTTTGATCGGCAGTTTCATTGCAGCAAGGCGCAGGGCCTCACGGGCAACGACTTCTGTCACACCGTCAATTTCGAACATCATACGGCCAGGTTTGACCTTACATGCCCAAAAGTCCACGGACCCTTTACCCTTACCCATACGAACTTCGATAGGTTTGGAGGTCACTGGCAAGTCTGGGAAAATACGGATCCAGACACGGCCTTGACGTTTCATGTGACGCGTCATGGCACGACGTGCAGCTTCGATCTGGCGCGCAGTGATACGCTCCGGCTCAACCGCTTTCAGGCCATAAGTGCCAAAGTTCAGATCAGTCCCGCCCTTTGCTTGACCGTGGATACGGCCTTTGTGCATTTTGCGGAATTTAGTACGCTTTGGTTGTAGCATTGTTCACGCCCCCCTTAGCGACGACCGCCAGCACCGCGAGGTGTTGGGCCGTCTTGGAGTTCCTGTTGCTTACGGTCACGCGCTTGTGGATCGTGCTCCATGATCTCGCCTTTGAAGATCCAGGTTTTGATCCCGATGATGCCATAGGCAGTCATCGCTTCAACGTGTGCGTAATCGATGTCGGCACGCAGGGTGTGCAAAGGCACGCGGCCTTCACGGTACCATTCGGTCCGCGCGATCTCGGCGCCACCAAGGCGGCCCGCGAGGTTCACACGAATGCCCAAGGCACCCATACGCATTGCGTTCTGAACCGAGCGCTTCATAGCGCGACGGAAAGACACACGACGCTCAAGCTGCTGGGCGATGGACTCACCAACCAATGCAGCATCCAACTCAGGCTTGCGAACCTCAAGGATGTTGAGGTGCAGCTCGCTCTCAGTGAACGCAGACAGCTTCTTGCGCAGACCTTCAATATCGGCGCCTTTTTTGCCGATGATGACGCCCGGGCGTGCTGTGTGGATCGTGACGCGGCACTTCTTGTGCGGACGCTCGATGATCACACGGCTGATGCCGGCTTGTTTGCAATCGGTTTTGATGAATTCACGCATCCGGATATCTTCCAGAAGCAGATCACCAAAATCTTTGCTCTCAGCGTACCAACGGCTGTCCCAGGTGCGGTTGACCTGAAGACGCATGCCGATAGGATTTACTTTATTACCCATTATGCTTGCTCCTCAGCTTGAACTTGACGCACCAGTATCGTCAGCTCGGAAAACGGCTTAACGATCTTACCAAACCGGCCACGGGCCCGCGGGCGACCGCGTTTCATGGTCAGGTTCTTGCCGACATAAGCTTCCGCCACGATCAGATCATCCACATCAAGATTGTGGTTGTTCTCAGCGTTCGCGATTGCTGATTGCAGGCACTGTTTTACGTCGTCAGAGATACGCTTCTTGGAGAATGTGAGGTCGGCCAAAGCCTTGTCCACTTTCTTACCACGGATCAACTGAGCCACGAGATTCAGCTTTTGCGGGGAAGTACGAAGCATGCGCAGTTTTGCCATTGCTTCATTATCTGCCACGCGGCGGGAGTTTTTTTCCTTGCCCATGACTTACTTCCTTTTCGCTTTTTTATCCGCGGCGTGACCGTAGTAGGTCCGTGTCGGGGAATATTCGCCAAACTTCTGACCAATCATATCCTCAGTGACGTTCACTGGGATGTGCTTGCGGCCGTTGTACACACCAAAGGTGAGACCAACGAACTGAGGCAGAATAGTAGAGCGGCGGGACCAAATCTTGATGACCTCTTTGCGGCCACTCTCTTTGGTTGCTTCGGCTTTCTTCAACACATAAGCGTCGACGAAGGGGCCTTTCCATACAGAACGCGACATATTTACCGGCCCTTTTTCTTAGCGTGACGCGAGCGGATGATCAGCTTCTGCGACGCCTTGTTCTTGTTACGGGTACGTGCACCTTTAGTCGGCTTACCCCAAGGGGATACCGGGTGACGACCACCAGAGGTCCGACCTTCACCACCACCATGTGGGTGATCGACCGGGTTCATAACAACACCACGCACAGATGGGCGGATGCCCTTGTGACGGTTGCGACCGGCTTTACCGAAGTTCTGGTTCGAGTTGTCGGGGTTGGACACGGCACCAATTGTGCACATGCACTCTTGACGCACGAGACGCAGCTCGCCCGAGCTCAGGCGGATCTGAGCATAGCCACCATCACGACCAACAAACTGAGCATAAGTCCCAGCAGCACGGGCGATCTGGCCGCCTTTGCCTGGCTTCAACTCGATGTTGTGGATGATTGTGCCGATTGGCAGGCCCGAGAACGGCATAGCGTTCCCCGGTTTCACGTCAGCCTTAGCCGATGCGATGACGGTGTCACCAACGCCCAAGCGCTGTGGAGCAATAATATAGGCTTGCTCGCCGTCTGTGTATTTCACCAGTGCGATAAACGCAGTCCGGTTCGGGTCATATTCGATCCGTTCAACTGTCGCCGGGACGTCAAATTTCGTCCGCTTGAAGTCAACGATCCGGTAAAGGCGCTTAGCACCCCCACCCTTGCGACGCATCGTGATCCGTCCGGTATTGTTCCGTCCGCCATTCTTGGTCAAACCCTGCGTAAGAGTTTTGACCGGGCGGCCTTTCCAAAGTTCCGAGCGGTCGATCAGAACCAACCCACGTTGGCCTGGCGTCGTCGGCTTATACGACTTAAGTGCCATGCTTTCTGTCTTCCGTTTTGGAGCAAGCGGGTGTTACCGCTGCTTGGTTTATAGGGCCCCGAAGGTCCCCGAATTTAGTGTCCTTGCGAACAACAGCAAAACCCCAGACGAATCTGGGGCTTTACCGATGTCGGTGTGTAGGATCGAGGCGGCGCGGGGTCAAGGGGAGAACTGTAATTTGGGTGCGGAGACATCACGACTCTACAAGGTTCTTAAAAACTGCTGGATGATCCACCTCAAGGTCAACTCCAGCCTGTTCAGCTCGCAACCGAACATACCCACGGATCATTGTCTCAGAAAACTCGTACCAACCTGTTCTTGAGCCAGTCAGTATCTCTGCATGGGTTTCGCGTTTTAGGGCATTAATCCTTTGGTTGAACTTAGTGCGATCTAAAGGATCGCTCGACAACTGTTTGGCTATCCGTGTGTAAGACGAAAAGATATCTGAGCTACGACGCTTCAACTCATGCCCGTCAGCTGACGCCCAGAGAACGCTTTCATAGTCATTTTGATATTTTTGCGTCGCGGTCTCATACGGTGCCCTCAACTTCATATCTAAGGCTTCGGCCGCATTCATCATTGAGGCATCAAACAATTCTGGCGTCACGGCTCCTCCATTCCGCGCTTCAAACACACCCCAAAAGAGTTTTTCAGAAATCAAGTGTATGTAATGAGGGAAGCCATCACTTATTCGAGCGATGCGGATAACCGTGTTTCTATCTATTTCAATACCCAGAGACCTGGCTGCATTCTCAACTATTTCAAAACGTGCCTCCCACGGAAGCTGACCAAGCCCAACTGTATGGAAATACCTATCTGCACTCTTATGAGCATCCATTACAGTCTCGACGCTTTCTCCAATACCACACACTATAAATACCGCTGAAACATGTTGATCAGAAATTTGCTTTAAAAAATTAGTGAATGCCACTTGCTCTTCGCGATCAGATATTAAATCAAATTCGTCGACAACAACGCAAAGCCGGTTATTGAGGTTCTCAGATAAAAACCTCAATAATCGAACAGCTTCATTCACTGAACTTGGCTCACTTGATTTACCTTCTTCAACTGTGGAAAGACCATGCGCCCCGATTCCAAACCTTGCGAAGCTCAAGCCCTTCTCGGTAATTTTTCTCTCAAAATTAGGCGACCGCCCCCCCACCTGGTCAAAAACTTCTCTAATTATAGTTGAGAAGGTACTGCGTTCATCGCACCCAATCAAAACAGGATCCTCGGTCTCAGGAAGAGAATAAGCTCCAGTCTGTGCAAGAGAAGACTTTCCTACACCACGAAGACCATGAACAAGCGCGTGACGTCCAGGTTGGATCAGCCCCCTCCTCAATGCATTTAGTTGATCTGACCGCCCTTTCAAAAATTTTTCCGTTTGCAGCGGGCGAGACGGCGAGAGCACTGTCGCCATTAGTTTCCCAAAATCATATTCGCCTTGCGTCAGTACTGGCCTTAATCCCTCGAGTTGTTCCACACCGATAATCCTTCTGCTTGAATCGCTTCAATAGAATTGCCTCCGAGCAAAATAGCAAGTGAAGCAGCAGACCTATCTTACATCAAAAAAGAAGCCCCACTCGTTTGAGCAGGGCTTCTTCAATTCTATGCGTAGGGCGGGGTTTACCCCGCCACCACATTAAAGACCGGTGGAGACGTCGATCGTGTTACCTTCCTCTAAGGTAACATACGCCTTCTTCACGTCTTTGCGCTTGCCGGGTTGGCCCCGGAAACGCTTGACCTTACCTTTGGTGATCAGCGTGTTGATCGCCTTAACCTTGACGCCGAAGAGTGATTCCACTGCTTCTTTGATCATTGGCTTGTTGGCCTCGATAGCGACCTCAAACACAACCGCGTTCGCCTCGGAAGCCATAGTGGCTTTCTCGGTGATGATTGGCTTGCGGATCACGTCGTAATATTCTGACTTCGTGCTCATGACAGGCGAGCCTCCAGTGCTTCGAGACCAGCTTTGGTGATAACCAAAGTGTCGCGTTTCAGGATGTCAAAGACGTTCGCGCCCATGGACGGCAGCACATCTAGACCAACGATATTGCGCGCGGCTTGAACGAAGTCTGCATTCACGTCGGCACCGTCGATGATCAAAGCGCGCTTCCAACCCAATTCCTTAACCTGTGCGGCCAAAGTTTTGGTTTTCACGTCTTTGATGTCGATGCTGTCGATGATGACCAGCTCGCCTGCAACCGCTTTCGCGGACAGGGCGTGCATCAGACCCAACTTACGAACCTTTTTAGGAAGGTCGTGGCCGTGGCTGCGAGGTGTTGGGCCTTTATAGACACCACCACCGCGGAAGATAGGAGCCGAGCGAGCACCGTGACGCGCGCCACCAGTACCTTTTTGACGGTATATCTTCTTGGTCGAGTAGTTAACTTCGGAACGGGTCTTCACTTTGTGAGTACCAGCTTGCGCATTGTTACGCTGCCAGCGAACCACACGGTGTAGAATGTCTACCCGTGGCTCTAGGCCAAAGATGGCGTCAGGCAGCTCAACGGAGCCAGCTTTCTTGCCATCAAGCTTGATTGCATCAGCTTTCATTGGTCGCATCTCCCTCTGGAGCGGCTTCAGCAGCCGGCGCTTCGGTTACTGCGGCAGAGCGCAGTGCGGCAGGGAAGACAACGTTGTCAGCCAAAGGCTTCTTAACGGCATCTTTAACAGTGACCCAACCACCTTTGGAGCCAGGAACGGCGCCTTTGATCATGATCAGACCGCGCTCATTGTCAGTTTTGACAACTTGCAAGTTCTGCGTGGTCACCCGAACAGCACCCATGTGGCCAGCCATTTTCTTGCCTTTGAACACCTTACCAGGGTCTTGGCATTGGCCAGTCGAGCCGTGCGAGCGGTGAGAGATCGAAACACCGTGTGTCGCGCGCAAACCTTTAAAGTTGTGACGCTTCATCGCACCAGCAAAACCTTTACCGATCGACGTGCCTGCAACATCAACGAACTGGCCGTCAAAATAATGCTCAGCGATGATTTCTTCGCCAACAGCAATCAGGTTCGCTTCGTCTACGCGGAATTCTGCAACCTTACGCTTAGGCTCAACCTTTGCCGCAGCAAAGTGGCCACGCATGGCTTTAGAAGTCCGTTTGGCTTTGGCAGCGCCAGCACCGAGTTGAACAGCAGTGTAGCCGTCCTTCTCAACAGTGCGGTTCGCAACCACTTCCAGTTTTTCAAGTTGAAGAACAGTCACAGGAACCTGCTGACCGTCTTCCATGAAGAGGCGGGTCATGCCGACCTTCTTCGCAATTACACCAGAGCGCAACATATCTAGAAGCCCCCCTTAAACCGAGATCTGGACGTCAACACCAGCCGCAAGGTCGAGCTTCATCAGCGCGTCCACGGTTTGTGGTGTTGGGTCAACGATGTCGAGCAGACGCTTATGCGTGCGGATCTCGAACTGATCGCGGGATTTTTTGTCAACGTGTGGACCACGTAGAACGGTGAATTTTTCAATCTTGGTGGGCATCGGGATCGGGCCACGAACGTCGGCGCCGGTGCGCTTTGCTGTGCTTACGATTTCCTGAGTGCTTGCATCCAACACGCGGTAGTCAAACGCCTTCAGGCGGATGCGGATGTTTTGGCTTGCGGCCATGTGTCATACCCCTAGTTTGGGCGGAGATCGGAGAGGAAGAGCGCCGCTTATCGGAACCCCTCGTCGCGTCTGTATCACGAAACATAAGAGGGCACGCATAGCGCACCCTAGTTCCGTTCCGCGCGTATAGGGCGAGTCGCGGGAGGTGGCAATACCTATTAGGGTGAATTTGGCATCTCTAAGCTTTACGTTTCTTTAACCTCTTTCCTGTTCAGCTCCAACATCACCGCTTCAGCAACTTCTAGTGACGTACCGAAATCCGCGAGTAGCTGTGGATGAATTGCCACTTTTGGCGACTTCTCCGAGAATGAGTGAGTGAACCAAGGACGAAAACCCGTAAGCTGACGTTGTGCATTCCTTAGCTCCTCGCTTTTCAGAACATCTCCAGACCTCAGCGCTTTCCAAGCCTCTTTGTCTAGACAGACATACTCTGCTTCGTTTTTGTCTGAGACCACATAGGGCGGCACATAAAGCGGAACGCGATGAGCCAGCGAGTGTCGGAAGTTGTCTATATGATCGAACCAATTGCTAAACTTATCGAGCACGGCAATCAGCTCATCGGATAGCTCTTTGCGGACGCGTTTGTTCCCTTTTCTAAGCCCAACCCAAGCCGCGGGAAGCTCTCCGCCATCGGGTTTGCGTATTTCTTTCTCATAAACCAGTACCCAAGCAAGATTATCGCAAGCGCCAAAAACGTTAACATAAAACGCATGCAGTGAGATTGTCGCGTCGCCGATATCATCACTGTCAGGTGTTCCCTCAAGGTCGGGAGGTAAAAAATCGAAGACATTTTTCAAACACCGCCAAAGAATTTTTCTTCTTCTGGAGAACCCATGGAGCGCATGCTCCTTCCCCTTGAGCGTCACAAACTCATGTCTTATCAAATCGTTAGCCAGTTTCCGTGACTGTGCTTCAAGTTGACCAAAGCGTTCTTTGATTTTCGATATATCTTCGGGTTTGTAATAATCCTTAGCCAAGAGGGCCTCCAACAACTCACGATGCGTATTCACAGTACCACAAAGAAGGCCGCCTCCCTCATCAGGAAGCGGCCTTCGATCTATCCGGTAGGGTGGGGTTTTACCCCACCGCCGCTATAACACCTGTGTGAGTTCTCGGTGACCCCAAGAGGTCACCTGCCACTCACCCGACGGCAAAGCCGCCGTTACTCAGTAATTTTCGACACAACACCGGCGCCAA
>NZ_JBYVDD010000003.1:0-365366 GCF_058136045.1 Litoreibacter sp.
TGTCTTCAACGATGCTCTCGACTTCGACCTCGGTGTCATCCACCTCTGGTGCGTTGTCTTCAACGATGGTTTCGTGGTCGTCAGACAGGCCTGCTAGGACCGCACCTAAAGTCTCACTATCGTCTTCCGCCTCGAAATTGGTTTCAATAGGGGCATCAAACAACGCGGTTGCTTCGCCTTCATCTTCGAAGTCGGTAGAGCCTAAATCGTAGGCATGCTGATCTTCTAGATAGGGATCTGAGCTGGAGCCGGATTCGCGTGCCACGACCGCGCGGATGCGCTGCAATTTCTCGGCAACTGTGTCGCCTCCAACGCGTTGTTCAGGCGCAGCAGTGCTAACGGCTGCTGCGGGTGCAACGGCACGTACCGGAGTTTTTTGCGGTGCCACGGGAACATCTGCGACAGATGACATGACTTCAGCTTCGGGTGCCGGGCTCTGCTGTTCCCGGACGTCGGCTTTAGGCATCTCGACTGCAAGTGCAGGTGCTTCAACGGCGGCTTTCTCAGACGCTTCCGTTTGACGCAAGATCACGCCATTGTCCGCAATGTCTGCGGAAACGCGGCGCTGAATTGTGCGCTCTGCAATCTTGTGTAGCATTTCAGTATCCGGCGTCGGAGGTTCCGCGCCGAAGTAGCGGTCATCTGCCGCCAGATCGCGGAAATATTCCGCAATCGCTTTCATCGTCGAGAACGGCTCGTCAAAGCCCTCCAACGTACATGAAAAAGTCCCGTAAGAGACCGTTAAAATTTTACTTTCACCAACCACGGCATACTCGCTTTCTCCCCAACCCACATATGGAAACTACCACTCAGTATTTCCAAATCCCAAACAAAAACCTGCGATTCAGGGTGATTTACACGCAGAAAACTTGCTGTTGGTTTCCAGTGTGGTCAATAATACACGCACTATGGCACAAATTGTTCACACCCCCTTATTTCTGACACTTTTGGGTGGGGGCCCGACACATTTTTGCCATGTGAAACAATCGCTTAGCGTAGCCCCGATTCTCGTGTGTGCTGATGGCGGCGCGGATTTGGCGGTGGCAAATGATTTGCGCCCTGTGGCGGTGATCGGGGATATGGACAGCCTGAGCGCCGCCGGGTGGGCCGCATTGGACCCGGCTTGTATTCACCCGATCGCCGAGCAAGACAGCACCGACTTCGAGAAATGCCTGCGCTCGGTGACGGCACCGGCTATTTTGGCGCATGGCTTCATGGGGGGGCGGCTGGATCATGAATTGGCGGCTTGCACGGCATTGGTGCGTCACCCTGAACAGCGCTGCATTTTGATCGGCGAGGAAGACCTGTGTTTCCTTGCGCCGGCCCAGTTTGAGATTGATCTGCCGCTTGGCACTCGGTTCTCGCTCTATCCAATGGGCGAGGTGACAGGCCGCAGCCTTGGGCTGAAATACCCTATTGATGGTTTGGTGATGTCGCCAGCAACGCGGGTCGGGACATCGAATGAGGTGACAGGTCCCGTGCGGCTGGATTTTGAGACGCGGGCGATGTTGGTGATTTTGCCCGTGGCGCATGTCGCGGCAGTTTTGAAGCGGCTGAGCACGATAGAGTAGGCCTCGATTGCTCGCCTGATCCAGTTAGTTTGGCAGAAATTTTATACACTTTTTTGTTGTGAAGAGGGTTACTTTAATTTGTTGCCTGCACATTCCACCCGAGGGTTTTTGGGTGTGGTGATGACAAGTTATAGCTTTCATGCGTATGCGACGGATGTGCTGAGTTACGACGCGGCAAGTGGGACGTTCACTTTGTCGTCTAGTTTTGACACTCAGACAGACCGGAACCTTGTCGAATATACCGATGACGACAGTAGTTTTACCGGGGATGTGGATAACAACGCGCTTGGTGACGATGCGACCCAAGTTGGCACCGTTTACGATGACACGGGCGCTGTAATAGGTTCAGGTACTATCTATGCTCCGACTTTTGCCCGGATCATCGCACCGGATGGGACCGAGATTGACCTTGATAGGATTGAGGTGGATGGGGTTCACGTAGGCTATATTTCCAGTGCGCCTTTGGTTCCGGGGACTGTGTACACCTATGCGTGGAGCGACACCGTTGATGGCGAATATATACTGGGGCACGACTATTACGCGACGCATAGTGTGCCCTGTTTCGATGCCAATACGTTGATCAGCACGCCAGATGGGCTGCGGGCCGCGTCTGAGATATTGCCGGGGCAAAAGGTTCTGACCTTGGATCACGGGGCGCAACCCGTGCAATGGCGCTGCGAGCGCCGTGTCGATTTGCGCGATGCGCCTGATAGCGATTTCCCGATTTTGATTGCGCAAGACGCATTGGGCGGTGGCAGGCCCGCGCAAGACTTGATTGTGTCGCCTCAGCATCGCATTTTACTGGGCCATGCTTCGCAGGCTGCCGACTATGCTCCCGCGCAGGTTTTGGTGCCAGCAAAGGCCCTAGTGGGGACTGTGCCGGGTGTCAGGATCATGCGCGGCAGGTTGGTTGCGCGCTGGGTTCATTTTGCCTGCAAGACGCATCAAATCGTATGCGCTAACGGGGCCTATGCGGAGAGTCTGTTATTTGGCTCGGTGTGCTACACTGGCCTTCTTCCCGCTCAAAGGAAATGTTTGGATGTCTTGGCGCAGGTGCGTCTTGTGGATTTAGACACGCCCGCTGCACGCCCCTGTCTGGGTGTGAAGGCGACACAAAAAATGATCTCGCGCCAGAGGCGCCGCCTTAAGGGCTATCAAAGTGGGGCGGTGAAGCGGTATCGAAGTCTACTCCAAGAGCTGCTGGAGAGGTGATTTGGCTGGCATGCATGGGTGTCTTCTCCGCTTCGCCCTTGGTTTTGATGCGAAAATAACGGGTATAGTTGTGGGTGGCTTGGCACTCATGGAGAACAAGGAGGCGCGCGAGTGTCGGGGCATCAGGCGTGCAGGGGCTGAAATTGGAAAGCTGTGCGTGTTTTTGCCCCTTTATGTCTCGCGCGATGCGAATAATGACCGTATAAGCCAGTTGACCCATTTCGCGAGGACACCATGTCAGGCACTCTTTCTCCAATCGACAAAGCCAAGTTTGTCGCCGCTAAACGTGCGGTGGATTATGTAGAGGACGGCATGAAGGTCGGCCTTGGTACTGGTTCTACCGCGGCATGGATGGTCAAGTGCTTGGGCGAGATGGTGCGCCAAGACGGGCTGAAAATCACTGGCGTTGCAACCTCGACGCGCACGGCAAAACTGGCAGAGCAAGTCGGCGTTCCGATCATGACGCTGGACGAGGCCAAGTGGCTGGATCTGACAATTGATGGTGCGGATGAATATGACCACAATCTGAACTTGGTAAAAGGTGGCGGCGGCGCGTTGCTGATGGAAAAGATCGTGGCTACGGCCTCGGACCAGATGATCGTGATTGCTGATCTATCCAAACAGGTCGAGACATTGGGCGCGTTCCCGATGCCCGTCGAGGTGATCCCCTTTGGTTGGCAGACGACCAAGGCCTTGATCGAGGAAACGCTGGTGAACCTCGATGTGTTGGGGCGCACGACCTCTATGCGGATGAATGGCGATACGCCTTTTGTGACCGACGAGGGCAATTTCATCCTTGATTTGCACCTGCGCCGCATCGGCAACCCGCGCCAATTGTCCCTTGTGTTGAACCAAATTCCCGGCGTGGTTGAAAATGGCCTGTTCATCGACATCTGTGATGTGGTGGTGATTGGCAATGGCGACGGCTCTGTGGAGGTCCGCGACATTAATAATGGCACCGTGGAGCATGAGCAGATCGACGTCCTAGAGACCGATAACCTGTTTGTGGATATTGCAGACTAAATAGGACCGCGCAGATGGACTTCGACTTTGATCTTTTCGTTATTGGTGGTGGCTCTGGCGGGGTGCGCGCGGCGCGCGTTGCGGCGGGGGGCGGCGCAACGGTCGGTTTGGCCGAGGAAAGCCGTTTGGGCGGCACCTGTGTGATCCGGGGCTGCGTTCCCAAGAAGCTGATGGTGTTTGCATCCGGCTACCGCGACGCGATGGGCGAGGCTGCTGATTACGGCTGGGAGGTCTCCATGGGGGATTTCGACTGGCCTAAGTTTGCGACCCGCCTGAATGGCGAGCTGGACCGTTTGGAAAATGTCTACCAAGGGTTGCTGAGCAATTCTGGCGTGGAAACCTTCGCCTCGCGCGCCACGATTGTGGATGCACATACAGTCGCGCTGGATGATGGCACGACAAAGACGGCCAAGCATATTTTGATCGCGACAGGCGGGCGTCCCGTGCGCCCAACAGAGAATTTCGACACCAATCTTGCAATGGTCTCGGATGATATTTTCAACATGGAGAAGTTGCCGAAGTCGATCTTGATCGTCGGTGGCGGCTTTATTGCCTGCGAGTTCGCCTGCATCTTGCACGGGTTGGGGGTCGAGGTGACGATGTTTTACCGCGGCGCGCAAATTCTGCGTGGCTTTGATGGCGAGGCGCGCGGGCTGATTGCCGATATGATGGAGGCGCGCGGTATCGCGATCCACACCGGCACCAATATCCTACATATGCAAAAGCATGATGACGACACGCTCTTGGTGAAGGGTACTAATGGCACCGAAGCCGAATTTGACCGGGTGCTTTATGCCACGGGTCGCGCGCCGAATACGGATGGCTTGGGGCTAGAGAATGTCGACGTCGAAGTCGGGCGTCGCGGCGAAATTGTCGTGGATAAGTATAGTCAGACCGGCCAGCCCTCGATTTATGCGATTGGCGATGTGACCAATCGGGTGAACCTGACGCCGGTGGCAATCCGCGAAGGTATGGCCTTTGTCGAGACCGTATTTAATGGCAACCCGACGCCTGTGGATCACGAATTGATCCCGTCGGCGGTGTTCACTCAGCCAGAGTTGGGCACTGTGGGCCTGTCCGAGGAAGACGCGCGCGAAGCGGGTCCGGTTGATATCTATGCGACCTCGTTCAAACCCATGCAGCAAAGCTTTATCGGGCGCGAGGACCGCGTGTTGATGAAACTGGTCGTGTGCAAGAACACCGATAAGGTGCTGGGCTGTCATATCGTGGCCCCTGCGGCGGGCGAGATGATCCAACTGGCAGGCATCGCGGTGAAGATGGGCGCGACGAAGGCGCAGTTCGATCAGGTTTGCGCGGTGCATCCAACAATGTCGGAAGAGTTGGTAACCATGAAAACACCTGTTAGAAGTGCTTGATTTTTAGGGCTGGATGCCCACCTAGAACACAACAATACTACGTAAGAAATAGTCATAAGAGGAAGATGCTGCATGGCCGGTAACAATGGCGGACCTTGGGGCGGCGGTGGAAACCGCGGCGGAGGAGACGATCAAGGCGGATCTAACGGTTCGAATAATGGCGGCGGCGGAGGCCGCAGGCCCGGTGGGGATATCCCCGAGATTGACGAGCTGATGAAGAAGGGCCAAGAGCAGCTTCGCGTGCTGATGGGCGGTCGCGGTGGCGGCTCCAACAATGGCGGTGGCGGCAATGGTCCCAGCTTTGGTGGCGGTTTCTCCAAGGGGACGTTTGTCCTTGCCGCGCTGGGTGCTGTGGCACTTTGGGCGTTCACATCGTTCTATACGGTGAAGCCGGAGGAGCAATCTGTTGAGCTGTTCCTGGGCAAATACTATGCCACTGGCGAATCTGGTTTGAACTTCGCGCCTTGGCCCGTTGTGAAGGCTGAGGTATTTGCTGTGACACGCGAGCAAACCGAGGATATCGGTGTTGGCGGTCGGGGCGAAAGCGGCTTGATGCTGACCACGGATGAAAACATCGTGGATGTGGACTTCCAAGTTGTTTGGAACATCAACGACCCGGCTAAGTTCCTGTTCAACTTGGCTAAACCGCGCGAAACGATCCGTGCTGTGGCCGAGTCTGCGATGCGTGAAGTTATTGCGCGCTCCGAGTTGGCGCCAATCTTGAACCGCGATCGCCAAGCCATTGCCGATACCACGCTTGAGTTGATCCAAACGACGATGGACCAATACGATTCCGGTGTGAACATCGTGCGTCTCAACCTCGATAAGGCTGACCCGCCGCGTGAAGTGATCGACAGCTTCCGCGAAGTGCAAGCCGCCGAGCAGAAACGTGACACATTGCAACGCCAAGCCGATACCTATGCCAACCGCGTGTTGGCTGGTGCGCGTGGTGAGGCCGCTCAACTTCTAGAGCAGTCCGAGGCCTACCGCGCCCAACAGGTGAACCAAGCCGAGGGTGAGGCCGCGCGCTTTACCGCCGTTTTGGAAGAATACACAAAGGCACCTGAAGTGACGCGTAAACGCTTATGGTTAGAGACGGTCGAGCGCGTGTATGGCGGGGCTGACAAAATCATCCTCGACAGCTCCACCGGGGGCGGGCAGGGCGTTGTTCCCTATCTGCCGCTCAATGAGTTGCGCCGCACTACGACCGGAGGGTCCAACTGATGACCAAAGCAAATCTTATTCTGATCGCCGTCGTGGGCGTGTTGTTCGCGATCATGTCTTCGGTGTTCATCGTGGACGAGCGTCAAAAGGCGTTGGTGCTGCAATTTGGCCAGATCAAATCGGTTAAAGAAGACCCGGGTCTCTACTTTAAAATTCCGGGCCTGCAAGAAGTTGTTTTCTATGATGACCGCATTCTGGCGCTGGACACCCAAGCCATCGAAGTTACGCCATCTGATGATCGTCGCCTCGTGGTGGATGCGTTCGCGCGCTATCGCATCGCGGATGTGGAGCAATTCCGCCAAGCCGTTGGGACAGGGGGCGAGCGTGCCGGTGAGGCGCTTCTCGAGAAAATCCTTAACCCGGTCATTCGGAGCGTTCTTGGCTCTGATGGTGTGACGTCGAATACCATCCTGTCGGCTGATCGTGCATCCTTGATGACACGCATCACTGTGCAAGCCCGTGCCAAGGCACGCTCGCTTGGTCTGGAAGTTGTTGATGTGCGCTTAAAGCAGACCAACCTGCCAGAGCAAAACTTGGACGCGACATTCAACCGGATGCGTGCCGAGCGCGAACGTGAAGCCGCCGACGAGATTGCGCGCGGTGAAGAGGCCGCGTTGCGGGTTCGTGCGCAAGCAGATCGTACTGTGGTGGAGCTGGTCTCTGAGGCGCAGAAAACCGCGGATATTGTGCGTGGTGAAGCTGATGCCCGTCGGAACGCGATCTTTGCGCAAGCTTACGGTGCGGATCCGGAGTTCTTTGAGTTCCGCCGCTCGCTGGATGCCTATGAGAGCTCGATCAAAGGCAGCAACTCGACACTGGTGATCAACCCCGACAACGAGTTCTTTGACTACCTGAAATCGGCAAACGGTCCGGCTGCAAAGTGATAAGCCATATCGCACTGGCCATTGGTCTGGTGTTGGTTGTTGAGGGGCTGGTGCTTGCACTGGCCCCTTCGCGCATG
The DNA here is from genome assembly GCF_058136045.1 of Litoreibacter sp. Lineage (NCBI taxonomy): Bacteria > Pseudomonadati > Pseudomonadota > Alphaproteobacteria > Rhodobacterales > Roseobacteraceae > Litoreibacter > Litoreibacter sp. The sequence continues at coordinate 7,368 of NZ_JBYVDD010000003.1, forward strand.
GAGGATATCGTCAAGGCCCTGGCCGACATTCCGCCCGAAACACGGCGTATGCTGGGCTTAGTGGCGCTTGGCTTAGGTGTGTTTTGCGTGTGGTTGGCCAAAGGGGCTTTTGGGGCGTGAATATTACAGCCTTGGCGTGAAACCGCCCATCAGAACGGTGCAAATGTGTTATGGTGCCTTGTGCAAGACTGACACAACTCTCACAGTGAGTTGAATAAATGCGACAGAGGCAGTGCTTGATTACCTCTGTATGTGTGCACAGATTATGTGCATGGGCGCCAGTTTTGGCGCGACACCGGAAGAATTCGCAAAGGAGCGGAGACGTGAAAGCAGATACCCTTACACAAACATATAGCCAATCAGACAGGCAGGCAGGCCCCGTTCGGGCGTTTGCCGCATTGGTCTTTGGGCTGGCTTTGGTGCTGGCGCAAACTATGACTGCCAATGCACAAATGCCCGCAAGTTTCGCGGATTTGGCCGAAAAAGTCAGCCCCGCCGTGGTGAATATCACCACCTCTACAACTGTGGCTGGCGTGGACCAAGGCCCGCGCCCGATTGTGCCGGAAGGCTCGCCGCTGGAAGATTTTTTCAAGGATTTCCTTGATCGCCAACAAGATGGGAAAAAGCCGCGTCGCTCCTCCGCGCTTGGGTCGGGGTTTGTGATTTCCGAGGATGGCTACATCGTCACCAACAACCACGTGATCGACAAGGCTGACGAGATTGAGATCGAATTTTTCTCTGGTGAAAAGTTGGACGCCACGCTGATTGGCACAGACCCAAAAACCGACATTGCCTTACTGAAAGTCGAGAGCGACAAGCCATTGCCGTTTGTTACATTCGGGGACAGCGATGCGTCGCGTGTGGGCGATTGGGTCGTGGCCGTGGGCAATCCGTTGGGGCAGGGGTTCTCGGTGTCTGCCGGCATCGTGTCGCAGCGTGGCCGGGCGTTGTCCGGCACCTATGACGATTTCATCCAAACCGACGCCGCGATCAACAAGGGCAACTCTGGTGGTCCGCTGTTTAATGTTGAGGGTGATGTGATCGGGGTAAATACCGCGATCTTGTCGCCGTCAGGTGGCTCTATCGGCATCGGGTTCTCGATGGCGTCTAATGTGGTTTCAAAAGTGGTCGATCAGCTCAAAGAGTTCGGCGAGACCCGCCGTGGCTGGTTGGGCGTGCGCATTCAAGATGTGACCAAAGATGTGGCCGAAGCGCTGGAACTGGCCGACGCCAAGGGCGCGTTGGTCACGGATGTGCCTGATGGCCCCGGCAAGGACTCGGGTATCAAAGCTGGCGATGTGATTACGATGTTTGATGGCCATGAGGTGAAAGATACCCGTGAATTGGTGCGCCTTGTGGGGAATGCCGCCGTGGGCAAAGCGGTGCGCGTTCTGGTGATCCGAGATGGTAAATCCGAGACGCTGAAAGTCACCCTTGGCCGCCGCGAAGATGCTGAAGCCAAGACCGTGCCTGTTGCGTTGGACAAGCCCGAAGCTGAGGATAAAACCTTGCTTGGCATGACCGTGGCCGTGTTGGACGCTGACCTGCGCACGCAGCTTGGGCTGGACGATGGCATTGAGGGGCTGGTGGTCAAAGATGTGGCTGATGCCAGCGACGCCTTTGAGAAGGGCCTGCGTGCGGGCGACCTGATCGTGGAAGCTGGCCAACAGAAAATCGCAACGATTAAGGACCTCGAAGACCGTATCGAGGAAGCTAAGGACGCAGGGCGTAAGTCCTTCTTGATGCTGATCCGCCGCGAAGGCGACCCGCGGTTCGTGGCCCTAAGCCTCGACGAGTAAGCTTTATGTTGCAGAATTAGAGAAGGGCGCTCCTAGTCGGGGCGCCCTTTTTGTTTGGCGGTGGAGAATGTCTGCTTGGAGCCCAGAATGACCAATGCTGCAAAATGAACTAAGGCCTGCTTTCTTCAAACGTTGGGTGATTTCGATGCGCGACTTGCTGTGGGCACATCACCGGCGAGCGCGGTGCCGCATTCGGCTTTCTAAGAGGCCACCCGATCTCTTGTTTATTCGATACCGGCCCCGTGAGGGCAAACAACAGGCTGACCATTGCCAGCAGCATCTTTGAGATCAGCACGCCGAACGTGACAACTGCAAAGCCAAAATAGGGCAGCGCAGGCCGGTTTGTAAAATATAACTGATTGGCAAGCACGATGAACGACTAGCCGTTTTCAATTACAACTGATGTCACTCCCAAAACAAATGACAGCCCCACAATTAGGTCACTGCTGCGCCCATAGCTATCTGCCCGTGCCAGTCGAGCAATAGTCATTCATATGTCAAAGTTGTATTTTTTATTCTTTCGTGCAGACTAAAACTCAAAATAAATCCTAATAGGAAGAACTCATGGGCAATATTGAACAAGATTTTGAATCAGAAATTACAGGTGAAGTAGCTTTGACTGAAGAGGAATTGGCTGAAAACAAAAAAGAATCGAGTTTATACCCCAGCGCATCGTGCGCGTACTTTGGAACGAGTCCGCTACAGAGCTGTGGATTGAAAGGTTTTGTTATTTGGGTGAAAAATCGGTCAAGCTCTCGGTCTGTGGAGGTGGTAATCAGCCACAGGGCTAAAAACCAGCATGGCACGCCGATATGGTACAAAACACTAACACTGAGTCCTGCTTATAAGCGTGGATACGGCTGTACAGGTGGTAACGTTGAAACTAGATTAGTAAGCTGCAAATATGTTAGCTAAGGCTGATCGAACTAAGCTGTGGCTTTAGCTGATCAGTTTGTGGCTTTTTATTGTGTATGGGCCGACTGCCCATACACTTCAGCTACCATATATTGGTTTATGATATGAATACCCTAAGCCAATATATGCAACAAAATATGGGTTTTCCACAGAATAAAGAATGGTGAAGTTTGTCTCAACAACCTATCGAACGCAAATTTTTGTTTCGATAAAACCTTCAAAGCTGAGGGTTCCATTTTTTATTTGAGAGAGCGGAGCAAAAGCCTCGCGTCGGCCAGGCAGTACAAAAAGATCACTGAACCAAGGATGCCCCTGTTCTTGCCTATCATCGTAGCTAACCCGCACGACAATAGGCCAAGATTGCTTGTTTGCGACACCAGCAACCCTCCGATCCCCCTTTCCCCATTCGTAAATGGGGTGTTTTAGGTTAGGGCTGTCAGTGTTCTTTCGAACCCAACGGTCCTCAACTATATCAACACGGATTGTTTTAAGATAAGTCGCATCAATTGTTCTTTCCATGCCTCTACCGACATGAAAAACATGGTAACCCCAGCCAAAATCAGTTTCTATAGAAGTTACTAGCTCAGTTCTTCGTTTTGGCCCAAGAACGGTCAGTGTTCGTTCCCATCTCTGATGGTGATTATTGTATGTCTTGTTGCCAATATTTACTCCTGCGGAAGCAATCTTAAATTTAGGAGTGTTTTCTACAGCATCAAGACGAGTAACTTTACTAGTTTCGACATCTTCATCGTCGTATTTAAAGTCAGCTTCCACTCTGTTTACCTTTCAAAATTGATTTCCAAATTTTGTAATCTTGCAAGTAAAAATACCTGTTTCAAAAAATATATCAAAAGCCTCTCCCTTTGAGAAGAGGCGGATAGTTTTGAACGCAAACCGTGTAAGTTGACAGTATCGCCAAAAGCTGCTCGTCTTAGGAAAGCCTTGGGAAATAGCAAAAAAATTGGGAACGACTTACTGCAATTGATGTCTTGGCAGCGGACGCGAAGCGGCTAAAGCTACCGTTGGAGTGACCGCAGCGAAAGCTCACTTTGTCCCCCACAGCGACCACACGAACCCCGCGCCTCACCCCTCAGACGTGGGGTGTTCTACCTCTACCGCGATCAGGCCCAACTGTCGTGCGGCGGATTGGCTGAGGATGGCGCTGTTGAGGCCTTGGGGTTTTTGATAGGCGCGGATGGCGCGTAGGGTTTTGGTATCCATGAGGCCCGTTAGCTCGCCACGATAGATGCCGCGCGCGGTTAGGGCGCGTTGCAATGTCATCACAAACCCCGGGGTTAGGTCGGCATCGCAAGTGCGGGTGAACCAGCGCCCGTTGCCCTCGTTAAAGGTCTGGGGACGGGTAATTTCGCGGTAAATCGCAGGTGAAACGGTCGCGCCATTCGGACCGATTTGGGCGGGGGTGGCAAGGATAATATCAGAGACAATTTCGGTCACTTCCGGTCCCGGCTCATGGCCCCAGCAGACACCGGGGACATTGGTGGGGGGCTTCATATCTGTGGAGGTAATAATCGTCGGGTTGATCAGTTTGGTCACATCAGGGCCGGGCAGGGGGGCGCAACCTGTGAGCAGGGCAAGCGTGGCGGCAGCGCAAAGGCTGCTTGGAGTGATTTTGCGGGGCATAGCTGCTCGGCCCTATATTTGTATGTGCGGTCTGGCGCCGCGTTTGGAGGAGTTTAGCGCATTCATAGGGGGCTGGCCAAGCATGGCGGGCACGGGAGGCTGCGCAGTGCGGCTTTCTGGTCGCAGATTGAAAGGCGGGTCTGGCAAAATCGCGCGCGGTGCACTACATGCGTTTGAGAGCAATCAGCTAAGACAGGGGCGCATCAGATGGCCAAGATTACCTATATCGAGCATAGCGGCAAAGAGCATGTCGTGGACGTTGCCAATGGGCTGACCGTCATGGAAGGCGCACGCGACAACAACATTCCCGGCATCGAGGCCGATTGCGGCGGTGCGTGTGCGTGCTCGACCTGCCATGTTTATGTGGACGAGGCATGGGTGTCCAAAGTGCCTGCCAAAGAGGCGATGGAAGAGGACATGCTGGATTTCGCCTATGAGCCTAACGAGGCCACATCGCGCCTGACGTGCCAGATGAAAGTCACGGATGACATGGACGGGTTGATCGTCAAAATGCCAGAGAAACAGATTTAAACATGGCGCGGCGTCTACTGTCGCGCGTGTTGGACGGCTTCACGCGCCGCGCGGTTCTGGCGTTGAGTTTGATGCTGGGCGGGGCTGCCGCGGCAGATACGATAGTTGAGGCGCGCTATTCGGAGCCGACTGGGCGCTATGATCACGCCATATTAGGTGATGCTATTGAGTGGGGTGCGTTAGAGCTGGTTGTTGAGGACTGGGCGCATAAATCTACTTTACGCTTTAAATTACCACTGGAGCGCGTTTTCGAGGATATCTCACCTCGTTTGGTGGATGTGGATTTGGACGGCAAGCCGGAGGTGGTTGTGGTCGAGACCCATGCGGATTTAGGCGCGCAGCTGGCGGTTTACGATGAGACCGGAAAAATTGCATGGACGCCTTATATTGGGCGTACGCACCGTTGGCTCTCACCCGTTGGGGCTGCGGATTTTGACGGGGACGGCTTTGTGGAACTGGCTTATATTGACCGCCCGCATCTGGCAAAAACGCTGCGCATTTGGCGATTTATGGATGGCAAATTACAGCATGTGGCCGATCAGCCCGGTCTGACCAATCACCGTATTGGGGAGAGCGATATTGGCGGCGGGGTGCGGTCGTGCGATGGGGCTATTGAGATGATCACGGCGTCTGGCGATTGGACGCGGATCATTGCCACGCGGCTTGGGAATGGCGCGGTTTCCATGCGAGATATTGGGCCGCACCGGGGGCGGGCCTCGCTGGATGCGGCGCTTCAGTGCAAGTAATGTAGTCTAGAGCACGATGAAGTAGGCAGGACGTTTTACAGCGCGCGCCAGCCGATATCGGAGCGCGTAAACCCCTCGGGCCAGTCGATTTCATCCACCATTGCATAGGCGCGCTCGCGGGCCTCTGACAGGGACGCGCCACGCGCTGTAACGCCCAGTACGCGCCCGCCGACAGCGGTGATTTCCTCGCCTTGTGCCTTGGTGCCTGCGTGAAACACCATGTTGAAACTGCCCTCGGGCAAAGCGTCCAGCCCGTTGATAATGGAGCCTTTTTCATACGCACCGGGGTAACCTTTTGTGGCCATTACGACGGTGATTGCGTGATCATCGGCCCAGTTGACTTGGACCTCATCCAGCCGCCCTTCAGCGCAGGCGAGCAGCAAATCTAGTGCCTGAGCGCCAAGGCGCATCATCAAGGCTTGGCATTCTGGGTCGCCAAAGCGGCAGTTGTATTCAACCAAGCGAGGTTGCCCGTCCTTGATCATGAAGCCCGCGTAAAGCACGCCTTGGTAGGGTGTGCCGCGCCGTGCCATTTCGTCGATGGTGGGTTGCACGATTTCAGTGATGGCTTTTAGCGCGATCTCGTCTGACAGCACTGGCGCGGGTGAATAGGCTCCCATGCCGCCGGTGTTTGGGCCTTTATCGCCGTCATAGGCGCGTTTGTGGTCTTGCGCGGTGCCGATGGGCAGCACAGTTTTGCCATCTGATAGCACAAAGTAGGAGGCCTCTTCGCCCTCCATGAATTCCTCAATGACCACCTCTGCCCCAGCCGAGCCGAAGGCCCCGCCCAGCATATCGTCCAGCGCAGCCAATGCCGCGTCCAAGTCCATCGCCACGACCACGCCCTTGCCTGCTGCCAAGCCGTCGGCCTTGATCACAATCGGCGCGCCTTGCTGGGTCACATAGGCTTTGGCCGCGCTCAGGTCGGTGAAGTGAGCGTAGTCAGCCGTGGGGGCGCCACAGGCGTCGCAAATCTCTTTGGTGAAGTTTTTAGACGCCTCCAGTTGCGCTGCCGCTGCCGAGGGGCCGAAGCACAAGATCCCCGCGGCGCGCAGGGCATCGGCGACGCCAGCGGCCAGTGGGTCTTCGGGGCCGATGATCACGAAATCAATCGACTGGGCGGTGGCGAAATCCACAACCGCGTCGGGGCTCATGATATCCAGCGCCGCGCATTCCGCGACGCCAGCAATGCCCGCATTTCCCGGGGCCGCGATCAGGCGGTCACATTTGGGGTTTTGCGCGACGGCCCATGCCAAAGCGTGCTCGCGACCACCGCTTCCAAGGATCAATATGTTCATCACGCTTCCCCAGCCAAACCCATGTGTTAGATTGGCCTTCGAATACCCAAATCAGCCGAGGGGAACAAGGGTGAAGGACATGGACCTGTGGCGGCGTATTGCGGCGTTTGAACTGGATGCGCGAACCGGAAGTGCGCCGTTTTCGAAAAAACTGGCCCAATCGCAAAAATGGAGCGCGGCTTATACCGAGCGTGCAATCAAGGAATATCGGCGGTTTGTGTATCTGACGCAGGTTAGCGACATCCCGGTGACGCCTTCGAAAGTCGTGGATCAAGTCTGGCATATGCATCTGACATTCACGCAGAACTATTGGGACGGGCTGTGCGGCGAGATTCTGGGCAAGCCGCTGCACCATAATCCCTGCGAGGGTGAGGAGGACATGCCGCGCTACCGCACTCAATTCGCGCAGACTTTGCGCAGTTACCGGCGTGAATTTGGCGAGGCTGCTCCGGTTGACGTTTGGGGGGACCGACATGCAATGCGCAAATTTATGCTGGGCGTTGGGATTGCGGTCGCTGGTATCGTGTCGCTTGTTGTGGTGTCGCAGGTTCAGGACTGGGCGCGCAATGAGCCCTTGGCTTTATGCTGTTTCGGGCTTGTTGGCGTGGGGATTTCCTATGCGGTGTGGCAGCGCCCCGCAGGCCGTTTCGGCGCGAGAGGCGGTGGCCAAGCTTGCGCTGCGCTTGGTGGGCATGACAATGAGTGTGGCGGATGCGGTGGCGGCGGGTGCGGTGATTAGCGCGGCGCGTTGCATCCTGCCTCCAGAGGTGGGACAAGTTTCCTAACATCTGAAAACGGAGCCGCAGTTGGACCTTCTCGACGACGACCACCCCGAGGCTGAGCGGGGACGCAATGAGCCCGAATACACGGTGTCGGAAATTTCCGGCGCGGTGAAGCGCACGATCGAGGGCGAGTTTGGTCGCGTTCGCATCAAGGGCGAGTGTGGGCGGGTCATGGTTGCGCGTTCTGGGCATGTGTATCTGGACCTCAAGGATGACCGTGCGGTGCTGTCGTCGATCATCTGGAAAGGGCAGGCGGCCAAGCTGGCGGTGCAGCCCGAAGAGGGGATGGAGGTCATTGCCATTGGCAAGCTGACCACCTTCCCGGGGCAATCTCGCTACCAAATGGTGATCGAGGAAATTCGCCCCGCAGGTGTCGGCGCGCTGATGGCAATGCTGGAAAAGCGCAAGAAGATGCTGGAGGGCGAGGGCCTGTTCGCGCCCGCGCGCAAGAAACCCATCCCCTATCTGCCGGATGTTATCGGCGTGGTGACCAGCCTGCAAGGCGCTGTGATCCGTGATATTTTGCACAGGTTGCGGGACCGCTTTCCGCGCAAGGTGCTGATCTGGCCCGTGGTGGTGCAGGGCGAAAAATGTGCGCCGCAAGTGGCGGCGGCCATTGAGGGTTTTAACGCGATGACGCCCGGCGGTGCGCTGCCGCGACCAGATTTGATTATTGTGGCGCGCGGTGGCGGCTCGATCGAGGACCTGTGGGGCTTCAACGAGGAAATCGTGGCGCGCGCGGCGGCAGCCTCGGATATTGCGCTGATCTCGGCGGTGGGGCACGAGACCGACACGACATTGATCGACTACGTGTCCGATATACGCGCGCCCACGCCCACGGCGGCGGCGGAAATCGCGGTGCCAGTGCGCCTTGAATTGCTGGCCAGCGTTGAGGGCTATGGCACCCGCATGGCGCAGGCGATTACTGGCATGGTCGGTGCGCGCAAACAACGCCTCGCGGATATGTCACGCGCCTTGCCGCGTCGTGATGAGCTGACGCAAGTGGCACGGCAACGCTTTGACATCGCAGGCAGTCGGTTGGATGCGTCGCTATCAGCGGGGACGGCGGCCAAGCGGCTGGCTTTTGAGCGGGCTGCCTCGCCCCTACGCCCGTCAATTTTGGCCCGCCAAACCGAGCGGATGCAGGCACGCCTTGCCCAAATATCACAACGGCTCGATACCGCATTGGAGCGCCGCACCGAGCGGTCGCGCGCGCAGTTCGACCGCGTATCAAATCAGCTGACCCCCAAAGGGCTAAGCCGTGATTTGACCCTGCAACGCGAACGCCTGACCCGTGCCAGCCATGCGGTAGGGCAGGCAGGACAAGGACAGGTGCGTAATTGGCGGACAGGTTTGGACAAGCTGGACCGGCTTCTTGAAACCTTGGGCTATCAAGCCACGCTCGACCGCGGCTACGCAGTGGTGTGGGACGGCGACAAAATCGTCACCAACAGCAAACAGGCCAAAAAAGCCGCGTCGCTGGAAGTGCAATTCAAAGACGCGCGCATTCCGGTCGGTGCCACCGCCAAAACTGCCCCTAAACCCAAGCCGCCCAAGCAAAGCCAGCCCGGCCTGTTTGACGACTGACCTCAGGTTTCTTTTTGCCAAAAATACTCAAAACCCTACGGCTTGAAGCTCACACCGACCTCTGGGCCGGGGCACGACAGGGCCTTATGATCCTGCCCTGTTACCGTCAAATCATCCGCAGGGTCATCTCCAATGATACGAGCTGTCCGCCGGCCATTGTTATTCAAAAAATGCCAGCATAGGGCCTCGGATTGATTGTCGTAGATGAAGCAAATTTCGTCTTGCGCACCATACCATGTGCCGCGCTGGCATGTGCCGTCAAAGAAGGTCCAAATCACTCGTTTGTGGCTAAGATATTGCTCGGCCCCGTAGGGTTGACCATGGCGGTTGAAGTAAACGGTGGAGCCCTCGGTGAAGGTGCCAAATTGCTCGGGGGTCATTCTGGTCTCGGCCTGAGCGCAGGTGCCGCAAAACGCGAGCAAAGCATAAATGGAAAAGCATTTCATCACGCTAGGATGAAGCGCCAAGGCAGATAGGTCAAGCCGCGCGCCACGCTTCTGCATGCGGGTTCATTACCTTTTTCCACAGCTTTGGCCAAAGCGCGATACAGGCCATCACCGGCAGGGAATGAGGCAACATCGGCGCGTCGCCGCGCGCGGGAATTTGCAGTGCGGTATAGCGCTTTCCAGGGTGTGCATGGTGGTCGGAATGACGCGGCGCATTCAGCATCCAAAGCGACGACAACCAATGCGGCGCGTTCCATGAATGGCGCGCATCCACTGGCTCATAGGAACCATCCTCGCGTTGCGCGCGCTCCAACCCGTAATGCTGCACATAGTCCGACAACATCAACTGGGTTTGGGCAAACGCGGCCAGCAACAAATGCACAAGAACCCCGCGCCACCCGGCAATCACCAGCGAGACCAGCACTATCAGCACCGCACCACCGATATAGAGCGCATAGGGGTTGCGGTAATCCCAACGGGTCACGCCAATCTGGCTCAGGCGTTTCTCTTCCGCTGCAAGCCCCGCCAGAAAGCTGCCGAGCCACGCGCGGCGTGCAAAGCGGTAAAAAGTCTCGTTCATGCGCGAGGTATTGGGGTCGTTCGGGGTGCCGACATGGGTGTGATGCACTAAAGGGTGCGCCGAGGTATGGTGACCAAACAGCAAGGAAATATACACCCATTTGCCCATGCGCCGCAGCCCCCGCGCGCCGCGGTGGATCAACTCATGGGCATTTGAATTGCTCACTTGCCCCATAAACAAACCCGTAGCGGCGAAAATGGCCAAGCCGTTAAATGACAATAAAGCCGTGCCATTGCCCGACAACGCCCAAACCATGAAGAACAGCAAGCAGAAATGCACACCGACCAGAATGATCGAGAGCAGATCCGCCTCATCGTCATCGGCGGCCTCTCCGTCGCGGGTCAGGGCGGGGATGAATTCGTCAACGCCTGCCACAAATAAGGTGACATAGAGCAGGGCAATCCAGGCGGCCCAGCCGCCAAACAATGCGCCCGCCAGCAAGAACGGCAGCGGGAATAGTGTGGCCATGGTGAAGGCCAGAAGTGAACGTGGCATTGGCGTGAAGCCCCCGAGTAAAATAACTTATCTCCCCTATGATAATACGAATGTGCTCAAATGATGGAAGCATGTTGATGAAACTGCGGTGCCATGTGCGCAGGAAGACGCATAGAGGTCGTTTTTGCGTTGGCCTGCTGTGGGGCAAGGCGGTAGGATTTGCCCAACAAGATCGGGAGAACATCATGGCGTTAGATGAGCGCAAGGGCGTTTGGAAATCGGGTAAGGGCAAAGGCCGCCGGTTCACCAAGGGGCGCCAATACGATGACGCGGCGCTGGCCGAGGTGCAATCCTTGCTGGGCGCGCGGCCTCGTGATCGTGATTTGCTGATCGAGTTTTTGCACCTTATCCAAGACAAACATGGCAGCCTCTCTGCTGCGCATTTACGTGCGCTGGCAGAAGAGATGCGCCTGTCGATGGCCGAGATTTACGAGGTCGCCAGCTTTTACGCCCATTTCGATGTGGTAAAAGAGGGCGAGGTCGCGCCGCCCGCGTTGACCATTCGAGTGTGCGATTCCTTGTCCTGCGAGATGGCGGGTGCTCAGGCGTTAAAAACGGCGCTGGAAGGTGGCTTGGATGCCTCCAAGGTGAGGGTGCTGCGCGCGCCTTGCATGGGGCGCTGCGACACTGCGCCTGCGCTGGAAATTGGGCATAATCATATCGGTAATGCCACTGTGGAGAAGGTTGAGGTGGCAATCGCAGCCGATGATACTCATGCCCATATTCCCGACTATGAAACGCTTGAAAAGTACCAGTTATCAGGTGGCTACGGGGCAATTTTAACCTTACGAAATGATGGCGAGTGGCAGGATGTCCAAGCGCTTCTTAAAGAAAGCGGCCTGCGTGGCCTTGGTGGCGCGGGTTTTCCATCGGGCACCAAATGGGGCTTTGTGCGCGGCAATGCCGGGCCGCGGTATCTGGCGGTGAATGGCGATGAGGGTGAGCCGGGGACGTTCAAAGACCGCTACTACCTAGAACGTGTCCCGCATCTGTTTCTGGAGGGCATGTTGATCGCCGCTTGGGCTGTCGAGGCGGAGCGCTGCTACATCTATATGCGCGACGAATACCCTGCCGTTCTGGCCATTTTGGCGCGCGAGATTGCGGCGCTGGAGCAGGCCGGCTTGGTCGAGCCGGGCTATATCGAGCTGCGGCGCGGCGCGGGCGCATATATCTGCGGCGAAGAAAGCGCGATGATTGAAAGCCTTGAAGGCAAGCGCGGTTTGCCGCGTCACCGCCCGCCCTATGTGGCGCAGGTGGGCCTGTTCGGGCAGCCGACGCTGGTTCATAATGTCGAGACGCTGCACTGGATCGCGCGCATCTGCCGCGAAGGCCCCGAGGTGCTGAACGCGACCGAAAAAAATGGCCGAAAAGGCCTGCGCAGCTATTCGGTGTCGGGTCGTGTGGCCAATCCGGGCGTGCATCTGTTGCCTGCTGGCTCGACGATTTCGGACGTTATTGAAGCGGCGGGCGGCATGGCGCGTGGCCATGTGTTCAAGGCGTATCAGCCGGGCGGGCCGTCGTCAGGGCTGTTGCCTGCGTCGATCAATGACGTGCCGTTGGATTTTGACACATTGCAGCCCTTGGGCAGCTTTATTGGCTCTGCTGCCGTGGTGGTTTTATCCGAGCAAGACAGCGCCAAAGCGGCGGCTCTGAATATGTTGCGCTTTTTCGAGGACGAGTCCTGTGGTCAATGCACCCCGTGCCGCGTCGGCTGTGAAAAGGCGGTGAAATTGATGCAGGCCGACACATGGGATCAACCGCTTCTGGAGGAGCTGTGCGTGGCCATGGGCGACGCCTCGATCTGCGGGCTGGGGCAGGCGGCACCAAACCCGATCCGCATGGTGATCAAACACTTCCAAGACGAGGTCTAGCCTTGCAGTTAACCCTTGCCGCCTCAGTTCTGTGCGCAGGGCTTTATGCGGCCAGATACTGTTACCGCGATCAGCATTGGCTTGGCAGCCTGTCCAAGACAGCCTCGACGGGGCTGTTGGCGCTTCTGGCCTTGGCGCTTGGTGCCCCCGTTTTGGCCTTGGCGCTGGCCTTGTCTGCGATGGGCGACCTTGCGTTGTCGCGCGCGGGCGAGCGGATGTTTATGGCGGGGCTCGTGTCCTTTGCCTTGGCCCATGCGGTCTATATTTTCATGCTCATGGGGCTGGATTTCAGCCTTGCGACACTCCCGTTTTCAGTGGGAATAGCGTTCGCGGTTTTGGCGCTCTCAACGCTGTGGTGGCTGTTGCCCTATACAGGGGATTTACGCGTTCCCGTCGTGGTTTACGTGTTGTTGATCACAGCTATGGGCGTGACCGCATGGGGGCAGCCCATTGGTGCAGGGTGGGACGATAATGGCCGCTTGATCCGGCTTGGGGCCAGCTTGTTCATTGCGTCAGATGTGGTTTTATCATGGCATATTTTTCGCGCCAAAACGAAATCAATTTCGCGCTCTATCGTATTGTGGTTGCTGTATTATTTTGGACAGGTAGCGCTGTTTAATGGGCTAATCTAATTGTTCTTATAAACCGCACAGGCGCAGCCTTGTTTGCGTAACTTGTTGCACAGGTTTTGCGCCGATTTTCGGCTGTTTCGGCTGATACGCGCCATATACCAACCCTTCAACTTAGCCACGCGATGTTTTTTGTAAATCAGGTCCAGCTTCTCTTTCAACACTGTCGCGCGACAGCTTGCCGTGCGCTGCGTGAACTGCTTTTTGGCCGTTGATTTTGAGCGCCCGGCTGCCATTTGCACGCCCCATGGCTTGAACTTCGGTATCTTGCGCAATGGCGTCAAAACCCGCTTGCGCGCCAAAGCATGGCAGGCGGGGCGAAAATCTTGGGTCTTGGAGAGGCGCATGTCGTGCTGCTTGGGTTGCCCGTCGCGCCATGCTTCGGCGTCCAGCCCGGTGATGATCGGCACATAGTTTGTGGTCTCGCGCGCAAGCCCTTTGCCTTGTAAGAACCCCTCGGCGCGGGCCTCGCCGCCGTTGTAGCCGATGGCAGCCATGCCCTCATTGCCGAAACGTGCGGCCATTTCCGACAGGTATTGCGCCGAATGATCCAGTGCATCGGCGGGGTTATACGGGTCTTTTAGGCCGCGTTTGGTTGCAGTGGAGCGGATGAATTGCGCGATCCCCATGGCGTTGGCGGGTGACAGTGCATTTGGGTTGAAACGGCTTTCTTGCCAAATCAGGCGTGTAAAGAAATCAGGGTTCAGCCCGTGAGTTTTACTGGTCGCCTCAATTAGCTGGCACAAATCAAATACGAAATGCGCGGGCCTGATGCAGTGCACTTGTCCCCATTTTCCTGACGTGCACATCGGGTCTGGCGGGGCGGCCAGCGCGGGGGCAGTGAACAGCAAAAGGGCAAGCAAGTGTCTCATGATCACACGATTAGCGCGCCAAGCAAATGAGCGCCACATCTTCCATCTGGCACGGCTAAAGGTTAGGTGAGGGTGAAGTGCAACTTTAAGGCCGATAAAGACCACATGTCCTTTTTCAAAAAGCTCAAGAATAAGCTGTTTAAATCATCCTCTAAACTGGAAGAGGGCTTGGATGCCATTGTCGAGGATGGCGGGGTTGAGGAAGAAGGTGTTGAAGCCCAAGAGGTGAGCGCACCGCCTGAGCCGAAAGCCGAGGTTAGTCCAGAGCCAGAGCCAGAGATGGCAGCGGCCATTTCGACAGAGCCGACGCCGCTGGAGCCAGAAATCACAACAGCCATTTCAGATGAACTTGAGGCAGTGGGGCCTGTGCTAACAGAGCCAGAACCCGCCCCCGTTGCTCCTGTGCCAAAGAAATCGGGCCTTCTGGGGCGCCTTATCGGGCGCAAAGAGCAAACGGTCGTGGTTCGTCGAGAACTAGATGACGACATGCTTGAGGCACTTGAAGAGCTGTTGATTGCGTCGGATATGGGCGTCGATACGGCGCTGCGGGTGACGGCCAATATGGCGGAAGGGCGGTTTGGTAAAAAACTCTCGACCCAAGAAATCAAAGACCTGCTGGCCGCTGAGATCACTAAAATCATGGAACCTGTGGCCAAACCGATGCCGATCTACCCCAAACGCCCTCAGGTGGTGTTGGTGGTGGGCGTGAATGGCTCTGGCAAAACCACCACAATCGGCAAACTGGCGCTGCAATTTTCCCAGGCGGGCAAGAAAGTGGTAATCGCCGCCGGGGATACGTTTCGCGCCGCCGCGGTCGAGCAACTCCAGGTCTGGGGCGAGCGCGCAGGCGTTCCGGTTTTGACTGCCCCCGAGGGCTCGGACCCGGCCTCTCTAGCCTTTGATGCGATGGTAAAAGCCGAAGAAGACGGCGCTGATTTGCTGATGATAGATACGGCTGGACGGTTGCAAAACCGCGCAGACTTGATGGAGGAATTGGCCAAAATCGTCCGTGTGATCCGCAAGAAAGACGAAACCGCCCCTCATAACACTCTACTCGTGCTGGATGCGACAACGGGTCAAAATGCCCTGAACCAAGTCACTGTGTTTCGTGAAATCAGCGATGTTTCTGGCCTTGTGATGACCAAACTTGATGGCACCGCAAAGGGTGGCGTTTTGGTCGCCTTGGCCGACAAGTTTGGGCTTCCCATCCATGCCATTGGGGTGGGTGAGCAAATTGATGACCTTGCGCCCTTTGACCCCGAAGAATTCGCGCAAGCCCTTACCGGGGCGGCCGCAGAATAACGCTATGTTAAGGTTAATGCGCCCCGCCCCAGTTTCTTTTTGCCAAAAATATTCCCCCCGGAGGGCCTGCTTGCGTGGCGCTCGGTCCCCTCACTTATGAGCGCTTGGCTCACCTCGCTTGAGGGCACCGCACAGGGCCACCAACTGGCGCTGATTCTGGTGCTACTCGCGGCTTTCCTGCATGCCGTATTCGGGGCGCTGCAAAAGGGGCGTCACGACCCTTGGTTGTCACGCGGTGCGATTGATTTCAGCTACGGGATGATTGCCGCCCCGTTTGCGCTGTTCGTGGTCCCGTGGCCCGAGCCACATATGTGGCCGATTTTTGCGACGGTCTTTGTGATCCACGTTGGCTACAAGCTGATGCAGGGCTTCACCTACACCAAAGGGGCCTACATGGTGGTCTATCCGGTGGTGCGCGGCACGGGGCCGTTGTTTGCGGTCATTGGGTCATATTTCGTGTTTGGAGAGGTCTTTAACGCTGTCCAGTGGCTTGGGGTTTTGACGCTTTTGGCGGGCATCTACGGTTTGGCGGTTTACAATCTGCGCACGATTACGTTGAATCGGGACACCTTGGTGCCGGCGCTATGGCTGGCGGTGGGGACGGGGCTGTTCGTGGCGCTCTACACCACGTATGACGCCTATGGCATTCGCGCGACGGCTGACCCGTTCACGTTTCTTGCGTGGTTTTTCTTTATCGACGGGTTGATCTTCATGCCCCCCGTGGCAGCTGTTTTGTGGTGGCGTAACCCGGATCGCCCGACCTTAGGGCCGCTTATGGCGCGCGGTGTGTTGGGGGCAATCGTCGCGTTCTTCTCGTTCGGGGCGATTATGGTCGCAACACGGCTTGATAATGTGGGCGAGGCTGCGGTATTGCGCGAGACGTCAACGGTATTTGCGGCCTTGATTGGCTATGTGATTTTGGGTGAAAAGGTAGGCCCGCGCCGCCTTACGTTAATGGCGCTGATAGCTTTGGGCGCGGTAATTGTGGAAATGGGAGGCTAGAGCATGGCCGAGAAGAAAATATCGCAAGGGCTGAAAATGGCGCTGGAGTTGGGTCCGGTTTTGTTGTTTTTCGTTGCCTACATTAAGATGAAGGAAGAGGTTTATACCTTTGCTGGAACTGAATATTCCGGCTTTATTGTGGTCACTGCTCTGTTCGTGCCGCTGCTGCTTTTGTCGATGGCAATTCTGTGGAAATTGACCGGGAAACTCAGCCGTATGCAGCTTTTGACGTCATTCATGGTGATCTTTTTTGGTGGCCTGACCGTCTATTTCAACGATGAGAAGTTCTTTAAGATCAAGACCACGATCGTCTATGGCTTTTTTGCCACCATGCTTAGCATAGGCCTGCTGTTAAAGCGCTCTTGGTTGGAATATGTTATGGATGATTTTCTGCCCTTGAAGCCCGAGGGCTGGATGATCTTGACTAAACGCTTGGCGGCAATGTTTGCGGTATTGGCTGTGTCGAACGAGCTGGTCTGGCGTTTTATGTCCACCGACGCTTGGGTGAAGATTGAAACCTTCGGCTTCCCCATCGCCTTATTCGCATTTTTCATGTCGCAGGCAGGCATGTTGCAACGCTACTCCGATGAGCCGGAAGGCGAGGCTTAGAACTTCCATTTATTACATCAGATGCGTGAGGCGTGCTTGCAGCCATAAGATCGACGGGTAGGCCGCGACCCAGAACCAGACAAAGCGGTTCAACCCGAAAAAACAGGCATTGCTGAGGTGAAAACTCACAGTCAGGGCGAGCGCGCCGATCAAACCTGCGGTGCTCAGCAGGCTTAACGGGAAGAGTAATTCAAATAACATAACTGCCCAAGACATTAACCATAGCAGTCGTGGTTTGTCCGCCAACGCGCGAAGGTCTTCGCTGACCGGATAGGCGGAAAAGGCAAATACGTCTCGTAGGGCGCGCCCGCTGCGCCACTCCGGGTTGACGATTTTGACTTGGCCAGAAATGAAATACGACAGCACAACCTGCACCGCAAGATAGCCAAAAGCCGCCTCTTGAGGGAGGCCCGCGGGAAGCCAACGGGCCAGGCAGAGGCAATATAAAACCAGCAGGCCCATCCGGTCGCTACCACCGTTATATGGCCCTGCAAACCGGTGCAGAATGAACAGGCTATGCAGAGATAAAGCCAATAAAATCCATTGGTTAAGAAGGCCGATCAGGAGCAGAAAAGCGAAAGCTGCCCGGGGGAAGAACAAGAGCCGCTCATCTTTGGAATAGACGATATGCTCCGCGCTTTGCTGTAGGAAGGCCAGTGCCAAAAGGACTTCTGTGGCGCGCATTGCTAAGTCTATGCTCAAAGACCGCCTCCGCTTTTAAGGGGGAACTCTTTTGAGAGGAAGACGGTCTCACTCAGCAGTTTGTCAGCTTCGCGGCGCATGAAAACCAGCCGGAAGTGAAACGTCTCGCCCTTGACCTCGGTAGGCTGTTGCGTGATCTCGCGCGCGATGCGGTGCCGTATTTCGTTAATGCTATGGTCTGTGGGCTGGTCTTGTATCCGCTCGGCGCAGCTCACAAGGAAGAGAGTTTCGTTCCACGCGGGGTTCCAAAACAGGCGGCGCAGCATCTGCAAAATTGACACATGGGTTGGTCGAGGTCGAAACTCCTGCCACTGCGCTAGCGCATCATCGGAGCCTGTAACAAAGGCCCATTGCACCCTTGGGGAGGGCTCTATCGTCTTGAAGAAACGCCATGACGGAACCAGAACAGGAAGGATCAGAGCAAGCGTTTTCCACATGGGGTGAGTTAACGCACACAGGGTTAATGAAGCATGAATTCCAGTAAATCTCTACCTGCGCCACATGGCATTAAGGCGCGTTCTAGCCCACATGAAACAGCGTGTTAAACAGTTTGGGGTCGATGCTTTCGGAGGCAAATGTCGGCCCTTCGGTCAGGACGGACACGGCATCGTGGCTGTGCAGGCTTTCTTGGTGCGAGGCGATGATGCGGAAGTCTTTGATGCGTGTATCCGACTGTAATTGTTCGTAAAATGAGCGTGCGGCGTCCTCGACAAAAATCGGGTTGGCGGCGTTTAGCTCGGCGAAGGCCTGCTCGTCCTCGCGTTTGACCATGACTTGCGTCTCGGTCGGCACAGCGGCGCGGCATCGCTCGATCAGGTCCTCGAACCACAGGCACTCTTGGGCGCAGTCGACCTCGACCGAGATGCGCGCGACCGAGCGTTGACTGTGCGGCGTGGCAAGCTGGCCCCGGTATTGGCGGGCATGTTCGCTCAGCTCTAGCGAGCAGGGGCAGGTGGAGGAATAGACGTAATCCAGATGCAGGATTTTCTTGCGGGTGCCAGCCGTGTCCACCACCTCAAGCGCGATGTCGTAATACTGAAAACCCGACAGGCCGGACCGCAGGCTTTGCACCTTCATCGGGAAAGAGAACCGCATCTGAATGCGGGCGTCGAAACTTTCCAAATCGGTTTTATAGGCGTCGAGCGTCTCCTCGATCACCTCGAAGCTGAAGGTCTGTTCGGCGTGGCGGTAGAAGCTGCGCATGATGCGCGACATGTTGATGCCCTTCTTTTCGGCCTCCAAGCTGACGGTGCCAGTGACCGAGGTCTCCAGCGTCAGGTCGCCGCCGTCACGGGTGCGAACGCGGACAGGCAGGCGAAAGTTCGAGATGCCGACATGCTGGATTTGTTGCTTGGCACCGCGGATCAGCGAGGCGGGGCCGTTTTGCAGGTCAGGCATGGAGGCTTTGTAAGCCTCGTCCACCGCAAATTCTTCGGGGTAGGCGCGCGCGAGGGCAGGGTAGTTCGCAAGTTCTTGGCCGGGGATCAGGCGCGATACCAACGGGTCTAAATCGGTGACTTCGATCGGTGATACTGCACTTGCCCATTGACGCAGCAAGCTTAGTGCGGCCTCGGCCTCTGCGCGGCTGGGCTTGTCATCTGGATTATGGGCATTCATGGCATCCCTCCTTGGGCCGCGGTTTGCATCCTTTATATGGGATGCAAACCGCCAGGTTCCAAGGAAAAGCGACGAATTCGCGTTAAACTGCGTCCAGTGCCGTGCGGATATCATCCAGTAAATCGGCTTTATCTTCTAGTCCGATCGAGATGCGGACCAGCCCGTCAGTGATGCCTAACTCGGCGCGCAACTCAGTCGATAGACGTTGATGCGTGGTGGTTGCAGGATGGGTGACGATGCTTTTGCTGTCGCCCAGATTGTTCGAGATCAAGATGATATCCAGCGCATTGAGGAAGCGGAAAGCCGCGTCTTTGCCGCCTTGGATATCAAGGGAGATCACCGTCCCGCCAGCGCCCATTTGTGCCTTGGCAATAGCTTGTTGCGGGTGCGAGTCCAGATAGGGGTACAACGTGCGGTCCAGCTTGTTGTGACCTTCCAGCGCTTGCGCGATGAACAGCGCGGCTTCGGCTTGGGCGGTGCAGCGCAGGTGCATAGTTTCCAACCCCTTGAGCATCACCCAAGCGTTGAATGGCGAGAGCGAGCCGCCGGTGTGTTTCAGGTACGGCTCGGCTGTTTTGCGGATGAACTCTTTGGTGCCGCAAATGACGCCGCCCAAGCACCGCCCTTGGCCGTCTATATGCTTGGTGGCGGAATAGACGATGACATCGGCGCCAAGTTCTGCCGCGTTCGAGAAGGCGGGGGTGGCAAATACATTATCGACCACCACGGTGGCCCCTTTGGCATGTGCAATCTCGGCGACGCCCTTCAGGTCGATGACTTCTAGCGTCGGGTTGGACACAGTTTCCAAAAATACCGCCTTGGTGTCGTCGCGCATGGCGGCTTCCCATGCGGCCAGATCAGTGCCTTCCACAAAAGTCACCTCAACGCCAAAGCGTGTCAGGATGTCCTCGAGCACATAAAGGCACGAGCCAAACAGCGCCTTGGCAGACACCACATGGTCGCCCGCCTTTAGCATTGACGTTAGTGCACCACTGACGGCGGCCATGCCCGATGCGGTGGCAAATGCGTCCTCGGTGCCCTCAATTGCGGCGATACGTTCCTCGAACATACGCACGGTCGGGTTGCCATAGCGCGCATAGATGAACTCGTCCGGGCCACTCTCGATAAATCGCGCTTCGGCCTGCTCGGCACTGTCATAGACAAAGCCTTGGGTCAGGAAAATGGCCTCAGACATCTCGCCATATTGCGAGCGGCGGGTGCCTGAATGGACAGATTTCGTGCGGGGGGACCAGTCTTTTGTCATGTTTTCCTCTGTTGGGCATCGCCCAAATAAAAAGCCTCCACCGGGAAAAGGGGGAGGCTCATAGCATTCCGTCCTCTTTAGCAGCATATTTAACGTGGCCCGCAATCCGGTAACAAATCGCCACAAGCCTTGGATACGCCCGTGCGTTCGTGGGGTCAAGGCAATGGTCGTCTCTGGGGGGGGGTGGGCAAAGGTCGACTTGGAGGCCATAGTGTCGGATGCTGCAAACTGTGTGAATTTCCGCTACGCGGATTTCCGAACTTATGCAGCAACCGTTGGCGCAGAAAGCCTTCGCGTATACGGCGTAACTATCGCTGGAATTCTGCCGCGCTGTCAAAATCGCCATTCAAGTTCAAGGAAGTCTTGATAATTCGGATAACAAATATGTGATCCCAAACTGTTCAGTTTTTATTGCATAAATTATCTATCAACTAGTAGGGTGACCAGCGTCGGCAAGGGAGATACACCATGAAAATCTATGACCCTAAAGGTTTCCCAATCATTGCACAGGTCGGCATCGCACTCGCTGAGAAAGGACGACCAATTGGAACTTAACGCAGATTTTAAAACACGTGTGGTTGTTCACTCTGAACAGCTTGAGTGGAACGCCTCGCCCATGCCCGGCGTCGATCGTCGCATGCTGGACCGTATCGGCGGAGAGGTAGCGCGCGCCACGACAATTGTGCGCTTTGCGCCGGACAGCATATTTTCCGAACACACCCACACCGGTGGCGAAGAATTCATCGTGTTGGATGGCGTGTTTCAAGATGAACACGGCGACTTTCCCGAAGGGACTTATGTCCGCAATCCGCCCACGAGCGCACATACACCGGGGGCATCGTCGGGCTGTACCATCTTCGTCAAACTGTGGCAGTTCGACATGGATGACCGCAATCAGTTCCGCAAGAATATGGCGGATGAGCTTGGCGACCATTTGAACGGTGTGGCCACCGCAGAACTACACCGCGACGATCGTGAGGCGGTGACCTATAGCCATCTGGATGCTGGTGCGACACTTAATAATTCCGATGTCGGAGGAATAGAAATGCTCGTCATCGCCGGATCGGTTACGGAAGATGGTGATCGGCTTGAAAAAGGGGCGTGGCTGCGACTGCCCGAAGGAGAAGTCCTCACAGCAAAAGCGGGTTCGGATGGCGCAAAGCTCTGGATCAAAACGGGCCATCTACCGCATGCCAAACCACCAGCGGCCTGATCGGAATGCGTAAACCTTTAGTGCTTCTGGCCAGTGCAAAGGCTAGCATTGATCTAAACCCGATCTCAGAGGGTTTTGAAACATGAAGACGTTAATCGTGGGCGGTGGCCTGTCGGGAATGGCACTAGCAGAAACCTTAGAAACCCAAGGTCACGACTACCTACTGGTTGAAGCCCGCCCGCGCTTTGGCGGGAGAATTATGACGCACCATCACCGCGGAGGGTATTTTGATATGGGCCCCGCTTGGTTTTGGACGGGGCAGCCGCGTATCGCTGCTCTGATCGCGCGTTTGAACCTTCAAGAATTCGACCAGTTCGCCGATGGCGTGCTGACCTTTGAAGATGAACATGGGCAGGTGCAGTACGGCCAAAGCTTTTCATCAATGGAAGGGTCTCTGCGGCTTGCGGGTGGGTTGGGGGCCTTAATCAGTGCTCTGGCCGATCGTCTTTCTGGCAATAATCAGCGGCTAAATGCACCTGTCGCAAAGCTAGAGATGTTAGAAGATCACATCTGTGCCACGCTTTCAAATGGCGAGGTAATCAACGCGGATCAAATCGTGCTCGCCCTGCCGCCACGTGTCGCGGCACAGATAGGTTTTTCTCCAGCCTTGCCCGCCTCAGCAACGCACGCCATGCGAGGCATCCCGACTTGGATGGCAGGACAGGCCAAAGCCGTTGCCGTTTACGACACACCGTTCTGGCGCGATCAAGGACTGTCGGGCGACGCAACCAGCCGCAAAGGCCCAATGGTCGAAATTCACGATGCTTCACCTAACGGCGGAGGGCCATACGCCTTGTTTGGATTTATTGGCATCCCACCACAGGGCCGTACGGACGAACATCTGCTTCGCCAACATCTGCAAGCGCAACTGTCACGGCTTTTCGGACCTCTCGCAGCCGAGCCAAAGCAACTCTACATCAAAGATTGGGCCTTTGATCCCTACACCTCTACCGAGGCCGACAAAGCCCCCCTTTATGCCCATCCAACTTATGGGCTGCCGCATGCAATGACCAACCTTTGGCACAACAAACTGCATTTTGCGGGGACAGAAGTTGCACCCGTTTTCGGCGGCTACATCGAAGGCGCTTTGGAAGCGGCAGAAAATGTTCTAAACACCCTGAACTTACAAAGACCGAAATAGAGCATGGCCAAAGATACCAAGACAACTCTGCTAGATTCCGCTGAGCGGGTCGCGCGCACGCGTGGCTTCGACGGGTTCAGCTATGCTGATCTGGCCGCTGACGTAGGGATTTCAAAAGCCAGCATCCATCACCATTTTGTAAGCAAAGCTACCTTGGCGGTTGCCCTTATGAAGCGCTATTACACGGACTTCGAAGCCGCCTGCGCAGAAATCGAACAAGAGCACGCGACCGGTGCCGCGCGCCTATCCGCTCTTGTCGATAGGTATCGCGGTGCACTTGAAGGTGGTCAAAGCCTTTGCCTATGCGTGTCCTTCTCAACCAGCACCCAAAGCCTTTCCACAGAAACGATAGCTGAAATGAACCGCTTCAGGTCGATGATGCTCGACTGGCTTTCGAAGACATTTTCGCGCGGCAAAGATGATGGAACGATCCAAAACGTCGTCAATCCGGCCTCCGAAGCCGCGGCAACTCTCCCTTTGCTGGAAGGCGCGCAATTGGCAGCCCGCGTCACTCAAGATCCGCAAAAATTTGAGGCAGCAATCGAACTGCTATCGGCACGCTTACGTGCATAGATCACAGTGCCCCACTTAGCCTCGAAAGAGCTGCGCTACGCCTTCCCTTCAAGAACACCTGATATCTCACCATCCAGAACAGGTCGGAGGAAATGTCGGTCATATCGCAGGATGCACTTGGTTCTTACGGCGAAATCATATGCAGCAATACAGTCTGAATCGCTTGCGCTTTCAGTTCGGTAAACCTCGTAATCAGCCAGAGACGGGAATGAGAATGCAGCAAAGGCTAAATCATTTGGGCCCTCGTGTGGAAGGAAATATCCATGATGCGTGCCCCCAAATCGTTTTACCAAAGGTATCCATGCTTTAGCATAAATCTCAAAGTCTTCGATTTTGGCGGGGTCAATCTTGTAGGTCACGTGGCAGGTTATCATGATGTATCCGATCTGATTAGTGGGCTGCTGTTCGTCGTCAAAAACTAAGGGAACTTTGCGTGTGCGCAGGCTTGCTCCAAATCCGACGCCCATGATGGTTGCTCTGAGGTGAATATTCTAACTCGTTCGACAACATTAGCCGGTTCGCTCAGAGATCCGGCCGGAACGGTCATCTTTGTTCCATCGCCACTTTCCCATGGAACGCCGGACCCGCACACTCGGCAGAACGACTTGGAAATATCGCGCCCCGGCACTTGGTAATTGACAATATCGTCCGCGCCTCCGAGCCAATCGAACCCTTCAATGTTCACGAACAAGTTAGATGCAAAGGCCGACCCGGTGATTTGGCGGCATTGATCACAGCTACACAGAAACAGTTTGTCGAACGCGTTGGCGACCTCGAATGAGACGGCTCCACAAAGGCAGCCCCCTTTAATTTTCTTCATCTCCGCTATCCCTTGCCATTTGGCTCAATAAATTTGCTGATGCGTCGCAGGTGATCTTCAGCCTGCGAAATCATTGCGTGAAGCATGTCTTGCGCAGGCTCGATAGCTCGAATGAGATCAGCGGCTTCACCGACAATCACCGGGGTGATGTCAGTATCATCCACTGCCCGGGCAGCTTCAAAATGGGCTTGCTCCTCGGTAATATTTTGCCTGAGACCCCCAATATCCTCGCTCCATCGTTTGGTGAAGGAATTGCGCATAGTGCGAATGTTCCAGCTGGCGGGCCAATCTAGCCCGCGCGCCAAGTCGAATACGGAACTGCGTTCGGTATCGTCACCACTGCCATGAAGGGCGGCCTGTTTGGCATTGTCACTCGCAAGGGATTCGTCGCTGGCAAAGAAGCCAGTTCCGCACAACACACCCGAAGCCCCGAGCGCCAGGGCCGCAGCCAAACCACGCCCATCGGCGATGCCTCCTGCCGCTATTACCGGTATTCCCTTTGCGATATCGACCACCGCCGGAACGAAGGGGAATGTGGCTCTCGCACCGCCGTGCCCGCCCGCCTCGGTGCCTTGTGCCACGACGGCATCGACTCCAGCGTCCACTGCTTCGCGTGCTTGGCTCAGTGTCTGGACTTGAATGATCAGTTTGGTCTGCCTCTCCCTAATTTTGGGAAGGAACGGTTGGAAGTCACCAAACGAGAGCATCAGCGCAGCGGGTGCACGGTCGAGAACTAGGTCCAGCAAGTGCGGCTGACGCGCCAGAGACCACGTGATAAGGCCCACGCCAATCTGTGCATCCCCCGCCACGTCAAACTCGCGGGTGAGCCAATCGGCGTCGCCGTAGCCACCACCGATCATCCCCAAACCGCCAGCCCGGCTGACAGCAGCGGCAAGTGCGCCGCCGCTGACACCGGCCATCGGCGCTAGAAGAACAGGATGTTCGATACCAAACAGATCGCACAGTGGTGTTTGAATGGTCATTTTGGTCAACTCGCCACTTTGCGTCTATATTGTTCGACTGGCAGGCCGCCAATCCCCCAATCGTCAAGCTCAACTTCGTCGATGACGACGAAAGTCGTCGCAGGAGACTTGTCGAGAACTCGGGCCAGCAGTTCAGTAACGCCACT
This sequence comes from Litoreibacter sp., assembly GCF_058136045.1. Classification (NCBI taxonomy): domain Bacteria; kingdom Pseudomonadati; phylum Pseudomonadota; class Alphaproteobacteria; order Rhodobacterales; family Roseobacteraceae; genus Litoreibacter; species Litoreibacter sp. Next base: position 32,932 of record NZ_JBYVDD010000003.1, read on the forward strand.
GATCAACTCGGATTTTTGATCTGTGGTGACCCCCTCGCGGGTCACCTTGATGTTTACATAGGGCACGTCAGTTCCTTTCAACTCTTGCGTTCAGTTATTTGGAAAATTTTGGCCATGATCCGCCATGCGCCATCGGTTCGCACAAGGGTCAGGAAGTCAATAAAATCCTTTGTGTCAATGGAGCAGCGCACACGGGCAAAGGCAGTGTTCTCGCCCGCGAACTCTATCGACTCGATTACATCACGGCGGGGTTCATCGCGTGATGCCGGTGAGACGCGCTTTGCCACCACCGGAAAATACTCATCCATCGTGCGATAGAGTAGTGGCGTTTCGTCCGCCGTCGCATAGATCGCTTTTGGGTGAAACACATCTTCCAGCCGTTTAATGTCGGCGTGATAGAGACCATCGAAATAGGTCTCTATCACGCCGGTTACTGCGGCAAACGCAGTCACGCAGCCTGCTCCATAAGACCCTCTGCGACCATCGCTTTGATAGAAGCAGGACGTGCAGCGATACGCGCCACATAACTTTGAGTTTTTGGATGTCCGGCAAGACTTATCCCGACAAAACCTGCCCAGTTGAGCACCACGAATGCATAGGCGTCCGCGACGGTGAAAGTGTCACCGAGAAGAAAGGCGCGACCGTCAGCGAGACGTTCCTCAATATGCGCGGCGCGGCGATCAACACCAGCCTCGGCCTTCAGTCTTGCCTTGCCTTCAAGTTCAGTACCCGAAAAAAACGGACTGAAGGATTTATGCAGCTCAGACGACACAAAATTAAGTATTTCCTGAAGTCGCGTGCGCGCCAGTGTGCCATTCGGCGGTGCAAGCCGTGCATCGGGTGATAGATCGGCCAAATACTGCAAAACAGCAGGATTTTCTGTAATGAATTCACCGTCGTCGGTGATCAGAACCGGAACATAGCCATTCGGGCTAATCTTGCTGAAATCCCCACCAGCTTCAGTCTTACCCGCATCGGTATCTGTCTTGTCCAGTTCAAAAGATGCGCCTAGTTCGTGCAGGATAATGTGCGATGCCATGGAGCACGCACCGGGTTTGTAATGAAGTTTCATAGAGGGTTCCCTTTCTTAGGTTTTGCTATGTGACTTGGGAAACCGTACCTGTAGCTATCCTTCATTAATAACATTGAACTTTCACCAAGATGATCTAAAATACTAATCATCAAGTGTGAAAGGTTGAGGTCCATGATAACACATGAGCAATTGGTCGTGCTGCACGCCATCGTCACAGAAGGGACCTTTCGAGGCGCGGCCGAGCGGCTGAACAAATCCCAATCTGCCATAAGCCATATGCTCAAGAAACTTGAAAACCAGATCGATATCATCTTGCTATCGCGTGAGAAGTACAGACCAACCCTAACTCCAGGAGGAGAGGTGTTTTATCGGCAAGCAACACGTGTCCTGCAACAGATGAAAGAGCTGAATATCGTTGCTAAAAATCTGAACGCCAAGCAGGAGCCAGAAGTGTTTTTGGCCGTGGCCGCCACGTTTCCATTGAAACCAGTTCTCGAAGTTATCGGAACCATTAAAGCTAAATTCCCAGCCACTCATATACGTTTATCACGGGAAAGCATGGGAGGACCGATCGAACGGCTGCTACGCAATGACGCCGATATCATCATTGCAACTATGGATGGCGTTCCCGTGGAACAGGTAGAAGCGTTGGCCTTTGCGCAGGTGACAATTGTGCCGGTGGCCCATCCAGATTTTGAACCCGCACAAAGTTCACACATGAAAACGATCAGTGAGATGCAAAGCTACACACAAGTGGTTGTTGCCGACAGTAGTAGCGGCGCATTTGTCCAAAGCAGGGATCTGCTTCCGGGTGGTCTTCGCTGGACCGTTTCGGACTTTGAAGCAAAAAAGGAGATTTTGTTGGCGAAGCTTGGGTGGGGCGGCATTCCGTTTCATATGATTGAGAGGGAATTGGCGCAGGGCAAATTGGTAGCTCTCAATGTTGAAGGTTATCAAAAACGTCAATCGCAATTGTTTCAAATGCGCAAGCGCGACAAAGACGTTGGCATTGTTGCGCATTCAATCTGGGAGGAACTATCAGAGATCGCTAAGCAGAAGCCCTATGGTAGCGCAAAGCTTTAGTAGGACATCTTAGGTAAAGCGCCCCTTTTGAACTTCAGTTTCATGTGTAAACGGCGGCAGCGGTGGGCGGCGCTCAGCACAAACGAACACTGGGCTTTCGTTGAACAAGGGTCGCAGAAAACTACAGTGACAGCCGTCCTGATCTTTTCCAAAGCCTATTACCCCGTTTGGGTGTTCATACCGGACAGTGTTACTTTCCCAATCATCCGTCCAGTCTCTACCCGAGCATGCGCCTTTCGGATGTTCGCAGCTGAAATTTTGCCCATATCTTCGGTTCTAGTGTGCCGGATCGTCCCGGAATCAATCATTTTAGCGACCCGCCGCAGGACATCACCTTGGATGGGCATTTTGTCTGTTGAATACAGTGATCGGGTGAACATCAGCTCATAGTTTATGCGCACGCTTTTCCCCATGAACAGGTCAAGATCCAGTTTAGCCTTGGTGCTGGCAACTAGACAAATTGCACCCTCTGGAGAGACGATATCAGCCTTGATTTCCCAATATGGAATGTTGTTGCTGAGATTCAAAATCAAAGGAACAGTATCATGACCCAAATCGACCAGTTGGCCCTTTAGATCTATTGAATGGTCGATGACGTGATGCGCGCCCATTTTGAGGCACCAGTCTTTGCTCTCTTTGCGGGATGCAGTCGCGATGATCTTGCACTTGGAGAGTTGGCGCGCAAATTGAATGGCCATTGACCCAAGGCCGCCAGCGCCGCCGATTATCAAAAGTTCGGTATTCTCGTCAGTTACGCGGTCAATCTCCAGACGATCAAACAGCGCCTCCCATGCCGCAAGCGTGGTGAGCGGAACGCAGGCGGCCTCCTCTGGTGTCAGGTTTGCAGGTTTTGGACCTACAATTCGTTCGTCCACAAGCTGCAGTTCTGCATAGCAACCGGGTCGATTGATCTCACCAGCATACATAACCATATCGCCGACTTTATGTGTTTTGACGTCATCACCGACGGCCAAAACCTCGCCGCAGGCATCCCAACCCAAGATGAGCGGTTCTGCCAATTTTCCGACAATATCGTGCCGCTCTTTGAAATCGACAGGGTTCAGGGAAATTCCGTCGATGCGCACAAGTAAATCTTTGCCTTTGGCCACAGGGGCCGCCAGTTCAAAATCAACGAAGCTAACCTCGTTGTTTGTGGGCAGGTTTTCTAGGACACCAACAGCTTTCATTTTTTGCTTTCCAATTTACGGCCGCAACTGGCGCGACGTTTAAGTCTATCTAGCGCAAGCACAAAAAATTTGTTCCCTTGAAAAACTAACTGAATCGTTAGAATTTCTAATGGTATGTGGTTGTAAAGGTATTGGGTGTATTTCGGTACGGTTTGCGCAATCGCCCCCACCCTGCTGTTATTGAAATCACGAATTCAGCGGTCATCTTGTGGTCTAGGAGGTTCACACAATGAGAAAACTACCACCTTTGAATGCACTGCGGGCATTTGATGCTGTAGCTCGGAATGGCGGCTTGGGAAAAGCCGCTTCAGAGCTCCGCGTAAGCCCATCTGCTGTCAGCCAGCAAATCTCTAACTTGGAGGGCTGGTTGGGTGTGAGATTGCTGGATCGATCGCCAAACAAGACCGAATTAACCCAGAATGGCTACCAATTTTCTAAACAGGTAAAACAAACATTTGATGGTCTTGAGAAAGATGTATCGCAGATACGTGAACTTGGAAATAATCAGGAAATTAGGCTAAGTGTTTTACCATCTTTGGCGTCCCGATGGCTGATACAGCGACTGCCTCAGTTTCGCGCCTTACATCCAAGCTACCGCGTGATGGTGGAGGCCTCTGTTGATCAGGCTGACTTCAATCAGCGCGACCTAACACTTGCAATAAGATCGGGAACGGGTTCGTATCGCGGATGCCATGCGACAAAGCTATTCGACGAGTATGTGGCTCCCGTTTGCAGCCCTGATTATTGGAACAAACACGCTGTTTCCTTGAAGGACATGGGGACCAGGGCACTTCTTGCAGATCATACTTTCGGAACAGAAAATACCAATCTGGATTGGCGCATTTGGTTGGGCCGGGAGAACGTACAGCCAACTAATAACCTAGAGCCAAGTCAAATGTTCACGGACAGCAACTTGACAATTGAAGCCGCGATCAATGGTGAAGGGTTCATGCTTGGAAGGAGCGTTCTGATCAGCGAGGCGATCGCGCGAGGTACGCTGATTGAACCCTTCTCAAACAGGCAGATTTCTGACTGGCCATATTTTTTGGTTTACCCTGATGTGTATCATCCACCTCGGGCTGCCCTGAAGTTGATTGTCAATTGGCTTTGTCAGCAAGCCGAGGAAACGCCAGGAAGTGTCAGGCGCAATGTCACGACGGCCTAGAATTTCGGATGCTCTATCAAATGACCGGCGCTGCAAAATCAATTACTTTTTGTGTCGGCAATAACTGTGCATGAATGGCGCTTTTGATGCGGCATGGCAGTGCATAAATTTGCGCTACTGAGGCAATTTTAGTGCAGCGCACAGCTGACTTTACCGTATCTCGAAACTTTCGAAGGGGCCCCAAAAGTTCGCGGCTCTTAGGGGAGCTTTGGCCAGTCTAATGCTGATCAAATGCGGCACTTAATTAAGTCTCAAACCGCACGTAATTTTGAAGCAACCGCATCAAAACTCCGATGAGTTTATGGTAACTATTTTCAAACAGAAGTTACTACTCGTCAAGATGAATCCTGTGCGGTGGAGGAACCTATGGCCCTCTATTAAACCGGAAAACATCGAACTAGCTTATAAATAGCGGCGCGTGAATCCATAATGGGCGCATGGGGCAATCAATCTAATCAAAAACGCGCAGAGATTGCTGGCTTGCACAAGGTTGCCGTAAAGGCCGCTGATATTATCCGCGATGATCTAGCCGCAATAGACCGCGCCTTGCTGCTGTGCGGCAATCAGGACGACCCCAAGGGCATTGCGCCACGCGGGAAGTATAAGCAGCTATTCGGGCGTAATGAGCTGAAACTGACAATCCGCGATATGTTGCGCTATGCACCTTCCGATGATGAAACGCTGGCCGCGCAGATTATTGCCGCGAAGGGGTGGGATGTTGACGACGCATTGAGAGCCGACGTGCTAAAGCGGGTGCGTGATGCGCTGCAAAGGTCGCAAAAGGACGGGCGCGTTGTGCAGGACTTTGGGCCGGATGGGTGTTTGTGGCGAGTGAGCCAATCAAGGGACACCCGCGAATGTTACTTTGTGGAAACGCCGTGGTGCTGGCCTTCGATCATGTTGCGCAAACGGCTAAAGAAGCATTCAACCATGTTGGTATGCTTGTCGTGGTCGCTGTAAATCTCGCTGTGGTTTACGCGATCAACCATCCAGCCATCGTGAAGCGTATCTCCGTGGGACGCTTCATCGGCTGACATTGTGGCCGTGCGGGATACGTTTTCGACGGCCAATGCAACGCCTTCACCCTCTGACATGGCTATAAATGGCAGCGTGCGGCTCGTGCGTTCGCGGGGGCAAGGCGGTGGTCGCCTCTTTGGGGGTGTTGGGCAAAGGTCGACTTGGAGGTCATGGTGAATGATTGTGTCATAAGAGAACTAGAGTTACACCAGTGCCATGCATGCACGCCCTAAATATATTCTCCATAGCCCATTGTCTGACAGAACGAGCTTGGAGGCATTCGTTGAACAATGCCTTTCAGAAAATGCATCTCTAATCGCAGTTTTTGGCTTAGGCAGTGCCGAACTCGAAGATATGATTGACGAAATCATCGTCGGAGACGGTAAGGAGAGCAATCGTTTTATTTGTACGACTTCGCATCCGAACGAGTCATATGATGAAGTGCTGTCCTTCGTAACGGTATGGAAATCCGATGAGGGCGGAACGGTAAATGAAGTTCGATTCTGATTTTATTGTATAGTCGAAGGAACGGCAGCTTTGTCTCCAAAGCAGACATTGCTTGCATGGCTCCCCTAGGTAACATCGCATTGAGTTTTGCCATTGATCACGCCGCCGCTTGACACTTTCGCTCCCTAGCCCCAACCCTTGCACCATGTTTGATGCCCGCCCCGTCGCCTATGTAATCGGCCTTTTGACTGCCTGTCTTGGCGGAGCGATGCTGTTGCCGATGGCGTTGGATTTGTGGATTGGGAATGGTCATTGGCCCGCGTTTGCCGAAAGTGCGATCATCACGGCAGCCACAGGAAGCTTGATTGCCTTGGCCAGCGCCAATGGTGTCGGCAACCGCCTGACGATCCAGCAAACCTTTCTTTTAACCACGGGGGTGTGGCTGGCTTTGCCGGTGTTCGGGGCGCTGCCGTTTTATCTGGGTGCCACCGAGGCGCGCTATGTGGATGCGTTCTTTGAGGCCATGTCGGGGCTGACCACCACAGGCTCGACGGTGTTCTCTGATCTGGACGGTTTGCCCTATGGGCTGAAGCTGTGGCGCGGGTTGTTGCAATGGTTTGGCGGTATCGGGATTATTGTTGTGGCGATGGTGTTTTTGCCAGAGCTAAAAATTGGCGGGATGCAAATTTTCCGCTCGGAAGGCTTTGATACATTTGGGAAAATATTGCCTCGGGCGGGTGAAATTGCGCGCAGTATTGCAGTGATTTACCTGAGCTTGACCCTGCTGTGTGGGCTGGCCTACGGGGCTGGGGGCATGGGGCGGCTGGACGCGACGGTGCACGCGATGACGACCATTGCCACGGGCGGGTTCGCCAATTCGGACGCCTCTTTTGGGGCCTTTGCGCCTGCGGTGGAGTACACGGCTTGCGTATTTATGATCCTCGCGGCGCTGCCTTTTGTGCGCTATGTGCAGTTTCTCGCAGGGACCGCTAAGCCCTTGTTTAAAGACACCCAAATCCGCGCGTTCTTGCTGACTGCGGTCCTCTTGGTGGCACTGATGGGGGCGTGGCAGATTGCCAATGTGACGGGGGATGTGGAGCTGGCCTTCCGCAAGTCGTTGTTTAACGTGATCTCGATCCTGACAGGCACGGGCTACGCCAGCGCTGACTATACAGTTTGGGGTCCGTTTGCGGTGGCGGCTTTCTTCTTTATGGGGCTGATCGGCGGCTGCGCTGGCTCGACGGCCTGCTCGATTAAAATATTTCGCTACCAGTTGTTGTTTGCCTCGATCAAAACGCAGATCCGGCGCATTCACTCACCGCATGGGCTGTTCGTGCCGCGCTATGATGGCAAGCCGGTGAGCGAGGATGTGTTATCCTCGGTGATGTCGTTTTTCGTGCTGTTCGTGGTGAGCATGGGGCTGCTTTCGGTGGCTTTGGGGATGACCGGCCTTGATTTCATTACCTCTGTGTCGGGCGCGGCCACGGCCTTGGGCAACATCGGCCCGGGCCTTGGGGATCAAATCGGACCTGCCGGTAACTTCGGTGGGCTGAACGACACGGCCAAGTGGCTGTTAGCGGCGGCCATGTTGATTGGCCGCCTAGAACTGCTGGCTGTCTACGCCATCTTTACCACTCGTTTTTGGAGAGCCTGATATGACCACCCGCCCGCTTGGTGCCCAAATTTCACATATGCTGAAGTCGCGCGAGGTCGAGGTAATTTTCGGCATCCCCGGTGTGCATAACCAAGAGATGTATCGCGGTATCGAGGAGGCGGGCCTGACCCATGTGTTGGCGCGCAACGAGCAGGGCGCGGGCTTTATGGCGGACGGCTATGCGCGTGCCACGGGCAAACCGGGCGTGGCCTATGTGATCACCGGGCCGGGGCTGTGCAATATCATGAACCCGATGGGGCAGGCCTATAGTGACAGCGTGCCGATGCTAGTGATTTCCAGCTGTCTGGATGATACCGTCGGCACGCAGGGGCAGTTGCACCAGATGCTTGACCAAGAGGCCGCTGCCGCGAGTGTTTGCGATTGGTCACATGAGGCGCGCGGGGCTGAGGCGGCCTATCAACTGGTCGATCGTGCCTTGCTTGAGTTTAAGCTCGCAAGGCCGCGCCCCAAGCATATTCAGGTGCCTATTCATGTGTTGGAAGGAACTGCCGAGGCCTGTCCGCCACGCCCAATTGAGGCAACACGCTTGCCTGAATATGGCGCCGAGGTTGGGGCGATCACCTCTCATCTGGCCACCGCGAAACGTCCGATTTTTGTTCTCGGTGGCGGCGCTAAATCGCGCGATCTGCGCGGGGTTTTGCAGCAATGCGGCGCGGCTTGTTTTACGACATATGCTGCGCGTGGCGTGGTTGGCGCAGACTACCCGCTAGATTTCGGGGCGAACCTTGCGCGCGGTGAAAGTGTCGATGTTATTGGGTCAGCGGATCTGGTGATCGTGATAGGGTCGACCCTATCCGAGGTGGATTTGTGGCGTGATACCCTTGGGGCAACCGCCACCGTGATCCGGATCGACATCGACCCTGAGGCGCTTTCGGATAGTCACCGGGCGCAGGTGAATATCTGTGCGGATTCCGGCCCAATTATCGAAGCTTTGTGTGATGAAACAAAGGGTTGGAGCGTCCAATCGGGCTGGACCATTGAGGAAGTCACATCGGCCAAGGCGCGGTGGCGCGCCCAAACAGATGCGGAGCGTCCGGGCATTGCGCCCTTGGTCGATGCGCTGCGCGAAGTCGCGCCGGATAATACGATGTTTTATTCCGACATGACGCAATTTGCCTATGTCGCCAAAGAGATTTACCCGATGAAATTCTCCGGCCATTGGCACCACCCCTATGGCTTTGGCACGCTGGGCTACGCCTTGCCTGCCGCGATTGGAGGCAAGGTCGGTGTGCCGGACCAGCCGGTGATTTCAATCAATGGCGATAGCGGGTTTCAGTACAATGTGCAGGAATTGGCCACGGCCGTGGAGTTGGGGCTGAACCTGCCGATAATTGTGTGGGACAACGGCAAGTTGAAAGAGATCGAGGATAGCATGACCCGGTCTCAGATCGCGCCCAATGCGGTGATCGCGCGCAACCCCGATTTTTGCAAACTGGCCGAGGCCTACGGCGCGCGCGCCACGGCTCCGCGCTCGATTGCAGCGTTCAAACAGGCGGTGCTTGATGCGCTGGCCGCTGATGGGCCAACGCTGATCCACATCACACCCGAGACCGCTTTGGCCTAAGCCCGTGACCTGACCAGTCATGGCCTCGATTTGGTGAATACCCGCCCATTGAAGGGCGCTGCGGGATCAAGCTGCAACGCGGGTTATCGCCAAATATTAGTGTGTCGGGGATTTTGTGCGGGTCGTGTGGTTGTATTGACGCAAGAGATGTAGAAAGTTGCAATATCATCGCCAAAGGAGATTGCGACATGATGATCTATGGATTGAACACCTGTGCGACCTGCCAAAAGGCACGCAAGGCGCTAGAGGCAGAGGGCAAGACCGTCAGCTTCCGCGATATCCGGGCAGACCCTCTGAGCGAGGCGGAGTTGGCAGAGCTGATTGCGGAGTTTGGGGACCGGCTGGTGGATCGAACGTCAAACGACTACCGGGCCCTTAACGACTGGCTTAAAAATTCGGAAGCCGAGGCGCAAATAGCCGCTCGCCCCAAGGTGATGGCCCGTCCGGTAATTCGCGATCAAGACATGCTTTACCTTGGTTGGGATGAGGCGGTTCAAAGCGCCTTGCTTGCGCAGTGAGGCAAGCTGCATTGAGCCTCATGGGACATGTATTTTAGCGGTAGGGTAAGACGGCGGCTCAACCTAGTCCCAGCAGCCGACGAGCACGGTCATATCCGTGCCAAGCACCACCAAGTCCTCGGTGGCGATGGCGGTGGTGTTTTCGCTGGCGGAGGCCACCACGCCGTTCTCGCTTAGAAATGTCGCCAATTCGGTTGATTTCAGCGCGAATTGAACCGAGGCAGGCAGGGATTTCCCCTCAACGTGGCCGTCGATCAGCATTCCGCTGACTGCGCCAGACATGTCGATGATCGGCCCGCCAATGTCGCCGGGCAGGGTGCCTATATCGAGGCGTTTCAACTGAGCCTCGCCGCCCAACCCTTGGAGGTCTTGCAATGTGCCATAGGTCACGGTCGGGGCGTCTAGGGCGCCTTCAAAGGAGTAGCCAGCCACGGCCACAGTAGAGCGCAATCGGCCAATGGCAGAGGTCAGGCGGGCGTAGTTCAACGGCACAAGGCTGGTTGTTGGCTCCAGCAGTGCCAGCCCCCCGGCGGCGGCCACAAGATTGGCTTCATAGGTGCCGTCGATGGTGATGCGCCCGCAGTTTTCTACGGCGCTGGCGGTGGTCAAAACCTTGCCGCGCCCGTCCACATAAAACCCCGAGCGTGACAGTTTCGGCGTGCGCAGGTCGAGGCCTGACAACAGGTCCAAGCCTTGGTTGGCATCATCCGAGAGGTCCGGCGTTAAGGTGCCGGAGTTGATCGTCATGGACTTTTGCATGATCTCGATCACGCGGGCCATATCGGCGGCCTTGGCGGGGGGGTAGACCAAGGTAAACCCTTTGACGTAGCCGCCCTCGGTCTTGGCAAAGGTGTGGGAGTGCAGCGTTTCGCTCTGGCCAGTCAGGGTAAAGGAGCGGCGGTTTTTCTTGCGTGCGCCCTCAAGCGGGACGATCTCCAGCGTTTGCATGATCTCATAGAGGCCAAACAACGTGTCCGCGTCGCCGGGTTGCGAGATCAGCATGGCTTGGATGCCCGAGCCGTCTTTCTCTTTGTATTGCACGAAGGGGTATTCGTATTTCTCGAACTCAACGAGGCCGATGGGCATGGTGATATCAATGCCGGCCTTGTCTTCCTTGACCTGCCCCAAGCCCAGTGCCGCGAGGGCGGTGGTGTAGTTGTCGAGCAGGGTAGCGCGTTGCTTGGTGGTCAGGATGCCGGTGGGCTTAAGCCCGTTTGCCTTTTGCCACTTGGCCATGGAATTGCGGGTGCCCTTGCCGAACGAGCCATCAATGGAGGACTTGTAGAAGCCGAACCATTGCATCGCCACTTGCAACTCTTTCTTGGCGTCGCGGTTGAGTTGGTTCTCGGCGGTGCGCGCCTCGCGCGGGGTCTCTTCGATCTCTACCGGTTCTGCGATCACTTCGGGGGCAGGGGTGGCGGGTTCTGGCGTGACTTCGGGCGTCGGGGTCACTTGCAGCGGCGTTTCTGGCGCGATGCCCGTGACGCCTGCACCGATGGGCCAGAATTGCTGGCGGTAAGGCGCATTGTCGGAGATGTAGCTGTCCCCCGGAATGATGCCAGAGCGACGCAATTCGCGCAGCTTGGCGATGGCTTCGGTCTCGGAATAGGGGCCAAGCGCTAATGCGTACCAGCCAGAGCGCAGGCGAAACCCGCTGACATTTGCCAACGCGGAGCTATAGGCGCGGGCGCGTTCCTGAGCGGCGCGAATGGTTGGCAGTGCCTCGACTTGCACCCATGACTGGGCGAATGCAGGGGTGGCAGCCCCTAAAGTAGCAAAAATCAAAGCGGCAAAAACATTGCGCGACATACTCAAATCCCCATTGTTCAGACGGGCGATCTAAGGGCCGCCCCGAATCTTGATGGCGCAAGTTACCTATTTGAGGCACTGGACGCACCCCTAAACGGGCTAAACCGGGCCAAAACGGAAAGGTCTTAGGTGGGTTCTGCCAATTGACCCCCCCACACGGGTTGCCTATTGAGAGGCCAAACCACCATCAAGGCGAGCATCATGACCGAAAAGCTGCAAAAACCGCGCTCCTTTCAGGAGATCATTATGCGTCTGCAAAACTACTGGGCGGCCAAGGGCTGCGCGGTGTTGCAGCCTTATGATATGGAGGTTGGGGCCGGTACGTTTCACCCGGCCACGACATTGCGCTCACTGGGAAGCACGCCTTGGGCAGCGGCCTATGTGCAGCCCTCGCGCAGGCCAACGGACGGCCGCTATGGCGATAGCCCGAACCGTTGGCAGCACTACTACCAGTTCCAAGTGATCATCAAACCATCCCCACCGGATTTGCAGGATTTGTACCTAGGCTCGCTAGAGGCCATCGGTATCGACATGTCGATGCATGATATCCGTTTTGTCGAGGATGATTGGGAAAGCCCGACACTGGGCGCATGGGGTTTGGGCTGGGAAGTCTGGTGCGACGGCATGGAAGTGTCGCAATTTACGTATTTTCAACAAGTTGGTGGGCATGATTGCCGCCCGGTTTCTGGCGAACTGACCTACGGGTTAGAGCGTTTGGCGATGTATGTGCTGGGCTTTGATGATGGCAACGAGATGCCGTTCAATGACCCGGATGCGCCGATCCCGTTGACCTATGGCGATGTGTTCCGCGAGGCCGAGGCGCAATATGCGCGCTGGAACTTTGACGTGGCCGACACCGAGACGCTGTTGCAGCACTTCAAGGACGCCGAGGCCGAGTGCGCCCGCATTTTGGAACAACCCGCAGATGATCCCAAAACCGGACGCCGCATCGTCATGGCGCAGCCTGCCTATGACCAATGCATCAAGGCGTCGCATGTGTTCAACCTGTTGGACGCGCGCGGGGTGATCTCGGTCACGGAGCGCCAAGCCTATATCGGCCGCGTACGTAATTTGGCCAAGGCCTGCGCTGATGCGTTCTTACTGACCGCCGCGGGGGGCTACACCCCTGATGCTGAGGACGCGGCATGAACGGCAAGATATTTGGGATTGCGATTATGATCAGCGCACTTATCGCGGGCGTAAGCCTCTATTATTTGCAGGTGTACCACTTCTACGAGCCGATAGAGACGCCCGACGCGGTAGAGCTGGTCTCGGTCGTCACGGGCGAGCCGGAGGAGATCATCGCCGATGAGATCGAGGCGATCGACGCCACATCGTCGCCCATTCGCTACCGCGCTTGTTTTACCACGCCAATGTCGCACTCCATGCTGACAGAAACCTACGTGTTGGCGGATAAGGCGATCCCGTTGACGGCGCCAAAGTGGTTTGACTGCTTCAATGCGGTGGAAATTGGCACAGCCCTAGAGGAGGGCAGGGCGTTGGCTTTTGTGGGTCAAGAAAACATCGAATACGGCGTGGACCGCATCGTGGCCATCTTTGAAGACGGGCGCGGCTACGTGTGGCAGCAGCTCAATAATTGCGGGCAAAAGGCCTATGACGGAACGGTCGTAGGCGATGAATGCCCCGCACGCGATACTGGGAATTAATGATATGCCTGATCTTCTGATTGAACTCTTCTCCGAGGAAATTCCCGCACGCATGCAGGGCCGCGCCGCCGAGGACCTCAAAAAACTGCTCACCAATGGCTTGGTCGAGGCGGGGCTGAGCTATGCCTCCGCGGGCGCGTTTTCCACGCCGCGCCGCCTGACCTTGTCGGTTGAGGGGCTGCTGGCCGCGTCACCCGCCGTCAAAGAAGAACGCAAAGGCCCGAAAGTCGGCGCGCCAGAACAGGCGATTGCAGGCTTTTTGCGCTCGACTGGCCTGAGCCAAGACCAGCTGGAAGCACGCGACGACAAAAAGGGCCAGGTTTGGTTCGCCGTGATCGACAAGCCGGGCCGCCCGGCAGCCGAAATCGTGGCAGAAGTGCTAGAGAAAACCATCCGTAACTTCCCGTGGCCGAAATCCATGCGCTGGGGCACAGGCAGCCTGCGCTGGGTGCGCCCGCTGCATTCAATCCTGTGCGTTTTGTCTGATGAGGCTGGCGTGGATATCGTGCCGCTGGACATCGACGGGATCAAATCCGGCAATACCACACGCGGCCACAGATTCTTGGCCCCAGACGCCTTTTCTGTAAACTCTTTCGAGGATTACACGACGAAGCTAAAGCGCGCTTATGTGGTGCTGGACCCAAAGGAGCGCGCCGATCACATCTGGGCTGACGCCACCAATCAGGCGTTCGCGCAGGGTATGGAAGTCGTCGAGGATCGCGGCCTTCTGGCCGAGGTTGCAGGGCTGGTGGAATGGCCCGTCGTGCTGATGGGCAAGATCGAGGAGCAGTTCTTAGACTTGCCCGTAGAGGTGTTAAAAACCTCGATGCGCGAGCACCAAAAGTTTTTCTCGGTGAAGAACCCCAAGACGGGCCGGATCGAGCAATATGTGACCGTCGCCAATATGGAAACCTCGGATCAGGGCGCGACTATTTTGGCAGGCAATGGCCGGGTTCTGTCGGCGCGTTTGGCGGATGCGAAGTTCTTCTGGGAGAACGATTTGCGCATTGCCAAGGCGGGGATGGAGCCGCCGATGAAGCCGTGGCTGGATGCGCTGGAAAATGTGACCTTCCACAATAAGCTGGGCAGCCAGAAAGAACGTATCGAGCGCATCGCCACTTTGGCGCGCGAGATTGCGCCCGCTGTGGGCGCTGACCCTGATCTGGCAGAGCAAGCGGCGCGTGTCGCCAAGGCCGATCTGTCCTCCGAGATGGTTTATGAATTCCCTGAACTTCAAGGGCTTATGGGGCGCTATTACTGCGAGGCGGCTGGCTTACCCACTGAGGTCGCGGCTGCGTGCGAAGAGCATTATTCGCCGCTGGGACCGTCAGACGACGTGCCAACCGCGCCGGTCTCTGTGGCCGTGGCTTTGGCCGATAAAATCGACACGCTGACAGGGTTCTGGGCGATTGATGAGAAGCCCACGGGGTCAAAAGACCCGTTCGCACTAAGGCGTGCTGCGTTGGGGGTGATCAGGTTGGTTGTGGAGAATGGGCTTAAAGTGCCTTTAACTGAGCAAATTGTTACTCACTATATGCGACAGCATAGCGTCATTGGCGATGGTTCCTCCGGATATGGTTTTGGAGGCAAAACCGACTTTTTAATTGAGTTTTGGCAATTGCTCTCAGGAGACGGTTTCGGTGGCGGTGAAGATGAGAAAGAATCTTTCTGGCAACAAGTTTCTGAAGAAATGACTCAAGACCTCCTCTCCTTCTTCCATGACCGCCTGAAAACTTTCCTCAAAGACAAAGGCGTGCGCCACGATATTATCGACGCTTGCATCGCCATGCCGGGCAATGATGATTTGTCGCTTTTGGTTAAGCGGGCAGGGGCGTTGTCGAAAGTGCTGCAATCTGATGATGGGGCGAACCTGATCCAAGGGTTCAAGCGCGCTAACAACATTCTCACCAAAGAAGAAGCCAAGGACGGCGTGTCTTACGAGTTGGATCCGGACCTCAAATTCGCGGAAAGCGATGCGGAGAAGGCGCTGTTTGCAGCGCTGGATATTGCAGACGCGGCGATTAAACCCGCGATGCAGGCCGAGGACTTCGCCACCGCTATGGCCGCTATGGCACAATTGCGCGGGCCGATTGATGCGTTCTTTGAGGCGGTGCAGGTGAATGCGGATAGCCAAATTGTGCGCCGTAACCGCTTGTGCCTGCTGCATAAAATTCGCACCATTTGCGGTGGCGTGGCTGATTTGGGCAAAATCGAGGGCTGAGGGGCGCAAGAATGTGCCGCGCAACGCTCGGTCAGGCTTGATTGAGACCACAACACCTCTATGCTGCGGCGCAGTATGTTGGATCATTTGAATTTTGAGCTTATCACCCCCACCGCCGCTATCCAGCGGCAGATGCATGGTGCGCGGGCAAAATGCCTGCAACGCCTGATCCGGTTGGATATGCCAGTGCCTGATACGGTCGCGGTGTCCAGCCAGACTGTGCGCGCCATTGCCGGTGGGCAGCAGCCCGATATGCAAGCCCTGCTGGAGCATTTTGGCAGCTGGCCGGTGCTATCTGTGCGCTCCTCTCCGGTGGAGCCTGATTGGGGCGGGCCGGGGACGATCCTCAACATCGGCATGAACCGCACCAATGAGGCCTTCTTTGCCTCCAAGCTGGGCGCGGCGACGGCGGCGGCGCTGCATTTGAAATTTATCCGCTCCTATGCCGTGGATGTGGCGCGTCTTGATGACGAAATTTTTGATGTCCCGAACCTGACTGTAGATACGGCGCTGACCGCCTATGAGGACGAGACGGACGAAGCCTTTCCGCAAGACGTGGACGCGCAATTGCTCAATGTTCTCAAGTCTATGTCACGCGCATGGGAGGGGACATCGGCCCGCCTGTTGCGTATGGCAAAGGGCGCGCCGGAAGAGGCCGGGTTAGGGTTGGTCGTGCAGCGCATGGCGTTTGGTATGGGCAAGGGCGAAAGCGGTGCCGGGGTGATCCAGTTCATTAACTCTGACAGCGGCGATACCCAAGAAGTG
Source organism: Litoreibacter sp. (assembly GCF_058136045.1). Lineage (NCBI taxonomy): Bacteria > Pseudomonadati > Pseudomonadota > Alphaproteobacteria > Rhodobacterales > Roseobacteraceae > Litoreibacter > Litoreibacter sp. The sequence continues at coordinate 49,083 of NZ_JBYVDD010000003.1, forward strand.
GGGCGCTACATGCGCCAAAGCCAAGGCCGTGATGCGCTAAGTGGCGGCGGCGGGGATGCCATGTTCCTGACGCGGGACAAGCGCGGGGCCTCGCTGGAAGAAAACCAGCCAGAGGTGTTTCAAGAGCTGTGCCGCTGGGGCAAAGCTGGCCGTGAGGGGCTGCGCGAAGAGATGCAAATCGAGTTCACGCTTGAGGGCGGGGCGCTGCATATTCTGGATGCGGTGAACACGCCACGCTCGTCGCGTGCCGAGGTTGCGGTGGTCACGGCGCTGGCGAATGACGAGATTATATCGCGCGAGGATGCGGTGCTGCGGATCGAGCCACGCGCGATTTCCGAGCTGTTGCACCAGCAAGTTGCGCCAGATGCGACCCGTGATGTGATCACGCTAGGGATTGCCGCCAGTCCGGGGGCAGCCACGGGCAAGTTGGTGTTCGATTCCTTTGCCGCTCAGACGGCTGCTGCACAGGGCGAGGCGTGTATTCTTGTGCGCCGCGAGACCAGTCCGGAAGACGTGCGCGGGATGCATGCGGCCAAGGGTATTCTGACCGAGCGCGGCGGGGCCAACGGTCACGCGGCGGTGATTGCACGCGGCCTTGGCTTGCCGTGCGTGGCCGGTGCGACTGAGATCGACATTGATGCAAAGGCGCGCAAAGTCACAGTGGCACAGGGGCGTGTATTTTCCGAGGGTGATATCGTAACTCTGGACGGGACAACGGGGCAGGTGATCGCCGGGGCCGTGCCATTGGTCGGGGCCGGAATTGGCGGCGCATTCCGCGAGTTGCTGTCCTGGGCCGACGATATGCGTGACATCGGGGTGCGCGCCAATGCCGACACCCCCGAGGATGCGGAAGTGGCGATGCGCTTCAACGCCGAGGGCATCGGGCTGTGCCGCACCGAGCACATGTTCTTTGGCGAGGACCGCCTGAACGTGCTGCGCGAGGCGATTTTTGCCGAGGATACCGAGGACCGTGCTGCGGCCCTGTCACGTCTGTTGCCAATGCAACGCGAAGACTTCCGCGACATGTTCCGCATTATGGCTCCGCGTGCGGTCTGTTTGCGTCTGTTCGACCCGCCCTTGCACGAGTTCCTCCCCTCCACGCGCGCGGGCATTGTAGAGCTGGCCGAGGCGCTGGATATGAGTGCGCGCGAGGTGCAGGCCCGGGTTGATGATCTGTCCGAAGTGAACCCGATGTTGGGGATGCGCGGTGTCCGGTTGGGCATTACCGTGCCGGAAATCTACGAGATGCAGGCGCGCGCTATCTTTGAGGCGGCAATCGAGGCCTCAAGTGAGGGCGCGGTGGTGGTGCCGGAAATTATGATCCCGCTGGTCTCGGCCAAACGCGAGGTGGAAATCGTCAAATCCAGCATCGACGCGGTTGCGGCGGATGTGATGAGCGAGACCGGAAAAACCTTGGAATACCGCCTTGGCGTCATGGTCGAGACCCCGCGCGCGGCGTTGCGTGCCGGGGATATTGCCACCCACGCCAGCTTCCTGAGTTTCGGGACGAATGACTTGACCCAAATGACCTATGGGCTATCGCGAGATGACGCAGGACGGTTCATGTCGGATTATGTGAACCAAGGTGTTTTCGCGGAAGATCCGTTTTTGGCACTGGATCAGGACGGGGTTGGCGAGTTGCTGGCCTTGGCGTCCGAGCGGGGCCGCAAAGTGCGCTCCAAACTGACCTTATCGGTCTGTGGCGAGCATGGTGGTGACCCAGAAAGCATCGCGTTTTGCAGGTCTTTAGGTATGGATTATGTGTCTTGCTCGCCTTACCGGGTGCCGATTGCCAAGCTTGCCGCGGCGCAGCTGGCGATTCGGAATCCGATCATAGAAGATGATACTTATGGGTTTGCGGAAGAGAGCGAAATAGTCTCGAGTTAACGCGCGACTACTACATCTTGAGACATCTCATCTAATTTTAGACGAATTGACGCGCTGAGCACTCAATGGGTGGATTCCTTAACCTGCGCGCTTTAAATACCTCCGCTGACGGCTAACCCGGAGCCGTTGTAGCGGGGCAAAGCCCCAAGGCAGTGCGAAATGAAGGCTCATCGAACCGCTTTGGCGATTGCTGCGGCTCTAGGTGTGATGTTGTGGGCTGGGCTTGCAACAGCGGAGGGCAGCGGGGCGTCGCAGGCGTCTTTGGCGTTCAACTCTGCGTTGCTGAAGGCTGAATCTGCGCAACAGGCTGGTTTGGCCTCTTTGCAGCCGGATCGCTTAGTTAAAATTTCGACACCTCTTGGTCGCTATGGCGTGGGTACGGGAAAATTGATCACGGATGCCGCGACGCTGAATGCGTTGCCCACGGCGTCGGGTGGCGCACAATGGAAATGCTTGTCACAGGCATTGTATTTTGAAGCGCGCGGCGAGACCATTAAAGGGCAAGTTGCCGTTGCCGAAGTGATTTTGAACCGAGTGTCCTCGTCGCGATTTCCCGACACTGTGTGTGGGGTGATTAACCAAGGCACAGGGCGTAAATTTGCCTGTCAGTTCACCTATACTTGCGATGGGCGGCCCGAGCATATCAACGAACCTGCGGCCTATGTTCGCGTTGGTAAAATTGCCCGCATGATGCTTAACGGCGCGCCGCGTGAGCTGGCGGGCGGGGCCACATTTTACCATACAACAGCGGTGAATCCGCGTTGGGCCTCCAAATTCCGCCGGACTGCACGCCACGGCGTGCATCTGTTCTACGCCCGCTCCTAGCGCGGACTTAAAGCACAGCTAAAAGGTCGCAAATGGGCTGTTCGGAGCAGGGTTGCACCTGTTAGAGAACGCTCAACCCTTGTTTGTGACCTGGAAGGCCCGCCATGAGTTCTGATATCCGACTGGCCTTTGCCCACCCCTCCGAGCGCTCCGAGGCGACGTCGGGCAGCGAGTTGCGCGACCGTATTTCCTTGCGTGACCACATTCGTGAGGTGGAGATCGGGGCGTTTCAGCAAGAGCGTGGCACATTGCAGCGGATTTGCTTTAACGTGGTGGTCGAGGTGCGTTTGCCTGAATTGACCGGCGTGGGTGGCGTTGACGACGACGTGGATAAAATCCTGTCCTACGACACAATCACGGATGCGATTGACCGCGAATTGCAGGCCGAGCGGTTGAACTTGCTGGAAACATTAGCGGCCAAAGTGGCCGAGGATATCCTTGCGGACCCAATGGCCGCGCGGGTTTTTGTGCGCATTGAAAAGCTGGATCGTGGTCCCGGTGCGCTTGGGGTCGAGATCGTGCGCGATCGAGATATGACCGCGGTCGTACCGGATGCTGAGGCGGATGTGGCTCCTTTGGTGGCCTATTTGGGCAATGATGTAATTGGCTCTGAAAAACTGCCGCTGGTGCTGGATGCCTTAGAGAAAAACGGCGCTCCGGTAGTTTTATGCGTGCCTTTGGGCGAGACACCAACTCCGCAAGCAAATCACCCTGCCGCACAGCATCGGGTGGAGCTTTTGGCGTTGGAGCAGAACGCGTGGGTTCTGGCCGCGCGGGATCGGCGCTGCGTGGTGGTTGCCACGCGGACCGAATTGGATTGGGCGATGAAGCAGGGCCAAATGAGCGTTTGGGCCCCCTCAAAGTTGGTGCTTGATGCGACGCACGGACCTGAGGCCGATAATTTTGATGCAGCAGCGTTGGCGGGCTGGCTGGCGCGCGAATTTGATGCCGTCCGTGTCGTCTCGATCGGGGATGTGGCGCAGGGCGTGGGGGATGGTGTGTCACTGGCCGCGCTACTTGCAGATGGCTTGTAATTCTGGCCTCCAAACGGTGCAGCTATGAGCGTGTATTTCCGCCCGATTTTGCAAACGGATCCAAAGCGGCCCGCGCAGGCGGTGGCCTTGCATGGTGGGCGCATTTGGTTTGATCAGGTCGAGCCGATGGAGCACGGCGTGGAGCATGATTTGATCCCTGCCGTGGAAATTCCCACCGGCATTTTGGACCGCTTGAGTGCACCGCATGTGGGCTTATGCGGGCTACCCGTGGGCCGGGCTGCTGTGATGGGAGTGCTAAATGTAACGCCGGACAGCTTTTCGGACGGGGGGCAGTTCAACACGCCGGAGGCCGCAGTTATTCGTGCGCAGGCCATGGTGGCGCAGGGGGCGGATATCCTTGATGTTGGCGGCGAAAGCACCCGGCCCGGCGCGGTATTTGTGTCCGAGGATGAAGAACTGGGCCGCGTTGTGCCAGTCGTGAAAGCGTTGCGTGATGCGGGTATTGAGGCGCCGATTTCAATCGACACGCGCAAGGCCGTCGTTGGGTGCGCGGCGCTAGAGGCGGGGGCGGATATGCTCAATGATGTCTCGGCGCTGAGTTATGATTTGGCGATGGCGGGTGTTGCTGTAAAGTCTGGTGCACCTATTTGTCTGATGCATGCGCAAGGTGACCCTGAGACGATGCAACAAGACCCACATTACGACAATGTTTTGCTGGATGTGTTTGAGTATTTGGCCGCGCGTATAGCCGTGGCCGAGGCTGCGGGAATTGCGCGTAACCGCATCATTGTGGATCCGGGTATTGGGTTCGGAAAAAGCCAAAATCACAACCTGCAACTGCTACGCGGGCTAAGTCTGTTTCATACGCTTGGGTGCCCGATTTTGCTTGGCGTATCACGAAAACGCTTCATCGGTAACATTGGCGGGGCGGATCGGGCGGAAGATCGCGCATCAGGCTCTGTTGCCGTGGCACTTGAGGGCGTCAGACAGGGTGTTCAGATCATACGTGCGCATGATATAGAGGCGCACCGGCAGGCATTTGCGCTTTGGCGCGCCATGTTGGGTTAATAATTTTGATCGTCTGACATAATGGGCGGCACATGATGGGGGCGTCTAATATGGCACGAAAATTCTTTGGCACCGATGGGGTGCGCGGGCGCGCGAACACTTATCCAATGACCGCCGAGATGGCGATGAAACTTGGGGCCGCTGCCGGGCGTTACTTTCGCAAAGATCAAAGTCGCCACCGCGTTGTGATTGGCAAAGATACACGTCTGTCCGGCTATATGTTCGAGAACGCGTTGACGGCTGGGTTCACCTCTACTGGTATGGATGTGCTGTTGCTGTCGCCCGTGCCGACACCAGCGGTGGGGATGCTAACCACGTCTATGCGCGCGGATGTGGGCGTGATGATTTCAGCCTCGCATAATCCGCATTATGACAATGGTATCAAGTTCTTCGGCCCAGATGGCTTCAAGCTGTCGGACGAGGATGAGATGGCGATTGAGGCATTACTAGAGAGTGATGTTCAACCCGCGCAGGCGCAAAACATTGGTCGGGCCAAGCACATTTATGATGGCCGGTTTCGCTATAATGAGCGGGTTAAATCGACCTTGCCTGCGGGCATGACCTTGAAAGGGCTGAAGGTTGTGATTGATTGCGCCAATGGTGCCGCGTACCGGACTGCGCCTGAGGTTTTGTGGGAGCTCGGCGCTGAGGTGATCCCGGTTGGGGTCTCGCCAAACGGGTATAACATCAACGAGGGGTGTGGCTCTACGGATGTGCGCACCGCCGCCGAGGCTGTGGTGGCACATGGCGCGGATATGGCGATTTGCCTTGATGGCGACGCCGACCGGGTGATGGTTTTGGACGAGACGGGCGCGGTTGCCGATGGCGATCAATTGATGGCCTTGATGGCGACGCGTTGGGCCACTGAGGGTCGCCTTAAGGGCGGCGCATTGGTTGCAACTGTGATGAGTAACTTGGGGCTAGAGCGCCATCTTGAGGGCCAAGGTCTACGCCTTGAGCGCACGAATGTTGGTGATCGTTATGTGGTCGAGCGGATGCGCCAAGGTGGCTATAATCTGGGCGGCGAGCAGTCGGGCCATATCGTGATGACGGACTATGCGACCACGGGTGATGGCTTGGTCGCGGGCTTGCAGTTCTTGGTGGCGATGAAGCAGCTAGATAAGCCTGCCAGCGCTTTGATCACGCAGTTTGAGCGCTGCCCGCAATTGCTAGAAAATGTGCGCTATGAGGCGGGGCAAATCCCGCTAGAAAACGCTACGGTGAAGGCGGCAATCGCGGATGCAAAGGCGCGCTTGGTTGGCAATGGTCGCTTGCTTATTCGCAAGTCAGGGACCGAGCCTTTGATCCGCGTCATGGCAGAATGCGAGGATGAAAGTTTACTGGCCGAGGTCGTCGGGCTGGTCGTCGCGGCAGTTCAAAGCGCTACTTCTTGAATGCCGCAATCAGGGCGCGTGATTGGCTGATTGCGATGCCTACAAGGATGATCCCAAGCGCTAGAAATAGCTGTGGGGGCAGGGCCTCGCCCATGAGGGCTACCCCAAAAACCACTGACCAGATAGGGACTTGGTAGCTGGTTAGGTTCATAAATAATGAGCCGGCAGTGGTGATGACGCGAACCCGGATTACGGCCGCAAGTGCGGTGGGGAATAAGGCCGCGTAGATCAATGCCAGTGTCGGGTTTATGGGGTAGCTGTTGGGCATTCCGTCCACGATTAAGGCAATGGGCGCAAGGATTATTGCGGCAACGAGCAAGCTTGCGGTGGCAAAGGCAATGGGCGGCATTTTGGGGGCACGGCGGGTGATCACCGATCCGCAGGCGTAACATCCGGCGGCCGCCAAACAGGCGAGGCGGCCTAACCATTCGCTCTTGTGGCCCGTTGACGCAGCGGCATCCGGGCCGACCAAAATATAGATGCCAATGAAGCCTAAGATCATGCCGATAACACGGCGCGGGCCGATGCCCTCTTCTGGTGAGAACAGATAAACCAATGGCAGCACGAGCAAAGGCACCGCCCCCATGGCGACACCGGCAAAGGCGGAGGGGATGAATTGTTGCCCCCAACACAGCAGTGCAAATGGCAACGCAATAGCCCCCGCGCCAACAGTGCTGGCAAAGGCCCATGCGCGCAGGGACGCAATTTTATGGATGCCTTGGCCCAAAGCTGCCCCGATAATGGTGAGGGTTATCGCGGCAAGGGTGGTTCGTGTGGCTGCAACAGTCCATGGTGGGTAGCCGTCAAGTGACAGGCGCACCGACATGAATGCACCACCCCAAACGACGCCAAGGATCATGATCAACAGCCAGTTGGTCAGGCCGGGGTTTTGGGGGGTAGGAGTGCTCATGTGTTAATCGGTAACTGAAAAAGGCGCCCCTTGCGAGACGCCTTTTCCGAAAACACTGTATAGTTCAGCCAGAGCCGAAATATTGTGTTTAGTTCTTTTCTTTGTCGACCATTTTGCCAGCAGAGATCCAAGGCATCATGGCGCGTAGTTTGCCACCTACCAGTTCGATCTGGTGCTCGTCGTTGGAGCGACGCGATGCTTTGAGTGTTGGCTGACCAACAGCGTTTTCAAGCATGAAGTCACGCACGAATTTGCCGGACTGGATGTCGCTGAGAACGGCTTTCATGTTTGCCTTGGTTTCTTCGTAAGGCAAGATGCGCGGGCCGGACACGTATTGGCCGTATTCCGCTGTGTTCGAGATCGAATAATCCATGTTGGCGATGCCGCCCTCATAGATCAGGTCCACGATCAGTTTGGTTTCGTGCAAGCATTCGAAGTAAGCCATTTCAGGTTCGTAGCCAGCTTCCACAAGGGTCTCGAAGCCCATGCGGATCAGTTCAACGATGCCGCCACACAAAACAGCTTGCTCGCCGAACAGGTCGGTTTCGCACTCTTCGCGGAAGTCAGTCTCGATGATGCCAGAGCGACCGCCACCGATGCCCGAGCAATACGACAGGCCAATTTCCAGCGCTTTGCCGGATGCGTCTTTGTCGACAGCTACAAGGCAAGGCACGCCACCGCCTTTGGTGAATTCGCCGCGAACCGTGTGGCCGGGGCCTTTTGGCGCCATCATGATGACGTCGATGCCTTCTTTAGGCTCGATCAGGCCGAAATGTACGTTCAAGCCGTGGGCGAATGCGATGGCTGCGCCGGGCTTGATGTTGTCGTGGACGTATTTCTTGTAGGTTTCAGCCTGCAATTCGTCGGGCATGGTGAACATGATCAGGTCGGCCCAAGCGGCGGCTTCTGCGATGCCCATAACTTTAAGGCCTTCGCCTTCGGCTTTAGCAGCGGAGGCAGAGCCTTCACGCAACGCAACCACAAGGTTTTTAGCACCGGAATCGCGCAAGTTCAGCGCGTGGGCGTGGCCTTGGGAACCATAGCCAAGAATGGCAACTTTTTTGTCTTTGATCAGGTTAACATCGCAATCGCGATCATAGTAAACGCGCATATCGGGCGTCCTCATATAGGTTTCGGTTGTGCTCACCATACTGGCTTGGCTGGCAGGGGCCAGAGTTGAAGTGATGGTATTTTTACAAAATATGGTGTCTAGTATTCGTTGATCTAATGATTTAGTAAAAAATCATGCTTGATGATGCTGATCGCCGTTTATTACGTTATTTGCAATCTGATCCGAGTGCCCCCGTGTCGGAGTTGGCGCAGCACTGCGCGATGCAACCTGCCACTGCTGCCCGACGATTGGACAAGCTCAGCGCGAAGGGTATCTTGCGGGGCCAGTATGCGGTGATTGATTGGAGCAAGCTGGGTTTCGCCGTCGAGGTCTCGCTGCGCTTTACGCTTGATAAGACTGCGCCGCGTGCCTTTGACGAATTCCAAGACGCCGCGCGACAAATCCCTGAAGTCATCGCCATCCAGACCTTTCTGGGCCGCGTTGATTTGCGCCTGTCGGTGATTGCGCGTGACATGGCGCATTACCAAAGCCTGTATCGCAACCAAATCCTGACCCTGCCGCATATCGCGGAGCTAGAGGCGTTGATGCATGTGGCGACCATCAAGGCCACTGAGACGCTACCTATATGAGCTGGGACGACACCGATTTTGCCATCCTGCGCGCGCTGAGTGCAGACGCCACGCAAAGCGCGGGGGCGTTGGGGCGTGATCTTGGCCTCAGCCAGCCAGCCACATGGCGACGCATCAAACGGTTGCAGGATGAGGGGGTGCTGGCAGGGCGTCGCGTTGATCTGGATGCACAGGCTTTGGGGTTCGGTGTTACGGTGTTTTTGGGGGTGAAACTGGCCACCAAAGGGCGCGTCAGCCTAGAAGATTTTGAGCGCGCGGTGACGGCCATCCCCGAGGTGCAAACGGTGCAACACGTGCTGGGCCTGTATGATTACCGCCTGCGTGTGGTGGCCCGCGATCTATCAGATTTCGAGCGCGTCCTGCGCCGCCGCATCATGACCTTGCCCGGTGTTGGCGATGTGGAGGCAAATGTGTTGCTCAGCGAGGAGCGGTTGGCGGGGCCGCTTTGAGTGGGGACAAATCCTCACAGAGGATTTGGAGGCAGACTTTCCTCGAAAGTCTGGTTGGTGCGAGTATTCAGGCGCAATGGTTTCCAAAGAGAAACGGGTATTTCATTCTGCGATAGTATTTCAGAAATTAAGCCGTGCATCCCCCCACAATTCCCCCTAATTTCCTCCTCAAACTCAGGAGGTTCCCCTATGTCTGCATTGCTTGAAAACGTCGATCCCGACGGTCTGCGCGAATTCTCGGTGGTGTTCACCGACCGCTCCCTCAACTCTATGTCCAAGGCCTTCCAGCAGGTCATGACCGATATCTCGGGGATGTTGAAAGACGTCTATAACGCTGACAGCGTGGCTTTGATCCCGGGTGGCGGCACCTATGCGATGGAGGCCGTGGCGCGCCAATTTGCCCGTGATCAGCGCGCTTTGGTTGTGCGTAACGGCTGGTTCTCCTATCGCTGGAGCCAGATCATGGAAGCGGGTGGTTTGCCATCCGAGACCGCCGTGATGAAGGCCCGCCAAACTGGTAACGACACCCGCGCGCCGTTTCAACCCTGCCCAATTGACGATGTGGTGGCGCGTATCCGTGACGAGAAACCAACGGTGGTTTTTGCCCCGCATGTGGAAACCTCGGCCGGTGTGATCTTGCCCGATGACTATATCAAAGCCATGTCCGAGGCGGCCCATGAGGTCGGCGCGTTGATGGTTTTGGACTGCATCGCGTCGGGTTGTGCTTGGGTCGATATGAAGGCCACGGGCGTTGATGTGTTGATCTCTGCGCCGCAAAAAGGCTGGTCCGCCACGCCTTGCGCAGGCTTGGTGATGATGTCGGCGCGTGCGCGTGCCAAGATTGACGAGACGACATCAGACAGCTTTGCGATTGATCTGAAAAAATGGCTGGGGATCATGGAAATCTACGAGGGCGGGGGCCACGCCTATCACGCCACGATGCCCACGGACGGGTTGCGCGCCTTCCGCGATACGATGATCGAGACACGCGAATACGGCTTTGAGAAGTTGCGCGACGCGCAGTGGAAACTGGGCAATGGCGTACGGGCGATGATGGCGGCCAAGGGCATCACCTCTGTTGCCGCGGACGGGTTCGGCGCGCCGGGCGTGGTGGTCAGCTATACCGATGATGCGGGTGTGCAAAACGGGTCAAAATTTGCGGCTTTGGGCACGCAGATAGCCGCCGGAGTGCCGCTGCAATGCGATGAGCCGGATGATTTCCACACCTTCCGCATTGGGCTGTTTGGCTTGGATAAACTCTATGATGTGGACGCGACGCTGGCCTCACTGCAAGAGGTCGTGGACCAAGTGCTTTAATGCGCGCCAAGACCTAGTTTCATAAGGGTTTTTCGGATCGGGGCGGCATCATGTATCGCCCCGATACCTGCTGATCTTAGGTCGCGTATCCATGTGGCTTGAGACATCGAGGTGCGGTTCAATAGATCAATTCCGCTAACCCGCGCCCGCACTTCAAAGTGACGTTTTTTGCTATATATATCCAGCATTTCCTTGCCGCCAAGCGGGTGTATGCGCATCAATTCTAATAATTGAGATAAATCCGCCAAAGACATGTTTAATCCCTGCGCGCCAATGGGCGGGGCGACATGGGCGGCTTCTGCGATTAGGGCCACGCGCTCGGCGCTAAATCTGTCGGCCAATTGGGCGATGATTGGCCAAATTGTACGTTTAGAGGCCAAGGTAAGCGGGCCAAACAGGTGGCAAGATCGCTGCGACATTTCTGTATTGAAATCCTCAATGGAAAGAGCATTCAAGCGCGCGGCCTCGGGGCCTTTTTCCATCCAAACAATGGCAGAACTTGGCAGGCCATTATGATCGGGCAACGGGACCAGTGTGAACGGGCCACCCGTGCGGTGGATCTCGGTCGAGACGTTGTTGTGTGGGACCGGGTGCGTCACGGCAAAGGCCAGTGCCTTTTGTCCGTAGCGCGTTGTTTTTACCCCAATTCCCATGCTCTCGCGGATCAAAGAATTACGCCCATCAGCGGCGATAACCAGCTGCGCTGTGCGGGTTGTCCCATCGCTTAGCCACAGTTTAGCAGAGGCTGTGCGGGTGAAAATTTTAGTACAAGCGGTGCCGGGCAGGAACGTGACATTGGGCAGCTCGGCCAGTCTGGCGACAAGCTCGCGGCGGATCAGCCAATTGGGCAAGTTCCAGCCAAAGGGTTGATCTGAAATGTCGCTGGCATTGAAATCGCGCGTGGCGCGTGGGATGCCTGCATCACCGCCTGCATCAACAATTCGCATGGTCTCTAGGGCCATCGCATGCGGTGTCAGTTTGCTCCAAACACCGGCGGCCTCCAACACGGCTATGGCGGGTTGAAGAAACGCGGTCGAGCGTAAATCTGCGCCATCAATATCGCGCTCGGTAATTGGTGGGGCGGGGTCCACGCATGTAACGTTGTAGCCTTGGCTACCAAAAAGGCACGCTGCGGTTAAACCTGCAACGCCGCCACCGGAAATGAAGATATCGCTGTCCATAATGCGCACTTTATGCTGCCGGAGGCTGGGTGCAAGGTTAGTCGACCAGCTGGGTCAGAAAGCCGCGCAAATCATCGGTATGGTGTTCTATATGAGGCTCGGCTTGCGGATCGGGGGCAACGTGAACTGTGCGCATCCCCATGGCATGAGGCACGGCAAGGTTGCGTGGATCATCTTCAAACATCGCGGCTTGTTGTGGCTTTAGCCCGTCCGTAGTGAACACTTTTTCAAAGGCGACTCTATCTGGTTTTGGGTGAAAATCAGCGTGTTCTACGCCATAAAGTGCATCAAATATTCCAGATAAGCCACGGGCTTTTAAGACGTTTTCCGCGTAGGGGGCGGTCCCGTTTGTGTAGATTATCTTGCGCCCGGGCAGCTTGTTTATGGCATTCCGAAGAGCAGGGTCAGGGCTAAGGACAGTGAAATCAATGTCATGTACATCATGTAAGTACCCTTCCGGGTTTACACCGTGAACGCGCATCAAGCCCGCTAATGTGGTGCCATGATCGCGCCAATAGAGCGCGCGCAGGCGATCCGCCTCGGTGTGATCCACACTAAGTGTGGCCATGACCCAAGCGGTCATTCGGACTTCAATTTGATCAAACAAGCGCATATGGGGCGGGTAAAGCGTATTGTCGAGGTCAAAGACCCAAGTGTCGATGTGGGAAAAGTGAGTGGCTGGCATGATGCAATCTTAGCGTGCCGAGTGCCCGGTGCAACCGAAAGCGACGTGAAACTTGCGCATGGCGGGGGGCGACGCTAGCGTGGGTACGTCAAATTGAGGATCGCGGATAATGTCGATTGAGCTACCAGCTGCTAACGATGCTTACGGGCTAATTTTACACGCGATAGATACCGGGATTTACAAGCCGGGTAGTCGGTTGGTGGAAAGTGAACTGGCCGATCGTTTCGGGGTGTCACGCACGCCAATTCGGGAAGCCTTGCAGCGGTTGGAAACCCAGTCGATGCTGACCCGCGATGGGCGCTCGCTGATTGTTGCGTCGCTGGATCATAATCAGATGGCCGAACTGTACACCGTTCGTACGGCGCTTGAAGGATTGGCGGCTGAGTTGGCGGCCAAACATGCGGCAAGCGAAGAGGTTAAAGTGCTGTTCGCTATGGTGGCGGAGGATCGGGAGTTTTTGGAGGAGCCAGCAAAACTGGCTCAGGCCAACAGGCGGTTTCATCGTCAAATCCACCTAGCGTCGCACAATCGGTTTTTGGTGCAACAGTTGGACCTTGTTTATCGCTCAATGGCCTTGCTTGCGACCACATCACTGGCGGCCGAAGGGCGGGGGGAAGTGGCTTTGGCTGAGCATTTAGAAATCGTCAAAGCGATCGAGGCCGGTGACGGAGAGGGGGCGTCGCAGGCGTTGCGCAAGCATTTGTCAATTGCCTTCCAAACCCGATTGCAGATCGACGCCGGGTCTGTTGCCGCTGGTTGATGTCTCCGTCGCTCCTCCGAACATGCCGTGCTCGGTTTTGTCCCAGTAAAACGGGTTGAATAGCAGCTCTGACAGCCCTTTATAGGCGGCCAATGTGCCAAAGATAAAGTAGAGCGGGAGGGTTAATACCCACCCAATTCTGGGCCGTTTTTCTATTTTGGAAACTGCGGTGACAAAGACCGCAAGTGTAATGAGTTCTGCCGCGAAGAAGAATGCGCTGCTCGCTACAACCAAAGGTTTTGGCATCGGGTCGAATATTGGATTAGGCCAGCCAAACAGAAATGTTAGCAAGCTCCACCATAAAATTGGGGCGAGGAAAAAGGACGTGAGCGTGCTGAGAAACAACAGTTGAAAGCCTGCGAACTTTCGTGGGCCCAACTCGCGCCATAGTTGCCGGGGGCGGCGCATGTGAACGCACCATGTTACCGCATAGCCCTTGAGCCAGCGCGAGCGTTGCTTGATCCAGGGCCAAACCTTGCTGTTGGCTTCCTCATGGGTCACGGTCTCGATCATTTCGCATCTATAACCGCGCCGCGCCAAACGCATCCCAAGATCGGCATCTTCAGTGACATTATGAGCATCCCATGCCCCAAGTTTCAGCAGTAAATCACGGCGGAAAAACAAGGTGGTGCCGCCCAGTGGGATCGCGAAACCCAGTTTTTGCAAACCCGGCAGCATGACGCGAAACCAGCCTGCATATTCGAAGAAAAAACAACGAGATAGCCAATTGGTCTGGGCGTTATAAAAGCTCAAAACACCTTGAACACAGGCCAAATCTGACCCGCCATGAGCGAATTTTTTTGCGACATGGTGTAGCTGATCTGGGTCGGGGGCATCTTCCGCATCATAGACCCCAACGAGCGAGCCAGAGGTGAAATCCAGAGCATAGTTTAAGGCGCGGGGCTTGGTCTGTACCCCGCCCATGGGCACGCGAATAACGCGCATCCAACGTGGCAACCCACCGTGGGTCAAGGCCTCTTGGGTAACGGTATCATCGGCCTCAACAACGAGGCAAATTTCTAGCAATTCACGAGGGTAGGAAAGCCGCGCAAGCCGTTTAACCAAGGCGCCAGCAATATCGCGTTCGTGAAAAAGGGGAACAAGGATCGATATTTTCGGAAGCCGGCTTATGGGGGTTGGGCCGAAATCAGGAGGTGACGGCTTGGCTCGCAAGGCAATTACTGCGCAAATGGCCTTGAGCACAGCATTGCAAACCAAGGCTATGGTCGCGATGCCAAAGAGGGTCCAGATCAACCCGATTGGGGCATAGAGGGCTGTTGCGGTGGTTATTATGATAAAGACTGCCAGAACCCATGCCATCCCGGTTGTGGACCAATTGCGGCAACTGTCTTGCGGTGCGGTGCGTACTTCGGCCAATTCTGCCAGAGTTTTCCCCATATGGGTGTGTATTGCATCTTGCAGGTCATCATGCCGCGTCAACACAAATTGAGCGTCGCTTAACTCAAAGGGCAATTTGAGGCGGATGTCGGCGATGCGCTCCGGATGGGCGGTGGCAAACTTCACCACCTCACCTTGTTTGCGCCATGGAATGAAGCCCAGTCGCAGACAATCTTGCGCAGGGACGATGGGCATGAGTTGAGGGTCGGGGGGGGAGGCCGCGAGGTTTACCAAATGCGTGTTATGTTGCTTGGCAAGGATGCGCAGCACATCTTCCTCGGAAACGGACCCCCGGCCCACCAGTATTTCACCCAGCGGCACATTTTGGCGGGCTTGCAAAGCAAGGGCGGTGAGCAGTTCAGGAGAGGTGATCAGGCCTTGATCGAGCAATTGCTCGCCCAACAAGGAGCGAGGCGCTTTTGCACCGGGAAAATCATCGGTTAAATCGTCGTGCCACGCACGCACCTCTGCGCGCGCGCGCAACAAGCGCGGCGATTTCAGGGGCGCGTTCATCTCAGGTTTCTCCAGCAGCGCAGAACATGGCTGGACGATTGAGTGATTCCAGTTAAGGGGGCGTTAAGCGCCTACAGTTGTTTTCGCCGCCATGGCCTTGGCGAAGCGCTCGAACAGGTAGTAGCTGTCTTGCGGTCCGGGGGAGGCCTCGGGGTGATATTGCACTGAAAATACGGGGCGATCCGCCATGCGAATTCCGCAGTTAGACCCGTCAAACAGCGAGATATGTGTCTCTAGCACGCCTTCTGGCAAGGTTTGACTATCCACGGTAAAGCCATGATTCATTGAGGTAATTTCAACTTTCCCAGTGTCGAGGTCTTTCACCGGATGATTGGCACCGTGATGCCCGTGGTTCATCTTGATGGTCTTTGCCCCAAGCGCCAGTGCAAGCATTTGGTGGCCCAAACAGATGCCAAACACGGGGATATTTTTGGCAAGAACACCCTTGATCATCGGCACTGCATAGGTGCCAGTTGCCGCGGGGTCACCGGGGCCGTTGGATAGGAATACGCCGTCAGGATTATGGGCCATAACGTCTTCCACAGTGGCCGAGGCAGGCAGCACGGTAACGTCACAACCTGCGGAGGCGAGGCAGCGCAAAATGTTGCGCTTGGCGCCGAAATCAATCGCCACGACTTTATGGCCGGGCGTGGTGCGTTTGGTAAAGCCGTCGGGCCATGCCCAGCGTTGCTCGTCCCACGTGTAGGATTGCGCACAGGTGACCTCTTTGGCCAAATCAAGGCCTTCAAGCCCGGCGAAACCGCGCGCGGCTGCGACCAATGCTTCAAGGTCAAATTCGCCGTCGGGGTTATGGGCCATGGCCACATGCGGCGCACCTTGGGCGCGAATAGCGCGCGTTAGGCGGCGCGTATCAATCCCGCCAAGGCCAATGCGTCCGGTTTTGGTCAACCACTCGGTCAGCTCGCCAGTGGCGCGCCAGCTCGAGGCCGTCGTTGGGTCCCATTTGACCACCATGCCAGCGGCGACAGGATCAGCGGTTTCGTCATCCTCGGCGGTGACGCCAGTATTGCCGATATGAGGGAACGTGAAGGTCACGATCTGGCCTGCATAAGACGGGTCGGTCATGATTTCTTGGTAGCCAGTCATGGCGGTGTTGAAGCACAGCTCGGCGGTGGTTTGGCCTGTGGCCCCAAAGCCGTGGCCGTAAAAGACGGTGCCATCGGCCAGAACGAGACAGGCTGTCGGTTTGACGGTCATGGCGGCGACTCCAATTTGGCTGGGGCAAAACTTGCCGATATCTACGGGCGGGCGTGAGGGGCGTCAACCACCGCACGGAGATTGAGCGGGCCTTTTTTGCAAGGTGCAAAGCTGTTGTTGTGGTGTGGCGGGGTTTTCGCTAAAAGACGCGCCTTAAGGGTATCAGGGAAGGCACCTTATGACCAAAGACATGCGCACCAGCATTACAGATGCATTGAAAGAAGCGATGAAAGCCAAGGACGTGCTGCGTCTGGGGACTTTACGCCTGATTAATGCTGCGATCAAAGACCAGGACATCGCTTTGCGCGTGGATGGTAAAACTGTCTCTGACGCCGGTATTTTGGCGATTCTTGGCAAAATGGTAAAGCAGCGCCAAGAAAGCGCGCGGGCCTATGAAGAGGGCGGGCGGCTGGAACTGGCCGAGCGCGAATTGGCCGAGATCAAAGTGATTGGCACGTTCCTGCCCGCGCAACTTAGCGAGGCCGAGGCCGAGGCTGCCGTTGATGGGGCCATTGCCCAAACCGGCGCGGCAAGCATCCGTGATATGGGCAAGGTGATGGGTGTGCTGAAAGGCAAATACACCGGCCAGATGGATTTCGGCAAAGTTGGCCCGATGGTTAAGGCGCGGTTGGGGTAGTATGTATATCGTACGCACCCTCGCACGCCGCTTTAAGTCACTGCGCGGGATGACCATCGTCCATGTTGGTGCCCATAAGGGGCAAGAGGCCAGAATTTACGACCACTGGGGTGTCTCTACTGTCGTTTGGGTCGAGGCGGATCCGGCCCAGCTTCCGGGATTGGAAGCCGCGATTGCTGCTTCGCAAGCTGCGCCCCGGTCTTGGTTTGCACGCATAACGCGCGCGCCGAGAACCACCCATATCGTATTGAACGCGCTTGTCGGTGATGTGGACGGCGCGGATACGCCATTCTATTTGTTTTCCAATGACGGCATGTCCAGCTCGATCTTCATGAAGGCCTCAGACGGGGATGACCCGCAACCAACGGTGAATGCCACGGGGGAGGTGTTAAACCTAAAGATGCGCAGTCTGGATGTTTTGTTGCCCGAGGCCGGAATTGCGCTGAGCGATGTGGATGTTTTGGCGCTCGATATTCAGGGAGCTGAGTTATTGGCCCTGAAAGGTGCGGGAACATTGCTAAAAACGCTACGCTACATCGAAACCGAAATTTCAAAACTGCCCTTCTATGAGGGCGGTGTGCTGTTGGGCGAGTTGGAGCCGTGGCTGAACGCCTGCGCTTTTTACAATAAGACCTGGCTGCGCAGACCTTTCATGAACGCGGTGTTTATCCGAAAGGGTTAACGCGGGTGTTCTAACCGGACGGAATAGCCAAAAACCGCAGTTTTTCTTCCAACTCCGCCTTCAATATTTCCCGCTCTTCGGGCGTCAGGAATGCGCCTAGCTCTACCTCGCGCGGGCCACCGCGTAGGGTCAGATAGCTAGGGACGGGTTTGTCGTGGGTGATCACGTCCACCCAGTAGGGGTTGGCTTCCCAGTCTTGGCGCGACCCGTCGGGGTTTATGCGCACCAGCGTGATGCGATCGCGCCAGAGGCTTAGGTCTTCGAGCGTTTGACCCGAGCGGTAGCTGCGCATCAAGAAGAACCAGATGGCCGCGATTGTTCCAAGCAAGAAAGGCAGCAAAGCCCAAAGGGCAGGGGTTCCCAGCAGCGGCAGCAGCGGGGTGGCCAGCAAGATGCAGGTGGCTGCGATGAAGGTGACAAAGCCCGCGCGGGGTAGGGAGCGGTGCGGGTATAGGTGCACGCGGTAGAGCGGCGGGCGACCTTCATAAGTAGAAGGGGCCTCGGGATGATCCGAGGCCCCTTCGGGTAGAGTTATATGCTCAACTGGCATGGCTAGTGGCCGGGGGCTTTGTCCCAGTCCGACTGCTTGGGCAGGATTTCGAACGTGTGCTCTGGTGGAGGGCACGGCAAAGTCCATTCCAGTGTGTCAGCATATTCGTTCCAAGGGTTGTTCTCGGTCACGCGGCGGCCTCTGGTCAGTGTGTAGTACATGACGCCGATGAAGAAGATGAACGACGCGAAGGACAAGAACGCACCCCAGCTCGACACGTAGTTCCAGTAGGCAAAGGCCTCTGGGTAGTCGATATAGCGACGCGGCATGCCTTGGCGACCAAGGAAGTGCTGTGGGAAGAAGGTCACGTTGGCCCCGATGAACATCATCCAGAAGTGCAGTTTGCCTGCCCATTCAGGATACATCCGGCCCGACATTTTCGGCAGATAGAAGTAGATACCCGCGAAGATGCAGAACACGGCGCCAAGGCTCATCACGTAGTGGAAGTGCGCCACAACATAGTAGGTGTCATGGTAGGCACGGTCGATGCCAGCCTGTGACAGCACAACGCCGGTAACCCCGCCAACGGTGAACAGGAACAAGAAGCCAAAGGCCCAGAGCATCGGCGTTTTCATCTCGATCGAGCCGCCCCACATGGTGGCAATCCACGAGAAGATCTTGATGCCGGTTGGCACCGCGATCACCATAGTGGCCATCATGAAGTAGGACTGCTGCGACAGGCTCATGCCGACGGTGTACATGTGGTGTGCCCAGACAACAAAGCCAAGCGCGCCAATTGCAACCATCGCATAGACCATCGGCAAGTAGCCAAACACGGGCTTCTTAGAGAAGGTCGCGATGATGTGGCTGATGATGCCAAAGCCCGGAACGATGATCATATACACTTCCGGGTGGCCAAAGAACCACAACAGGTGTTGGTACAAGATCGGGTCGCCGCCGCCTTCCGCTTGGAAGAACGTGGTGCCAAAGTTGCGGTCTGTCAGCAACATGGTGATGGCGCCAGCCAGAACCGGCAGGGACAAAAGGATCAACCATGCGGTGACAAAGATCGACCATGCAAACAGCGGCACCTTATGCAGCGTCATGCCCGGTGTGCGCATGTTAAGGAAGGTGGTGATCATGTTGATCGCGCCCAAAATGGACGAGGCACCAGACATGTGAACCGCGAAGATGGCGAAGTCCATCGACATGCCAGCCTCATTGGTGGACAGCGGCGCATAGAGCACCCAACCCACGCCAGAGCCAAGCTGGTCATTGCCGCCCGGTGTGATCAGCGAGCAAACCGCCAGTGAGCAACCCGCGACATACATCCAGTAAGACAGGTTGTTCATCCGTGGGAATGCCATGTCAGGCGCGCCGATTTGCAGCGGCATGAAGTAGTTGCCAAAGCCGCCAAACAGGGCGGGGATCACCACGAAGAACATCATGATAATGCCGTGGCCCGTGATCAACACGTTCCACAGGTGTCCGTTCGGGGTACAATCGGCCACCGCGGCTGCGAATAGGCGAGGGCCCTCCAGGCACATGTATTGAACGCCCGGCTCCATCAGTTCCATCCGCATGTAAACGGTGAACAGAACAGAGACCAAGCCCATCAGGCCGGCGGTGAAGAGATACAAGATCCCGATGTCTTTATGGTTTGTCGACATGAACCAACGGGTAAAGAATCCCCGTTCGTCGTGATCGTGCCCATGGGTGGCTGCGTCCGCCATGCGTTTCTCCCGTTTCCACTCGTGTATTGTGTGAGGCTGTTGGCCCTCACGCGTAAGGCAGGACTGAATCGTCCCGTTATTATCAGACTGTTTTACGGGCGATAGGCGCGCGGAGCAATGTTACAACTGCCCTTCACGCGCGCAAAATGTCGCATTCTGGTGCGAAATGTATCCAAGTGTAACGCAAGACCCCATGCAAATGCGCAAATCAGAGCTTTAAAACCTAACCCCTCTCGCGGATTTTGTGAAAAGGCCCGCATCGGGTAGACTGTGCGGATTATTTTACAGATTTGGAGTTTGCCATGCAATTATCCGTCAAGAATGCCGCTGAATTGGCCGAGCAAAGCTATCTGATTGCCGATAGAATTAAACGCGGGCGGGTCCCGCCCGAGGTCAAAGCCCACATCAACCGCAAGGGCGCGCAGGCCTATATGATGAAGCGTGGGGTCTTGGTGGTCCCCGGCTCAAACGAGTTGCTGGACTGGTTTCGCAACTTTGATATCTACCGCATTATGGGGCGCAATTACCGACGCGATGAGCGCGGCAAGGGCCGGACCGGTGCGGTGTTTCATGCGGGATTTCTGCGCCATGCCACTACGCTTTATGCCTTCGCTAAGGAAAATAACGCGCAATACGTGATTGGCCATTCACTGGGGGCGGCGACGGCGCAAATTCTGGGCACGTCGCTGGGCATACCTGCGGTGGGTTTTGCGTCACCGCGCGTTAAAAGAGGGCGCAGGAAACTGAAAAACGAGAGCAAAGTTCTTAATATTTGCAGGATGGACGATCTGGTAACGCGGTTGCCCCCCAGCGAAGCGGGGTTTCGCCGCTTGGGGCTGTCGGTTCGCATGACGCCTGCGGTGACCAATCCGGGGCTGGATCACTCGATGACGCATTACTTGCAGGCGCTAGACGATCACGTTGGCGCGCCGGGGTTGCCCAAACGCTGGCCTGCTTAAAGGTTGGCCCGCTTAAAATACCTGCCTAAAACTGCGCGCCAAAGCGTCGTCCACGTCGCCCATTGTTACGGGCAGGCCCAAATCTACCAGCGAGGTAACCCCGTGCTGAGTGATGCCGCAGGGCACGATGCCGCTGAAATGTTCCAGATCCGGCTCCACGTTGATCGACAGCCCGTGATAGCTGACCCATTTGCGCAGACGCACGCCGATGGCGGCGATTTTATCCTCGGCCAAGGCACCGTCCGCTTGTAGTGGCTTGTCGGGGCGCTCGACCCAGACACCGACGCGGCCCGCGCGAATGTGACCCGTGACGTTGAATTCGGCGAGGGTGGCGATGATCCAGTGCTCTAGCTGTTGCACATATTTGCGCACATCGCGGCCGCGCGCATTCAGGTCAAGCATCGCATAGGCGACCCGCTGGCCGGGGCCGTGGTAGGTGTACTGCCCGCCGCGCCGGGTTTGATGCACGGGGAAGCGGTCGGGGGAGACCAGATCGGCCCGATTGGCAGAGGTTCCCGCCGTATAGAGGGGCGGGTGTTCAACCAGCCAAATACATTCCGGCGCGTCGCCGCGATGAATGGCGGCAACGCGGTCTTCCATGAAGCGCTCGGCCTCTTTGTAATCGGTTAATCCGTCGGTTTTTATCCATTCAACCATGCGCAGCGCCTTTGTTGCTTGGGCTTGGGCGCGTTTTCACGCCTTTTTCCTAGGTCTCACGTAAAACTACATGTTACTATAGAGCAGATATTATAGTCTCGTTCTTGGAGGAAATGCATGTTTTTTAAAAATATTACAATGGCTTGTGCCGCTGTCGCGATGATTACAGTCCCGGCGAGTCGCGTGTCGGCTGGCAGTGGGGATTTCGCAGCAGGCATCGTGGCGGGGGTCGTTGGCTCCGCAATTGTGCGCAATGCGGGTAAGAAAAAGCGCGTTGTGCGCCGGAAAACCTATCGGAAAACCACCAGATCATCGGTTCCGTCCTATGTGCGTCAAGAACGGCGCGACATTCAAAGCTCATTGAATTACTTCGGCTTTCCTGCGGGCTCACCCGATGGGGTTTTGGGGCGTAAATCACGGGCGGCGATTTCCAACTACCAAGCGCATATGGGCTACCCCGCGACTGGCCAGTTGACTGACTATGAGAAGAATTTTCTGTTGCAAAGCCACAACCGCGCCTTGGCTGGCGGAGTGGTGACGAACCAGCAAATCGCGGCTAGCCCAACCGGTCCGCGCGGGCTTTTGACCACCTACCGTACCGAGGCCGCTGGCCTTGCTGGCGCGACTTTCGCGGTGGCTCCGGCGGCGACAACTGTTGTCGCGGCACCGCAGCCGCAAGTTTTGCAGCCTCAAGTTTTGGGCGGCACGACCACCACCACAACGACTGTAACGGCAGTTGCCGGGGCGGCGGGTCTTGGTGCTGCTGCTGCGGGCGGTGGCTCGGCTTTACCAAGCTTCATGGCGCAGACCACTGTGGTGTCACTGGCATCGCATTGTAATCAGGTGTCGCTGCTGACCTCGACCAACGGCGGGTTTATGACGGCCGAGACCATGGTTGATACCAATCTGGCGCTGAACGAGCAGTTCTGTCTTGCGCGGACCTATGCGATTTCCGAGGGCGAGCAACTGGTCGCTAAAATCCAAGGCTTCACCCCGGCGCAAATTACCCAGCAGTGTGAGGGCTTTGGTCCTGCGTTAAAAGAATATGTCGCCGCGATGTCGCTGAAGCCGCATACGGCAGTGCTGCAAGATGTGTCCGGCTTTGTGCTAAAAACCGGTATGTCGCCGGTTCAACTGGCAGGC
Organism: Litoreibacter sp.; assembly: GCF_058136045.1. Taxonomy (NCBI): domain Bacteria; kingdom Pseudomonadati; phylum Pseudomonadota; class Alphaproteobacteria; order Rhodobacterales; family Roseobacteraceae; genus Litoreibacter; species Litoreibacter sp. Next base: position 71,685 of record NZ_JBYVDD010000003.1, read on the forward strand.
ACCGCCAAAATTTGTCTGTCGGTGGGGTATCGTACGGACAATCTGGATGTGGCCATCGGCTCGGCGCTGTTGCTGACGGTTCTGGGCGAGGCGGTTTATAGCGAATTGATGGGGCATCACTTGGCGCAGGGCTTCGGGGTGTCTAAGCGCACCGATCTGGCGCTGCCATGGTATGACATGGGCCTAAGCGCGATTGAGGGCGGGGCTACAGCGGTATTCGCACCGGGCCAGCCAGAGCGTAACGCCTTGTTGCGCAAGGCGTCTTTCTCGCTGGGTAGCAACACCCAGCCAGTGCCATTGGTGCAACCTGCATCACTGTTGCCGATCTTCAAGGTCGACCAGTAAAGCATCAGTTTTAAGTATAAAGTTGGCGAAGAACAGGCCGGGGGTGCGATGCGCCTCCGGCCTTTTTCATGCGTGGTGATTTAGCGCTTCACAAGGGCCATCGGGCAGGCTAGAACGCCGCCCACATCCCCTCGATGTTTTTGCGGTCGTGGCGGAATTGGTAGACGCGCAGCGTTGAGGTCGCTGTTCTGTAACAAGAGTGAGGGTTCGAGTCCCTCCGACCGCACCAAAGATCTTTCGTGCAACGTCAGATGACTTTGACCTTTGCGTCAACGACTGACCCAATTTCGGGAAATGTTGTAAAGCTGCTATTTGTCCAGAATGCAGCGAAGGTCACTAAAGAGCCCAGTTTTACTGATGCTGCGTTGTGGACGAGTGACCACTTTGGTGCAGATGGAAGATCCTGTATAGGGCATCGATCAAGGCAAAGGGAGAAGACTGATAAACGTTCAGACTAGATCCAACAATGCGCTGTGACAGCCGCGACATCTTTCAATCTCCCGATCAACGTTTTTTTCTGCTGCTCCCGTGAAACCGAAATGCTCTGCGAAATTCGGTCCTCTCCCGCAAAGCGTTATAAGTCGAGCAAGCAAAGTAATGCCTTCTTTGCACGTTTCTAGAAGCTCCCATCCAGTTCCCAGATAGCGCCCCTTCGAATTCCCTTCGAAGTTCTTGTAAGGGCCGCGCCATTCTCGTTTTTTGCCTGCGCCTTTTGCCAAGTCGTGCGCAAGGTTTTCATCACGTATAAGCAATAGAGTTACTGTTTTCGGTTCCTTGATCCATTTATTCAGATCGTCTTTCCAATCATTAAAAGGTCCGCAATATTCAGGATGCTTCCACCTGTTGGCTAACGAGTGGTGTTTTTTAAAATTCTTGAGGGAAAGTGCGGCTTCGACACCATCAGCCAGTTTCGCTACACCTAAGTTCAAGCTATCGCGATAGGTCCAGAAAACATTGTTTATCGCCTGCTGGACATCGCTTGGGTATTCTACGCCAAGGAGGCTTGGACGAGACATGAATTCTTCCACGAAAGCATAATCAACACAAAGTGACTTAAATATTCTCTCAAAATTATCAAGGAATTCAAAGTAATCAGGAACTTTCTTAGGGGGCTCTGTTTTCATGCAGGTGAAACACCACATCAGTGTGCCCTCTTTGATATAAGAAACTATGTTCCCGAGGTTTCAAGAATTGCATAATAGACTCATTTTACTCATCTTGAAAGTCCGCTTCAGTTTATGAGCCATCATTGCTTGCTGAGGAGCCAATGGCAGCAAAGTCCCCCACTGCCGACCTCCGCCCATACCACGCCGAATGTCCGGTCTGGGTCAGAATTGCTTGACGTTTGGGCCAATATTGCGTGACCCGGGCTCCTGTTAAGATTCAGAAAACCCGCTGCATCGAGTCAAAGATGCGCGACGTTCCACACTTTCGTGCAACGAAAGGGCAATCCCTTTCGCGGGATTTCACTGGGCGGCAGTCGTTTCGCAGAAACGATGAGAGCTTTGACGGTTCTAGGTTCGTCCGGCCATCTGCACCATTTTTATTTGGCCTACCGCCTTCGGCTACTTGAGGCCGTGTAGGTTCTAGGCTTCTCCATTCTCCTGCACCATTTCCTATCTCGCGGCGCAAGGCGCTTCCGATGGGGCGGGCTGGCCGCCCGAAGCGCAGTTGCGCTTTTTGGGGGATGGTTTCCAGGGTTGTTTTAACAACTGCACGACAAGCTCTTTGCGCAGCAAAGGGCATTTCCTTTGAATAGAGCTTTGACCGCATTAAGTTTGTCTGATGGGGGCATTAATATTGTCTTACGGCGCAAGGCGCTTCCGCCAGGGGCCTGATGGCCTGCGAGCGGTTGCTCGTTTGGGCGCGCGTATTTTAGGTCCGGCGGGTCAATGGCGCGCTCCCCCGCATGACATGTGGTTGCCAGCGAGAGGGGAGCGCGTTCAGCTTAAAATTGTAGGAAATACGCCGCATTTGCGCCGAATGTTGTGGTGCCCTCTGAGGTGCGTGAAATGTCGGCCCCGAGCGACAATGCACCCGCGTCGCTGATGATATTCACGCCGCCGCTTAGGCGCGGGGCGGTGAAGTTGGTGATATTGCCGAAGCCGTCATCGCTGCGTACAAAATCGACCTCGAACCCGGCGTGGGGCAGGTAGGTTTTGCCACCTTTCTCAACCGGGTTGAAGTTGACCGAGGCCCCAATCGTGGTGACGAAAGCGTCAATCGTGGTGGCACCATAGGCAACGACGGGGAAGGGGGCCACGCTGGTGAAGGCGGGTAAATCCTCGCGAATGGACGCGATGGAGATGAACGGCGAGACCAGAGCGTTCTCGAGGAAAATGCTGCCGGACAGTGTGAGGTTGCCAAATATCTTGTCGCCAGAGAACTGCCCGCCATCGACGTCATAATTCGGTTTGCCGAAGGCTGCGAACCCGTCAAGGCTGAGGGTCTCGGACAATTGTGCAGAGAAGTAGGGGCCAAAAGACAAGGCTTTGGTTTTGATCCGTTGGCCGCTTGGGATGGTGATGCTGGAGACGCTATAGCCGGCAATCACCCCGACGATTAAGGAATCCCCGACCAAGGCGTCTGCCCCGAACAGCAGGTTTGTGGAGTCACCTGAATAAGTGCCATTTAGCGTTTTAGTGTCCAACGACCCCCAGACCGAGGATAGCCCGTTCCATGAGGGTGCATCTTGAGTGGTCAGGGTGGTGGCGTCTTGCCGTGTGGACGGTGCACCCACTGCACCTCGCCGCTGGGCGATGGCTTTGCGGTATAGGGAAAACTCTGACCCAATGGTGGCCTCGGTTACTTCCGAGGACGGGCTGAGCGTCCCGTAACCTACCATTTGCGCAGAGGCCATTTGGGGCAGGGCGAAAAGGGACGCAAGGAGTGAAACGGTTAAAGCTGTGTGTCGCTTGGGTAAAAAATCGAGCATGAAATGACCTTAGGTTGAAATGCTTGCCCTGAGGATACCCTATCCGACGGGAATTTTCCACCAAATGCTTATAGAGAGCGAGGTTTTGCTCAAAGCTGTGGCGCTTTGCTTGCAGTGCGGAATCCTGTTCGGGAAACAGAGCGTTTCCCAACGCGGCGTTAATGCCCCGAAATTGCCATGCTTGGAGATGTAACTGCCCGTTTTGGGACAAATTTGCTGCGTAGGTCATTGTGCAATTACTTTGCATATCAGGTTTTCAAATGTCGCAGCACCACGTCTTGATCAGGCCAGATTCCCAGCTTTCCGTTTCGCGCTCCCGCACGCATAAGCCGTGCTTCGCGCTTGGCACCAAGATTTTGACGCCGATGGGGGATCGGCTCATTCAGGACCTTAAGGTCGGTGATTTGGTCGAGACGTTGGACGATGGGGCGCAGCCAATTCGGGCCATGGGCACACGTCGCTTCGAGGCGCTGGAAGACGTGGCCCCGATCCGCTTTAAGGCGGGGACGCTCAACAATGAGCATGACTTGTGTGTCACACCGGGACACCGCATCCGGTTTGCCGGTTGGCAGCCAGATCTGTTGTTTGGTGAATGGGAGGTGCTGGTCGCGGCGCGTGATTTCGTCAACGGCGTCACCGTGACGCGCGACGTGGGCGGGATGGTGCGCTATCTCTACCTCAGCTTTGACGCGCACCACATCATTTTTGCCGAGCGGGTTCCCGTCGAGAGTTTTCAGCTATCAAGTCAGCCCTTGAAAGGTCAGAGCGCCAAAAGCAAGCTGGCGTTCCCACCGTTGCAAGACCATGAAGCGCAGGTGCTTTTGCGCTCGTATGCTAAGGCAAAAGAGACAGCCAGACCCACACGGTGAGCACCGAGAGCGCGGTCGAGACCAACACCGCCGAGGCCGCGACCCGCTTGCCGACACCATACATATTGGCGAAGACATAGGCGTTCACACCCGGTGCCATGGCGGCGGTCAGCACGGCGGAACGGAACGCGCCGGTGGACAGGCCGACAGCACCGCCGATGAGCCATGTCAGGCTGGGCTGCACCACAAGCATCAACGCGCAAATCATGATGACCGGCCCGATGTCGCCCTCGATTTTGTAGCGCGCCAAGATGCCGCCCAAGCCAAAGATCGCAGCAGGCAAGGCGGCGCGGATCATCAAGTCAATCGCGTCGGTGAGCACGCCGGGCAGGGGCAGCGAGGTGAGGTTGACCACAAAGCCAAGCGCGATGCCGATGATCAGCGCGTTATGCGTGATAGCGCGCCAGACGGCCTTGAAGGTGTGCCAGACGCCGCCACCTTTATTGCGCACGATTTCCATGGCGGTGATGCCGATGCCATAGCAAATCGGCGCGTTCACCGCGATCAACGCATAGTTCGGCGACAGGGCGTCCGCGCCATATGCGCGCTCGGTGATCGGCAGGCCCAACAGCACCGAGTTGGAGAACATTGCGCAAAACCCGATGGCGATGCTGTCTTCCCATGGCCGGTTGAACAGGTAGCGCCCGCCGAGGCTGCCAAGGGCGAAGCATAGGATGGCGGGGATGTAGAAAGACGACAGCAGGCGTGGCTCGAAATAGACGCCCAGTTCCAGGTCAGCGATGCCGCGAAACAACAGACACGGGATGGCGAAGGTCTGGGTGAATTTCATCAACGCGTCTGCACCCTCATTCGAGAACAGCTCTCGTTTGACCGCTATGTAGCCCGCACCGATAACCAAAAAGACCGGCAAAATGACTTCAAGCAATGCGATCATGGCTAGGTATCCACTTCAATCAGCATGCCGTCATAGGCTGGGGTAATATGGTCCGGGGTCTCGGCCTCTAGCGTGGCGTAGTCCAGATCAATATGCATGTTGGTGATCACCGCGCGTTTGGGCGCGAGCGTTTCGATCCAGCCCAGCGTGTTTGCCAGATGGGAGTGGCTCGGGTGCGGTGTGCGACGCAGCGCGTCGATGATAAAACAGTCGAGGCCTTGCAGCGCGGCCCATGTCTCGTCGTAGAATTCCGCCACATCGGGCAGGTAGGCAACGCCGCCGATGCGAAATCCAAGCGCGTCGATGGTGCCGTGGTTTGCCCTGAACGGGGTCAGGGCGATGGTGCCACCGGCGCCGGTGATCTCGACCACATCGCGGATGGAATTGAGGTTCAGGATCGGCGGATAGGGCGAGCCTTCGGGCTGCACGAACGCATAGCCAAACCGCGAAATCAGGCTGTTGGTGGTATCCCCATCGGCCCAGACATTCAGCCGTTCTTTCATGTTGAAAACGATCATGCGCAGGTCATCAAGCCCGTGAACATGGTCCGCATGCGCATGGGTATAGATCACGCCGTCGAGCCGCCCGATCTCGGCGTCTAGAAGTTGTGAGCGCAGGTCGGGGGAGGTGTCGATTAATACGGTGGTCGTGCCGTCAGGGCCAATTTGCTCGATCAGCAGGGAGCAGCGGCGACGGCGGTTCTTGGGGTTGTTCGGGTCGCAATCGCCCCAGTGCCCGCCAAGGCGCGGGACACCGCCGGACGAGCCACAGCCGAGTATGGTAAAGCGGCGCTTCACTTGGCTTTCCAGAACAGGCGCTCGAAATTGGCTTGGGTCTGCGCGGCGAAATCAACGTACTCCAGCCCAAATACTTCCGCGCCGATGCGCGCGGTATAGGCGGAATAGCCCGGCTCGTTGCGCTTGCCGCGATAGGGCGGCGGCGCAAGGTAGGGGCTGTCGGTTTCCACTAAAATGCGGTCCAGCGGCGCGGCGGCAAAGATGTCGCGCAGGTCTTGGGATTTGGGGAAAGCTGCAATGCCGGACATCGACAGATAGAAGCCTAAATCTAGCGCCGCTTGGCCCAGCTCTTTGGACGACGAGAAGCAGTGCATGACGCAAGTGTATGCGCCTTTGGCGTGCTCGTCGGCCAAGATACGGGCCATGTCGTCATCGGCGGCGCGGGCATGAATAATCAGGGGCAGCTTGGTTTGGCGTGCGGCCTCTATGTGGACCAGCAGGCTTTCCTTTTGGATGCCCATGCTTTCAGCGGTGTAGTGGTAATCCAGACCCGTTTCGCCGATGCCGACAAATTTCGGGTGTTCTGCCAAAGCGACCAGTTCCTCGACCGTGGCCAAAGGCTCCTCGGCGGCACTCATCGGGTGGGTGCCTGCGGCGTAGTATACTGACGGGTGCGCCTCGGCGATGGCGCGCACTTGCGGCTCTAGGCGCAGGCGCGTGCAGATCGTGACCATGCGCGTCACGCCAGCCTCGTGGGCGCGGGCGATGATGTCTGGAAGCTCGCCCTCGAAGTCGGGGAAATCCAGGTGGCAGTGGCTATCAGTGATCTGTGCTGTATTTGGGGGCGTGCTCATTTTCGGCCTCGTTCAGGCCGCAGTTTTCGCGGCCACGTCATTCATTGCCAGAACCATATCAAGGACCAGCGCGGAAGGGTCAAGGTTCACCGCACGCCCGTGTTGCGCCCGTGACGAAATATTTGCGGAGACTTCCGCCCATGCGCGCGCAGCATTTGCATCCGGTGACAGGCGCTTGAGGGTGGCCAATTCATTCGGCGCGGCCTCGGTTTGGGGCAGGTCCAGACCTGCGCGCGCCAGCCGCGATAGCAGCATGTCGGTCAGGCGCAGCATCAACTCGAAACGGGCGTCTTGCCCTCGGGCGGCGGCCTTTTCGCCAAGCGAGATCATTGCGGGACGGTCGAGTTTCGGGAAGGTCGAGGCAATCGCCACAAGGTCGCGGTACACGTCCAAGCCGCCCAAGTTTAGCATCCGCAGCGCCTCACCGACCGAGCCGCCGGACAACTCCGCCAGCGCGGGGCCATGGGGGCCGACGTCTGCACCGGTGGCGGTAAGCGCGGCGGACATATCATCCGCCCCGAGGCTTGCGCAGCGCAATTCGCGACACCGCGAGCGGATGGTTGGCAGCAGTCGCGACGGCTGGTGACTGATGAGAAATAACAGCGCGTTGGCGGGGGGCTCTTCGAGGACTTTCAGCAGGGCATTCGCCGCGGCGACGTTCATCTCGTCGGCGGCGTCGATGATAACGATGCGCCGCCCGCCCTCGGTGGCCGATAGCGAGAAGAAGCCTTTGAGCTTGCGGACCTCATCCACGGTAATCTGTTGTTTGAACTTCTTTTTGTCGGCGTCATAGGGGCGCTTGAGCACAAATAGACCCGGCTCGCTGCCAGCGTTCATACGGGCAGCAACTGGGTGGTTTGGGTCCACGTCCAAAGAGGTCGGCATCGGCGGGGCACCAAACATATCATCATCGCGGGCAGGCGGGTTCACGAGCAGAAATTTCGCCAGTTTCCATGCCAAAGTGGCTTTGCCAATGCCGCGCGGGCCGGTGATCATCCACGCATGATGCAAGCGCTCGCCGGTGAACGCGTCCATGAAGGATGCCTCGGCGGCCTGTTGTCCGATCAGCGTCGCGGTTTCACGCGGATGTGGTGCGCCGTCGATTTGGTCGGATTGTGGAAGGACGTCGTCACTCATGTGTTTGTCGCCAGATAGGTATCGACCAATGTGGCTATGTCGCGGCCCACATCTTGCGCGCCGCGTGTGCCATCAATCAGGCGGGTGCGCTTGGGGAAATCTTGTGCGAGCGCCAGAAAACCCGCACGGAGCTTGTGCTGGAAATCAGCGCCGAAGTCCTCGAAACGGTCCTCGCCCGAGCCGCGCGCAAGGCCGCGTTCCAAGGCCACGTCGGGGTCCATGTCGATGATCAACGTCAGGTCCGGCTCACGGCCAATCATCTGGCTGTGAAGGCTGTCGACGGTGGCGCGAAGATCGCCGCGTGTGGCACCTTGATAGACGCGGGTACTGTCGGCAAAGCGGTCGCAAATCACGATTTTTCCAGCTTCTAGGGCAGGGGCGATGGTGCGCTCCAGATGGTCACGACGCGCGGCGGTGAATAGCAAAATTTCGGTCTCGGCAGACCAGCGGCCCGGTTCGCCCTCGACCAAAAGGCGGCGAATATCTTCGGCCCCGGGCGAGCCGCCGGGCTCGCGGGTGAGAACCACGTCGTGGCCTGCGGCCTCTAGGTGGCCAGCCAACAGGCGCGATTGGGTGGATTTCCCAGAGCCGTCAATGCCCTCGAATGTCAAAAACAACCCGCTCAAAACATGGTCGCCGCTTGGCCGGTAAGTTGGCGAAATAACACGGTGGCAGCGGTGCGTACGCGAACCATAAAGCCGCCGGAGGTGACCGTCTCAGTGGCCACAAGGGGGTGAGATGCATCGCCGATGCCGGGGACGCTGACGATGAGCTCGGCGACTTTATCACCGGCTTGAATAGGGGCGTTCAACGGGCCTTGATACTGAATTTTAGCGGTGACGCCGTTTTTTTGCAGCACCGGCACCAATATTTTGATGTCCTCGATGCTGGCCATGCCAACGGTGGCGGCAGAGCCCATCCAAACCTCGGCTTGGGCCATTATAACGCCTTGCTCAGCCAGTTGTTGCTCGGCGAATTGGCGAAAAGCCCAATTGGTGATGCGTTCGCTCTCAGTCGCCCTGTCTTGCTGGCTGGCGAGGCCCGAGAGCACGAAAATAATGCGCCGTGTCCCCTGCTTGGCAGAGCCGACCAAACCGTAGCCTGCCTCGGTGGTGTGGCCGGTTTTCAGCCCGTCTGCGCCAATGCCGAGCTTGAGGAGCGGGTTGCGGTTGAAGCGGTTGTCGGGGGCGCGATTGTCAAAGGCGAACTCGGTTTCAGCGAAGTAGCCGTAGTACTGCGGGAAGACGGTAATCAGGCGTTTGGCCAAGATAGACAGGTCGCGCATCGACATGCGTTGACCGGCGGCGGGCCAGCCGTTGGAGTTGGCAAAGGTCGAGTTGGTCATGCCCAATTCTTGTGCGCGCAGGGTCATCATCTGGGCAAACCCGCGCTCGGTCCCATCGTGGGAAATGGCTTCGGCCAGAACCGCGGAGGCGTCGTTTCCTGACAGCACGATGACCCCTCGGATGAGATTTTCAACCGAGACCCGGTCACGGGTGTTGAGAAACATCGTCGAGCCGCCGTAATTCTGGGCGTGCTGGGAAACGGGCAAGCGTTGGTCCAGTGACAGGCGCCCATCCTCCAAGGCCTCAAACGCCATGTTCAACGTCATCAGCTTCGACATAGAGGCCGGTGGTAGGGCCATATCTGCATTCTTTTCCATCAGGGTTAAGCCTGTACTCAGATCAAGAACGATGGCAGATTTTGCCGATATTTCAAAGGCATGCACGGAAAAACTAATGTTAATAGCGCAGGCGGTGATGGCGAAAAACGAGGCGGCGCGGGGACCCATGACGGCTCCTTTATATATGGTCGGTCTTGAGTTAGTTGGTCACAAAGTAGGCATCGTTAAAGCCTAGAGTTTTGATCTTTTTCAGTAAGGTCGCGCGTTCGGAAGACGTGCCGGAGGGGCCAACGATGACCCGCCAGAACTTCTTGCCTTGGCTTGTGCCTTGCTTAACCGAAGGCAAAATTCCGATGCCGCGCAGGGATGTCGCGGTGTTATCGGCGTTCTCTTTTACCGAGAAAATACCGATCTGGATGAAAGGTTTTGCAAGGCCAGATGCTTTGCGAACTGGCGCTGGTGCAGGCGAAACTGGTTTTGGGGGCGGCGCTATGGTCGCGGGGGGCGTTTCAGTTTTCTTAATCGCGGCTTTGGCCTTGGCGATCGGGTCTAGAGGTTTTGCTTCAATCGCGTCTGGTGGGGGCAGGCTTTCGATTCCTGTCGGCCCCGAGATTGCGGGTTGCGCCACGGGGACAGTCTCTTTGCGCAGGGCGACAACGCTCATTTTCGTGGGCTGCCCAGCAATGAGGCCCAAAGCCTGTGCGGCGTCGGACGACATTTGCAATTTTGGGCCCGGGTTGTCACGTTCGCGACGAAATAATGCACCAATGACGGTTTTATTGTTGGACAGGTTGCGAACAACGACCCGCTCCGGGTTTTTGACGCCGGGGTAGGCCACCCAAACACCGCCAAGCGACGGACGCCCGTCCCAAAGCCCGTCTTCTGTTGCTTGAAATACTTTTGGGGCCTCAACTTCACGCTCGATCAAGTCGACATTGCCCGTTGCATCTTCTTGCAACACCTCGGAGTCAAAAGTTTCTTTTTTCTTCAGGAAGTCAAAGCCTTGACCGTCCTCACAGGCTGTCAAAGCGATTGTGGTTCCAAGTAAAAACGCCACGCGTCGCAGTCGTATCACAATAAGATCTTTTCCCAACATCTCGCCCTTTGCCCGCTGCGCAGTTCAACGCTTTCATGGCTGCTTTGCGCAGCTTTTTTCATATGCCCCCCTAAGTGGGGTGCCTCTTTGTGGGCACCCTATTGAATAATCTGGATTTTGCAAAGCGATCCCTTGCCCGTCGGCAATAATTGGCGTGAAATAATGAAGCATCAGGGGGTTTCAGAATCGAACTTCAAAGGGTAAGTCACCCAAGTCGGAGGAGTGGCAGAGTGGTCGAATGCACCGGTCTTGAAAACCGACGAGGGTGAAAGTCCTCCCAGGGTTCGAATCCCTGTTCCTCCGCCACGGCCTTCTGGTAGCGGCTTGTTTTTAAAATATAATACCTCAAGGTGGGGCGAGTGATCCCCCGCTTGATCCCCCATGTCATTCTGGAACTGTGCGGGACTTAGCGGCGTTTGATCTGTAAGTCACCGAACTCTAAAGAGGCCGCCAGAGCCAACCTCATAGCAGAATCAAAACAGACTTACGGTAAAGTCTTTGGCTATCTCGGCTCTTTGACCGACTTCGGAAAAGCCCAATAAAGCCTTAGAGGTGTTATTATTCCACAGTAATGCCTTGCATGATCTTATCTGTTTCAGACAAGATTTAGATGATGCGTTGATAATGGCGGATATCGTCAAAGCTAAGTTCGTGGGTTTTGCGGTCTTTTAGCCATTTCTGTGCGGGCTGATAGCCACCGATGTAGAAACTCCATGCCAGTTCGGCGATGTCGTCAAAGTACTGACCTTCATTGATCCAAACCTTGCCATCTTCAAAGCGGGGTTTGTCCACCACACCATCGCCATCACCGATAAACGGATAGGGCGTGTGGCCAATGGCGGCGGGTTCCATCAAGTGCAGGCGGCGTATTTGCTGGCCTGCCTGCGAGATTTGCCAGAACTGGTCGGGGGTGGTGGGCCACGAGATGCGCGGAAAGTCGATTTTCAGGAATTCACGATAGGTTTCGCGGTACTCAGGGCAATACAGCACGCCATAAGGGAAAACGGTCAATCCAGCGGGCGCGTGCTAATCACGCTATTTGTGCTATTCGGCCCGTGTTAATCATAATGGCGAGAGTGCTTATTGGGTCTCTTCCCCTATCCTCCAGAGCAATCTACGTGTCTTTAATCTGGTCGCGCATCTGTTTTTTAAGCAAAGCCTTCTGAAAAGCCTTTAGTGCAGAACCATGCCCTTGATGAAATGCAATGGATTTACCGTCGTTAAAGCGTACCAAGTAAGTCGCGGTTTTCTTTTTCCGCCCACCGAATGCAGCGCCAACAATCAAACCAACACCACCAGTAAGCAAACCAGCACCTACAGCCCACGCGGCGGTTGTACCAAGCGAACGGTAATTCTCTTCTGTTACTTCTTGCACCTCGGCGACATCATCAGGGGTGTAGACAATAATGATTTTAGTGATCTACTTAGTCTCAGTGCGCTGGAAACAATAGCCATGTGCTAGGGATGTTTTTAGTTTTATGTCCCCGATACCGTCTGACGCTTCAATTACTTTTGTCATTATTTTTTACCTATAGAACTCTAATGCAATTTATATGCTGTACTATACCCATACGTTTCACGTTATGCTTGATTTACAATATGTGTATTTGGAGTAATGGAAATTGCGACATACAAACAAATGGCGCTTGCAAGACGTAATGCTGCAAGCGCCCAATGTTTAGCTTTTTACCCCGTCACAATTCGATAGGCTTCTTTCCGCACCTTGACCGCCCGAAGCGCGGTCACCTTTCTCACAGTCGTTGGCAAACATAACACATCGCAAGAAAAGCCGCTCAAGTGCGTTGAGTTAATCTCTGAGTTCCGACGTTAGTCAGGATTACTTCCAAAAGTTCTGACAGGGGCATTGGTTTTTCCAGGACCAAAAAGTTCTCAAGATCATCATTCATGGCACCTTGCCGGTTCCCGGTAATAATGGCTACGAACATATCAGAGAAGGCAGTACCTACATAATTTGCAACATCAAGCCCTGACCCATCTGCCAGCTGAAGGTCACACAATAGAACATCATAGGGTCGAGCATTGGGGGCTGCACGCAGTAGATTAGTGGCCTCGTCAACTCCCCTTGCAGTGTCTGCTTCAAGACCATTCACTTTAAGGTAACGGGCGGTTGTCTGACGGATCGCTAGCTCATCATCGACAATCAGAACCCGGATAGGGTTTGTTGGGGGCCTCAAGTTTTGCCATGCTTCGCCAGTTCTTTTGCCGTTTGCCGGTGTAACACCGATTGGTAGTTTACCTTTCGCTACGGGGAAGTAGAGACTAAAGGTTGTCCCTTCGGTGACGATGCTCCGCAGGGCGATTGTTCCGCCAATTTGAGTAATAAAACCATGGACTTCTGATAGCCCTAGGCCCGTGCCCTTTCCCAATGGTTTTGTAGAGAAGAATGGATCAAGAATCCGCCCTTGTAGCTCTATGGGAATCCCGCTGCCAGAATCCGTGACTTCAACAACAAGGTAGGATTGGTCTGCTGAAAGTTGGTTTTCGCGGGCCTCTTTTTGCCCCACAGGTTTCACTCGAAACGTCAGGTAGCCCTTGCCAGACATTGCGTCGCGGGCGTTGATAGCAAGGTTAACAATTGCCCCGTCGAACCTATCTGGATCTACATTCAGCAACATGTTGTCGGGGCATTCAGTCATGAGAGTAATCTCGGGTCCCAAAATGTTATCAAGCATCGCCCGCAAGTCTTTAAGTTGATTTTTCACCTCAAAGATTTTAGGTTCAAACGTATCAGCACGGGAAAACCTGAGAAGTTGACTCACCGTTTTTGCAGCGCGTTTTCCCGCAGCCATCGCAGTGACCAATGTTGGCTGATGATGGTCTGGCAAACCTTGTGCCTGCATAAGTTCAAGAGACGACGAAATGATTGCCAGCATGTTGTTGAACTCATGCGCGACACCACTGGTCAGCAGTCCTATTGATTCCATTTTGTGCAACTGAGATCTGGCTGCCTCCAAATTGCGAGACCGGGTTATATCGGTCACGAGATAGGCAAACCCGCCATCGTCTAAATCCACCGCAGCGATGTGGTGATGCTGTCTATTTTCAAAGACAATCTCCAGCTCAAAGTGAATTTGGGCCTTTTTGTCGTCGGGCGGCAATGAAATAACTGTGGAAATGTCTGGCCTTTGTTCTAAGTTTTTTTGAAACTCTTCTGCATCACGAATTTTACGTTCAACCAAGGGCACTAGCAGTCGTTTGCCTTCCTCACCAAAAGAATAGGTTGTAACTTGATCATCTCGATCAAAGTGGAGCAGAGCCGTCTCTGACATTGAAATGACTTGCTTAAGGATACTGCTTTGTTGCGCGTTCAATCCCGCTTGGTACTTTTCAAGTCGCAGTGACGCTGCGAGCTCCATGCGCTGTTCTGATATCTTCCCGTGCGTTTGATCAATGTGTTCGGCGAGCTGTTGTAACTCTTTAAAGTTGAGGTTTTGAGGAATGGCGGGGCGTTTAGCCTGCCTTTCAAGATTTGGAAGCCAAGTGTGTAGATTTTGCAATCCCTGTAAAAGAGGTTTGAGAGCAAGGAAGTGAAAAGTTAACCCAATGAGCACCGCGAATGTGGCCGTGACTAACACAGACCAAATGAACCATCCGGTTAGCCTTGAATTCAGAAAATTACCAAGAGAGGCATCAATTTCTACCGTCCCAAACTTGCCGTTCCTTGCGGGGATCACGCGATAAAAATGCAGTTTTTTACCAAACCCCAGAAATATTTCTAAATCTGAAATTGGAGGAGGAGGTTTGTCTTTGGCTGAGGATGCAATTTGGTTCCCGAAGTCATCATATACGCGTACCGAAAAGATGCTTTCATTAGCTATTAGGCCATCTGACACTTGTTGCGCCAGATATGGATCCAAGAACGCTACAGCGCTTTCTAATGAACTTTGAACAGCATCGACGGCTGCATCGACGTTTCGCTCTTCCCACAATATTACTACCCTGATTTCGCGGGCGGCCAATAGGCTGGACAGGAGGATGAAGACCGTGACACATGTTAGCAATGTAATTCTAGTCGTTCGACCGATAGATGGCTTTTCCGTCTGGTTGGAGCGTTTTTTCACAATGCTCTGCCCCTCACCTCGTTTGTAAGCCCAAATGTTATGGGCTCAGTTTGAGAATGAAATGGAACCAATTTGGTCAATTATTGAGGTTCCGGAACGCCGGGACGCCAAGTTTTCCAAATTTCGCTGAAAGTGCCATCTTTGCGCATGCTATTATAAGCGGTGTGGAGCGCTTTTCTGGTTTCTGGATCCAATTTTTGACTGGCGGTTAAAAATGTTGCATCTCGATCGAAGACTACAGGGTAAATGACATCAATTTTTGACATGACGTCATTGGAAATGCCCCATTTATCTGGAGAGGCAAGAATTTGGGCCAAGCCGCCGCTCTCGGCGATAAAACCTGTTATGGTACCCTCGGCGATACGTTGAAAAAGCCCTACAAATTGGGTGCTTTCTTTTTGGCGAACTGTAGATTGCATTGCCGAGAAATGTGATGCGAAGTATGGATCGTCTTTTATCCTAGCATCAAATTCAAGCGATAGTGCTACATCCCTTCCCTTGGCGAAATTCTTTCCGTCTCCAACAAATGCGTCAAGTGTATCAAATGCATCGGGCTTTGTTCCTTGGCGCACAAGTAGAGCCATCAGGCTCATGTCATATGGCCCAACGTAGTCAAGGAACTCGGTTCGCTCCTCTCTCCAAGAAGCGCTATGCAATAGATCTAGCTCACCCGTTTTGGCCATTTCCAATGCGCGCTTCCAAGATAAATCTGTGACAACTTCAATGTCGAAACCCATCCGTTTCCCAAGTTCAGTCGTTGCCTCTATGACGAACCCATTCCATTCACCGTCGCTGTCAATAAATTGCACGGGCGGCCCCGTATCTCTCATACGAATGGATAAGCGTTTCTTTTTTGTTTCGCCAAAGCTCGGTTTTGATATAATGGTTGCGAGTAGAGAACCTAGGACGGCTCTACGAGAAAAACTCCACACAATACTCTTCCTCCTGTTAAATATTTTCAATCTTCAACTAGTCAAAGTACATCACTCAAAATTGTTTCATGATTGTAGTTAACAAATGATTAACGAGGGTGGAGTGCGATGAGCCAAGCGACTCGGCTCAATATGAATTAAGGTGAAAATTGAGATCGGTAGCAAGCGGGTCTTGTACGGTGCTAACTGCGATATGAGATGAATATAAGTACTTCAAAATATTAAGTAATTATTTGCTTTGGAAGGCTTCTTCTGTGATCGTATATGGCTTAATCTGAGACGTTGCATGGGCCCCGGGGTTGAGGATGCTTCCCCAAAACCCTATCTATTCCTGCGTCACAGAAGTGGACTAAATCAGCCAGCAGGGTCTCCTGATCCGGGGGCTGTGTAATGCCTCCAAGGGCTACAACGCGCCATTGCGAGGTGCAGAGCGACAGCATCGCTGACACCGTAAACACAAAACACGCGGCCACCGCTTGGGGGGGCGCATTGCGGTATTGTCGGGCAATCGCGGAAATGAAATGTTTGGCGGTGGGGTCAAAGCAGCTTTGGGCAATGCCAGTCCAGCGCGGATCAGCCGAGACTTGGGCGATGAGGCGCACATAGGCCAGCCATTGTGGCGTCTCGGGGGTGGCTTTCTCCAAAAGTGGGCGGATGAAACACTCAAGTATATCCTGAAGGGCGGGGTCTTTGGCCTGCTGTAGCTCTTGCAATGCGGCAAGGCGTACTTCGGATAACACTTGCGCGCGCCGCTCTATGACTTTGGAAAACAGCCCCTCTTTTGATCCGCCATGAAAGCTAACCAGCGCTTTTTGCACCTTGGCGGCTTCGGCGATGTCGCGGATTGACGCCCCCTCAAACCCGCGGTCGGCAAATATCAACTCGGCCGCGTCAAATATGCGCGTGCGGGTTTCCAGCGAGCGTTTCGAGGGCGCGCGTTGGCGCTTGGATTCAGGTGGTCTTGTCATATGTAAAAACAATTTGCCTTATTTTGACCGATCGTTCAAGTTAAGCGAAGATAAAAATGCGCTGCGGGGGTAATGTGGAAAACACACGAGAACAATTTGCTTTGATTGGGGCTGGCCCGATGGGCTTGGCGATGGCCAAGACCTTGTTGGAACAGGGTGTAGATTTTCAAGGCTTCGAGTTGGCCGAGGATGTGGGCGGTCTGTGGGACATAGATGCGCCTTTGTCGACGATGTACGAATCCGCGCATCTGATTTCCTCGAAAACCATGACCGAGTTTACCGACTTTCCGATGTCGGAGGATATGGCGGAATATCCCTCGCACCGCGAAATGAAGACCTATTTTCATGATTTTGCCAGTCATTTCGATCTGTACCGCCACTATAAATTTGGCACCAAGGTCACTTTAGTGACGCCGATTGGCGGCTCTGGTGAGGGGTGGAGGGTATGCTGGGAGGATGCGCAGGGTCGCGCCTTTGAGGCGGTTTTTGCCGGTGTGTTGATTGCAAACGGGACGTTGGCCGAGCCAAACGAGCCAAGTTTCAAGGGGGAGTTTTCCGGCGAGTTGATCCACGCGGCGAAGTACCGATACCGCGAGCAGTTTGCCGGCAAACGGGTCTTGATCGTTGGGGCAGGGAACTCGGGGTGCGACATTGCGGTGGATGCGATTCATCATGGGGCCAGCTGCGACTTGTCTATGCGTCGGGGGTATTACTTCGTGCCGAAATACGTGTTCGGGGTGCCTGCCGACACGATGGGCGGCAAGATAAAACTGCCGATGTGGCTGAAGCGGAAAGTGGATGGCACCATCTTGAAGTGGTTTGTCGGAACGCCCGAGAAATACGGCTTCCCCAAGCCTGATTATGCGCTCTACGAATCCCATCCTGTGGTGAATTCGCTGATCCTGTTTCATGCTGGCCATGGGGATTTGAAAGTGCGTCCCGACATCGACCATTTCGATGGGGAAACGGTCGTTTTCAAAGATGGCACCAAAGCCGATTACGACATGATCCTGACGGCGACAGGCTATCGCTTGCATTACCCGTTTATTGATAAGGCGCTTTTGAATTGGCAGGGCGAGGCACCGCATCTGTATTTGAATGCGCTCCATCCAGACCGTGATGATCTATTTGTGCTGGGAATGGTCGAGGCCTCGGGGCTGGGGTGGCAGGGACGCCATGAGCAAGCCGAGATGGTGGCGCGCTACATTGCCGGGCTTCGCGATAATACCGAGGCCGCGCAGGCCTTGCGCGCGAAGAAATCCAAAGGGTTTGATCGCGCGACGGGAGGCATGAATTACATCGACCTGCCGCGCATGGCCTATTACGTTGATAAGGCCACGTACCGCCGTGCGGTGACGGGGCATATCGATGCGCTAAAGGCAGGTGTGCCATGAACAATATCGACGCGGTGAGCCTGAATTTCAGCGCCGGAAGTCTGATGCTGCTAAATGCTATTCTTGCAGTCGTTATGTTCGGGATCGCGCTGGACCTGAAGATGTCGGATTTTCGCGCTTTATCGGCGGCCCCAAAGCCGCTTTTGGTGGGGCTGGTCTCGCAGTTTTTGGTATTACCTGCGCTGACTTACGTGCTTTTGCTGATCTTTACGCCGCAGCCGTCTATCGCGATGGGCCTGATTTTGGTCGCGGCGTGTCCCGGCGGCAATATCTCGAATTTCATCACTCATAGGGCAGGTGGCAACGTCGCTTTATCGGTGTCAATGACGGCGATAGCCACATTCGGCGCCCTGTTTATGACCCCGTTCAATATTGCGCTCTGGGGCACGCTATACGCGCCGACACGCCCCATCTTGCAAAGCATCACAATTGATCCGGTCTCCTTGGCGATAACGGTCGGATTCATGCTGCTGTTACCGCTGGTTCTGGGGATAATGTTGAACAGTTTTCGCCCGGCTTTTGCGGCAAGAATTCGCCCGCCGATGCAATGGCTCTCGCTGGGGATTTTCCTGACATTTGTTGTGCTGGCGCTGGCTGGAAATTGGGAGTTCTTCATCCAGTTCGCCGGGGCTGTGGCTTTGTTGGTGGTGGTGCATAATGCTGTGGCGCTTGGTGCTGGGAACCTGACCGCGCGGCTGGCGCGGGTGAGCGAATACAACCGGCGCGCGATCACAATCGAGACGGGTATCCAGAATTCCGGCCTTGGGTTGGTGCTGATATTCGGGTTTTTCGGGGGGCTTGGCGGCATGGCTGTCGCGGCCGCGTTTTGGGGGATATGGCACGCAATTTCCGGGCTGGTGCTGGCGCTGATCTTGTCTCGCAGGGTGGCTGAGCGATGAGCAAAATCCTTATTACCGGCGCAGCGGGGGCGGTCGGATCTGCGCTCTTGGCCCTGCTTGCCGCTGGCAAGGGGCTGACGATTGTTGCCACTGACATTCGCCCGCCAGCGGAATTGCCGGAAAATGCAACCTATGAGGAAATGGATGTTCGCGGCGCGGATCCGGCGCGGATTATTGCGGCGCACAAGCCTGATATCGTGGTGCATTTGGCCTCGATCGTTACCCCAACGAAAGGCTCGACCCGTGCGTTTGAATATGGCGTTGATGTCGACGGAACCCGCAATGTATTGGCGGCCTGTCTGAGCCACAACGTGCGCCGCCTCGTGGTGACATCATCGGGGGCGGCCTATGGGTATCACCCTGAAAACGCAACGCCTTTAGTCGAAACCGACCCGATCCGCGGCAATCATGAATTCGCATATTCCTGGCACAAACGTCTGGTGGAGGAGATGCTGAGCGAGGCGCGCACTGCCAACCCAGAGTTGGAGCAGGTGGTGTTGCGCGTCGGCACTGTGCTGGGCGTGGGGGTGGAGAACCAGATCACCGCGCTGTTTCGCAAGCCTAAGCTGCTGGGGCTTAAGGGCGCGGAAAGCCCGTTTGTGTTTATCTGGACCCGCGACTTGGCCAGAATTTTACTCCGCGCGGCCACTGACGGGCCTGCGGGAATATTCAACGTCGCGGGGGACGGGGCGATGGGGGTGCGGGATCTGGCGCAAGCCATGGGTAAAACCGTGCGCTGGTTGCCACCGCGTTTGATCAAACTGGCCCTGGCTGTGGCCAAACCTTTACGCCTGTCGCGCTACGGGCCGGAGCAAGTGCGGTTTTTACTCTACCGCCCGGTGCTGGATAACTCCGCGTTGAAAGCCGAGTTTGGCTATGTTCCGGAAAAGACCAGCGCCGAGGTGTTCGATCTGTGGTGGGCTGGCTCGGGGGCAAAACCCCATGCGTAAGACGGCCGTTATAACCGGTGGGGCAGGTGGCTTGGGGCGTGCGTTGGCGCAGGCTTTGCAGCGTGACGGCTGGTTTACCGCCCTTATTGATTTGCCGTCTCCTGCCTTGCAAGATTGCGCCACTGGCCCGTTGCAACAGGCCTATGAGTGCGATCTGACCGATGCGGCGCAACTACAGGCAACCTGTGCGCAAATCTGTGCGGATCGCCCTTCGGTTGATCTGGTGGTTTATAACGCTGGTGTGACGCAAATCATGCCGTTTGAGGGGGCTGATATCCAGGCCCACCGTCGGGTGTTTGAGATCAACTACTTCGCGGCGGTCGCCTGTGCGCAGGCGTTTTTGTTGCCGTTGCGAAAATCCAATGGGACGCATCTGGCTGTCTCCTCGGTCGCGGGGTTTTCGCCATTGCTGCACCGCACGTCCTATGCTGCAAGCAAGCATGCGCTTGAGGGATTTTTCAAGTCTCTGCGCTCGGAGGAGGCGGTGCATAATGTGCGCACGCTCATCGCGGCGCCCTCATTTATTGCGACGAATTTGGGCAATCCGGGGCGCGATGTCGCCGGAATTGCGCGCCCGGGTTCAGCTACGGACGGGGTAGATTACATGAGTGCAGAAGCCGCAGCGCAGGTCATTTTGAGCGGCCTAAGAAAGCGGCGGAATTTTATTGCGGTCGGGCGCGTGGCATGGATGGCCTATGCGCTCAATCGCATTTCACCTTCTCTGTTTCAGATGATGATGGAGCGAAAAATGCGCGCTGAAGACTAGCGTTGCGGTTTGGCGACTCGATTTCGACGCGCAGTTTGATGAAGGTTCTCAATGAGGGGCTCTTGTTAAGATATTGATAATAGTCCTTAATTATCTACTAATTTTTTAGTTTGACAGAATTGTTAACTCCGGCCTAACGTAAGGCAGTCGGCGAAATCCGGCTCACAGAAAAAATAGGGAGGAGACAAGATGCGCAAGTATCTGCTCTCCGCGACTGCGGCTTTTGCTGTTGTTGCGGGGCATGGGACTGCTTTTGCCGACGCGGCGGCAGCCCAAAAATGGATTGATTCAGAATTCCAGCCATCAACGCTTAGCAAGGACGAGCAAAAGTCCGAGCTGGATTGGTTTATCAAGGCGGCTGAGCCGTTTAGCGGCATGGAGATCAACGTGCTGTCGGAAGGTATTCCAACGCACGGCTACGAGTCGGAAGTTCTGACCAAAGCCTTTGAGGAAATCACTGGCATTAAGGTTAACCACCAAATCCTCGGTGAGGGTGAGGTGGTGCAAGCGGTGCAAACGCAAATGCAAACGCAACGCAACCTATATGACGGCTATATCAACGATTCCGACTTGATCGGCACCCACTCGCGGTTGCAACTGGCTTACAATCTGACGGACCAAATGGCTGGTGATTGGGCAGGGACAACCTCGCCGACGCTGGACCTTGAGGACTTCATGGGCATCCAGTTCACGACAGGACCGGATGGCGATCTGTACCAGCTGCCTGACCAACAATTTGCCAACCTGTACTGGTTCCGCAAAGATTGGTTCGACGATGAGGGCAATAAGACGGCGTTCAAAGCCAAATACGGCTACGAGTTGGGTGTTCCGATCAACTGGTCCGCCTATGAGGACATCGCAGACTTCTTCTCAAATGATGTCAAAGAGGTCGACGGGACCACCATCTACGGCCATATGGATTACGGCAAACGCGCGCCTGATCTGGGCTGGCGGATGACCGATGCGTGGCTGTCTATGGCCGGTGCTGGTTCCAAAGGCGAGCCAAACGGCGTTCCAATCGACGAATGGGGCATCCGTATGGAAGCCGGTAGTTGTAACCCGTCGGGCGCATCTGTGACCCGTGGTGGTGCAGCGAACGGTCCGGCTGCGGTCTATGCGATCCGCAAATGGGACGAATGGCTGCGCGCCTATGCGCCTCCCGGTGCGGCGTCTTACGACTTCTACCAGTCGTTGCCAGCTTTGGCGCAAGGCAATGTGGCCCAGCAAATCTTCTGGTACACCGCCTTCACTGCCGACATGGTTAAGCCGAAGTCCGAGGGCAACAACACCGTGGACGACGAGGGCAACCTGTTGTGGCGGATGGCTCCATCCCCGCACGGCCCGTATTGGGAAGACGGCCAGAAGGTTGGCTATCAGGATGTGGGGTCTTGGACGTTCTTGAAGTCCACTCCGTCTGATCGTGCGCAAGCGGCTTGGCTCTATGCTCAATTCGTGACCTCCAAGACTGTCGATGTGAAGAAATCCCACGTTGGGTTGACCTTCATGCGTGACAGCACGGTTAACCACGAGAGCTTTACCGAGCGTGCGCCAAAGCTGGGCGGATTGGTCGAATTCTACCGCTCTCCTGACCGCGTGGCTTGGTCGCCAACCGGCATCAACGTACCCGATTATCCTAAGCTGGCTCAAATCTGGTGGCAGCAAATCGGTGACGTGAACTCCGGTGCGTTCACCCCTCAGCAAGCAATGGATCGCTTGGCCGAAGAAATGGACATCACCATGGCACGGATGCAAGCCGTTGATGAAGCCGCCAACGTTTACGGTGGCTGTGGTCCACGTCTGAACGAGGAAAAAGACCCCTCGGAATGGCTGGGCAAAGGCGGTGCTAAAGCCCAGTTGGACAACGAGAAACCTCAAGGTGAGACCGTCAACTATGACGACCTTGTGGCGCGTTGGAACCAGTAAAATAACGCTGGTCGGGGTCGATATGATCCCGGCCACATCCAACCTGCGACAAGCAGGATTACAGGGTAATGAGACATGACAGTTGAGCTAAAACAGGCCAGCAAGGTGACCCGCGGCATCACCCACATCAAGCCGACATCACTGGTATTAGAGGCCGGGCATTTCAACGTGCTGCTGGGCCAAACCGGGTCGGGCAAGACATCGTTGATTAAGTTAATGGCGGGGCTGGACAGGCTGGCCTCGGGGCGGATTTTCATGGATGGGGTCGATGTGTCGAAACTGTCGACGCAAAAGCGCAACATCTCCCTCGTGCACCAGTTTTTCGTGAATTATTCGCAAATGACGGTTTTTGACAATATTGCCTCCCCTTTGCGGGTTGCAGGCATGGCCAAATCCGAGATTGCAGGCCGGGTAGAGGAAGCCGCCGATATTTTGCAACTGCGTCCGATGCTTTTGCGTCGCCCGCAAGAGTTGAGTGGCGGGCAGCAACAACGCTGCGCTTTGGCGCGGGCAATTGCCAAGGAAAGCCGCGCGGTTTTCCTCGACGAGCCATTGGCCAATTTGGATTACAAGCTGCGCGAAGAATTGCGCGAGCAGCTGCCAGAATTATTCGCGGGCAGGGGGGCGGTCGTGGTCTACGCCACCTCCGAGCCGGAAGAGGCGCTGTTGCTGGGCGGCAAGACGGCCCTGATGGATGACGGCGTGGTCACGCAGTTTGGCACCACAGCCGACATCTACCGAAAACCGCATAGCCTAACGGCGGCGCGGGTGTTCTCTGACCCGCCGATTAACTCGGCCGAGATCGTAAAGACGGGCTCTGAAGCGCGCCTGAAAACGGGCGTCACATGGCCGCTCGAAGGTGCGGCAGCAGCGTTGCCGGACGGGGCATATACCGTCGCAATCCGCCCGCATCATGTGACCCCAGCATCCGCAACGTCCAAGGATGTGGCGCTGATAGGCACGGTGCAAGTCACGGAATTATCCGGCTCGGATTCCAGCGCGCATTTTGTCATGGGCACTGACGATTGGGTCTCGCTGGCCCATGGCGTGCACCCCTACACAATTGGACAGGAGCACATGTTTTACATGGACGCGTCGCATTGTTTCTACTTCGATCCCGACGGGAGGCTCGTGGCATAATGGCAAAAATTACCCTCTCGAACCTACGCCATTCGTATCTGCCAACCCCCTCAGGGCCTGCGGATTATGCACTGAAAGAGATTGACCTCGACTGGCAGGATGGCGGGGCTTACGCGCTGCTTGGGCCGTCAGGTTGTGGCAAGTCTACGTTGCTCAACATCATCTCGGGGCTGCTAACCCCGTCCGAGGGGCGCATCCTTTTTGATGATCGTGACGTGACTGATCTGCCCCCTGATCAGCGCAACATCGCGCAGGTTTTCCAGTTTCCGGTGATCTATGACACGATGAGTGTTTACGATAATTTGGCGTTTCCGTTGCGCAATCGTGGGGTCGATGCGGCGCGTGTTGATGCGCGCGTGCGTGAAATTGCGCAGATGTTGGAGATGACCGATATGCTGGGCATTCGCGCCTCGCACCTGTCGCCTGATAACAAGCAAAAGATCTCTATGGGGCGTGGCTTGGTGCGTGATGATGTGAATGTGGTGATGTTTGACGAGCCATTGACCGTGATTGACCCGCATCTGAAATGGAAGCTGCGCAGCAAGTTGAAAGAGCTACACCAAAGGGTCAAGGCGACGATGATTTATGTCACCCACGACCAGACCGAGGCGTTAACTTTTGCCGATCAGGTGGTGGTGATGCAGGACGGTGAAGTGGTTCAAATCGGCACGCCTGTAGAGCTGTTTGAGCGCCCGCAGCATACGTTTGTGGGGCACTTCATTGGCTCGCCGGGGATGAATGTTCTACCCGCAACACAGACGGGCGGAAAAGTCACCTTTGAAGGGCAAGTGATTGCGCTGGAGGGGGCTGTGAGCGGCACAGGCGGGGTCACGCAACTTGGCATTCGGCCCGAGTTTGTGGCGCTGTCAAATAAGGGATTAGAGGCGCGCGTGCGCAAAGTTTCCGACATTGGCCGCCACAGCGTCGTTGAGGTAATGGTCGGTGATACGTCGGTAAAAGCCATCGTCGAGGGCGATGTGCCGGGGCAGGGCGATGCCGTGCATTTGGACTTCCGCACAGATCAAACGCGGCTGTATCGCGATGGCTGGATTGCAACTGAGGTGGCATCATGAAGACCGAAAACCAAAAAGCATGGTTCTTTGTGTTGCCGGTCTTGCTGCTGGTTGCTTTCAACGCACTAATTCCAATTATGACGGTGGTGAATTACTCGGTCCAAGAGACCTTTGGGAGTAACCTATTTTTCTGGCAAGGCCTTGATTGGTTTGAGCAAATACTGAGTTCGGAGCGGTTTCATGCGGCGCTTGGCCGGCAGTTTTTGTTCACGTTCCTGATTTTGATTATCGAGGTGCCTTTGGGCATTCTCATAGCGCTTTCGATGCCAAAGCAAGGCCTTTGGGTGCCGGTTTGTTTGGTCACGATGGCGTTGCCGATGTTGATCCCGTGGAACGTGGTAGGGGCGATGTGGAACATTTTCACGCTGCCTGACATTGGCTTGCTTGGGTACTTCTTGAACAGTGTTTTGGGCATCAACTATGACATGACCCAAGACCCGATTGCGGCTTGGGTGACGATCATCACGATGGATGTGTGGCACTGGACATCGCTGGTGGTGTTGCTGTCTTACGCGGGGTTGGTGTCGATCCCGGACGCGTACTATCAGGCGGCCAAAATCGACGGGGCCTCGCCTTGGAAAGTATTCCGCTACATCCAGCTTCCCAAGATGAAAACCGTGCTGACCATCGCCATTTTGTTGCGCTTCATGGACAGTTTCAACATCTATACCGAGCCGTTTGTGCTGACTGGTGGTGGGCCGGGCAATTCGACCACATTGCTGTCGATTGATTTGGTTAAAATCGCCCTTGGGCAATTTGACCTTGGCCCTGCTGCTGCGATGTCGCTGATATACTTTGCGATCACCTTGCTGGTGTCGTGGCTGTTCTACACTATTATGACCAAGGACGATGAATAATGAAGAAAAGATACATCATTCCAATTGTCTACATCCTGTTCTTAATGTTGCCAATTTACTGGCTGGTGGCGATGAGCTTCAAGACCACCAATGAAATTTTATCAGGGTTTTCGCTGTTCCCGCAGACGTTCACCTTGGAAAATTACATCGTCATATTTACCGATCCTTCATGGTATTGGGGCTACATCAACTCCATCATATATGTGACGCTGAACATGGTAATCTCGATCACTGTGGCGCTGCCTGCGGCCTATGCATTCTCTCGCTACAGCTTTCTTGGGGATAAGACGCTGTTCTTTTGGTTGCTGACCAACCGGATGGCGCCTGCGGCGGTCTTCGCGCTGCCGTTCTTTCAACTGTATTCCTCGGTGGGGCTGTTTGACACACATCTGGCTGTGGCGCTGGCGCATTGCCTTTTTAATGTGCCGCTGGCGGTCTGGATATTGGAAGGTTTCATGGGCGGCGTCCCCAAAGAGCTGGACGAGACGGCCTATGTCGATGGCTACTCCTTCCCGCGCTTTTTCATCACCATCTTCTTGCCAACAATCAAAGCCGGGGTCGGGGTGGCAGCGTTCTTTTGCTTCATGTTCTCATGGGTGGAGCTTTTGCTGGCCAAAACGCTCACCGCCGTGGCCGCAAAGCCAATTGCGGCGGTCATGACCAAGACCGCCTCGAGCGCGGGGTACGAGTTGGGATTGCTGGCCGCCGCGGGCACGCTGACGATCATTCCCGGCGCTATAGTTATCTACTTCGTGCGAAATAACATCGCCAAAGGCTTTGCCTTGGGGAGGGTGTAAATATGTTGAGTTGGATGGCTTGGACTTGGCCCACGGGGCTGTTTTTTATCGGCCTTTTCATCGTGATGGGGATCATCACTTATATCGAGATTAAAAAACCCGGAACGTCCGAGCGCGACGGGGTGCTTGGATTGACCACTACCCGAGGCGATCGACTGTTTCTCAGCCTGCTGGGGTCCGCTTACATTTTCCTCGCATGGCTTGGCCTAATTGGTCAGCCATTGTGGTGGCCAATATTGATTGCGGCAGCATGGACGGTGTTCTGTTTTCGAAAAGTGTGAGAAACAGTTTGGTAAAACGAAACTCATAGTATTTACTCGCTAGATATAAATAGTGAGCGATGCGTTAAGACGGAATGGTAATGAGACAAAAGAAAAAAAGCGAGCTGCTGACCGAGGTTGAACTTGAGTTCATGACACAGCTTTGGGCTTTGGGCGAGGGGACGGTGCGTGATGTGCTGGACCAACTCTCGGAAGGTCGAAATCTGGCTTATACCTCTGCCGCGACCGTTCTGCGCATATTGGAACAAAAAGAATTCGTCACCAGCCGGAAGGATGGGAAACGCCATGTTTTCAAGCCGACGCTGGCCAAAGACGCGTATCAAACCCGCTCACTGAAAGACCTCTCGATGAAGCTTTTTGACGACACGCCCGCCTCGCTGGTGGCGCGTCTGGTCAATGATGACGAGCTGACAGAAGAGGCGTTGGGGCAAATCCGGGCACTTGTGGATCGGAGGTTGAAAAATGATACCGGGTGACGCTGTTCTCGACGCTTTCATCAATGCCAATATCTTATTTATGGTGGCTTTCGCGCTATGGCGCGCGGCCCGATTTTTATTTGAGCGAACGGGGCTGAAACATGCCTACGCGACACAGCTCAAGCTCTTAAATACGGTCTTTTTGGCGATTGTTTTTTCGCCTTTCCTAATTCTTGCGATGACCGCCTTACAAAACACGGCGCTTGGAGGCGGGGTGAATGTGAACCTGTCTGACATGGTTGTATCCTACTACCTCAATGGCGGATTCGAGATGCGGGCGACTGATTTCGAGAGCATTTTGTCCCTTCGTGACACGTTCACTGCCGACGTAATGCGGGCAGGTAGCTGGGGTGCATGGGCCGCAATCACAGCCTTCGGTGCTGGTGTGTTGCTTGGGGTGATACGGCTGGCCTATTCGATGTTTTGCCTGCGTAAAATTGTATCTGCCAGCTATGCATGGCGCAGTTTTGGACGCTTGCGCATCCGCCTCTCTGACCAGACCATGGTGCCGTTCTCAACTCGGGGGGCGCGTAATTATTACGTGGTTATTCCGTCACATATGTTGGGTGAGCCACAGGAATTGAAGGTCTCGTTGGCGCATGAATTCCAACATTTGCGCCAAGGCGATATTGAGTGGGAAATTCTGCTAGAAGCGCTTAAGCCGTTGTTTTTCCTGAACCCAGCCTATCATGCATGGAAGCGCCAAGTCGAAGATTTGCGCGAATTGGCCTGCGACAGCCAAGTGTTGATCCGCGGACGGATCGACATCAAAGCCTATTGCGATACGTTGTTGAGTGTGTGCCAGCAGACCTTGCGGCGTGACCGGGTGTTTGTGGTTGCGGTGCCGAAGGTAACCTTGGTGACCGCCGACCGATCCCCCCTGCGCGACGGCAAGATGAGCTTCCTTGAGCAACGCATCTCCACATTGTTTGACATGCGCAGCCTTCGCTACCCTAGGCTGGTTTATGCGGCCATTGTCGCCCCGCTGATGGCGGCAATTTTGCTCACAGCAATGGCTATTCAACGCCCCGGGGATTGGAGCCAAGATCGCCTGATGCTTTCAACCGTGGTCAATCTGGAGCGGCTGGACGAGATTAACCGGCTGTCCACCTTTGGGCGGGTTCGGAATTAGTTAAGTCGTTGGATTTAAAGGAACCCCAAGGATGTCGCGGGCCTGTTGCCATGTGGCGACGGGGCGCTCGTATTTGTCACAAAGCGTGACTGCGCGTTGCACCAGCGCGGCGTTTGAGGGGGCCAGCGTGCGGTTGTCCACGCGGATGTTGTCTTCCAAACCGGTGCGTGTATGCCCGCCTGCCGCTATGGCCCATTCATTAACCACCAGTTGATTTACCCCGATGCCTGCGGCGCACCACTGTGCATCCGGCGCGCGGGTTTTCATGATCTGGACGTAGAAATCAAAAACCTCTTTATCGGCGGGCATGGCGTTTTTCACCCCCATAACAAACTGCACATAGAGTTGGCCAAACAGCGCGCCTTCGGCATGCATTCGGATGGCGGTTAAGATGTGGCTCAGATCGAACGCCTCGATCTCTGGCGTGACGTTATAGGTTTGCATCTCGCTCGCCAACCAGTGCACCAGATCGGGGCTGTTTTCATAAACGCGCGCGGGGAAGTTGTTGGAGCCAACCGACAGCGACGCCATATCAGGGCGCAGCGGTAACATGCCCCCGCGCTCATGCCCCGCACCAGAACGCCCGCCCGTGGACAATTGCACAATCATGCCGGGGCAATGTTTGTGTAGCCCTTCCATCAAGAGCGCAAAGCGGTCGGGATCGGAGGTGGGCGTCTCATCGTCATTGCGCACATGGCAATGCGCGATGCTGGCGCCGGCCTCGAACGCCGCGTGGCTGCTCTCTATTTGCTCGGTGATTGTGGTGGGAACCGCCGGATTGTCGGCCTTGGTGGGAACAGATCCGGTGATTGCAGTACAGATAATGCAGGGGGTATTCATGCTTATGTCCTTGGCAGCGGCACCAATGGGGGCGAGCCTCTAAATGTCGAAGAAAACAGTCTCGCCGTCGCCTTGCAAGCGAATATCGAAGCGGTAGACGACTTTTCCGTCGCGCTCGGAGCGTTTGGCAATCAGCGTTTGGCGGCGGTTTTCCCACTCGATCAGGTTGATAACAGGGTCAGCCGCATTGGCATCGTCTTCATCGTCAAAATACAGGCGGGTATTTAGACCAATGTTGATGCCGCGCGCCACGATCCACAGGTTTATATGCGGGGCCATGGTGCTGCCAGAGCGCCCGGCAACACAGCCGGGTTTGACCGTCTCAAAGCCCCATTCGCCGGTGTCGAAATCGGTGATCACACGGCCCCAGCCGCGAAATCCATCCTCTACATCTCCGGGGTGTTCGGGGTGGGCATAGATGCCGCTCGCATTGGCTTGCCACGCCTCAATCAGCACGTCTTTGACCGGGCTGCCGGTGCCGTCGATAACCACGCCCTCGACGCGAATACGCTCGCCCTTGGCGTTGGGGCCTGCGATGTCCCAGCCAAGCTCTTGTTTATAAATGTCAAACCCTGCGGCACCGGGGGCTAGGCCGATGTGAACATAGGGGCCAGCGGTTTGTGACGGGGTTTCTTTCAGGTAGTCAAGTTTCTGAGGCATTAGTTTCCCTCCAGACGGTTTTCAAACAAGGTAGAGCGGCGGCCGCGCAGCACGATGTCGAATTTATAGGCGATACTATCAAGCGGTATGGTCGCGTTCATATCCAGAACGGCGACGAGTTGTTCAATCGCGTCAGGGTCGGGGATTGTTTGCACAATGGGGCATTTTGCGATCAGCGGATCACCCTCAAAATAACATTGCGTGATCAGGCGTTGTGCGAAACCAGTACCAAAGACCGAGAGGTGGATATGCGCGGGGCGCCAGTTGTTGACCCAGTTGCGCCAGGGGTAAGCCCCGGGTTTGACCGTGCGGAAAAAGTAGTATCCGTCCTCGTCGGTCATGGTGCGTCCGCAGCCGCCGAAATTGGGGTCAATGGGGGCAAGGTAGGTGTCTTTCTTGTGACGATAACGCCCGCCTGCATTGGCTTGCCAGATCTCGACCAAAGTGTTGGGAACGGGGCGCGCATTCTCGTCCAGAACACGCCCGTGCAAGATGATCCGCTCGCCAATTGGCGCGTTGCCGCTTTGGGCATAGTTGGACAACAGATCATTATCAATCGGGTCAATGTCATTGTGACCAAAGCGCGGGCCAGTGATTTCGCTGGCGGTGTTTTCCAGCGAAATGAGGGAGTATTGCGGCGAGCGCGCGACGCTGGTTTTATAGGTCGGCGTCAGGGCAGGGGCGTGCCACTCACGGTCTCGCTGGTAGAATTCAGCAGGCTTGTTAGCGGGTTTGTTCATGTCGGCTGTCTCCTTGATCTGGCATGGATAAAAGGGCGTATTCAGGTGTTATTAGTCGTCTCAAGTTCCATCTCGGCATAGGTCTGCTTGGCCAGTTTTAGGGCCTGATTGGCGCGCGGTACACCTGCATAAATCGCCACATGTTGGAAGGCCTCCAACACGTCTTGCTTGCTGGCACCGGTGCGTGCGGTTGCGCGGATGTGCATCGGAATTTCCTCGAAATTCCCCAAAGCCGCCAGCAATGCGAGAGTGAGCATCGAGCGCTCGCGTGCAGCGATTGCGTCACTGGCCCAAACGGTGCCCCATGCGGCCTCGGTGATCAGGGTTTGAAACGGCTCGTCGAAGGGGGTTTTGCCAGCTTCCGCACGCTCCACATGGGCCTCGCCCAGCACCGCGCGGCGGGTCTTCATTCCGGTCTTGAATTTGTCGGTCATGGTGACGTTCTCCGGTTTGTCGTTAGCCCAAACTGTGGGCATGTGTCTCAGTAGGGCAGCCCGACATAGTTCTGAGCCATGGCAATTTGGGCAGCCTCATTGCTGCGTAAAAACTCGATCTCGGCGGTCTGCATTTTCTTGTCGAATTCGGATTGATCTGGAAAGCGATGCAGCAGATTGGTCATCCACCAGCTAAACCGCTCGGCCTTCCAGACACGGGCAAGCGCGCGCTCGGAGTAGCGGTCGATGCCCTCTGGGTCACCAGTTGCGTAGAATTGCGTCAAGCCTGTATAAAGATAATGGATGTCGCTCGCGGCAGTGTTCAGCCCCTTGGCCCCGGTGGGCGGCACGATATGGGCCGCATCGCCGCACAAAAACAGGCGGCCCCACCGCATTGGCTCGGTCACGAAAGAGCGCAGCGGCGCGATTGATTTCTCAATGGAAGGCCCGGTGATAAGGCGGTCCGCGACATCGGCGGGAATGCGGCGTTTCAGCTCGTCCCAGAAGGCCGCGTCGGTCCAGTCGTCGGGACTGTCGGAGAGCGAGCATTGGATATAATAGCGGCTGAGATTGTCGTTGCGCATGGAGCACAGCGCGAAGCCGCGCTCGGAGCTGGCGTAGATCAGCTCGTCATGGACGGGCGGGGTCTCTGACAAGATGCCGAGCCAGCCAAACGGGTAGAGTTTTTCGTACTCGCGGCGCACATCGAGCGGGATGGACTGGCGGCTGACACCGTGAAACCCGTCGCATCCGGCGATGTAGTCGCAGTCGATCCGCTGCGTGGCCCCGCCTGAGATATAGGTTACATATGGGGCGTCCGTGTCAGCATCGTGAATTTCGACGCCCTCCACGTTGAATTCGATTTTCCCGTTCATTTTTTCGCGGGCTTCATAAAGGTCACGGGTGACTTCGGTTTGGCCGTAGACGACAACATGATCACCAGTTAGCGCTTTGAAATTGATGGTAAATTCTTCATTTTTATAAGAAATAACCGTGCCGTCATGCACGTAGCTTTCCTTGTCCATCCGCTCGGCAACACCGGCCTCGCGCATCAGGTCAACAAAGCCAGTTTCAAGGATGCCCGCACGAATGCGGCCCAGAACATAGTCTTTAGTTTTGCGTTCAAGGACGACCGTATCAATGCCCTTGCGGTGCAATAGCTGGCTGAGCAATAGCCCCGATGGCCCGCCTCCGATGATGACAACCTGTGTTTTCATGTGTGTTCCCCTCATGGTGACTATACCAAGCAATTCTGTTATATAAAGTGAGTTTTTACCCAATATACTTTCCGAAAATGGAATCAATATGATCGACCGCCGGATTAAGTTTCGCCACATCCAGTGTTTTGTCGAAATTGCCCGACAGAAGAGCTTTAAGGGCGCGGCCAAGGCCTTGTCCTTAACGCAGCCAGCGATTTCCAAAACCGTGAAGGAGTTGGAGCAGATCATCGGGGCGAAGGTTATGACCCGCAGTCGCTCTGGCGTGGCGTTGACCAAACAAGGCGAGGTATTTTTGCACTTTGCCCAGATGTCTCTTGCCAGTTTGCAGCAGGGGTTGAACGGGCTGGAGCAGGAAGGGCGTGCCGATAAGGAGCGCTTGACTGTCGGCTCGTTGCCCAGCGTCGCGGCTTGGCTGATGCCTGCCGTGGTGGCGGAGTTCAACACATTGGCACCCAACGCAATTTTGCGCATCATTGACGGCCCGCACGGCTATTTGGTCGATCAGTTGCGACTGGGCGAGTTGGACATGGTAATTGGGCGATTGGGCCGACCGGAGACGATGCAAGGCATTTCATTTACCCAGTTGTATAATGAGAAAGTCAGCTTTGTTGTGCGGCCCGAGCATCCGCTATTGGATCACCCCGATGTTACCCGTATCGGGGAGTGGCAAGTTATTTACCCGCCTGACGGCTCTGCGATTAAGCCGCTGATTGAGCGCTATTTGATCGCGCATGGCGTTGGCGAAATTCCGAACCGCTTAGAAACAGTTTCCGGCGCATTCGGGCGGGTTTATACGCGCCAGTCGGATGCGATTTGGATGATATCGGATGGGGTGGTGGCCAATGAAATTGCGGATGGGCTGTTGGTTCGGCTGCCGTTTGACACCGGCATCACCCAAGGCCCCATTGGTCTGATGACGCGCCCGGAAGCGCCAGTGAGGCCAATCCAACATGTGTTCCAGATGGCTGTACAAAATGTAGTCTCAAAACTGGATTGAGCAAGCAGAATACGACGGCATAAATGCGTGCCACGGAAGTGAAGACTTGTATGGCGTGGTGTTTTGAATGGGTATACTTCAAGTCTCAGGACCATGGGACGGTGATCATCATGGATGTGGCCCAGTTGGCCGGTATTCGGGCGGCGTTCGCGTCCCTCAACGCCAGCTTAGCGGCCTTGAAAAGGCTAATTAAAGTAGGAGTCTGACCCGTGGATGTTTTGAAATCTTTCGATCTGTCTGGAAAAACGGCCCTTGTGACCGGGTGTAAACGCGGCATCGGGCGCGGCATGGCAGAGGCCTTGGCCAGCGCGGGGGCCGACATCGTGGGGGTTAGTGCGTCGCTAGAATTCTCCGGCAGTGAGGTGGAAAATTCCGTCACTGCCATGGGCCGCGGCTTCAAGGCGTACCAATGCGATTTCTCGGACCGCAAAGCATTACGGGCGTTTGCAGCGCAATTGGAAGCCGATGGCGTGAAGCCTGACATTTTGATCAATAACGCTGGCACGATTTTGCGCAAACCCGCCGCCCATCACGAGGATGAGCTGTGGGATGAGGTGATCGAGGTAAACCTGAACGCGCAATTTATATTGTCGCGCGAAATTGGGCGCGGGATGATCGAGCGCGGCTCGGGCAAGATCATTTTCACCGCCTCACTGTTGACCTTTCAGGGCGGCATTACCGTACCGGGCTACGCCGCCTCCAAGGGCGGGATCGGGCAATTGACCAAAGCGCTGGCCAATGAGTGGGCGCCGCATGGGGTTAATGTTAACGCGATTGCACCGGGCTATATTGCCACCGACAATACGCAGGCTTTGCAAGGTGACCCGGCCCGCTCCAAGTCCATACTGGAGCGTATCCCGTCTGGTCGTTGGGGCAAGCCGGAAGATTTTGCCGGTGCGGCGGTGTTCTTGGCATCGGCAGCATCCGACTATGTTCAGGGAACGATCCTGACCGTAGATGGCGGCTGGATGGGGCGCTAGGTTTAGGCGCCGGGGTTTTGCTCTCGTGCTAAAATCCCAGAAACAAACGCTTTTTGGGACTTTTGACCCTCCTGACATTTGTCATATCCTTTTTGAAAACCTAGCGTAATCAGGTCTGTAGGGAGGCGGCACTCGGGAAGGGAAAGAATTCTCTTGCCGAATGCAGCGTTTCCAAACAAGCTTGGTAAATCGGAGGGAATTTCAATGAAACTTATGACGACACTTCTATCTGGCGCGGCACTTGCCCTTGGCATGACTTTGGCTGGCGCTGCTGCGGCCGAGGATTGCGCGCGCGGCGATTTGGACAAACGCTTTTGCGATGTGGATGGCGACTTGATCGCTGACACGCCGACTGATCCGGCGGATCAGCTTGACCCGGACACTTTGATTTTTGCGTATACGCCGGTTGAAGATCCGGCGGTTTACAAGACGGCTTGGTCCGATTTCCTGACGCATCTGGAGAAGGAAACTGGCAAATCCGTCGTGTTCTTCCCTGTGCAAAACAACGCGGCCCAGATTGAGGCTATGCGTTCGGGGCGCCTGCATATTGCGGGCTTTAACACCGGCTCAAACCCGTTGGCGGTGAATTGCGCGGGCTTCAACCCGTTCACTATCATGGCGTCTAAGGACGGCAATTTCGGCTATGAGATGGAGATCATCACCTATCCCGGCTCCGGCATCGAGAAGGTCGAAGATATCAAAGGCAAGCAATTGGCCTTCACTTCGCCCACGTCGAATTCGGGCTTCAAAGCGCCATCCGCGATTTTGAAGGGTGACTTTGATATGTTGCCAGAGCGTGACTTCGAGCCGGTTTATTCCGGCAAACACGACAACTCGATCCTTGGCGTGGCCAACAAAGACTACATGGCGGCCTCCATCGCCAACTCGGTCAAAGCACGCATGATCAGCCGTGATGTGATCAAGGCAGAGGACGTTGTGACGATCTACAAATCACAAACGTTCCCGACCACTGGCTTTGGCACGGTCTACAATCTGAAGCCCGAGCTGAAAGAGAAGATCCGCAACGCGTTCTTCAACTTTGAGTGGGAAGGCACCTCGCTGCAAGCCGAGTTTGAGAAGTCGAATGAGGGCCAGTTCCTAGAGATGACTTACCAAGAGTTTTGGGATGTGATCCGTAAAATCGACACGGCAAATGGCGTTAGCTATTCCTGCCAATAAGTGCAAAAAATGCTGATTGGGCGGCTCTTCGGGGCCGCCTTTTCCAACAAATAAATCGGGCAGGGGGAGGCTTTCATGCTGCGGCTTGAGAAGCTTGTGAAGACGTATAAAACTGGGGATCAGGCGCTAAAGGCTGTTGATCTAGAGATACCAGAGGGCCAAGTTTTGGCCCTTATTGGCCCGTCAGGTGCGGGTAAATCCACCCTGATCCGGTGCATCAATCGGCTGGTTGAGCCGACATCTGGCAAGGTCTATCTTGGCGATGTCGAACTGACAGGGCTATCTGCTGGTGCGTTGCGCAAAGAGCGCCGCCGCATGGGAATGATTTTCCAAGAATATGCGCTGGTTGAGCGGTTGACAGTGATGGAAAATGTTCTGTCTGGCCGTTTGGGCTATGTTGGTTTTTGGCGCAGCTTTTTGCGTAAATTCCCGCAATCTGATGTGGATGAGGCCTTTCGCTTGCTGGACCGTGTGGGCCTTGCGCATATGGCGGATAAGCGCGCCGACGAGCTGTCGGGTGGGCAGCGTCAACGCGTTGGTATTTGCCGCGCGTTGATCCAAGACCCGGCGCTGCTGCTGGTGGATGAGCCGACCGCCTCGCTGGACCCAAAAACCTCGCGCCAGATCATGCGTTTGATTTGCGAGCTGTGTCGCGAGCGCGGGCTGGCGGCAATTATTAACATTCACGATGTGGCCTTGGCGCAGATGTTTGTGCAGCGCGTTATCGGCCTGAGGGTGGGCGCGATTGAGTTCGACGGGGAGCCGGATGCGCTGACCCCGGATGTGTTGACCACAATTTACGGCGAGGAAGACTGGGAAGCGACGATTGAAGAGGTCGAAGGCGATGAGGCCGGTGAATGAGTACGCTTGAAGCAAAGCTTGGCCAGCCGTGGAGAAAGCCGTCATTCATCCAACGCCCTTGGTTGCGCTGGACGTTAATCATTGGCTTTCTAGCCTATTTGATTGCCGCTTATATGACCATCGACGTCAATTGGTCCCGCGTTTATGACGGGCTGGAGCGTGGCAAAAAATTCGTGCTGGCCTTCACCAATCCGGACTTTACCACGCGCTCTACTGATATCTGGGAGGGCATGATCGAGAGCATCATTATGACCGTTGCCTCCTCGGTCGTGGGTATTGCTATTTCCATCCCGATTGCGCTTGGGGCGGCGCGCAATGTGGCCCCGCTGCCTGTGTATTTGATCTGCCGTTCGATCATTGCCATTAGTCGTGCTTTGCAAGAAATTATCGTGGCTATCCTACTGGTGGCTATCTTTGGGTTTGGCCCGTTGGCGGGGTTCCTGACCCTTAGCTTCGCGACCATCGGTTTCTTGTCAAAACTGCTGGCCGAAGACATCGAGAGCATGGACCGTGTGCAGGCAGAGGCGATAAAAGCCACTGGTGCGCGCTGGACTCAATGGATTAACTATGGCGTGCAACCTCAGGTTATGCCTAGATTAATTGGACTTAGTATATATCGATTGGATATCAATTTTCGCGAAAGTGCTATTCTGGGCCTTGTTGGTGCAGGTGGTATTGGTGCGACGCTGAATACGGCGTTTGACCGCTATGAATATGATACTGCGGCGGCAATTTTGTTGATCATTATCGCCATTGTTATGACGCTGGAGTATCTATCCGGCGTGATCAGGGCGAGGGTGCAATAATGCCAGTTCGTGATTTAAATGGCCTGAAAATGTGGCAACGCCGTACGGGCCGCGAAAGCCTGACCCATTGGCTGATCTGGTTGGTTGGCGTGGCGATTTTTGCCTATTGCTGGCAGCAAATATCCAACGTCACCACATGGTTTTTCGTCTGGGATGCCCCGCGTATCGCCGATGATATCTGGACCCGCGCGACGCCGCCAAAATGGGGGTATATCACGCAGTTGGGTAAGCCCATTTGGGACACGCTCAACATTGCCACTTTGGGCACGATCATCTCCTTGATGCTCGCCGTGCCCGTGGCGTTTTTGGCGGCGCGTAACACCACGCCCTCGGCCTTGATTTTACGCCCCTTAGCCTTGCTGATTATCGTTGCGACGCGCTCGATCAACTCATTGATCTGGGCGTTGCTGTTGATTGCGATCATCGGGCCGGGCGTTTTTGCCGGTGTCGTGGCGATTGCAATCCGCTCCATCGGGTTTTGCGCCAAATTGCTTTACGAGGCCATTGAGGAAATCGACGAGACGCAGGTTGAGGCAATCGCTGCCACCGGCGCGTCGCGCTGGCAGATCATGGCCTACGGTATCGTGCCGCAAATCATGCCTGCATTTGCCGGTATTGCAGTGTTTCGCTGGGACATTAACATTCGTGAATCGACCGTGCTGGGCTTGGTCGGGGCTGGGGGCATTGGCTTGCAATTGTCCTCCTCGTTGAATGTGTTGGCATGGCCTCAGGTCTCGCTGATTTTGCTGGTGATCTTGGCTGCCGTCGTGATCTCGGAATGGGTGTCGGCTAAAGTGCGCGGAGCCATCATTTGAACATGGAAGAGGCCTTCGCGGCCTATGAGGCGGTGCGCCACCGTTTGCCGGCCGTGGGCCGCAATGCACCGTGTGAATTACGCGCAAACCTTGATGCCATCGCGGATGAGGTGGATGTGTTTTTACTGGACGCCTTCGGGGTGCTCAACATAGGTGAAACTGCGATCCCCGGCGTGCCGGAGCGTGTCGCGGGCCTGCAAAAACGTGGCAAACGGGTCATGGTGGTTTCAAACGCGGCGGGCAATCCCCATTCTGATTTAATGTTGAAATACAAACGATTAGGGTACAATTTTGCACCTGAAGATATCATTACCAGCCGCAAAACGACCCTTCATGCACTGGTCATCGCGCCTGTATATCATTGGGGGTTGATGGCGAACGAGGCCCTTGGGCGCGAAGATATCGGGCACTTGAATGCCACGTATCTGGCGGATGATCCGGCGGTTTACGATAGGGTGGAGGCGTTTGTGATGTTGGGCAGCGCGGTGTGGACGGAGGCCAGACAAGCCTTGCTGGAGGCCGCGCTGATCCGCAATCCACGCCCGGTTTTTGTTGGTAACCCCGATATTGTTGCGCCGCGTGAAGACGGGTTCTCGACCGAGCCGGGCAGCTATGCCCATAGATTGGCGGACCGAACTGGAGTTAAACCGCGCTTCTTCGGCAAGCCGTTCCGCAATATTTTTGACTTGGCATTCGCGCAATTGGGGGCGTTCAACCCCGCGCGTACCGTCATGGTGGGCGATAGTTTGCACACCGATATTTTGGGCGGGCAGGCGGCAGGGGTGAAAACAGCGTTGATCTCAAACTACGGATTTTTTGGCGGTGCAGACGTGCATGGCCCGATTGCCGCGTCGGGGATCATGCCGGATTATATTTTGCAACAACCCTAGAGGCGTAGCGCGTTTTTTGTTGCCAGATGCGATATGGCTTCCTAACCTCGTTGTTACAAAACTGTTACAAAACAGCTTTTCCTGGGAGGGATTATTATGACTTCATTTAAGATACTGCTTGGCGCAACGGCGCTTGCGATGACTGCGGGGACAGCCGCGCAGGCCGAAAAATTGACGCTTTATTGTTCTGCACAAGAAGATTGGTGCCAGTTGGTTGCCAACAGCTTCCAAGATGCATCTGGCATTAAGGTTGCGATGACGCGCAAATCCTCGGGCGAGACTTTCGCTCAGATCAAGGCCGAAAGTGCCAATCCTAAGGGTGACGTTTGGTGGGGTGGTACGGGCGATCCGCACTTGCAAGCCGCCGAAGAAGGGCTGACCGCGGCCTATGTCACACCGATGCGCGACCAGTTGCACCCTTGGGCGATTGCTCAGGCAGAAAGTGCAAGCGACAAGACCATCGGCATCTATTCAGGTGCTTTGGGCTATGGGTATAACACCGATATTTTGGCGGCGAATAACCTGCCAGAACCCGCTTGCTGGAAGGATTTACTGAAGCCCGAATACAAGGGCCATGTGCAGATGGCGAACCCGAATTCATCGGGCACCGCCTACACGACTTTGGCGACGATGATGCAGCTATTTGGTGAAGATGACGGCTTTGACTTCATGAAAGGCTTGCACGCCAATATTAACCAATACACCAAATCAGGCTCGGCCCCGATTAAGGCGGCGGGTCGCGGTGAGAACACCATCGGTATCGTGTTTATGCATGACGCGGTGAAGCAGGCTGTGTCCGGTTTCCCGATCAAAGTTGTGGCCCCATGTGAGGGCACTGGCTACGAGATCGGCTCCATGTCGATCATCGAGGGTGCGCGCAATATGGACGAGGCGAAGAAGTTCTACGACTGGGCTTTGAGTGCTGAAGCGCAGAACCTTGCACTGCAAGTGAACGCGTTCCAAGTGCCGTCCAATGTCACTGCCGAGACTTCGGACAGCGCGCCGGATATGAGCCAGATCAAATTGATTGACTATGATTTCAAGACCTTCGGATCATCCGCCACGCGCAAGCGGCTGTTGAAAAAATGGGATGACGAGGTGTCAGTACTGCCGCAATAAACATGACACATCTCACCTCTGAAAAAACCGCCCATCCGGTTTTGATCTTCTGGATCATTGCCGGGTTGGTCGGGTTCTTCCTCCTCCCCTGGTATGGGGTGGAGGATTTCTTTACGTTTGAGTGGCTCGTTGACGGCTACCCGTTCGATACGGATTACGCGCCTGCTGCCTTCCTTATGGCGCAGGGGGAAAAGCTGTGGGTTGCCCCGCTGATTGTGCCGCTTTTGGCCCCCTTAGCTATCTTGTCAAAACGCAAAACTGACCCGATTTACGCCAAAGTGTTAATTCTTGCGGGGGCGGTTGGCTTTGGCTGGCTGATGATCCAAGGCTTCTCTATTGGCATTCGGGGCTGGAATTTTGAGTGGGCAAAAGCACTGTTCGGCGAGCTAGGCGACCGCCAATACGGCATGGGATACGGCGCGTTGCTGTGTGCCTCGGCCTTCTTGTTTCTGTTCACCCAAGGCATAGCTGCGCGCGGGGCGATCAATGGCGACGTGTTCGTTGTCAGCTCAATCGGCGGCGTGGTGGTGATCGTGGGGATTTTCGTGTTCTTCCCCATCGCCAAGATGCTGACGGCGGCCTTCATTACTGATGATGGCGGCTATTCCATCGGAGTGTTCTTCGCCAAGTTTTTGGATGACCGCTTATGGGGAATCGGCTGTTTATCGGGCGGGCGTTGCGGCGTTGCGCTGAACTCCCTGTTCCTCGCAATTGTGGTCGGTTTTGTCACGACGGTTCTGGGCCTGATTTTTGCGCTGGTGGTGACGCGCTCGGGCTTCCGTTACAAACGATTTTTGCGCGCGTTGACAGTTCTGCCAATCATCACACCGCCCTTTGTGATCGGCCTCGCGCTGATCTTACTGTTCGGCTTGTCCGGCTCTGTCACGGTGTTCTTTTCCGATATGTTTGGCATTCAGCCGACCCGCTGGTTGTACGGGATGCCGGGCTTGTTGATCGCTCAAGTTTTGGCCTTCACACCCATCGCTTTCTTAGTGTTGATCGGCGTGGTCGAGGGGGTTTCACCCTCGATGGAGGAGGCCGCGCAAACGCTGCGCGCATCCAAATGGCAGGTGTTCAAGACCGTATCTTTGCCGTTGATGCGCCCCGGATTGGCCAATGCGTTTCTGTTGGGCTTCATCGAGAGCATGGCGGATTTCGGCAATCCACTGGTGCTGGGGGGCAACTTTGATGTGCTCTCGACCGAGATTTTCTTTGCCATCGTTGGGGCGCAATACGACCAAGGCAAGGCAGCCGTTCTGGCCATGGTGCTGCTGTGTTTCACGCTTGGCGCCTTCTATGCGCAGCGGTTTTGGTTGGGCAATAAAAGCTATACCACCGTGTCGGGTAAGGGCGACAGCGGGGTGCATCCGCATATGCCGCGCGCTTTGTCGGTGCCGGTTTTGGGCATCGCGATGCTATGGGCCACATTCACCATTGTTGTCTATGTGATGATTTTCTACGGCTCCGTGGTCGAGCTTTGGGGGGTCAATAACGCGTTGACTTTAAAGCATTATATCACGGCCTTCTCGTTCCGGTTTGAGGACGGAGGCATTCGGTGGTCCGGCTCTGCGTGGAACAGTTTCTGGACGACGTTGAAGATTGCTGCCATCGCCGCACCGCTGACGGCGATTGTCGGGCTGATCACGGCTTATCTACTAACGCGCCAAAACTTTGCGGGTAAAAATGCCTTTGAGTTTGGCACGATGCTAAGTTTTGCCATTCCGGGCACAGTGATCGGGGTGAGCTATATCCTTGCGTTCAACGTGCCCCCGATTGAGCTGACGGGCACCGGGATCATCCTCGTGGTGAGCTTCATTTTCCGCAATATGCCGGTGGGCGTGCGGGCGGGCATCGCGTCGATGTCCCAGCTGGATAAGTCGCTGGACGAGTCCTCGCTGACGCTGGGGGCGAACAGTTTTCAAACCTTCCGGCGCATCATCTTGCCACTGCTGAAGCCCGCCATTTTGGCCGCATTGGTCTATAGCTTTGTGCGCGCGATGACGGCTATCTCAGCGGTGATTTTCCTTGTCAGCGCGGAATATGACATGGCCACGAGCTACATCATTGGTCGGGTTGAGAACAACGATTACGGGCTGGCGATTGCCTATTCCACCACGCTAATCTTTGTAATGCTAACGGTAGTGGCCACCATGCAATTTGTCGTTGGACGCACCAAGATTGGGCGGCGTATGTCGCCGTCAGGACCAACGTCTAAGGGGACAACATAATGAGCATTAATTCCAAAGCCGCCCCTGTGAGCTTTCGCAATGTCACCAAGGTCTATGGCAAGGACGTGGTGGCGGTGGATGACATCAACCTCGAGATCGAGGCGGGCAAGCTGGTCACATTGCTGGGGCCGTCGGGCTGCGGCAAGACCACCACTTTGCGGATGATTGCGGGGCTGGAAATGGTCACGAAGGGCGCGATTTTTATCGGTGACCGGGACGTGTCTTTACTGCCTGCGACGGACCGCGATGTGTCCATGGTGTTCCAATCTTATGCGCTGTTTCCGCATATGACGGTGATGCAAAACGTGTCCTACGGGTTGGGCTTTTCTGGCTTCGACAAGTCCGAGACCGGGGACCGTGCCATGCAAGGCTTGGAGTTGGTCGGGCTGAAAGGCTATGGTGATCGCTTGCCGTCAGAGCTGTCTGGTGGGCAGCAGCAACGCGTGGCCGTGGCGCGCGCGTTGGTGTTGGAGCCGCAGGTGTTACTGTTTGACGAGCCGCTGTCCAATCTGGATGCAAAGCTGCGCCGACAAGTACGTGAAGAAATTCGCGAAATCCAGCAAAACTTAGGCTTAACAGTGGTTTACGTGACGCATGACCAAGAAGAAGCCTTGGCCGTGTCCGATGAAATTGTGGTGATGCGCAATGCAGGTATCGCCCAAATTGGCACCCCGCGGGAGCTTTATGACGCGCCCGCCGACCGCTTTGTGGCGGATTTTATTGGTGAGGCGAATATTATTGCCTGCGAGATTATCGGTGTTCGGGGCGACACTGCGATGATCAGCATTGGCGCTTATACCCACGAGCTTCCGGCCCGCGGCATGACACCGGGGCCAGCGTCATTGGCAGTTCGGCCAACGCGGCTTAAACTTGGCGCGGCCAGCGGGTTGGAGATGTCGGTACGTAAGGCGACCTATGTGGGCAGCCGTATGGAGTACGCGCTGGAAGCCGAATTTGGCACAGTGTTTTTGGTGAGCGAAGAGGTCGATACGCCGCTAAAAGCCGGGGATGTGGTGAAAGTCGGATTGGATGCGATCGGACCTGTGTTGTTGCCAGCGGATCAGACCCAAAAGGGCTGACCCGCCATTGGGTTTACACTTGTTAATGGGCCAAAAGGACCGGCATGTCGCGCTGCTCGACAAGGCGTTGGGTTGTCCCGCCGAAGATGACTTCACGCATACGAGAGTGGCCATATGCGCCCGCCACAACCAGATCCGCGCCGACTTCCTTGGTCCGCTCCAAGATGCAGGTGGCGATGTCTTTTCCGCCGCTGGGGTGCTGCTCGACGGTGACGCTACAGCCGTGATGGGTCAACCACTTCGCCAGATCGGACCCGGGGTTTTCGCCGTCGCTCATCTCGGACATGACGGGATCAAAGCTGACGATTGTGACCTTTTCTGCGGCTTTGAACAGCGGCAGGGCCAGTTTAGCGGTTCGGGCGGCTGGCAAGCTGGTATTCCACGCGATCAATATGTGTTTGGCATTCAAGCCCGCAGAGGTTTCCATGCCGTTCACCACCACTCCGGCTGGTGATTTGAACAGCAAACCATGCACAAGGTTGCTAAAAGTTGTGGCGTCATCGCGGAGGCTATTGGACACGGTGGTTAGGTCGCAAAGCTTGGCGCGGCGTGCCACGAGGTCGGCCAAGCCAGCGGGTTCGGCATAGAGCGAAGTTACGTCACCGGACACGGCTTCCGCCGCTAAAACGTGTTCGATTTCGTCCACTTTGGACTTCAGATCATGGGTGACCTTATGCACGGCGTCTTGCCATGCGTCGGGTATGACGGCGCTTCCATAAGGCAACATTCCGACCCCGTAGTTCGGAAAGGGAGGAATCGCGCCGACCACAAGGGCTGCCAAATGCACATTCTTAGCCCGCGCAGTTTCAATGGCCGGGGTTAGATCGGCCTTGGTGAAATCTGTTCCGATCACCGTCAAAAGTGTTGTGTTTTCCATGCCCTGATCCTTTTCACTAGGTGGGGCAAGTTTAGCTGATTTGATACTGGGCCGGATTGAGATGGCTCAATTGGGACGGCGAATTTTGTGGCACACTCAGCGCATAATGGAATTTGACGCATGAATTTGAAGCCGGTTGCGACCTTTATTGTCTGTGCAGTATGCACTCATTTGGTCAGGGATACGGCGACTAATCCACATGAAAGCATGGAAGGTTAGGAGATGACGAAAGCGAAGACAAACAGCCTTGATGGTATGACTTTTGATTGTCTTACGTTGGTTGAGCTGTGCCGGTTTTGCGGCGCGGAAGAAGCATGGGTTCAGGAGTTGGTGACTTATGGTGTTGTGGAGCCGCTCGCCATTAAAGGGAGCGAGTTCAGCTTTGGGCGGGTTAGCGTCATTCGTGCCAAAATGGCCCGCAGGTTGGAGCGTGACCTAGGGGTTAACATGCCCGGTATTGCCTTGGTTCTGGACCTGATGGAAGAGCGCAACCAGCTACGCCGCCTTCTTGGGCACCGTCGAGCCTTGCCTATTTAAGCGGTGCACGGATACCTATTCGCAGCTTTCGGCTAGCGCCTGCAAGGCGTCGGGTTTCAAGACGATGACGGTGTGGATGCTCTCGATAGAGATGACATTTCCCTTGCGCAGTTGCGTCAGGCTGCGGCTTACAGTTTCAGTGGTCAGCCCCAGAAAATCGGCAATATCAGCGCGGCTCATGGGCAGTGAAAACTGATTAAACAGCCCAAGAGGTTGTCCCACCCGCTTTGACAGAACGCTCAGAAACG
This sequence comes from Litoreibacter sp., assembly GCF_058136045.1. NCBI lineage: Bacteria > Pseudomonadati > Pseudomonadota > Alphaproteobacteria > Rhodobacterales > Roseobacteraceae > Litoreibacter > Litoreibacter sp. Next base: position 116,357 of record NZ_JBYVDD010000003.1, read on the forward strand.
CCGCAATTTTTTCGGTCGCTGTTTTCCGCCCGAGCATGATGAAATGCTCCTGCATTTCAGTGATTTCGCGCAATGCGGCTTGTAGCAACTCCATGTGCAGTTCCGGGTCGCCATCCATGCCTTCCAAATGTCGCCTAGGGTATGAGGCGAGAACCGCGTCGCTGAGAACATCGCAGTCGGTTGTGTGTGTCCCGTTTGAGGGAAACCCGATGATGTCGCCGGGATAGCCAAACGCGATAACCTGCCGGCGCCCGGCCAAAGTTAGTCGGGTCAGGCGCAAAACACCGCTGGTTATTTTGTAAATGCGCTCGGCTCTATCGTGTTGGCGAAACAGGTAAGCGCCTGCTTTGACATCGCGGGTTATGTGGTCGTGTAGGGCATTTCCCCGCGATTTACGGGGGGCAATTTCACTACGCAAGCTAGGAGTGGTGACATACATGGCGCGTATTCCTGATGTGGATTACGGCCTGTCTACGCTTGCTATGTCTCAGGACTTATCGGGTAAGGGGGCGGAATTGTATCAATTTGTATCAAGGGGAGCTTCGATGTATGAAGGCTAAATGCCTGACTATCCCAAGACACTGAGAGCAGTTCCTAATGAATAATACCCGAATTCTTGTTGTGGATGATGACCCGAAGCTGCGCAATTTGCTGCGTAATTGTTTCGAGGGGGAAGGTGCGCATGTGCTTGAGGCCGCAACAGGGCAAGATGCACTGGATCAAATCGCTGATAAGAAGATTGATCTGGTCACGCTTGATATCAGCCTTGGGGGCGATGATGGCTTCGAGATTGCGCGCCGTATTCGGAGCACCTCGCAACTGCCTATCATTATGGTGACGGGGAAAAATGATGTGATCGACCGGGTTGTCGGGCTGGAAATTGGCGCGGATGACTACATCACCAAACCCTTCCATGTGCGCGAAGTTATTGCGCGGGTGAAAACCGTTTTGCGCCGCACCAAGGGCGGGGCAGGCACGGAGCCACCGCAGGGATTGGCGGGCATTAATGGAGGCGACAAAAGCAGCAGCGTAACGCTGTCTTTTGATGGGCTAAGGGCCGTTCCGGACCGGTTGGAGTTGATCAATCGGGATGGGACAATCTGTGATTTGACCAGCGGTGATTTCAAGCTTCTCAATGTCTTTCTCAGCCACCCGAAACGGGTTTTGTCACGCGAGATGTTGATGGATTTGCTCGGCGGCGTGGAGTGGGCGCCCTTGGACCGGACCGTTGATAATCAGGTCGCACGGTTGCGCAAGAAGATTGAGCGTGCACCGGCCAAGCCGATGTTAATCAAGACGGTGCGCGGGGTCGGGTACAGCCTTGCTTGTGATGTCGTGAGTAAGCTTACTTAGCTGATAATACTTGCTGAAGCCGCGCGGCCAGCGCGTGGTGTTTGTAGGGTTTATGCAAGATGTTGAAGCTCTCCAAGTTTCCCGTCGCGGGATCGCTCGCCCCCATGGCATGGCCGGAGGTGAGCAAGATTTTGACCGTGGGAAATTCATCTTGGACCTTGCGCGCTAAACTCAGCCCATCCAAATCTCCGGGCATCAAAATATCCGAGAAGACCAAATCCACCCGGACGCCCGACTTTAACATCGCAAATGCCGTATCGCCGTTTGTGGCTTCCAACACATTGTAGCCAAGCTCTCGGATGCGCTGAACAGAGAGTTTGCGCACCTGCGCATTGTCCTCGGTGACCAGAATGGTCTGGCCGGCCCCCTTGGAGACAGCCGTATTTGTCATGTGGGTGCTATCGTCATCGGCTTGCGAAATTGCCGGAAAGCAAAGCGCAAAAACCGTGCCAATACCCAGTTGGCTATGCAAGCTGATGTGCCCACCGGATTGGCGGATAAAGCCGTAAACCATGGCCAGGCCCAGTCCGGTCCCATGCAGGCTGTCCTTGGTCGTGTAAAAGGGATCAAAGGCACGCCGTTGGGTCTCATCGGTCATGCCTTCGCCCGTGTCACTGACCAGCAGGCGAACATAGAGGCCGGGTTGAATATCGGCGTTTTGGGCTTTGTGGGTCTCGTTCAGCGTGACCATTTGGGTCTCTAGCTTGAGCGTCCCCCCTTTTGGCATCGCGTCTTTGGCGTTGAGGACGAGATTGGCCAAGGCAGTATGGAGTTGGGTCGGGTCCACCAGAATAGAGGGGATGTTTGCGGCGAATGAGGTCTCGATCGCATAACGCTCCCCGAGGGAGCGCTTTAACAGAGCAAGGGATTCATCGCAGGCCGTATTCAGGTCTGTCTTGGCAGGCTTCAACTTGGTTTGTCCGGAGAACATGGTCAGCCGCGAGGTCAATTCGGCACCCAGCTCCGTGGCCTCCAGCGCATCCTTGATCAAGGCAAGGTGTCGCGGCTCGGTGATGCGCATCTCCAACAGTTCAAGATTGCCCATGATGACGGTCAACAGATTGTTGAAATCATGGGTAATCCCGCCCGTCATCTGGCCAATGGCGTCAAGGCGTTGCGACCGCGAAAGTGCCAGCTCGGTCGCCTTGCGTTCGGTCAGGTCATGCATGATCGAGATGAAGAGTAATTCACCCTCGACATAAGTGCGCCCGACCGAGAGGTGCACGGGAAAACAACTGCCATCCTTGCGTTGGGCCTCTTCCTCGCGACCAATCCCAATAACCCGCTTTTCCCCGGTTTTGATGTGGTGGGCCATGTAATTTTCGTGGGTCGCGGCAACTTCCGAGGGCATGAGGCGGGTGATGCTTTGCCCCAAAAGTTCACGCGCTTCATAGCCGAATAATTGCTCTGCCGCGCGGTTTGCATGGGTGATGGTGGAGCGGCTGTCGCACACGATAATGGCGTCTACGGCGGCGGCAAAAATACCTGCAAGAAGGGCGGAATCGTCAGACATAGCTGATGCTTTCATTGGGTCGGTTTATTCTGCCCAAACGGGGGCGGTGGTATCAAGTAGAAATCGGGCGTCGGCATGGTTTGTGGAACGCCGCCCTTAAGGGCCGCTTTCGGTCTAACTTAGGGGGCGAATGCACGCTGTCGTTGATCTTTCTCAACGGTTCAAGATGAGCCGTAGCCCCGTTTCAAACAGTTTTCAGACCTTGATATCGGTCAAATTGCGCGGTGCCCTTTGCTGCTATAGTCCGCGTGATCCCAGTTTTGGGTGGTTTTTAAATGGGGTGGAAATGGACAAAGCAATAATGAAATCCAACCGGGAAGCGCGCGGCGCGTTGGCGGTGATGCCAGTGCTGTTGAGCGGCTTGTTTTTGCCCCTTAACGGGACCACGGCTGTGCTTGCATCGGTGGTGCTTGCATGTGCCTTGGCTGGTGTGTCTATGCTCAATTCCCGCCGCCAAGATGTAAACTTAGCAAAGGTGAAATCATGATTGATAACAAACGACTAACGCCCGAGATCAGTGTGTGCGCGCAGCCGTCTGCCAAAGATCTGGCTTTGATCCACACTCTTGGTTTCAAGTCCGTGATTTGCAATCGGCCGGACGGAGAGGCGATTGATCAACATTTGTTCGGTGAAATACGCCAAGCGGCAACATATTCGGGGTTGGAGTCAGCGTATTTGCCAATCGCAGTGTCTGGTCCGACGGATGATGACGTAGAAGCACTGGCCAAGATGTTGGCGTCCATGCCGCGTCCGGTATTGGCCTATTGTGAAACCGGCGCGCGCAGCGAAGCACTGGTGAACGCACTTTTGATGCAAGACGCTTAATCTCACTGCCGGGTGGCAACTTGGCAGCATCTTAGCCAAACAAAAAGGGCGCATCGAGAGGTCGATGCGCCCTTTTTGCCTGCACTTTAAGGCTGCTAGCCGCCGTAAATATAGCGCGGCAGCCATGTGGCAATTGCCGGGATCATGAACACCAATCCAAGGCCGGTAATCTGGATCACCATGAATTGCATCATGCCCAGATAGATGTCCTTGAGGTCCCATTCCGGCACCACGCCTTTGAGGAAATACGCCGATAATGCCACCGGCGGACTGAGCCATGCAGTTTGTAAGCAAACGGCCACCAGAATGGCAAACCACAGCATGTCTACCTCCAGTTTAATCAGCACTGGGGCCAAGATCGGCAAGATGATCAACACGATCGGCACCCATTCCAAAGGCCAGCCCAGCACAAACACCAAGGCGAGGATCAAGATCACCACCACGGAGGCCGAGACATCCAAATTCAGCAGTAATTCGGTGATCATTGTTGGCGTTCCAAGCCGCGAGAACACCGCGCCAAAGAAGTTGGAGGCGGCCACGAGGAACAAGATCAACACCGAGATTTCCAGCGTCTTGATCAGGGCATCATAGAACCCCGCGACAGAGAATTTGCGGTATCCAATAGCCAGCACGATAGAGCCAAACGCGCCCATGCCTGCACCCTCGGTTGGCGTTGCCCAGCCTGCCAAAATGGAGCCCAACGCAAAGGCGATTAGGATCGTTGGTGGTACGAGGCCAAAGAACAGCTCTTTCCAGATGATGGATTTGTTCTTCGGGATCATGTCCTCGGGCAGGGGTGGGCCTAGGCTTGGATTGATCCAGCAGCGCCCCAATGTGTAGACCACGTAAAGTGCGGCCATCATGACGCCCGGTATGATCGCAGCGGCGAATAAATCCGTGACCGGGATTTCCAGCACTGGCCCCATCACCACCAACATAATCGACGGCGGGATCAAAATTCCCAAGGTGCCGCCCGCAGTGATCGTGCCTGCCGCAAGGCGCACGTCATAGCCAGATTTGTTCATGGTTTTGGCGGCCATGATGCCCAGAATGGTCACCGATGCGCCAACAATGCCCGTGGCCGCGCCAAAGACGACCGACACGAACAGCACCGCCAGATAAAGCGAGCCTTTCATGCGCGCCAGCATCATCTGAATGGCTGCGAATAATCGCTCCATCAGACCGGCTTTCTCCATCATGAACCCCATGAAGACGAATAGCGGCACGGCGGCCAGCGTTTGCTCCATCATCGAGTTGTAGAATTGCAGGGTCATCAAGAAGATGGTTAGTTTAACGCCAATTCCCCATGCGCCAAAGACCACGCCGAGGAAAATTAGGGTGAAGGATATTGGGAAGCCGATAAAGATCGCAAAGAGCATGGCCCCGATCATAAGAAGGCCGATTATTTCAGTTGAAAATTCCATTAAACTGGCCACTTTCCGCGTGTCGCTGCATACCAGCTTTTGAGAATTTCAGAGATGCCTTGAATGACGAGGAACAACACCCCCGAGGTCAGCGCGATTTTGATTGGCCACACGATAGGGGCCCATGTGCTATCCCCCGCGCGCTCATTTTGTAGGATGGATTTCCACGAGAAATCATAGCCTGCTTTGAGGAAAAACAGCATCGAGGGCATGAACAGCACCACATAAAGGATTAGGTCAATTCGCCCTTGGGTGCGCTCGGTCAGGCCACGATACAAGAAGTCAGCGCGGATATGCAGCCCGCGCATCAACGCATAGGCCGAGCCCAGCATGAACGAGACGCCATAGAGCATGCGCGACAGATCATATGACCACAGCGTCGGTGCTAAAAAGAATTTGCGCGCTATCACCTCGTAGACCATGCCAAAGATGATGGGCACCACCAGCAGGCAGGCAATGCGGCCCTGCCAGTTAGAGAAGTTATCGATAGCGTAAATGGCTTTGCGTGCCAGCGGGTGCATGTCATCGGGCAAGATTTTGCCCACGGCACCACCGGCATCTGCCAGAAGCTCGTCGCCGACATTCTCGTATTCCGAGAAGTCGATCTTGTCTTGATCTTCGTTGATCATTGGGGGTGTCCCTGTTGGCGAAAAGAGTGCCTCGGCTTTATGCGCCAGAGGTCATGTAGGGTCTTGCCCGCATCCCTTTGAGAGATGCGGGCAGGCTCGTTATTTATCCTCGGCAGCCAGTTGGGCGGCATAGGCACGGCCCAGATTGGCGTTAGAAGTTTGTGCACCAGACCAGAACGGGATTGCTGTGCGGGCAAAGTCTTTTTGGGACTGCCAAACTTCAGCAAAGAACTCGTTCTCGGCGGCGTTGGTTTCCAGCGCTTTCGCGGCGGCGGCCATGTACTCGGTGAAGTAGTCGGCCGGGGTGTCGTGCAAGATCACACCATCTTCATGAACCAGTTGGTCCAGTGCGATGCCGTTCTCGTTGATGCGGTAGGCCAGCGATTTCATCAAGGACGCGTTAGCGGCGACTTCGATGGCCTTTTGCTGTGTTTTTGTCAGGCCGTTATAGACATCACCATTGATATAAAGGTCAGCATTCACAACAACTTGGTGCAGGCCTTGCAGGTAGTAATGCTTCAGCACTTTTTGGAACCCGAACACGCGGTCAGGTTTCGGGCAGCACCATTCGGCCGCATCAATTGTGCCTTTTTCCAGTGCAGGCAGGATGTCCCCACCGCCCATTGAAACCGAGGCCACGCCGATATCTTTATAGGTCTGGCCCGGAATGCCCGGAGGTGTGCGGAAGCGGTATTTACGGAAGTCATCCATGGTCTCGATTGGCTCTTTGAACCAACCCAAAGCCTCTGGGCCGTTTGGCTGCAACATGAAGCCTTTGACGTTCATGCCCATCTCGTCCCACAGCTGGTCGTACAGCTCTTTGCCGCCTGCATAAAGGAACCATGACACGAAGGCCAAGTTGTCCATGCCAACGCCAGCGCCCGCAACTGGCGAGCCGAACAGCATTGCGGCAGGGTGTTTGCCTGACCAATAATGCGTCCAGGCAAAGCCACCCTCGATCAGGCCAGCATCAACGGCATCAAGCGTTTCTTGCACGCCAACAACCGCGCCCGCGGGCAAGATTTCGATGACGACTTCGCCGTCGGTCAGCTCTTTCACGTCATTGGCAAAATCCGTCAACATGACGATTTCATCTGCCGATGATGGGATCACAGATTGTACACGAATTTTGGTCTCGGCAACGGCCGCCGAGGCCAGCATCGACAAGCCAAGCGCGCCTGCCGTGATGGTTTTTAAGTTCAACATAAGGTCCTCCCTAAGGTCCACGCCTTCTGTCTCGTCGTCGGCGAGTTGGGGAAGGCATCCCAAACCACCTTTTCTTCAACGGGTCACTGCGCGCCTCCTCCAAGGTTGCAGTGGTTGAATTCTTAATGCCCTTTGGTCAGCGCATACCCCTCAAACCAGCCCATCATTGGGCCAATTCCGGTCGAGGAATCGAACACGCCGCGGTAGAACATCTCGCAGGCCACATAGATCAGCACGATCAGGCCCAACCAACTGATCCACGGATAATGCGTCAGTAATTTCATGATCATGGTTGCAGCAAAGGCCATCAGCACGATTGCCAAACCTAGGCCAAACACCAGCATATGCGTGTTGCCATCGGCGATGGCCGCGACGGCCAGCACGTTGTCTAGCGACATTGATACATCGGCGATAGTGATTGAAATAAGGGCCGAGAAAAGCGTGCGCTTGGCGGGGCCAGTATAGCCTTTCTCGGGATCATCGGCGTCTTCTAGCGCGTGCTCTGCTTGCTCATCCACACCGTCACGAATTTCAGTGTACAGACGCCAGCAGACCCAAAACAGCAGCAGCGATCCGACAAATAATATGCCGGGAATTCCCAATAGTTTTGTGGCGATAACTGCAAATACAATACGCAAAACTGCGGCGATGATCATCCCATAGAGGATGGCCTTCTTGCGCAAATCAGGCGCGAGCCCAGCCGCAACCATGCCAATGATCAGCGCATTGTCACCCGATAGGATCAGGTCCGCGACCACAATTTTGGAGAAGTCTAGAACAGTGTCAATCATGCTGCGGCGTCCTCGAGGATCATGTCAGATGCTTTCTCGCCGATCATTATCGCCGGCGCGTTGGTATTGCCGCTCACAATCGTGGGCATAATGGAGCAATCGGCGACCCGAAGTCCCGATACCCCACGCACCCGCAGGCGCTCGTCGACCACGGCCATGTCGTCTTGGCCCATTTTACAGGTGCCAGTGGGGTGATAGATGGTGACGGCGGTGTTGCGGGCCCAGTCCAGCGTGGCGTCATAATCGTCAAAACCCACCTCACGGCCCGGGGCAAACTCTTCGATTATATGCTCTTTAAGCGGGCTGAAACCCGCGATGCGCCGCGCCACTTGGATGCCTTTAACGATGGTCCGCTGATCTGTATCGGTGGCCAGATAGTTAGGATGGATAGTGGGGTGATCGCGCCAGTCGCTGGATTTCAGTTCTAAATGCCCCACGCTTTCAGGGCGCAATTGCAACACCGAGGCGGTGAAGGCCGAGAACTTATGCGGCCCATCAGCCGGATGCGAAGCCGAGAACGGCTGGATATGGAACTGAATGTCAGGGGTCTCCAAGTGTGCTTCGGTCTTCAAAAAGCCCGTGCCAAGGCTCGCGGCCATCGCCATGGGGCCTGTGCGTTTCAGCGCATATTCCAGCGCGATAAGCCCTTGCTTGAAGTAGTTTGATACCTCGACGTTGATTGTCGGCAGGGTCGTCTTAAAGACAGGGCGCGCTTGCAGATGGTCTTGCAGATTACAGCCAACACCTTTCAATTCATGGACCATCTCAATGCCATGGGGCTTGACCTCATCTGCATTGCCGATGCCAGATAACATTAGTATCTGCGGGGAACCTATTGATCCTGCTGACAAAATTACTTCTCGGCGTGCACGAAATTTTGCGGGCTTCCCCTTCAAATCCACCTCAACGCCGACAGCGCGTTTGCCATCCATCATCACCCGTTTGGTTTGGGCCTGCGTGAAAATCGCAAGGTTGTCGCGATGTTTGGCGGGTTCTAGATAGGCGACCGAAGTGGAGCAGCGGCGTCCCTTTGACATGGTTAATTGAAAGTAGCCAACACCCTCTTGGTCGCCGTCATTGTAGTCGGGGTTCTTTTTGTAACCTGCGGCTTGGGCCGCGTCGATCCACTTGTCTACGATCTCTCGTTTCAGGCGGGTTGGGGAGACCTGCAACGGCCCCCCTGTGCCGCGATTATCCCGGGCCTGATCGCCCAGCCAGTTTTCGGCTTTTTTGAAGTAAGGGAGGGTGTTGTCCCAGTCCCAACCCTTGTTGCCGAGTTGCGCCCAATGGTTGTAATCTTGTGACTGACCGCGGACATAGAGAAGTCCGTTGATCGAGGAGGACCCCCCCAAAACGCGCCCGCGAGGCCATGGAATGGAGCGCCCGTTCAAGCCGTCATCGCGCGCCGTTACATAGCGCCAGTCAGTTTTAGGATTGCCCATGGTTTTGAAGTATCCAACGGGGATATGGATCCATGGATTGGTGTCACGCCCGCCCGCTTCAAGCACGGCAACAGTGTACTTGCCGTCTTGGGATAGGCGGTTGGCAAGGACGCAGCCTGCCGAGCCGGCACCAACAATTACGTAGTCAAATTCCAAAAATCCCCACTATCACCAAAAAATGAGACTTTTTGTCTCGTTTTTGATATATACACCGTACAGCGATTCGATTTTGGCACAAGGTAATTCCTTGTGGTGGAGGCGTAGGGGCTGCTTGGCGGGCGGTTTTAGAGGGTGGTATGTCAGCTATAGGAGGGTATTTTGCCCGACAGTGATTTTCACGACGATGGCGCAGCGGAGCGGATTCCAACAAACTTGCGGGTCTTGTTGTTGCTCGAGGCGCTCGGGCGCAGTGACCGCGCTATGACGCCGACCGAGCTGAACGCGGTGATCGGGCTGCCCAAACAGACAGTACACCGCCTTTGTGCAACGCTGGAGGCAGAGGGCTTCTTGATCCGGGACACGGGCGGAAAGCGCTTTCGGGCGGCACGGCGCGCGCGCCTGATGGGGGCCGGACTTCTCCATGCCAGTTGGGCGAATATTGCGCGCCATCAAGTGTTGGCGCGCGTGGCTTTGGAGCTCGGCGAGACGGTGAATTTCGTTGTACCGGAGGAAGAGGGGATGCGCTACCTCGACCGCGTCGATACGCGCTGGTCCTTTCGGGTGCAACTTCCGGTTGGCACAAATGTGCCGTTCCACTGTACCGCTTCGGGAAAAATGTTCATGGCATCGCTGGCACCAAAAGCGCGCTTAGAATTTGTAAATGCACTGAAATTATCTGAACACACCGAGGCCACAGTAACCGATGTCGACGTGCTAATGGCGGAGTTGAAGGTGATCGCAAAGCAAGGGTTTGCCGAAGACATGGGGGAATTTTTAGACGGTATGGTGGCGATTGCAGTGCCGGTACGTGACGAGCTTGGGCGTTTTGTCGCCTCGCTGGCGGTGCATGGTCCGGGCCAGCGCATAAGGTTCCCTGAGGCGCGCGATATGTTGCCGCTTTTGTATGAGGCCGCGGAGCAATTGCGCGAGACGCAGTTCGCCTAGGTCTAAGGGTTCAGGATTATCTTTGGGGCCATAACGCGCCCCGCCAGAATGTCGGCAAAGGCCTGTGGCCCTGCGGAAAGCGGGCGCGTCTCGACCCAATTCAGGGTGCCTAACCGGCCCTCCGACATTGCGCAAACCGTGTCTTTAAAGTCTTTTTTCGTGTAGGCGTATGTCCCAAAAAATGTTATTTCTTGTAGGGTTATGCGTCGGACTTCAACCCCTCCATCGCTATCGCCCAGCCCGACATGGCAGATGGTCCCTCCGGGGGCTACTAGGGCGCAGGCGGCTTCACGGGTGGCTTTATATCCGACGCAATCAATGACCAGTGCGGCTTGGGCCTTGTCTAAGGTGTCGGGGGTGCGGACGGGGATATCGGTCAGGGTCCGCAGGTGGGCGGCACGAAGCGGGTTGGTCTCGATTAGGGTGATGTTTGTCGCGCCGAATGCAGTCAGGGCCAAGGCGCAGCCAAAGCCGATTGCGCCGCCGCCAATGATCACTGTGGGGGCGCTGAGGTTGGCGAACGGGTGCTCTGCGCACAGGCGAATGGCATGCCAGCACACGGCCAAGGGTTCGGCAAGCGCGGCTTGGTCGAAACTAAGGGTGTCGGGCAGGGCCATCAGATTGCCGTCGGGCATGGTAAGCCATTGAGAAAACGCGCCTTCTCGCGGTGGCATGGAGATAATCTGGCGTGTCGGGCATAGGTTGCTTCGCCCCGATGTGCAGGCGGGGCAGGTGCCGCAGGTTACCAGCGGGTTCACGGTGACACGGGCCCCGGCCATCGGGCCGGTTGTCGCAACTCCGGCGGCTTCGTGTCCAAGCGTGAGCGGTGCGGGGCGCCGCTCGTCGTGCCCGAGGTAGGCGTGCATGTCAGAGCCGCAAATGCCGACGGAGCGTATTTTGATTAATGTCTCATCCGCCTGCGGCGTCGGGCGGGGGGTATTGCGCATTTCCATGGTTTTTGGAGCGGTATAGACGAGAGTTTGCATCATGGCGTTCTGCTTCCTTGTGTCTGCGACAGGTGCAGCTTTCTCGCAAGTCGGGTGCAACACAAGCGAAATGCCAGTGAAAGCCAGCAAAACAGCGCGGCGGGTGTTGCCCTAAGGTCAGTAAAAACCACAAGATATAGGAAATAAGTGGATATATTGTCATTTCCTCTTGGATAAATCGAACATTTCAGGTTTAAGTGGCGAATAACAATCGAGGCACAAAAGTGCCCGAGTCCAGAGGCGGAGTAGTAATTATGGAAGCGATTGAGTTCGTCGTTCGCGATCGTGCGGGCAATATTAGACGTGGTATGTTGGCGGAAGGTGACGCGGCAAACACGGTCTTCCTAAATGGTGGTGACGATGTCTCCCTGAACCTACGCAGGTTTCAGGTCGCGGGCTACGAGCGCGCGGGCGATGCGATGATCGTCACGCTTGCCGATGGTCGCAAGATCCGGTTGGAAGGCTACTTTAGCGCGGATGCCGATCTTTATATTAGTGCGGACGGCTTGTTGACTGAGGTTGACTTTGCAGGCGCGCAGGAAGGTTTGGTTGAGGCGGATTACGCCGAGGCGCAAGTTTTCGGCAAGTGGAGCCCTGACGATTCACTCTTCTATGTTGGTGGCTCCGAGGTTGATACGATCATTGCGGCGGATGCTATCGCGACGGAAGAGACCTCAACGATGTTGGCGGCTGCTCCGATCCTTGCGGGTCTTGGTGGCGGCGGTGCTGGTCTCGGCGCTGCGGCTGCGGTTGTTGGTGGCGCGGTTGTCGTCGGCGGTGGCGGCGGTGGTGGTGGCGGAGGTGTCGATACCGAAGCGCCGTCTGTTGCCCTGGATCAGGGCGTTGTGTCTGTGGATCACGTCTTTAACGCCGAAGATCACGCCGATGGCGTAGAGCTTGGCGGCACGGGTGAGCCCGGTGCTGCGATTGTTGTCGAGATTGACGGCGAAACCCAAGAGACCGTTGTCGCGGATGATGGGACTTGGGAGGTTGTGTTCGACCCAACCCAAATTCCAGAGGGCGAGTATGACGTGGATGTGACGATCACTGCTACGGATGATGCTGGGAATTCAGCTACCGTGACGGATGTGGTTCGCGTCGACACAGTAACTGTGGTTGATATGGTCACGATTGATGGCGCGGCCACTGGGTCGGGCGATGTGATCAATGCGGTCGAGCACGCGGACGGCGTGACCTTGACTGGCACCGGAGAGGTCGGGGCCAATGTAGTTGTTACCATTGAAGAAAACGGCGCGACCACAACGGCTGTTGTGGATGCGGACGGGAATTGGTCGGTAGAGTTCGGGTCTGATCAGGTGTCGACTGGTGAATATTCCAGCACGGTCACTGTGACCAGCACGGATGCCTACGGCAACACGGCAACCGCCACGGCGGAAATGATCGTGGATACGATCACGGATGTTGCAATCACGGGTAATAACTCCGGCACAGATGGCGTTTATAATGAGGCCGAGGCTGCAAGCTCCGCTGCTCTGAATGGCACCTCGCAGCCGGGGGCTTCTGTTGTGGTGACTTTGACGGGTCCAACCGGGCAAGTGCTGGGCACGCAGACGGTTACGGCATCGTCAGATGGCACATGGACGGTTCAATATCCGGCAGGCTCTCTGCCCGCGGGTGAATATGATGTGACGGCCACGGCCGTTGCGACAGATACGTCTGGCAACAGCGAAACAACGTCGGTCACCATTCCGGTTGATACTATTACCAATGTCGAGATTGCCCAAATTGACGGCCAAGCGGCTGGCACGGGCATCATCAATGCGACGGGTCACGCGGACGGCGTTACCATGTCGGGCACGGGCGAGCCGGGTGGCAATATCACCGTATCAGTTGCCGGTGGCGGCACTGTGACGGGTGTGGTTGGCGCGGATGGCACTTGGAATGTGAACTTCCAGCCTTCGCAAGTCCCTTCGGGCGAGCGGACGGCGGATGTGACTGTTTCTATCACCGATGCGGTTGGCAACACGGATACAGCCACGGCAACGATGAACATCGACACGATCACCGATGTGGCAATTACTGGCAATAACACTGGCACCGACAACGTGATGAACCTTGCCGAGAGCGCAAGTGGCACCGCTTTGAACGGCACCGCGCAGCCGGGGGCCTCGGTCGAGGTCACTTTGGCCACCTCGACAGGCGTAATGCTGGGCACGCAAACGGTTATTGCGAACTCGAACGGCACTTGGACGGCCAACTTCTCGGCCAGCACATTGCCATCGGGTGAATACGACGTCGCGGTTACGGCAGTTGCAACGGATGGCGCGGGCAATACCGCGACCACCACGTCCAGCTTCGCGGTTGATACGATTGCCGATGTCTCGGTCAATACGATCAATGTTGAAGGCGATAACGTGATCAATATCGCCGAAGCCAGCGACGGGGTGCAAATCTCCGGCACGGCAGAGGCGAACTCCCGCGTTGAGGTCGATTTCGGCGGGGCGACACGCACTGTAGTCTCTGACAGCAACGGCAACTGGACCGCCTCCTTTGGTCCGGGCGATGTGCCTGCGGGGGTTGAAACCACAATTCCTGTGCAAGCAACATTCACCGATGCGGCGGGTAACACGGCTGTGGCAAATGGCACGGTTCAGGTTGACACGATCGTGCGTAATCTCAGCGTATCTGAAGCCACCGGCGACGGTGTGGTTGATGCCAACGAGGCCGGTTCCGGCTTCACCATGACGGGCACAACCGAGGCTGGCGCGCAAAGCGTTATGGTGACATTCCACAACTTGCCACCCCGCGCTGCAACGATAAGCGCAAATGGCAGCTGGTCGGTTACATTTGGCCCGAACGAGATCCCAACCGGCGAGTACACCTCGCAGGTGACGGTCGCGACGGTTGACCGTAACGGCAACCCCGATAGCGTCTCGACGCCAGTAACTGTGGACACCGAGGTGCCAGAAGCGCCAGTTGTGATCTCCTACACCGAATACTTCCGCGGCGATCCCGGTGTGTCGGGCATCGGCACAGAGTTGACCGACGATATCGTCGCAATCAGCCAAGTGAGCGAGACCGGCTCGGTCAGCAATGTCAGCTACGACACCAACGTGGTGCGCGGCGACGAGCTGCAATTTACGTTCAATGATCGTATCCCAGACGGCTCGAACCTTGTGGTGAATGCTGAGGACGCAGTTGGCAACGAGAGCGCCACATTGTTGGTGCTGGATGATAATGCCATCGGGACGGTTAACGTCTCGCTCAACGGGCTGTCGAGCTTCAATGTCAGCGCGATTGATCTGTCGATTGTGGCCGAGAGCGAGCTGACCTTGACCGAGGCTGACTTGCTGGGGCTGTCGGATGACACCAACGCCTTGGTCATCCATGGCGACGATACCGACATCGTTAACATCAACGGCGCGACAGATACCGGACAGACCGAGCAAATCGGCGGGCGGGTCTATGACGTCTACACATTGGGCAACGATGGCAGCTTGCTCATCGAGCATGACATCACAGTGAACTACTAAAAGCGGGCAGGGGCGTAGCCATAAGGATACGCCCTTTCCAACCTCTCGATTTAACAAGAAGGGGCTCCGCATGGGACAGGGTACAAGTAAACGCGCAATTTTGCGCATAGTGTTGGCAGGCACTACCGCAGCGTCATTAATGGGCTGCATGGGCGATGAGGCAACGCGCGGGACATTCTCCGCGACCAAGCCCGCTGCTTTAGGCAAAATGAAAACCACCGGACGGTTCGCCGAACGTGTGCAGGTTGAAGACAGCGAAGAGGGGCAAACCACGCCAATTTTCGGGTTCTTCAAGCGCAAGAAATCCAACGAGGCGGCGACACGCAATGCCACGGGCATATTAACCGGCGAAAACCTCGCTGGGGCCAGTGCGAAACCTCTGGCGCAACCTGCGCTGGCGGGTGGCACGGGGGGTAAAGAAAGCTCTCCGTTGATCGAAACGCTGCTACAGCGCGAAGCGGTTCTGGATGCGCGCACGCCCTATGGCAAAGTTGCAGGCTCGGTTCTGGCGGCAAATTCACGCGCTGCCGAGGCCGAGTTACGCTCCGCCAAGTTGCGCGCCGAGGCGGCTTCCAAGAACTGGCTTCCCACAATTGGCCCATCATTGAGCCTGTCTAGTTTGGGCGAAGTCATCGCCTCCATGGTCATTGATCAGGTGTTGTTCGACAATGGCCGCAAAAAGGCCGAGCGCAGCTTTGCCAAGGCCGATGTTGAGGTTGCTGCCGTCGCATTGGCGCAAGATACCAACGATCGGGTCTATTCCGCGCTGGAGCTTTACGTCACCGCGGAACGCGCCCGCGCCCAAGCCACGGCAGGCTCCAAAGCGGCCAGCCGCATGGGTGAATTTGCATGGGTTATGGATCAACGTGTGCGCGGCGGGGTGTCTAATCCGGCCGATTTGCAGATCATCAAGCAAAAGCTGGCCGAGGCTGAAAACCAGCGCAATTCCGACATGGAAACCGCGCGCACGGCCATGGCCGAGCTGAACGCGATGTCCTTGAAGCCGCTTAGCGATGTGCGCGGCTTGGCGTCGATTGCTAATCCGGCGTCATCTAAGCCGTTGTCGGTTCTCAAGGCCGAGGCCGAACGGGACCGCGATATCGCCCAAGCCACCATTTCGCGCGCGGGCTATCTGCCCGGCGTATCGGCTAGGGGCTCGCTGCAAAAGGGCGGGGCGACGGGCAGTTTGGTTGTCGGTGCCGCGAATGGTTTCGGCTTTGGCACCAAGGCCAGCCTCAAAGCCATCGAGGCCACAAAGGACGCCGCCGCACGCCGTGTCTCGCAGGCCTCCGAGGATAATTCGCGCACTATGCGCCGCCTCGAGCAAAGCCTGATCTCGCTCAAGCGCCAGCAGACACAAGGCGAGGGGCTGTTAAGCTCTGCCGACAGCAATTTGTCGCTGTTTGACCGCCAGTATAAGGCTGGTCAACGTCCGATCATGGATGTGGTGCGCGTCTATGAGACCAAAGTTTCGACCGAGCGCGAGCAGATCGGCCTGACGTATCAAATCGCCTTAGTAGAGTTGCAGATTGCCCATCTTATGGGCGCGTTGGTGGACGGTGAGGATATATGAACACGCCCGTCATTGCGTTTGACATGGCACGGGCCAAAGCGGCCCAAGCATCAAATACTGCAAAGCTAGAACCGGTCGAGACCCCGACCGCTGTGGCCAATGATCCGGGGCTGCGCGTTCCTATGCCGCAAGCGCGCGAGAAGGCAGGGCGGTTCTCTAAGAAACTGCGCAGCCGCGCCGATCTGGTGTCGGTTTATGCCGGGCTTCTGGGCGTTGATTTGCAGCCATCTGATGTGCTGGACGCGGCGGTAGAGTTGCCGCTGGACGCGTCTGGCATCTCGCCGGAGTTGCTGGCCAGCGCGATGAAATCGCTGGGGCTGATTTGCGGCGTACGCAGCACTGCGCTGCGTGCTGACCTGTGGCCTGCGCTTGTTGAAATGAAAACGGGCCAGCTGGTTTTGGTGCTGGAACAGCACGAGCAAACATTGACAGTTTTTGACCAAACCATCGGCGACCGCCGCGCAGAAGTACAACTGTCCGAGTTCGCCAAAGTGTTCTCTGGCAAGGTGCTGAAGGCCGAAAGCTCCATGGGGCAAGTCGAGGCGAAACATCGCCTTGAAGCCAAGCCCGCGCATTGGTTCTGGGGCGAGTTCCCCAAGTATAAGCGCCACCTGATCGAAATCACCGCAGGCTCTTTCGTCGCGAACATTCTGGCGGTCGCTGTCGCGCTGTTTTCCTTGCAGGTTTATGACCGCGTGATCCCGCATCAATCCACCGCAACGCTTTGGGTGCTGGCTATCGGGGCCATGGGCGCGTTGACGTTGGAGGCATTTTTGAAGCTAGCACGCGCCCGCATGATGGACGGGGCTGGCCGCAAGATCGAGATGGGCGTGCAAAAGACGCTGATGAACCGCTTGCTGGGTATGAAAGCAGGCACGCCGGGGGCCACGCCGTCGGGGACGTTTTCAGCTATGCGCGAGTTCTCCTCCGTGCGCGAATTTTTTACCGCTTCGACTGTTGGAACGCTAACAGATGTGCCGTTTATCTTCTTGTTTTTATTGCTAGTTTCCTCGATTGCAGGCAATGTGGTTTGGGTGTTGATGATCGGCGGCACGCTGATGGTCTTGCCGGGCTTTTTCTTGCAAAAACGCATGATTAAACTGACTGAAGAGACCCAAGGGGCCTCGGTCAAGGCCAACCGGTTGTTGCACGAGGCCATCTATGAGGCCGATACGGTCAAAGCCCATCGCGGCGAAGACCATTTTGCCCGCCTTTGGAACGAATTGAACGCGCTGTCCGCGCTGAAATCATCCGAGCAACGCCGCCTTGCTTCCGCGCTGACCTTCTGGTCTCAAGGGGTGCAGCAGGCAACTTATGTGGCCGCCGTGGTGATGGGAACCTTCCTTGTTTTTGCTGGGGAATTCACTGTTGGCTCAATCATTGCAGTCGGCATTCTGACGTCCCGCACCTTGGCGCCACTGACCCAATTGGCGGGCACAATGGCGCGCTGGTCGAACGTGAAAACGGCGTTGGCTGGGCTGGATTCTGTGGTGCAATCGCCGCAAGATTTCGACGCCGATCGCAGCTATTTGCGCCGCGAGCGGATCACAGGGCGCTTCGAGTTGCGTGACCTTGTTCACCGCTATGACGAAGACGCGGCACCTGTGTTGGACTTGGGCGGTTTGGCGATCCCTGCGGGTCAACATGTGGCAATTTTAGGGGCCAATGGCTCTGGCAAATCGACACTGATTAAACTGCTGTCGGGGCTTTATGAGCCAAGCGCTGGTCGCGTGCTGATTGACGGAATTGATATGGGGCAGGTGCACCCCAAAGACCTGCGCCGTGGCGTCGGCTACCTGTCGCAAGAGGTCCGTTTGTTCGCAGGGTCCCTGCGCGAAAATCTGAACTTGTCGGGGCTGGAGCGTGATGACGCGCGGCTGATGGCGGCGTTGGATTTTTCCGGGTTGGGGCGCTATGTGCGCGAACATGCCAAGGGGTTGGATTTGCCAATTCACGACGGCGGGGTTGGCCTATCTATTGGGCAACGCCAGTCGATCGGCTGGGCGCGGATGTGGTTGCAGGACCCGTCGGTGGTGCTGTTGGACGAGCCGACGGCCGCATTGGATCAAAGTCTGGAGACAGCTTTGGTCGCGAATTTGCAAGGCTGGCTGAAGGGGCGCACGGCGGTAATTGCTACGCACCGGATGCCCATTCTCGCGCTGACGGAGCGGGTGATGATCCTTAAAGGCGGCAAGCTGTCAGTTGATGGCCCGCGCGAGCAAGTACTTGCGCACCTTAAGAAAAACAAAGCTGGCGGGGCCGGTTCAGTTGCTATCAATACTCCGAAAGGGGGCAAGTAATGGCCACTATTGACGCAGCATTTGATGATGATTTGCGCGGCCCCTCTTGGGTGATCCGCATCATCGGCTTGACGGTTTTGGCCTTTATCGTTTGGGCCTCGGTGGCATGGGTCGATGAAATCGTGCGCTCTGACGGCGAATTTGTCTCCTCCTCGCGCCCGCAGATTATTCAAAACCTTGAGGGCGGCATTTTGTCGGAGCTTTTGGTATCTGAGGGGGATACGGTGTCGCCCGGCGACATTCTGGGCCGCCTGTCCGGCACTAATTTTCAAACTTCGGTTGATGACCTGCAAGACCAGATTGACGCGCTTGATATCCGCCGGATGAGGCTTGAGGCGGAACTGGCAGGGCAGTTTGATTTCCTTGTGGCGGGAGATCTGGAAGCCCGCCAACCCGAGATAGTGTCCTCTGAACGTGCCTTGTTGAACGCGCGCCAAACCGACTTTGAGGGGCGCACTGACAGCGCGCGTGCCATCCTGCGCGAGACCCGTCGAGAGACGGTTTTGATGGAAGATTTACTCGACCAAAATATCGTTTCCCTTGTTGAGGCCACCCGTGCACGCAAGGCCAATACTGATGCCGAGGCCAAGTATAAAGAGATCGTTTCCAAGGCCGAACTGGAGCGCGCATCGGAGTTTTCCGACACGTTAAAAGAATTGGCGACGCTGAAGCAAAACTTGAAAATCAGCAATGACCAGTTGTCGCGCACAGTGATCCGATCCCCGATGAAAGGGATTGTAAACAACGTGGCGATTTCAACCATCGGTGGGGTTGTTCGCCCGGGCGAAGAGATTTTTCAAATCATCCCGATGGGCGAAGAATTGTTCGTAGAGGCCAAGGTGAAACCTAAAGATATCGCCAGTTTGCGGATTGGTCAGGAGGCCACGGTTAAGTTGTCGGCTTATGATTATACGATATACGGCACGCTTTCAGGGAAGGTGAAGGTAATCTCTGCCGATACCTTCAAGGATGAGCGCGTGGCGGATGGTGACCCGCATTATAAGGTGCTGCTGTCGGTTGACTTGGCGCATCTGTCACCGCGTCAAAAGTCAGTGGAAATACGTCCCGGAATGCTGGCGCAAGTCGAATTGCACACGGGCGAGAAGACAATTTTGCAGTATCTCACCAAGCCGCTTTATAAGTCGCGCGAGGCCTTCCGCGAGCCGTAGCGCAAGAATTACCGACGGATAAAGACTTGCACATCTGCAACATTTGTTCCCGTGCCGCCTGTCATAAGTAAATCACCCGAGGCGCCAAGGGCTGCATAGGCGTCGTTGTTCTCGAGCCGCGCTTGCGGGGAGATCCCTGCGGCCTCCATGCGCGCCAAAGACCCTGTATCCACCATGCCGCCAGCGGCGTCGGTCGGGCCATCGCGCCCATCGGTTCCACCCGATAAAAACACCCAATCGCCAGGGATATCTTGCATGGCCATGCGCAGGGCGAGGTCTTGGTTGCGCCCGCCTTTGCCGTTGCCAGTCAGCGTCACAGTGGTCTCGCCGCCAAACAGCAAAACGGCGGGGCTATCTTGCGGCAGGCTGTGAAAAATCGCGGCCAGTTGCGGCGCGACTTCGGCCACATTGCCTTCCAGTCTGTCGTTTAGAATTTGCGCCTCGGGGCAGGCGGTCCGCATGGCATCGAGGCTTTGGCGGTTGGAGGCGACCAAGGTGTTTGACGCTTTTGGCAGCGCTGAAGGCCCGGCTTCTGCGGCGCTTAAATGGCGCTGCACGCTGGCAGGCATATCAGCCCAAACGCCGGCTTTTTCCAGCAAGGCTTTGGCGCTGGCGCGGGTGCCGATGGGGGATGCCGTCGGGCCGGACGCAATCGCGCGTAGGTCGTCGCCGACAACATCTGACAGGATATATGCGCGCACGGGCGCGGGGGAGGCGGCGCGCAAAAAGCCACCACCTTTGAGCCGCGAGAGTTGTTGGCGGATGTGGTTCATATCGTTGATCTCAAGCCCGGAGCCGAGCAAGATTTCGTTAACCTTTGCCTTCTCGGCGAGCGTCACGCCCGCAACGGGCGCAGGCAGCAAAGCCGAGCCGCCGCCCGATATCAGGGCGATGACCTGGTCTTGTGCACAGGTCTCTGCCAGCATTTCCTCAACCGCGATGGCGGCTGCTTCACCCGTGGAATCGGGGATGGGATGGCTGGCGCGCAGGACGGTGCAGCCGTTGATATCATGGGCATTTTCGGGGTTGGTCACGGCGAGGGCACGGCTGGGTGTACCTGCGCTGACTTGGGCCAAAGCGGCGCGCATCATCGGCACCGCGGCCTTGCCAATGGCGATCAAGAACAGGGTGCCACCGGCAGTTAATGCTGTGTTTACCAAGGCGCGCTCGACGGCGCGCGCCGGATCGGCGGCGGCAATGGCCACGTCAAAGAGGTGATGCGCCTCGGCGCGCATGTCAGAGATTTTCGTCATGTGGTGTCCCGCCAAACAAGTGCTCGGCGGGACTATAGCCTAGAGGAACCTATTGACCAGATTTTCCAGAACTTCTTGTTTGCCGGAGCGTGGCTCCGGGTTGATATTTTGCGAAATCACACGATCTGTCAGGCTTTCTAGCGTGGCGTCTTTGCCGATCTCGCCTTTGTCCCAGCCCGCGTAGCGCGCATCGCGTTTTGCTTCCAGTGTGCCATCTTCCAGCATTCTGGCTGCGGCTTTCAGCCCCGCGGCGCAGACGTCCATACCGCCAATATGGGCTGCAATCAGGTCTTCCGGATCCAGCGATTGGCGACGCAATTTGGCATCAAAATTGGTGCCGCCAGTGGTGAAGCCCCCGGCGCGCAGAACTTCGTAATAGGCAAGTGCTGCCTCGGGGATATTGTTGGGGAACTGGTCCGTGTCCCAGCCGGATTGATAGTCATTTCGGTTCATGTCGATGGAGCCGAAAATCCCCAAGCTACGGGCCATGGCCAACTCGTGCTCGAAGCTGTGACCGGCAAGGATCGCGTGGCCTTGTTCCAAGTTCATCTGTACTTCGTTCTCGAGGCCGAACTCTTTCAAGAAACCATAGACCGTGGCGACGTCATAGTCGTATTGGTGTTTGGTTGGCTCTTGCGGTTTTGGCTCGATCAGGATTGCGCCTTTGAAGCCGATCTTATGTTTGTAATCGACGACCATTTGCAAGAAGCGGCCAGCATGCTGGCGCTCGCGTTTCAGGTCGGTGTTGAGCAGGGTCTCATAGCCCTCGCGGCCGCCCCACAACACGTAGTTTTCCCCCCCGAGTTTCTGCGTTGCATCCATGCAGGTCTTCACTGTGGCGGCGGAGAAGGCGAAGACATCCGGGTCAGGGTTGGTCGCGGCACCCGACATATAGCGACGGTGCGAGAACAGGTTCGCCGTGCCCCAAAGCAGCTTCGGCCCGCCTGCTTCCATTTTCTCACCCAGATAGTCGACGATGATCTCAAGGTTGCGGGTGTTCTCTTTGAAGTCCGCGCCTTCGGGGCGGATGTCGGCGTCGTGGAAGCAAAAGTAGGGTACGCCCAGCAGGTCGAACATCTCAAACGCGACGTCTGCTTTCAGTTTTGCGTGTTCAATGGTGTCACCGAACCAAGGGCGATCAAACGTCTGGCCGCCAAAGGGATCACCGCCGGGCCATGCAAAGGAATGCCACCACGCGCAGGAGAACCGCAGGTGGTCTTCCATGCGTTTGCCCATGATGATCTCATCGGGGTTGTAGTGGCGGAAGGCCATCGGGTTGGTGCTGTCTGGCCCCTCGTATTTTGCCTTGGCGATGCCTTGAAAGAAGTCGGTCATGAGAGTGTCCTTAGTGCGTTATAGGTGTCTTTATATCTGCTGTGTGCGGTGGCGAAGGCCTCCGCAAGAGCCGCATCTGGCTCGATTGTGGTTTGTAGTTTGGGCGGGGTGGCCAGCGTTAAATCACCGCTTTGCGCCATCATGCCAAGGCGTGCGGCCCCGAAGGCTGCGCCGAAGTCGCCCGCAACGGGCAGTGCGATTGGGGTGGCAAGGATCGAGGCCAAGGTTTCCAGCCAAACGCGGCTTTGCGCACCGCCCCCCACGGCGATCAACTGACTGACTTTGGTGCCTGTGGCGGCCAAGGCGTCGAGGTTGTCTTTCAACGCATATCCCACACCTTCCAGCACGGCGCGGGTGCCTGCATTGGTGTCGGTTTCATTCTCGATGCCGATTAGACTTGCGCGAATTTTGGCGTCGTTATGCGGGGTCCGCTCGCCCCCCAGATAGGGCAGGAACAAGGCGCGGCCGGGGGCGGTGACGCCTTGCAAGGCCCCTGTCAGCGCGGCGGGGGATTTCCCCACGAGGCGGCCATACCATTCCAAGGCGTCCGCTGCCGATAGGATGACGCCCATCTGGTGCCAAGTGTCTGGTATTGCGTGGCAAAAACTGTGAACGGCAGTTTCGGGGGCAGGGGCGTAGCTGTCGGTTGCGGCAAAGACCACGCCCGATGTTCCTAGGGATAGAAACGCCTGTCCGGGCTTGGTGACGCCCATGCCGATTGCCGTGGCTGCATTGTCGCCGCCGCCGCCCGCGACCGGCGTGCCTGCTTTCATGCCCCATTGGGCGGCCAACTCGGGGCGCAATCCGCCAGAGACGTCAGAGCCCTCCACCAGCCTTGGCATATGCGCGCGGCTCAGGCCTGTGGCCTCCAGCAGGCTGTCGGACCAATCGCGCGCACCGGTGTCCAGCCAACTGGTGCCAGCGGCGTCGGACATCTCGCTAACGGCCTCTCCGGTGAGCCATAAGCGCAGGTAGTCTTTGGGCAGTAAAACCTTGGCTGTCGCCGCGAAAATATCCGGCTCGTGCTCTTTAACCCAAGCCAGTTTCGGCGCGGTGAAGCCCGGAAAAACGATATTGCCAGAGATGGCACGAAATTGCGGGTCGCCATCCATCGCCTCGGCTTGGGCGTGGCTGCGGGTGTCATTCCACATGATGCACGGGCGCAGCACATCGCCGCGCCCGTCAATCAATGTGGCCCCGTGCATATGGCCGGATAGACCAATGGCTTTCACGGCCCCAAGGTCGGCTTTGCCAGCCAGCGCCGACATTATGGCACTGGTTGCGCTTAACCAGTCGGCGGGGGCTTGCTCGGACCAGCCAGATTGGGGGCGGGACACAGTAAGCGGCGCATGGGCCTCGGCCACAACCGCTTGGTTGTCGTCGATCAGCAGGCCTTTTAAGCCCGAAGTTCCAAGGTCGAGGCCCAGATACATTACGCCGCCTGCTTTGGGTTTTTACCCAAGATGATCATCGACAACACGTCGTCTTCTGTGATGTCCTCGACCCTCTCTGTGCCGACGAGTTGACCGTTTTTCATCACGGAAACCCGATCGCATAGCTCCATCATCTCATGGGTGTCGTGCGAGATCAGGAAAATGCCCAAGCCTTGCTTTTTCAACTCCCCGATCAGCTCTGCCACCATTTGGGTCTCGTGGACCCCTAGGGCGGCTGTTGGCTCGTCCATGATCAAGATTTTAGCGTTGAAATACACTGCGCGTGCAATGGCCACTGATTGGCGTTGACCACCAGATAGCGCCGAGACCGGCTCTTTCAACTTGCGAA
This sequence comes from Litoreibacter sp., assembly GCF_058136045.1. Lineage (NCBI taxonomy): Bacteria > Pseudomonadati > Pseudomonadota > Alphaproteobacteria > Rhodobacterales > Roseobacteraceae > Litoreibacter > Litoreibacter sp. The sequence continues at coordinate 140,536 of NZ_JBYVDD010000003.1, forward strand.
AGTTAGGGTTTAGACGGGCCATGATTTTGGCCGTTTCGGCCTCCATCTTGGCGTCATCCACAAAGCCCAGTGCATTGGTTAACTCACGCCCAAGAAACAAGTTCGAGGCAGCATCCAGATTATCAGCCAAAGCAAGCGTTTGGTAGATCGTCTCGATGCTATTGTCGCGCGCGTCACGTGGGCTGTTGATCTCGACCTCTTTGCCGTTGATCAAGATTTGGCCGCCGTCTTTCTTATAGGCACCGGCGAGGATTTTAATCAACGTTGATTTGCCAGCGCCGTTATGGCCCAGAAGGCCCACAACTTCGCCTGCGTGAAGGTCCATGCTTACGTGGTCGACGGCCTTGATCCCACCAAAGGAAATCGAGATGTCGCGCAGCTCTACGAGAGGTGTGTCGGTCATGTCAGTTCTCCTTATTTAGCGTTGCGGCGGTAAAGAATGTCGAGCCAGACGGCTAGGACAAGAACTCCACCTACGACGATTTGTTGGATAGCGGCGTCAAAGCCAATCAGCACCATGCCAGTTTGCAGTGATTGCATCACTAGTGCGCCAAGAATGGCCCCGTAGATTGTCCCAACACCACCCGCAAGCGAGGTGCCCCCGATGACGGCGGCGGCGATGACGTATAGCTCATCGAGCGTGCCAAGCGCGTTGGTCGCAGATCCTAAACGCGCGGAGGCCACGACAGCAGACAGGCCAGTAAGGGCGCCCATCAAGCCAAAGATTTTGACTGTCATCCAACGGGTGTTGATGCCTGCAAGCTCTGCCGCCTCAGGGTTGCCACCGATGGCATAGACATAGCGGCCAAAGCGGGTGCGGCTCATCAAAATGGTCATGAAGATGGCAACGCCGACGGTGATAAGTACAGGAATGGCATAGCCGTGCGAGATGAATAACTCCTCAACCGGGATATCAAGATTGTTCTCGGCGATGTGGCGTTTCACGATGCCTTTTGGCCAAGGGTAGGAGTTCACAAGCAAGGTCGCGCCGATAACTGTGCCACAGCCGATCAGGGCCAGAAGTCCTTCGGCCCAAGCAGGGCGTTGTTCTATATGGAATGTGGTGCGGTTGCGCCGCGCCATAGCCAGCAGGCCAAGAACGCCGATGCAGCCCAGAATACCAACGATCCAAGAGCCAGTGTTCCCAACGGCACCATAAGGCCCGCCGCCCATCAACTTAAAGGTTTGATCCACCGGCGAGATGGTCTCGCCACGTGCCACAAGGAATGCGGCACCGCGCCAAACCAGCAAGCCACCTAGCGTGACAATAAAGGCGGGGATTTTGCCGTAAGCAATGAGCGCGCCGTGAAATGCCCCGACGCAAGTGCCAACGATCATGCCAACAACAACCGCGATGATCCAAATCATCGGATGGCCAAGCCCCAAAACTTGAGGCAAAATGTTGACCTGCAACACCCCCATTATAATAGCGCAAAAGCCCAGAACCGCGCCGACCGATAGGTCGATATGGCGCGTTACAATCACCAGCACCATGCCGGTGGCCATAATGGCAATCGAGGAGGTCTGAACAGATAAGTTCCACAGGTTTCGCGGCGTCAAGAAGGCTCCAAAGCCATTAACAAGCGCGCCGTATACATGAAAGCCGATCCAGATCAGGGCCAAAGCTGCGACCATACCCAACATGCGGGTATCAATCTCGGTTTCACGAAGAATGCGGGCAATTAAGCCCTCTTTTGGTTTGGATGTGTCGGACATAGTTAAGCTCCGAATTCAGATGTGCAAAGCCAGTTCCGCCGTCAAATGACGCGCAGATTGGTGCGATGCTAAATGGAGGGAATAGTAAAAGGTGCTCCGGCACGCAGTGCGCGCCGGAGCGGTAGGGACTAGCAGCCGTTAACGCCTGCCATTGCGCCTTCGCAAACTTTGTCTTTTGCGATGTGGCCCGCGTCAATCACGGTAGCAATGTTGTCTTTGGTCACTGGGGTTGGGGCAAGGAAGATGGCGTTCATCTCAACGCCCTTCGCGCCGCCGGACCATTTGACTGCATCGGTGATGCCGTCAAGCGCAGTGCCGCCAGCCAAAGCCACAGCTACGTTTGCTGCGCCGACACCCAATTGGCGGGCATCTTTCCAAACAGACACGGTTTGCGTGCCACGTGCAACGCGGTTCAGCGCTGCGTGGTCGCCGTCTTGGCCACCGATAGGAATGGCCAAGCCTTGTGCTTCCAACGCCGCAATCGCGCCGCCTGCCATGCCGTCATTCTCGGCCAGAACAGCGTCAACTTTGTTGTCTGCAGCTGTCAGGATTTGCTCCATGTTCTTTTGAGCATTGTCCGGCTTCCAGCCATCCGAGAAAGCTTCGCCAACGATTTTGATATCGCCAGATGCCACTTTGTCGCCGATGACTTCCATCATGCCTTCTAGCAAGAATGCGGCGTTTGGATCGCCTTTGTCGCCTTTGATGATCGCATAGTTGCCAGTTGGCTGCGCATCCATAACGGTTTGCGCAATGATCGAGCCGACGCCTTTGTTGTCAAAGGTGATGTAGAAAGTACGTGCGTCTTCAATCAGACGGTCATAGCCAACGACTGGAATGCCTTCGTTTTCAGCTTGATCAATTGCTGGGATGATAGCGTCTTTGTCCATCGCCAGAATGATCAGCGCGTCTGCGCCTTGTGCGATCAATGCTTCAACATCAGTCAATTGCTTTGCAGCAGAGGCCTGCGCGTCAGCAGAGATGTATTTTGCGCCAGCAGCTTCTAGCGCGCCCTTGATGGCGGCCTCATCTGTTTTCCAGCGTTCTTCTTGAAAGTTAGACCAGCTTACGCCGACGGTGATGTCGGCTGCATAGGCTGCGGTACTCATAAGGCTTGCGACTGTGATCGCAGCTACGGTTAATGCTTTACGCATAAGATCCTCCCAGTTCATTATGTCCCCGCTTCGAGTGCGGGCAGCCGAAAGAGCGACTCACGGCATTTCACAATAATGACGTATTTAATTCAGTTGTCAAAATTAAATTGACGAAATGTTTAGAATAGTGGACGCTACTCGTCGTGAAAGGCAGATATTTCTGTAGTTTTCTATCAGTTTAGGCTACTTTCGCGCTACGCTAGGAGGGATATAATTTTGGACCTGAAAGAATTGCCGCACCGCAGCATTGCAAGCTCAGAAAGTGATTCTGTTGGCTGCGGACCCTCGATGCCCTTGATTGGGCAGCTGGCAAAGCCATTGCGACAGCAGGTATTTGAACGTGTGCGGGCCGCGGGGCAAATCCCTCGCATAGATGTGGCCAAAGACTTGGGTATCTCGCCGGGGTCGGTGACGGCGCTTACTGCGGACCTATTGGCGGCGGACCTGATTTGCGAAGTCGAAACCCCACATCACGGCTCAACGCGCGGTCGCCCTCCGGTGGCGCTTAGCGTCAAAGACGGAGGGCGGTTTGTGGTTGGCATGAAGATGGGGGACTTCACCCATTCTGCGGTGGTTCTGGATATGGCGGGCACGCAATTGACTGAAATGGATATGCCAAGCGACACCTTGAAAAAAGATCCTGCAATATTGGTGGACGAGGCCGAAGAATTGCTGTCCAATGTCATTGCCCAAGCGGGGTTGTCGCGTGATAAAATACTGGCTGTTGGCGTGGGACTGGCGGGGATGGTCGACCACGAGGGTGGGGTTGTCCCTTGGTCTCCGATTTTGATCGGGCGCGACACGCCGTTGCGTGATTTGCTGTCTGCGCGTCTTGGTGTTCCTGTGCATATAGACAATGATGCCAACATGTTAACCTTGGCCGAGCTGTGGTTCGGGGCGGGGCGGGGCAAGTCTTCATTTGCCGTTGTGACGATCGAATACGGTGTTGGTATGGGCTTGGTTTTGGACAATAAGTTGTATCGCGGCGCGATGGGGTTAGGCTTGGAATTGGGGCACACAAAGGTGCAGTTGGACGGGGCTTTGTGTCGCTGCGGAAACCGCGGTTGCCTCGAGGCTTATGTGGCCGATTACGCCTTGGTGCGCGAGGCGCGTGTGGCGCTTGATATGACGCAGGATCAGGCGGGCAAAGTGTCCTCCATGCTCGAGACGCTCTATGATCAAGCCAAGGCCGGCAATGAGAGCGCACGCACTATTTTTCGCCGTGCTGGGCGGTATTTGTCGGTCGGGCTGTCCAATATTGTGCATCTGTTTGACCCGGACCTGATCATCCTTTCGGGGGAGCGGATGCGCTATGACTACCTTTATGCAGAAGAGGTGGTGGCTGAAATGCAGGCTCTGACGCTTGATAAAGGGCGCCCGCCGCCCAAGATTGATATTAACGTATGGGGGGGCTACGTCTGGGCGCGCGGTAGTGCGGCTTTGGCGCTCTCTGCGGTCACAGATGAGATTTTCGGGGGCGCATGGGCCGAGTCGTAATATTGGCGGCATGCTTGCCCGCAGCTGTGCTTGCTGATCCGGCATTCGAGCCGCGGGAATTGGCCGCGCCGCATGTTTATACTGGCGGCTGGGAGCATTTCGTCGGCGGCGGGGTCGCTGTGCTGGACTGTAATGGCGATAGTTTGCCTGATTTTGTGGCGGCGGGCGGCTCCAAACCGATGGGGCTTTATGTGAATGAGACCGCGACTGTGGGCGGTGACATGCAGTTTCGCCACGCAGGAATTGAGCCGCTGGTCGGGGTCACGGGCCTGTACCCGATGGATGTCGATAGTGACGGTGTGCTTGACTTGGCGGTGATGCGGGTCGGGCCGAATGTGTTGCTAAAGGGCGGCGCGGAGTGCAGCTTTACGGATGCGACGGATGACTGGGGGTTTGAGACCGGGGACAGGTGGTCCACGGCGTTCTCCGCCACTTGGGAGCAGGGGCAAAGCTGGCCCACATTGGCGGTTGGAAATTACGTGGATCGTGACGATCCAGAGGGGCCGTTTGAGGCCTGTGATGTGAATGAGCTTCACCGTCCAAGTGGCCATAATAACTACAGTAAAACAGATTTAGATCCCGGATTTTGCGCCCTGTCGATGTTGTTTTCCGACTGGCAGCGCAGTGGCACGCAAGACCTGCGCGTGTCGCATGACCGGCACTATTATGTCCGTGGCGGCTCCGAGCAAATGTGGGCCATGCCCGAGGTGCAGTTACGTGATGGGGACGGATTTCAGCCGATCAGTATTTGGGGCATGGGAATCGCCAGCCAAGACCTAACAGGGGATGGCCGCCCCGAGGTGGTGCTTACCTCGATGGGGGATCAGTTGATGCAAATTGCGGGGCCGGATGGCTATCACGCGGCCCCCTATGAGATCGGCACATATGCGGCGAAACCCTATGTCGGCGGGGATGGGCGGCCGTCCACGGGCTGGCACGCGCAGTTTGGGGATGTGAATAATGACGGGCGCGATGATTTGTTCATCGCGAAAGGTAATGTGGACCAAATGCCCGGAATGGCCACGAAAGACCCAAATAACCTGTTGATACAGAACGAAAATGGCCAGTTTGACGAGGCTGGTGGCGTGGCGGGGATAGCCTCTCTTAAGCGGTCGCGTGGCGCTGGTTTGGCTGATTTTAACGGCGATGGCTTGCTGGATTTGGTAGTGGTGAACCGCCGCTCTCCGCTGCAACTCTATCAAAATGTGACGCAGGGGACGGGCAATTGGCTGGCCGTAGATTTGCGCCAAAAGACGGTTAACACCCACGCGGTCGGGGCTTGGGTGGAGCTGCGCCTAGAGGGCCGGGTAATCTCGCGCGAGGTCACTGTTGGCGGTGGTCATGTAAGCGGGCAGGCGTTGCCGCTGCATTTCGGTTTGGGCGAGGCTACGCAGGCACAACTGCGGGTGATCTGGCCTGATGGTGCTCGCTCTGATTGGCAAAGTTACGCAGCCGGTGCGGTTCATCAAATTAGCCGTTAGTTAGCGGTCAATTGGCAACCCGCTTGGGACTTCGTTTGGGATGCCAAGGCGGCCCCGCAGGGCGGCTGGGCCCTCCAACTCTTTTAGGAATGCGATGATTTGCGCGACCTGAAGGTCATTTAGGTGATCGGTAAAAATTCGGGCACGATTGCGGATCGCCGTGACCTCCTCAGGGCGATCCATGACCCACCAATCCTTGACCCCATCGAGAGGGGGCAGAACAGCCGCTGTGCGATCGTAATTTGCGAGGGCAAAGATCGGATCAACATGGGAACGGATGAAGTTCCCAAGGCTTTTATATGCCCCCGAATGACCGTAAGGCGCTGTTTTTGTGACATTTCTAAGTGATGGTGTGCGGAATGCATATAGGTCGGCCTCCAGTCCGGTTACCTCGGCTCGACCAAGGTCGCGTGCGTGGTTTTCGAAGCTGGTGGCCTTTCCGGGACCGATTTGCGGGGTCCCCATGGCATGAAACTTGTGGTCGGTTTGCAGTGGGCCGCTGTGGCAAGTGGCGCAGCCGGCACTGCCGTAAAACAGCTCCATGCCTTTGGTGGCGCGCTCTGGCAGCCTGCCTTTTCCGCGGAGGAGATCGTCAAACGGGCTATCGTCTGAGCGCCATTCGAATTCGATAAATGCACCAATTGCGTTGGAAATATCGGTGAATGCTATGTCGCGCCCTTCGGAAATTTCGGGGTAAACTGCATTGAAAAGATGGGCGTAGACGGCGTTGGAGGCCACACGTTTTGACAGGATGTCCCAAGCCCCGCCGTCGCCGGTGATCCGCCCTTGGCGAACGGCTTTGCTAACGTCGTTTTCGCTGTAGTGGCCCGCCATTTCATCGGCGCTGAGCACGGGAAACATGGTTTGCGCGGATAAAATCGTGGCGAATCCGGCAGTCATGTCATCGTCCATCGGGGTGCGGAACCCGTTGGGCCGAGTCGCATCACTTTCGATGCGGCCATCGTGGAAAAGTGCGGTGAATTCATGGGCGCCAAGGTTGAACAGGGCGGGGGCATTGCGGGGAATACGAGCTTCGGGTGAATTTGTTAGACCTGCGCGGCGCTTTGGTCCCAACCCGACGCCCCCTTCACCGAGGCCTAACGAGACCCCGTCGGCTGTGGCAAGTTTTGGGTGATGGCATGTGGCGCAGGAAATGTTGCGATTGCCGGACAATATTGGGTCATAAAATAGCAATTGACCCAATTCAGATTCTTGCTGAGATAGAGGTCGAAAATCATTATTTACCAGCACCTTAGGAGGCTCTGTTGATGTAACTTTAAGGGGCATCAAGGCCAGAATTGCAGTGGCGAAAAGGAGCTTCATACATCTTTGGAACCCGCCAAGGTATGCATGTCAAGCTAAGCTACATTGCAAAGGGGCTTGAAGTTGTGAAAAAATGGCACAAGTTCATCAAGGGCGCGTGCATGACGAGATGCGCTTGCGCCCGTTTTTCTCCGCTACTAACCTTGCGTTCATATTTACGCATTACGAACCGCTCTAAAGCAGAAGGCAGGCAGGTATGTACGATCCAGTCGAAACTTATATGAACCTTGTTCCCATGGTGGTCGAACAGACCAGTCGCGGTGAGCGGGCATATGATATTTTCTCGCGCCTTTTGAAGGAGCGGATTATTTTTATTAACGGCCCAATCCATGATGGGATGTCCCATCTGATTGTGGCGCAGCTGTTGCACCTTGAGGCGGAAAACCCGTCCAAAGAGATCAGTATTTATATCAACTCCCCTGGTGGGGTGGTGACGTCAGGTTTGGCGATCTATGACACGATGCAATACATCAAGCCGAAGGTGTCCACGTTGTGCATCGGACAGGCGGCGTCTATGGGCTCTGTGCTGCTGGCAGGCGGTGAAAAAGGGCTGCGGTTCTCATTGCCGAACTCACGTATTATGGTGCACCAGCCCTCTGGTGGCTATCAGGGGCAAGCGTCGGACATCATGATTCACGCGGCGGAGACGCAGAAGCTTAAGGATCGGCTATATGATATTTATGCCAAGCACACCGGACAGACCCAAAAGGCCATTGAAAAGGCGTTGGATCGTGACAACTTCATGTCGCCCGAGGAAGCCAAAGACTGGGGTCACATTGATGAAATCGTAGAAAATCGCTCCAAAGGGGACGATGACGAGTAAGCTATTTTGCGCCCTGTTTTTGTGTGAAAATGGGGCGCAATAATTGCGCTTTTGACATTGTACCTCCCTTGATGCTGGCCTAACTTGGTGGGACAGGCATAAACGGCAGATTACGCGGCAAACCAGCGGCGGGCAGAAAATTAGGATTAGGTAGTGTAATGGCTAATAATTCCGGCGACGGCAAAAACACCCTTTATTGTTCGTTTTGTGGCAAGTCCCAACACGAAGTGCGCAAGTTAATTGCAGGCCCAACGGTCTTTATTTGCGATGAATGTGTTGAACTGTGCATGGACATCATCCGCGAGGAGACCAAGACCGCAGGCCTTAAGGCCGCAGACGGTGTGCCCACTCCTCAAGAGATTTGTGGTGTTCTTGACGACTACGTTATCGGCCAATCTCATGCGAAGCGTGTTTTGTCGGTGGCTGTTCATAATCACTATAAGCGCCTTAATCATGCTGGGAAGTCCGGCGATATTGAACTGGCGAAGTCAAACATCATGCTGATCGGGCCAACTGGCTGCGGCAAGACGCTGCTGGCACAAACGCTGGCCCGTATTATTGATGTGCCGTTTACGATGGCCGATGCAACGACCCTGACAGAAGCGGGATATGTTGGTGAGGATGTTGAGAACATCATTTTGAAATTGTTGCAGGCGTCCGAGTACAATGTTGAGCGTGCGCAACGTGGCATCGTCTATATTGACGAAGTCGATAAAATTACCCGTAAATCTGACAACCCTTCGATTACCCGCGACGTATCGGGCGAGGGGGTGCAACAGGCTTTGCTGAAAATCATGGAAGGCACCGTTGCTTCCGTGCCGCCACAAGGTGGGCGCAAGCATCCGCAGCAGGAATTCTTGCAAGTGGACACCACGAACATCTTGTTCATCTGTGGTGGTGCATTCTCGGGGCTTGATAAAATCATCGCGCAACGCGGCAAAGGCTCGGCTATGGGCTTTGGTGCCGATGTTCGCGAAGAGAATGACAAAGGTGTGGGTGATTTATTCAAGGAATTGGAGCCGGAAGACCTGCTGAAATTCGGGCTGATCCCTGAATTTGTTGGGCGTCTGCCGGTTATTGCAACATTGGAAGATCTGGACGAAGATGCTTTGGTTACCATTTTGAGCCAGCCAAAGAACGCTTTGGTTAAGCAATATCAGCGCTTGTTCGAGCTGGAAGATGCGAAGCTGACCTTCACGGAAGATGCACTGTCGGCCATCGCCAAGCGTGCGATTAAGCGTAAAACAGGCGCGCGTGGTTTGCGCTCTATTTTGGAAGATATCCTTCTTGATACGATGTTTGAGCTCCCTGCTTTGGATAACGTCGATGAGGTTGTCGTAAACGCTGATGCGGTTAGCCGTGAGGCAAAGCCGCTAATGATTTATGGCGAGGCGAAAAAAGAGATCGAAGCTGAGGCTGGTTAATGGTGATGCGGCGGATTTCCTCTGGCGGTATTTTCGAGCCGAAAATTGGATATTGCCGCGCAGTTGTTGCCGGTGATTGGGTCCATGTCGCGGGAACCGTCGCGGGCCCTCTGCCCGAGACGGGCGAGCCACCAATAGGGGCTGCAGCGCAATGCGTCTCGGCTTTGGACATAATTGAGACTGCTCTGACACAAGCAGGCGTTGGCTTTGTGGATGTTGCGCGGGTTAACTATTACCTGCCTGCTGCGGATGAGTTTGAGAGCTGCTGGCCTGCGTTGCGTGATGCATTTAGCGGAAATCCTCCTGCGGCCACAATGATTGAATGTGGGTTGATTAATCCAAAATATCGCATTGAAATAGAAGTGACCGCTTACAAACCCGGGCTTTAGTACATGGGCTTCCTCTGGACGGGAGCGTGACTTTGGTCCATACAAATCTGGATAGATTTCGGAGGCCGATATGGGCATCATCAACACTCTTCTGCGCTCGCTGACTTGGTGGAATAGCCAGACATTGAACACGCAGTTTTTTACTTGGCGCAAAGGCGTTAAAGTTGGTGAGGATTCCGCTGGAAACATTTTTTATAAGACGTTCGATGGCAAGCGCCGCTGGGTGATCTTTAATGGTGAAGCCGAAGCTTCTCGCGTCGACCCTGATTGGCACGGCTGGCTGCACCATACTTGGGACGAGCCGCCAACCGAGAAGCCGTTTGTGCATAAGGATTGGGAAAAGCCGCATCAGCCGAACCTAACCGGAACGTCTATGGCATATGCGCCTAAAGGGGCGCTGCGTCATGCAGAGCCAAAGGCGCGCCAAGATTACGAGGCTTGGTCGCCGGAATAGACCAAATCTGACGGGGGTGCGCAGGTGGCAGAAAACACGACAGAGGTAATTGTAGGCACGGGCGTTTTGGCTGTGGCTATCGGGTTTTTGATCTACGCGACAGGGGCGACAAGCTTTGCTGCGGGCGGCGAAACCTATCCGTTGAAGGCAAGCTTTAGGTCGGCTGAAGGTATCAATGTTGGCACAGATGTGCACATGGCTGGGGTCAAAGTTGGCTCGGTCACAGACCTCAAATTGAACCCTGAAACTTTCCGTGCAGATGCTACTTTCACTATGAAACGTGGCATTGATGTTCCGGATGATAGCGCTATTTCAATAGCTTCAGAGGGATTGCTCGGTGGAAATTTTGTTGAAGTCATTCCTGGTGGCTCCCCCTTTAATCTTGAGGCGGGCGGGGAAATTGAGGACACGCAAAGCTCGGTTTCCTTAATTACGCTGCTTATGAAGTTTGTTGCTGGGAACGGCGACGAATGAAACATCTGACTGCCGCGTTGATTTTGTTGGGACTGCCCGCAGTCGCTCAAACCACAATCGAGGGCGACAATACAGTTATCCGCTTGGGCAATGCCCCGTCAATTGAGAGCAAAACCCGTGCTGCTGCGTCTAGCGCGGCTCAAGCCGTCATGCGCGGCCTTGATAAATTGGCCGGCGCTAGCGAGGATATCGTCTTAACCTCTGGTCAAGTTAGCCAATTCGGGACGCTGACGATCACCATGCACGACTGTCGCTACCCGAAAGGCAACCCGCATGGGGATGCTTTTGTGAACCTGTCGATTATAGATACTGGTTTGGGCAAAGCGGTATTCGAGGGTTGGATGGTTGCCTCTAGCCCGGCGCTGAATGCCATGGATCACCCGCGCTATGACGTTTGGGCGATCAGGTGCAAACTTGATGACCGGACACCGTCAGTGGTTGCCGGTGAAAGTTCGCCTCGGCCGCTAATGCGTCCCGAAGCGCTTGCTGGTAACTAGCGCGCGGGATCTCTATTCCGCCCATTGTGGCGAGGTGTGGTGTTGAAAATTGAGTATCGAGCAGTTTAAATCCGCCAGCATTGAGTCGGGAAACCAGATAGGCCAGCGCGATTTTGGACGCATTTTCGCGGCGCGAGAACATAGATTCCCCAAAGAACGCAGCTTTCAAAGTTACCCCGTAGCAGCCACCGACCAGCTCATCTTTGTCCCAAACCTCGACTGAATGAGCATGGCCTGCGTCAAACAGCTCCATGTAGATGTCAAAAATCGGGCGGTTAATCCATGTCTCGTCACGATCGGCGCATCCGGTGATGACACCGGCGAAATCGGTGTCAATTTTGATCTGATAGGGGGCCCGCAAAATCACTTTGCGCAGTGATTTTGAGATGTGGAATTCCCCAAGCGGGATGACGCCGCGCACATCCGGATCAAGCCAGAATAAACCGTCATCCTCGCGGCTTTCCGCCATCGGAAAAATACCGCGTGCATAGGCATTCAGGATCAGCGCCGGAGAAAGCCCCGTGGAATTTACGCCATCAGTCATGCCCACAACCAATCAAGGCGCGTACCCTCAGGTGTTTTCTTCGAGCCACTGTTCCAGCCAGTGGATGTTGTAGTCGCCGGTTTGCACTGCATCTTCGGCCAGTAATGCATGGAACAACGGGGTGGTTGTGTCGATGCCATCGACGATCAATTCACCCAATGCGCGTTTTAGCCGTGCCAGTGCGGTCGGGCGATCAGCGGCGTGAACGATCAGTTTGCCGATCAAACTGTCGTAGTAAGGCGGGATCGAATAACCGTCATATAGTGCCGAGTCCATCCGAACACCAAGCCCGCCAGGGGCATGATATTGCGTGATTTTTCCGGGGCAGGGCGTAAAGTTTGGCAGCTTTTCAGCGTTGATGCGAACTTCAATCGAGTGACCGTTCACCACCAAGTCTTCCTGTTTGAAAGACATGGGCAGCCCAGCAGCGACGTTGAGTTGTTCGCGCACAAGGTCGACACCAAAGATGGCCTCTGTCACCGGGTGCTCGACCTGTAGGCGGGTGTTCATCTCGATGAAATAGAACTCGCCGTTCTCGTAGAGAAATTCGATCGTGCCTGCGCCAGCGTAATCAATATCAGCAACGGCATCGGCGCATATCTTGCCGATTCTTGCCCGTGTTTCCGCGTCAATTGCGGGGCCGGGGGCCTCTTCAAATACTTTTTGGTGGCGGCGTTGAAGCGAGCAATCACGCTCACCCAGATGCACAGCGCGGCCTTTGCCGTCGCCGAAAACCTGTATCTCGATGTGGCGCGGCGTCGTCAGATATTTCTCGATGTAGACTTCATCATTGCCGAAGTTGGACTTGCCCTCGGCGCGCGCGGTTTGGAACGCGATCTTCATATCATCGCGCGACTGTGCAACTTTCATGCCACGCCCGCCGCCGCCAGCAGTGGCTTTGATGATGACCGGATAGCCGATTTCATCGCCAAATCGATAGGCGTCTTCAAGTGTCGGTACACCACCACCAGAGCCGGGAACGCAAGGCACGCCTAGCTTTTTCATCGTCTCAATCGCGGTGATCTTGTCGCCCATAACACGGATGTGTTGGGCAGTGGGGCCGATGAATTTCAACCCATGATCTTCAATTATTTGAACAAATCCCGCATTTTCCGACAAAAACCCATAGCCAGGGTGAATGGCTTCAGCCCCGGTGATTTCACAAGCAGAAATGATGGCGGGAATGGATAGATAGCTGTCGGTGCCGGGCGGCGGTCCGATGCAAACAGCCTCGTCGGCCATGCGCACATGCATGGCGTCGCTATCAGCGGTTGAGTGCACGGCGACGGACTGGATGCCCATTTCGCGTGCGGCACGGATTACGCGCAGGGCAATTTCACCCCGGTTTGCGATTAGAATTTTTTTGAACATGGAGGGCTACTCCACGATCATCAGCGGCGCGCCGAATTCCACAGGGGTGCCGTCTTCGACCAGCACGCGCTTTACTGTGCCGGATTTGGTGGCTGGAATGTGGTTCATGGTTTTCATGGCTTCGATGATCAGCAAGGTTTGCCCCTCGGTCACCTTATCGCCAACGGAAACGAATGGTGGTGTGTCGGGCTCGGCCTGTAAGTAGCAGGTGCCGACCATTGGCGATGTCACCGCCCCGGCATGTTGTGCAGGATCGTCGTCTGTGGCGGCAGATGCAGCGGGTGCTGGGACTGGGGCTGCGGCGGTAGGTGCCGCTGCTACAGTCGTGGCAACTGCTTGTTGTACAACGTTTACTTGTTTGGAAACTCGTACAAACAGGCTGTCAGATTCGCCGTATTCGCGTGTGACCTCAAGCTCGGTCAGCTCATTACTTTTGAGCACTTCAGCCAGTGCCTTAACGAAGGCGACATCGCCGTCATGGGAGTTTTTTGCCATCTTATCTTCATTCCTCACCCGGGGGCCGTTCTTCTCTGCGGGACTCGACCCAACGGAACGGCCTTACTATGATTTACCGCTTATAGGACAAGGGGGATTAGGTGAAAACCCGTGAAATAGCCCGACTAGGGGGGCGCGGCCTCGTCAAAGTCGGGGCGCGGGACAAGCAAGTCGACCTGCTCGCCAGTTGGTTGGGGTGTTTGTATCCCCTGCATCTTGCGCAACAGCGCCTGTAATTCATGCCCTTCGCGGGTGCGTAATTGAGGGTGTGACTGGTCGCTATGTGGTAGCAATGCCGCCGCCGAGGACGCCGCCGGGGTCACTGGTGCCACGCGGGCTTGTGTGACGGGGGCCTGTGTTAGCGGCGCAAAAGGTGTCTGAGACCGATCTTGCACTGGCTGTATCGCTGGTTTGGTTTGCACCGGTATCATACCGGATAAATGGTTGTAGAGAAGTGTCATCGCAGAGCCCTTCCGATAACAGAGGAACCCACCCAGGTGAAATTTGACGCCTCATTATAAACCTGCGGTTAACAGGGCCCACGGAAAAGGGCGCAGTTTGATGAAACTGCGCCCCTAAGTTGTATCAAATTGGAGTGACGTTAAATTGCGAGGTACTCTGCGCGCAACTGGTCATTCTCCAGCACCTCTTCGGCAGAGCCGTCAAAGACCACGGAGCCTGTGTCAAGGATTACGGCGCGATCCGCCAGTTTCAAGGCGGCCACGGCGTTTTGTTCCACGATGATCGTGGTGATGCCTTGGTCGCGAATGAGTTGCAGTGTTTTTGCGATTTCTTGCACAATAACTGGTGCCAGACCCTCGTATGGCTCATCCAGTAGCAGAACTTTGATGTCCCGACACAAGGCGCGTGCGATGGCCAGCATTTGCTGCTCGCCACCAGACAGTGTTATGCCCTCTTGCTTGCGGCGCTCCTCCAAGCGGGGGAATAACTCATAAACGCGCTCGATCGACCACCCGATAGGCGGGGCGATTTGTGCGAGCTTCAAGTTCTCCTCCACGGTCAGCCCGGCGATGATGTTGCGGTCTTCTGGGACCAAAGCAATGCCAGCAGCCGAGGCCTGATAGGAGGCCATATCGTGCAGCGGTTGGTGATCCAGCCATATCTCGCCGTGCTTAAGTTGCGGGTCATTCATGCGAGCAATCGTGCGCAGGGTCGAGGTTTTACCCGCACCGTTGCGCCCCAGAAGGGCAAGAATTTCGCCCTCATGCACGTTAAAGCTGACGCCTTGCACGATGTAGCTTTCGCCGTAATAGGCCTTTATGTCCCAAACCGACAGGAAGGCGGGGGCGGTGGCCGCGTGGTTGGCGTTCTTGTTGAAGTCGGGTTTTACATTCATTTTTCCGGCTCCTAAACCTGTGCCTCACCCAGATACGCTTCGCGCACCTTGGGATGGCCTTTGATGTTTTCAGGGGTGTCTTCGACCAGCGGAGTGCCTTGCGCCAACACGGTGATACGATCCGCCAGCGAGAACACGACGTGCATGTCGTGCTCGATGATGGCCATGGTGATGTCGTATTTTTCCTTGATCTCTTTGAGCAAATCAATCGTGTTGTTGGTGTCGGCCCGCGCCATGCCTGCTGTTGGCTCGTCAAGCAGCAGCAGTTTTGGTTTTTGGACAAGGCACATGGCCATCTCTAGGCGGCGTTTGTCGCCACGCGACATGGATGACGCAATCATGTTGCGCTTATCAAGCATGTTGACGTCCTCAAGGATGGCCTCGGCCATGCCAATGATGTCGGATTGGCCGCGTACAGGTTTGATAGCGTTCAGCTTGAACGACCCGTCGCGATGCGCGAAGCAGGGGATCATCACGTTCTCGAACACGGTCAGGTCGGCGAAGATTTCGGGTGTTTGGAAAACCCGTGCGACGCCCATCTGGTTGATCTCGTAGGGTTTTCGGCCCAGCAGGGACTGGCCCTGAAAGGTCACTGACCCCGTGTCCGGGATCAGCTTGCCCACGAGGCAGTTCAGTAGCGTGGATTTACCAGCCCCGTTGGGGCCGATGATCGCGTGAACCGTGTGCTCTTTCACGCTGAGGTTTACGTCACCTAATGCTTGCAACCCGCCAAAGCGCTTGCCGACATTTTTGATCTCTAGGATACCCATGTCATATGCTCCTTATTCAGCAGGGGGGGTGTCAGTGGCAGAGGTGGCATCGTCAGGCTTACCCCACCGATTGCGAACGGCTTTTGCGATGCGCTGCCCGCCTTCAACCAATCCGCCGGGCAAGAAGACCACGACGGTCACAAACAGCAGCCCAAGGGTCAAGTGCCAGCCTTTGCCCACGAACGGGTGGACGATGGCGATCACAAAGTTCTCAAACCCATCAGGCAGAAACGCGAACCACTGGTGCAGCACTGTGTCGTTGATCTTGGAGAAGATGTTCTCGAAGTACTTGATGAAACCAGCACCCAGAACCGGACCAATCAAGGTGCCAGCGCCGCCGAGGATAGTCATCAAAACGACTTCGCCAGAAGCTGTCCATTGCATACGTTCTGCGCCTGCCAGCGGATCCATGGAGGCCATCAGGCCGCCAGCTAAACCCGCATACATGCCGGAGATCACGAAAGCCGCCAGCGTGTAGGGGCGTGGGTTCAGGCCCGTGTAGTTCATCCGCGTCTGGTTGGTCTTGATGGCTTTCAGCATCAGCCCTAAAGGTGAGCGGAAGATGCGGATAGACAGGTAGAACATGCCCAGCATGATGATCGCACACAGGTAGTAGCCGATGTTAAGGTCAAAGCTCCATGGTCCCAAATCCAGCGAATAGGTGCTTTGCATCTTGGCACCAAACAGGTGCGGGATGTTTGGCATGTTCTCGGACTGAAGGTACTGCGGGTCAGAGTTGTAGACCTGCAAGCCGGTCTCGCCATTGGTCAGCGGTGTCAGCACCGAATAGGCCAGCGCAAACGACATCTGTGCAAAGGCAAGTGTCAGGATCGAGAAGTAAATCCCTGACCTCCGGAGCGAGATGTAGCCAATCAGCAAGGCAAAGGCCGCCGAGGTGACAACCGCCAAAAGGATGCCGGGTAGGATGTTGTAGCTCAAGAGCTTGAACATCCACACGGCAGAGTAAGAGCCAATGCCGAGGAAGGCCGCGTGGCCAAAGCTGAGGTAGCCGGTGAGGCCGAACAAGATATTGAACCCGATGGCAAAGATGCCAAAGATCACAAAGCGTTGCATCAAGTCGGGGTAGCCCGCGTTGAATTGCGCCATCGCGGAGCCCTCAGGGAAGGGGTTCAGGATGAAGGGAGCGAACATCGTCAAAATAGCGACGGCGATCAGCAGGGAGGTGTCTTTCTTTTCGAGACCAAACATATTCTTAGTCCTCCATCACGCCTTTGCGACCCATAAGGCCACGCGGACGTACTAGTAGAATGATAATTGCAACAAGGTAGATGATGATTTGGTCAATACCCGGAACGATGTTTTTGATCACAGTCATTGACGACAAGCTCTCCAAAATACCCAGCAAGAAGCCAGCCAGCACAGCACCGGGCAAACTGCCCATGCCGCCAACAACCACGACCACAAAGCTGAGGACCAAGAAGTCCATGCCCATATGGTAGTTGGGCGAGTTAATAGGCGCGTACATGACACCGGCCAGTCCCGCCACCGCGGCTGCTATGCCAAACATGATGGTAAAGCGTTTGTCGATGTTAATGCCCAACAGGCCCACGGTCTCGCGGTCGGCCATGCCAGCGCGCACAACCATCCCGAAGGTGGTGAACTGCAAGAAGGCGAAGACGGCGGCGATAATCACTGCGGAGAAGCCAAAGTTGACCAGTCGCCAGTAAGGGTATTTGACCACGTCAGCGCCAAAGCCCAGCAACACCCCGAAGTCATACGAGCCTTTGAACACGTCTGGGGCAGGGGTCGGGATCGGGTTCGCGCCGTAAATTTGCTTGATGACCTCTTGGATCACGATGGCAAGGCCAAAGGTCACAAGGATCTGGTCGGCATGTGGGCGACTATAAAAGTGCTTGATCAGCCCGCGTTCCATGATGAAGCCAATGGCAATCATGATCGGGATGGCAAACAGGATGGCAATCGGGACGGACCAATCGATTATGGCGCCGCCCATCTCAGGGCCGAACCAGCTTTCCACATAAGGCGTCTTGATCTTGGCTGGGTTGCCAAGAAAGTCCACCCGTGTGGGGTCGATTGTCTCGAAGGAAATCGACAAGATGCGCTGCACGGTGACCGCGCAGAATGCACCGAGCATGAACAAGGCCCCGTGGGCAAAGTTCACCACGCCCAGCGTGCCGAAGATCAAGGTTAGGCCCAGGGCAATCAGCGCATATGCTGAGCCCTTGTCCAAACCGTTCAATAATTGAAGAAGGATTACGTCCATCGGTCCCGTACTCGCCATTTAGGGGTGATCGCATGGCCCACGTACCGCTCCGCTCAAGCGGAAATGGTGGGGCATGGGGGTGCCGGGGCCCGCTTCCTTTTTGGGTAAAAGCAGGCCCCGGCTGTTGTGCTGTTAGCTTAGGCTTATGCGCCCGGGTTACATGAACCCAGTTCGCCACCTGCAAACATTGCATGGTCGACCGCATATTCAACCTGTGCACGTGGGGTAATTTCCACGATTTCCAGAAGGTCAAACTCGGAGGTCGGGTTGTCTTTACCCTTCACAACCAGCACGTCTTTGAAGCACTGGTGGTCGCCGGCGCGATATTCTGTTGCGCCGTTGCCCAAGCCGTCGAATTTGAAGCCTTCGAGAGCTTCGGCGATGCCGCATGGGTTGAACGTGCCTGCACGCTCGGCCGCATCTGCATAAAGCATAGTTTGGCAGTAAACGGTGTGAGCCGCCTGGCTTGGTGGGAAGCCGTACTTTTCGCCAAACGACTTAACGAATGCTTTAGAGCCTTCGTCGGTCAGGGACCAGTGCCAGTTGGTAGAGCCAAAGATGCCTTTAACGTTTTCGCCAGCACCACGAGCCATCAGGCGCGAGTACAATGGAACAACGATTTCAAAGTCTTTGCCGTTCACTTGCTTTTCACGCAGACCAAACTGAACCGCAGACGTCAGCGAGTTCACCATGTTCCCGCCGTAGTGGTTCAGAACCAAAACATCGGCGCCAGAGTTCAGAACCGGAGCAACATAAGCCGAGAAATCGGTTGTCGCCAGCGGTGTCAGAACGTTGCTTGCTGTCTTCCAGCCCATAGCTTCGGTTGCAGCTTGGATAGATTCCTGCTGCGTCCAGCCCCATGTATAGTCGGCTGTCAGGTGGTAGGCGGTCCGGTCAGTGCCGTAGCGTGCTTTCAGCACTGGTGCCAAAGCAGCCGCAGACATGTAGCCGTTAAAGAAGTGACGGAAGCCATTGGCTTTCTTATCTTTACCGGTTGTGTCGTTGGAGTGCGTCAGACCAGCCATGAAGATCACGCCAGCTTCTTGGCACAAACCTTGAACAGCAATAGCAACACCAGAGGACGAACCACCAGTAATCATCACTGCGCCGTCTTTTTCGATCATCGATTTGGCCGATGCGCGCGCTGCGTCAGATTTGGTTTGTGTATCGCCAGTGACGAATTCCACTTTCTTGCCCAAGATACCGTTGCCTTGCAGGGCTTTGGACGTGAAGGTGTTCATCATGCCGCCGTCGCCGCCACCGTTCAGGTGCTCGACTGCCAGCTCATAGGCGCGTAGCTCGTCCGCGCCCTCATCGGCGTAGGGGCCGGACTGTGGTACGTTGAAGCCCAGTGTTACGCTGGAACCCGTTGGTGCATTGAGATAGCCGGAATGGCCGTCGGCCCACACGGAGCCGTCATAAATCGTTGGCATAGCCAAAGCGCCGCCTGCCATTGCAGACGTCTTGAGCAAGCCACGACGTGTGAAGTTCGAATTGGACATTAAAATCCTCCCTAAGTGATTGTGGCCCTCTTCCTCCTCAGAAAGGAGCCGTGGTCTGATGGTTCTCAGGCCATCCCCAGTATCGGGGAGGTAAGGTAAATCACGCAACAAGCCTTTGGGTGGGTTGGAAAAATTTGTAAACAAATGGACATTGCGCGCGCAGAAAGTGTAAAGTAATTTTCAGCGCGTTGCGGAAATGCACTGGATTCGTTCACTAATCCCGTGCTCTGAGCGCCTTAGTGGGAAGGAATTGAAATGCCAAAATCTGCCCTAACCGGCTCTCGAATTCGCGAGCACCGCCTAATGCGTGGCATAAAACAGGCAGATTTGGCGCGTCAGATTGGCATTTCGGCCAGCTATCTTAACCTTATTGAACATAACCGACGCAGAATCGGGGGCAAAACCCTACTTGCCTTGTCTGAGGTCTTGGAAATTGATCCCTCGACCCTAAGCCAAGGGGCAGAGCGGGCGGTGGTGGCAGAATTGCAAGATGCCGCTGCATCCGACGCCGACATGGTGGTCGAATTGGATCAGATTGACGATTTGGTGGCGCGGTTTCCGGGCTGGGCTGCAAAGATTACTGCGCAACATCGCCGCTTGCGGGTACTGGAGAACACAGTAGGCGGGTTGAATGACCGCCTGACCCATGATCCGATCCTGTCGGAAAAAATGCACGAGGTGCTCTCTACGGTATCGGCTATCCGCTCCACCGCTTCTATTCTTGTAGGCACGCCGGATCTGGGGGCTGAGTGGCAGGAGCGATTTTATTCCAACATTGATACGGAAAGCCGGCGTTTGGCTGAAAGCTCGGCCTCGATGGCGACGCATCTCGACCGATTATCGCGTCAGGATGCAAGTACGACCACCCCGCTAGAGGCGGTCTTTGCTGCGATGGACGCGCGCGGGCACCATTTTCCTGAACTGGAGGTGGAAGATGCGTCCGAGGTGGAGGTTGCCACGTTGGTGGCGGCATTGGCCGAATTGGACAGTTTACCTGCGCGAGAGCTGGGGCAGCAGTATTTGTCGAGCTACTGTCGAGATGCGCGGATATTGCCGCTTGCGACGTTTGAGACCGCAGCCGAAGAGCTGGCTTTCGACCCGGCGGCCCTTGCTGCGCGCTTTGGGGTGGGGTTGGATCTGGTCTTCCGGCGCCTCGCAACCCTGCCGCGCAGCGCGGCAATTCCCGACATGGGGTTGGTGAGTTGTGACGCCTCTGGGGCGCTGATCGTGCGCAAAGCACCCTCTGGCTTTGCTTTACCATGGTTCGGGGCGGGGTGTTCGCTTTGGCCGCTGTTCTCGGCGTTTAACTCGCCCGGCGTGCCGCTGCGCCGTGTGGTGGAGGCCGAAGACGGCACCCAGTTTACAACATTTGCTCTTGCACACCCGTCGGGTCCGCTACACTTTGACCATGCGCCAGTTTACCACGCGACAATGCTGCTCATTGCGCGGGCGGGGCATACGGGCGAAGAGGCGGCAAGCGCCCCGTTACAGGTGGGCAGTTCTTGCCGTATCTGTGCGCGAGTTAACTGCAAGGCCCGGCGCGAGCCAACGGTTTTGGGGCAGGGATAAAGAGTAAGCCTTTTGACAAGTGGAAAATTTCGGGCCTAATGGGGTCAAATAGGGGAAGTCAGCCAAACTTGGGGAGGAGTAGGGCTTATGTCAAAGTCAGTATTGCTCGTTGAGGACGAGCCAAATATTATCGAGGCAATCAGCTTTTTGTTAGAGCGCGACGGCTGGACCGTGCGCATTCACTCAACGGGCCATGACGCCGTGGAGGCGGTCGCGCGGGTCGAGCCGGACGTGGTGGTGCTTGATGTGATGTTGCCGGGGCGCAGCGGCTTTGAGATTTTACGCGACCTGCGCAGTGAAGACGCGACGCGTGATTTACCAATCTTAATGCTCACCGCACGCGGCCAGACCAAAGATCGGGAGTTGGCGGAAAGCTATGGGGTCAGCCACTTCATGACCAAACCATTCTCGAACGAAGAAATGCTGGGTAAGGTGCGTGAACTCTACGCCGGACGGCAAGCTCTAAGCATCGCGCCCGGCGATAAGTCCTAAGCCCGATGGCGCGCCAACCCGATGAGCCAAAAGGGCAAGGTCGTAGTCGGCTGATGGCCAGCAATCAGACGTCTCGCAGTTTGTATCTGGAGCGCCGGGTCTACCAAGGCCGCCGCTTGGTCGATGCGGCCAAGCTATTGCCGGTCATCGGGGTTCTTTTGTTCGTTGTGCCTGCCTTGTTGATGGGCACTCCGGGGGGGCCTGATGCTGGCGCAAGCACGGCCATGCGGCTGGTGTATTTCTTTTTCATATGGGCCTGCCTGATTGCCACCTGCGCAGTCATCGCACGGGGGCTGGCCGGAGGGCACGCGCGCACCACGCGCCATGGACCTGCGGCAGCAAAGCCCCCTGAGGATGCCGGTTGATGGTCAGCTTTAATATTCTGATCACAGTTGCAGCCATCTATACGTTGGTGCTGTTCTCGGTCGCATTCTATGCGGATCAACGGGCCAGTCGGGGATTGACGCGATGGCTGCGCTCGCCTTGGACCTACACTTTGTCGCTGAGTGTGTATTGCACCGCGTGGACGTTTTATGGGGCGGTGGGGAATGCGGCGCGCTCGGGGTTGGAATACCTGACGATCTACCTTGGCCCGACACTGGTATTTATGGCGTGGTGGTGGCTGTTGCGCAAATTGGTTCGGATTGGCAAGGCCGAGCGGATCACCTCAATCGCGGATATGATTTCCAGCCGCTACGGCAAGTCTCCGGCCATTGCAGCAATTGTAACTGTACTCGCTATTGCTGGAACGACGCCATATATTGCTTTGCAATTACAGTCAGTTACGCTTTCTGTTGCGGTCTTTGCCGAATTCCCTAATGGCGGCTATACTGGTGAAGATCTAAATGCGACGGCCTTTTGGCTTTCGGTCGGGCTTGCGTTGTTCACCATCTTCTTTGGCACCCGAAACCTTGATGCCAACGAGCGGCACCACGGCGTTGTGACTGCCATCGCGCTGGAGGCCATTGTGAAACTGGTGGCGCTGGTGGCGGTTGGTATCTTTGTCGTTTGGGGCGCAACCGGCGGCTTGTCAGATACGTTGCAAATCATCGAGGCCAGTCCGGTGGCCGAGTGGCGGCCCAGCCCCAGCCGCTGGACCGCGATGATTTTCTTGTCGGCGGCGGCTATTATCAGCCTGCCGCGGATGTTTCAGGTCATGGTTGTCGAGAACTCGGACGAGCGGCATCTGCGCACCGCCGCTTGGGCCTTTCCGGCCTATTTGATGGCGATGAGCCTGTTCGTGCTACCGATTGCGGTGGTCGGTTTGGCGGTCATGCCTGAGGGGGCCAACCCCGATTTATTCGTGCTGACCTTACCGTTGGAGTTGGGTCAAGAGGGGCTTGCGCTGCTGGCGTTTCTTGGTGGCTTTTCCTCGGCGACGTCGATGGTGATCGTGGCCTCTATTGCCTTAGCTACGATGGTGTCCAACCACATTGTGGTGCCGATCTGGCTGTTGACACAATCGCAAGGCGCGTCCGTCTCTGGGGACTTGCGCCATGTGGTTTTGCTGTCGCGGCGTATCTCTATCGCCGCCATTTTGGGGCTGGGGTACACCTATTACCGCACCACGGGTGGCTCAACCGCACTGTCCGCCATCGGGTTGGTCAGCTTCACCGGTGTGGCGCAGGTGATGCCTGCGTTGTTGGGCGGGTTGTTTTGGCGCGGTGCGACGCGTCGCGGGGCGATTGCCGGGCTGCTGGTTGGCTTTGGGCTTTGGCTCTACACGCTGCTGCTGCCCGCCATCGGAGCCTTTCCCGCGACGATGATGGAGCACGGGCTGTTCGGACTGGATTTGCTTAAACCCCAGGCTTTGCTGGGCATTGGTGATATGGACCCTCTGGTGCATTCTATTTTTTGGTCTATCGTGTTGAATTCACTGGCTTTTGTTTTGATATCCTTGGTGTCTTATCCGACGCCGATGGAACGCATGCAGGGGGCCGGATTTGTCAATGTGTTTGAGCGCGGGGATGAGGCTGTCGGCCCTGCGGGGGGGCAGGCGGAGGCCGAGGACTTACTGGTGATGGCCCAACGCCTGCTTGGCCCCAGAGAGGCGCAAACGCTGTTTCAGCGCGAGGCGACACGGCAAGGGAAGGAGGGCTATCTTCCTGATCCAACATCCGATTTCGTGGCCCAATTGGAGCGCGAATTGGCGGGCTCTGTGGGGGCTGCGACGGCCCATGCGATGGTTGCTCAAATCAACGGGCAAGCCTCTGTTTCGGTGCGTGATCTGCTGGCCGTGGCCGATGAGAGTGCACAGATGTTGGAGTATTCCAGCAAGCTGGAAGTGCAGTCGCGCGAGTTGGAGAAAACCGCGCGCAAGCTGCGAGATGCCAATACCAAGTTGACCGCGTTGTCGGTCCAAAAGGATGCGTTTCTAAGTCAGGTTAGCCATGAATTGCGCACGCCGATGACCTCGATCCGCTCGTTCTCGGAATTTCTGAAAGAGGGCGGGATGAGTGCCGAGGCCCGCACCCGATATTCAGGGATTATCCATGAGGAAAGCATTCGGCTGACGCGCCTGCTCGATGACCTTTTGGACCTGAGTGTTTTGGAAAGCGGGCAGGTGGTGTTGAACGACCAACAGGCAAATTTGCGTGATTTGTTGGATCGGGCCGTGTCCTCTGCCGGTGTTGATCAGCCTAAATCCGGCGAGTTGGTTCTGCGGCGCAATATGGCGCGTGAAGATCTGGATGTGAAAACCGATACGGATCGTCTGAGTCAGGTGTTTATCAACCTGATTTCGAATGCCCAAAAATACTGCGTGGCAGAGGCCCCGTTGCTGCGCATTATCGTGACGCAATATGCGCATAGCGTAGATATTGATTTCATTGATAACGGGGCCGGGATCGACGCAAGTGATGCCCCTTTGGTGTTTGAGAAATTTGTGCGCCTGAGCGATCAGGCCTCGGCGGGGAGTGCCGGGCTTGGACTGGCGATCAGTCGTGAAATCATGCACCGTTTGGGCGGGACACTCGATTATCTTCCGGGACAAAGTGGCGCTGCTTTCCGGGTGCGTTTGCCTTTGGGAAATGGTGCGGAAAAAACATGAGGTAAAAGCCATTCAATTTGGGGCGGTTAATAATATCTCAGGGATTGGGCGTCACATCTACCTGTGAACAAGTAGAGAACGCAGGCGAGATAGAGTGACCGGACCCAACACTGCCCTAGCCCTTATGGTGCGCCCCTTTAAACCAGAGCGCGGGGTGAGCCACATTTTGCTGGAAGATCTGGCCGATGCGCTGTTTCGGGGGCCGGCTAAGACGGGGCATGATATTGATTTGCTGGTTCGTGATGCGCAGGCGCAATGTTTGCCACAGGCCAAGGCTCTTGCTCAAATCCCTGATATTTCAGTGCCAATATTGCTTGAAGGTCCGAAGGAATCCAAAGGGTTGATCATATTTGATGGCGCGCTTGTGGATGGGTTGATCGAGCAGCAGACTCTTGGGCGCATATCATCGGCCCCCCGGGTCGATCGGCCGGTCACGGCGATTGATGCGGCCCTTAGTGCGGGGTTTGCCACCTCTGTCATCACTCAATTGTCTAACCTGTGCTCGGGGCGCCATGACGCCGCGGCCTTGGCTGGGTTCACCTGCGGGGAGCCGCAGACTGACCGCGCCGCGCTGAGTTTGTTGATGTCGAGGAAATCTTACGATGTGTTGCGGCTTACCCTTGATCTTGGGCCGGGGCTGAAAACAGGTCAGGCGCAACTCATGTTTCCTGCGGCACCGCGCGCGAAACGGGCACCAGTTAAGATAAACCCGAAGATGGTCGCGGTTTTGCAAGATAGCCCGTTGCAGTTGCAAGTTTACCTTCCGCCAGTGCGATTGTCGGTCAAAACCATGCTGGGCTTAACGAAGGATTCGACGATATCTCTGCCAGATAATATTTTGGCATCCGCACGCCTAGAGGTCGCAAATAAAATGATCTTGGGACAGGGCCGCCTTGGTCAACTGAATGGCAACCGTGCGATCAGGTTGGCCAATGTACCATCTGCCAATTCGCCAAATACCATAGAGGCCGTGCCGCAGATGGAGCCGTTGGGCTTGTCTGGCGATCCCCATCCCGGCACTGGGAATGACGGGGTTGTTGGCACGTTGAGCGGGTCGGGTGCTGTGGCGGAGATAGCGCCGCCAGATGCAAAGCAAGAGAAGGCCGTGGCGGGAGCTTAACTGTTCTCGCGCGCGTCTGCTGAGCTGTCATTTGAGCGGTAAGTCATTGTTTAAAAAGAAAAGGCACCCGCGAGGGGTGCCTTTTCAAATCGTACAGACCATTGGATTAGCAGCTGTAGTACAGCTTGTATTCCATTGGGTGGGGTGTGTGCTCATAGGCGTAAACCTCTTCCCACTTCAGCTCCATGTAGCCCTCGATTTGGGATTTGGTGAACACGTCACCAGCCAGCAAGAACTCATTGTCCGCTTCCAATTCGTCCAGTGCTTCACGTAGCGATGCACATACGGTTGGGATGTCAGCCAATTCTTCTGGCGGTAGATCGTAGAGATCTTTGTCAGAGGATGGGCCGGGATCAATTTTGTTTTTGATGCCGTCAAGGCCAGCCATCAGAAGGGCTGCGAAGCACAAGTAGGGGTTCGCTGCCGGATCAGGGAAGCGTGCTTCGACGCGCTTGGCTTTTGGATTTTCAGCCCATGGGATACGAACGCAGCCAGACCGGTTACGTGCGGAATAGGCACGCAAAACGGGGGCCTCAAAACCTGGGATCAGGCGTTTGTAGCTGTTGGTCGCTGGGTTGGTGAAGGCGTTCAGCGCTTTAGCGTGCTTCAAGATGCCGCCGATAAAGTACAGCGCTTCTTGTGACAGATCAGCGTATTTATCACCCGAGAACAATGGCTTGCCGTCTTTGAAGATCGACATGTTTACGTGCATACCAGTGCCGTTATCGCCTGCAATTGGCTTTGGCATGAAGGTTGCCGACTTGCCGTATGCGTGCGCCACGTTGTGGATCACATATTTGTATTTTTGCAGCTCATCCGCTTGATGGGTGAGCGAGCCAAAGATCAGGCCCAACTCGTGCTGGCAAGACGCCACTTCGTGGTGGTGCTTGTCAACTTTCATGCCCATGCGCTTCATGGTGGACAGCATTTCCGAGCGCAAATCTTGTGCGGCGTCGGTTGGGTTCACAGGGAAGTAGCCGCCCTTGATGCCCGGACGATGGCCCATATTGCCCATCTCGTATTCGGCGTCGGAGTTCCAAGATGCGTCTTGTGCGTCTACTTCGAACGATACTTTGTTCATCTCAACCGAGAAACGCACGTCGTCGAACAAGAAGAATTCGGCCTCTGGGCCCCAGTAGGACACATCACCAATGCCCGAAGTTTTCAGGTAGGCTTCGGCTTTCTCAGCTGTGCCGCGTGGGTCGCGGTCATACGGCTCCATGGTGTCTGGCTCGACAACGGAGCAGTGCACGCAGATGGTTTTCTCGGCGTAGAAGGGGTCCATATACGCAGATTTTGCGTCTGGCATCAGCTTCATGTCGGATTCGTCGATGGATTTCCAACCCGCGATGGAGGAGCCGTCAAACATGAAGCCCTCTTCGAGGAAGTCCTCGTCAACCAAGTCGGCAACCACGGTGACGTGTTGCAGCTTGCCGCGTGGGTCGGTGAAACGAATGTCGACGTACTCAACATCTTCGTCTTTAATTTTCTTCAGCAGATCTTTGTTGCTCATCTGACGGTCCCTCTATTGTCAGTTAAGTTTGTATAAATTCGTAGGCTCTTTACAGCGCTTCGTCGCCCGCCTCGCCAGTCCGGATACGGATGGCTTGCTCGACGGTGGTGACAAAAATTTTGCCATCGCCGATTTTATCGGTTTTGGCCGCATTAATGATAGATTCAATCGCGCCATCAAGCATGTCATCGGACAGCACAACTTCGATTTTAACCTTTGGCAGGAAATCGACGACGTATTCGGCGCCACGATACAGCTCTGTATGGCCTTTCTGGCGGCCAAAACCTTTGACCTCGGTGACAGACAGGCCTTGAATGCCCAACTCCTGTAGCGCTTCTTTCACTTCGTCCAGCTTGAACGGCTTGATAATCGCTTCAATCTTTTTCATCGGTAATCGACTCCCTTTACTCGCCTTACTTGGGGTGAGACCACTTTCAATTGGCAACTACAATTGGCAGACTGCCGTGGGGTTCAGTTCAAAGCGATGTGGAATGCTGCTCGACTACTTTTTATGCGAAACGACTAAAAAACAGGCGAAATGAAAACTATGAGTGTTTCCAGTCCCATTGAGACGATCACAAGCGATGAAATGCGCGCGTTGGAGCAAGAGGCTATTAGCTCTGGGCGGGTCACAGGGCTGGAACTAATGGAGCGCGCGGGGCACGGCGTTGTCGAGGCCATTTTCAATGAGTGGCCAGAGTTGAGGCGCGACGGCTATCGCGCCGTCGTTTTATGCGGACCGGGCAATAATGGCGGCGATGGCTTCGTCGTTGCGCGTTTGCTCAAAGAACTGGGCTGGGATGTCGTGCTATACCTTAATGGCGAGGTCGATAGCCTTCCACCTTCGGCCAAAACAAACTGCACGTTATGGGCAGAAATGGGCGAAATCAGGGGGGAAGCATCGGCATTGTCAGAGGTGTTCGGCGCGGAGGACACCCTTGTTATTGACGCGCTGTTTGGCATCGGGTTGTCGCGGCCAATTGAGCTATACTGGCGCGAAATTATCGACAAATGTGGCTGGTTTGACAAGTCTTTGGCTATTGATATCCCGTCGGGTTTTCACAGTGATACAGGGCAGATCATTGATTTCTCCGAGAGTTATTTAGAAGAGACGATTTCGTATGTTGACGCTCAGGTGATTGGTAAATTTGATCTAACGGTGACATTCCATCGTCAAAAGCCGGCACATCAAATTCAGCCCTGCGCAATGCATTGCGGTAAAATCATCGTAAAGGATATAGGGTTATGAGTTTGGCGATCACCCCCATGCAGCTTGACGTGCTGCGTAAGCGCCCTGAGCAGCACAAGTACGACCATGGATCAGTCTTGGTTTTGTCCGGCCCAGCTTACCGCACCGGGGCCGCGCGCCTATCCGCTATGGCGGCTTTGCGTGTGGGGGCCGGGGTTGTGACGCTTGGCGCGCCGCAAGAGGCTATGGCGGAATGCGCGGCGCAGGTGACGGGGATCATGTTGCGCGAGGTCTCCGAGGCGTTGGATTTGTCGCTGATTTTGGCCGAGGACGCGCGGATTAATGCGCTGTGCATCGGGCCGGGCTTCGGGATGGAGCCTGAGCAGGGGCAGATTGTACGCGCCGCTTTGGCCGTTAAGCGGGCCTGTGTGCTGGATGCGGATGCGTTGAGCTTGATGGCGCAGGACCGTGATTTATTCACGCAATTGCATGAGGGATGCGTTTTGACACCTCATGCGGGCGAGTTCCGCAGGCTGTTTCCGGGCTTGGGCGAGGACAAAGCGGAGTTTTCGCTGGCAGAGAAACGGGATGCGACCATGCGGGCGGCGGATTTGTCGGGGGCTGTGGTGCTTTATAAAGGCGCGCAGACCACGATTGCGGCCCCCGGGTGCGCGGCCACAGTCTTGGACACGAGGTCTGAGCCGTCAGCAGCCTGGCTTGCGACGGCTGGTGCGGGCGATGTGTTGGCGGGGCTGATTGCGGGGCTTTTGGCGCGCGGATGCGGGGCGCAAGAGGCCGCAGAGTTGGGGGCGTTGTTGCACAGCTTGGCCGCGAAGAACGCAGGGCCGGGGCTGGTTGCAGAGGATTTGCCGCAGCAAATTCCTAAAATTTTTAGGGGATTAGGTCTCTAAGTTTGGCGTGAGGGCCCATATACAAGGCCCTCGCTGCCAACAATTTAACGTAGGGTGCTGCGATTAAGCCGCTACGAGGATGTCCTCGGACAACTCATTTGCCTCGGTCGTGTAATCGGACACGATCTCGACGCCATCGGCGTAGAAGATTTCTTCGCCAGCAAACCGAAGCTGGTAGATGTCATGGACTTCAGCCTTAGGGGCTTGGGAGATGTATTTGCCGTCAATCATGGTGTTGATGTTCACAATAACCATGTCGCGGCCAAAAAGCATCTCGGCGCGCCAGTCGCGGACCATAACCTCTTGGTCGGGGGCCATTTGCATATCTGTGTTTGGACGGGTGAAGCCCAATGTGCCTTGACCCACTTGGATCGGGCGCATCATGTGGCTCTCGACGTGCATCTCTAGCAAGGTACACATTCCGTTGCGGGTTATAACGCGGTCGCCAGCCTTGAGGCTTTTGATCGGCATATAGCCCTTCATTGTCAGAACTTGTGAGCCGCCCAGAAGGCCGGTCAGCTTGGTCTTGGTTTCAGTTTCCCCACCGAAAGTTTTGTGCATGTTGGCAGACATGTGATCGCTCCGTTTGTTTTGTTGCGTCTTTCGATACTTGGTTAATGAATTCCAATTGGGGCAAAAAGTGGACATGGTTCGGTCAAGTCTAAGGCCATGTCGCGATAAATTCAGGGCGCAGAGGGCAAAAGGTGGGGGCTGCCTTACGTTTTGATGGCAAATAGCATCATTTTCGTCTCGCATCCTCTCGCGGGCTTTGCTACATGGGCGCGAAGCGGGCCTTAGGATTACCTCTGAGGCCTCAATGATATGCGGGTGTGGCGGAATGGTAGACGCACCAGATTTAGGTTCTGGCGCCGCGAGGCGTGGAGGTTCGAGTCCTCTCACCCGCACCACTATATATAGGGAAGACAAACATGAAGGTCACCGAGACCCTGAATGAAGGCCTGAAACGCGGTTATAATATCGTAGTTTCTGCTGATGAGCTGGAAGCAAAAGTAAACGAAAAGCTGATCGAGGCCCAACCAGAGGTCGAGATGAAAGGCTTTCGTAAAGGCAAAGTGCCGATGGCCCTGCTGAAAAAGCAATTTGGCGATAAGGTGATGGGCGAAGCGATGCAAGAAAGCATCGACGGCGCAATGTCCAAGCATTTTGAAGAGAGCGGTGATCGTCCTGCGCTTCAGCCAGAAATCAAAATGACCAATGAAGACTGGAAACCCGGCGATGCTGTCGACGTTTCAGTTTCCTATGAAAAACTGCCAGAGATTCCTGACGTTGACCTGAAAACGGTCAAGTTGGAGAAAATGGTGGTTAAGGCTGACGACAAGGATGTGGACGAAGCTTTGTCCAACCTTGCCGAAAATGCGCAAAACTTTGAAGATCGCAAGAAGGGCTCGAAAGCCAAAGATGGCGACCAGATCACCATCGACTTCTTGGGTAAAGTAGACGGCGAAGCCTTTGAAGGCGGCACGTCCGAGGATTACCCGCTGGTTTTGGGCTCCAACTCGTTCATTCCGGGCTTTGAGGCCCAGTTGGTTGGTGCCAAGGTTGGTGACGACGTTGAAGTGAACGTCGACTTCCCAGCCGAGTACCAAGCCGAGCATCTGGCCGGTAAAGCGGCTGTGTTTGAGTGTAAGATCAAGGCCGTTAAGGAACCAAAAGCAGCTGAGATTAACGATGAGATGGCCAAGCAGTTTGGTGCGGAGGACCTTGCCGGTCTGAAAACCCAAGTGGCCGAGCGTCTTGAAGCCGAATTTGGCGGTGCCTCGCGCGCTGTTATGAAGCGTAAGCTGCTTGACGAGTTGGACAAGCTGGTGGCGTTTGAGCTGCCCCCATCATTGGTTGAAGCCGAAGCGGGTCAGATTGCGCACCAGTTGTGGCATGAAGAAAACCCTGACGTTGAAGGCCACGATCACCCAGAGATCGAGACCACCGACGAGCATAAAGGCTTGGCCGAGCGCCGCGTTCGCCTTGGCTTGTTGCTGGCCGAGATGGGTCGCAAGAACGAGATCGAGGTGACAGACGCCGAGATGACACAAGCGATCATGAACCAAGCCCGCCAATATCCGGGCCAAGAGCGTCAGTTCTTTGAGTTCGTTCAACAGAATCAACAAATGCAGCAGCAGATGCGTGCGCCGATCTTTGAAGACAAGGTTGTCGACTACATCTTCGAGCTTGCAGAAGTAAAAGAGAAGACCGTCAAAAAGGCTGATTTGGAAAAAGCTGTTGAAGCTTTGGAAGATGACGCGTCTTAACTGACTGATCTACTTGATTAATTTGGGCTGCCCTCCGGGGCGGCCCTATTTTTTTGCCACTATGTGAATGCGTAATGGCCGCTGTTTTGCCCCTATTCGCTTAAATTTGGTCTCATTTAGCCGCCAGAGTTAGCGGCAGCGAGAGAGAATTTAGGGACCGATGCTATGACCATGATGGATTACGTTTTAGATACCGCCGATCACGAGGCTTCGGTCGAGATTGACAATACATCGTGGGGATATCGCATCCGTGAGGTAGAGATGAAAGGCTGGCGGGTTCATGTGGCCCGTGCCGTTACCGCTGCTTTGTGCTTTGGCATGATGGCCGCTGGTGGCATGGTCTGGACTTTGACCGATGCGACGTTTCCCGGTGATCCGGCTATTACAAAGGCTGTGTTATCTACCGCGATTTACATCGTTGCTGCGGCATTGGTTGCGAATGGCGCGTTTTTACCAAAGCGTGATTCCATTGAAATCGACACCAAGGGGCGCACGTTGAATATTGTGAGCCGGTCGTTCGCGGGCTGGCGCAAAAACCGCAAGACCTACCGGTTTGAAGAGATCACCCGGATTGATTTGGCCGAAACCAGCTTGATGAACGAATTGCGCAGCGCAATCACGCGTTGGGACTATGGAAGCATCACGTTGAGCATCCATGGAACGCGGGATCTGCGTCTTTTGGGCGGGGATATGGATGATCTTGGGCCGCTGTTAAGCCGCCTGCGTGGTGACGCAGGCGTTGTTTAGGCAACCGCTGACTTCAGCCGCATCGGTGATGAGCCGCTAACCTAGTATAGAGAATGAGAAAGGCCGCTCTGGTAAGGAGCGGCCTTCGTCTTGTTCAGAGTGCTCAGAGAGGCTTATTCAGCCTCGTCGTCGCTTTCCTCGGTGGCAGGAGCAGCGTCGTCAGCTGCCGGCACCAGATCATCGTCGTCAGCCGCCGCAGCGCCCATATCGTCGAAGAGTTCCGAGATTTCGAACTCAGCTTCAGCTTCTGCTTCAGCGGCCAGTTCTTGGATGGATTTGCCGGAGGCTTGCAGCTCGGCTTCCTCGACAGAACGTGCGACGTTCAGCGAGAAAGTGGTGTCCACTTCAGGGTGCAAACGAACAGTTACGTCATGTACGCCCAGATATTTGATTGGACGATCCAGCACGACTTGGCCGCGATCCACGGTGAAGCCTTCGGCTGTTGCACTGTCTGCTGCGTCACGGGTGGTGACAGAGCCGTAAAGTGCGCCAGCGTCGGAGGCTTGGCGAATCACGATGAACTGTTGGCCACCAAGTTTGTCGGCCATTGCTTCGGCTTCTGTCTTGGTTTCCAGGTTGTTGGCTTCGAGTTGCGCTTTTTGCGCTTCAAAGACTGCCTGATTGGCTTTGGTCGAGTTCATCGCCTTGCCTTGTGGCAAGAGATAGTTGCGGGCGTAGCCCGGCTTTACGTCAACGATCTCGCCCATTTGGCCGAGTTTAGCGACGCGTTCCAGAAGGATAACTTGCATGTGCTTTGCTCCTTACTTCACAGCGTATGGCAGCAGGGCCAAGAAACGTGCGCGTTTGATGGCACGGGCCAGCGCACGCTGGTTCTTGGCGCCAACAGCGGTGATACGCGAGGGGACGATTTTACCACGCTCAGAGACGTAGCGTTGCAGCAGGCGGGTGTCTTTATAGTCGATCTTCGGGGCGTTATCACCCTCAAACGGATCGGACTTACGACGGCGGAAAAATGGTTTAGCAGCCATTGGTTAGCTCCTTAAGTTCAAGTAACAAGACTTAGTGGCGAGGGCGACGTTCACGCTCGTCACGCTTTTGCATCTGCACGGATGGACCTTCTTCATGTGCGTCAACCTTGATGGTCAAAACGCGCATAACGTCATCATGCAGGCGCATCAGACGTTCCATCTCCTGCACGGCAGCGGCCGGTGCGTCGGAGCGAACGAAGGCATAGTGGCCCTTGCGGTTCTTGTTGATCTTATAGGCCATAGTTTTCAGGCCCCAGTACTCGTGCTCGACAACTTTGCCGCCATTGTCCGACAGGACGGCGGAGAAGTGCTCGATCAGACCTTCAGCTTGTGTATTGCTGAGGTCTTGGCGCGAGATAAACACGTGCTCATACATTGGCATGTGTAATTCCTCTACTTTTCAGGCGTGCTTCACAGGACGGGCATCATCGACCTTCGTACCCATCCACGAGTGGCATCGCGGTTCAAATATTTTCACGAAGGTCCGCGCGGTATAGCAGGGATCGGGCAGGGCGCAAGGCAGAAGCGTGGCCTGCGCTGGCGCACAATTGAGCTACGTATTTACGCACACAAACTGTTGAACGCCACAGGATTGCCTTTTCATGCTACAAAGCGGGATTATTGCGTGACGATTCACAAAGCATTCCAACGCCTAATAAGGAAAATCCCCATGAAAACCTTTGCTCTTGCAGCCGCTCTTGCACTGACGGCCACCAGCTCATTTGCCGCTGATACATACATGCTGGATGCCAGCCACAGCCAAGTTGTGTTCAATTATAGCCACCTAGGGTTCTCGACCACCTATGGCATGTTCTCGGGCTTTGAGGGCGAGATTAGCTATGATGAGGCAAACCCGGCGGCATCCACTGTGTCGGTTTCCATGCCTGTTAAGAGCATGTTCACAGGTTGGGAGCAGCGCGAAGGGCATTTGATGTCGGGTGACTTCTTTGGGGCGGCTGATGGTGATTTGGTAACATTCACCTCCACAAGCATTGAAGTGACTGGTGATAATACCGCGAAAATCACAGGCGATTTGTCGATGCATGGCGTTACCAAATCCGTGGTATTGGATGCGAAAATGAACAAATCCGACGTCCACCCGATGGCAGGCAAGCCGTGGTTGGGCTTTGATGCTACGACCACGCTGATGCGCTCTGACTTCGGTGTTGGGGCTTTTGCACCAGCAGTGAGCGACGCGGTTGAGGTGAAAATCTCGATCGAGGCACAAAAAGCCGAGTAATGAACCAATGCCCGTGCGGATATTTTCCGTGCGGGGTTTTCTTTGCAAAGGCGGGCATTGTTATTGCTACATCCCCGCGCCGTCAGAATTCACCGAATAATCCGGGCTGGCGGGCCGAAAATACTAAGCTTCGACAACGCTCAAGCCATTTTTAGCAAGCCTCTCGACCAGCTTATTTTGCTTCCGTCCCAAAGGAACGGGGCAGGCGGGTTTGGGGTGAAACAGGGGATCAAGCAGTTTGGGGAAGAGTGTAAATATCTCGTCTCGGGCATCCGCCGAGAGGGTGTTCAGCGTCTCTTTTCCGGTGAAAAGGCTCTCGGTCAACGCGCCTTCAGCCAGAATAACCGCGTGATTGTTGAGCAGGATGTGGAAATACTCAACCTGTTGGACCGTGGTATCTACGAAAATATTATCAAGGCCTGACAGTTTGATCGCGGAAACGAGAACATCAAACCGCCCAAACATACGGTTTGCGACCCGAGATTTTGTCACCATGCGGTGTTGGCGCGACACCCATAAGTCACGTTTCGGGCGCCCGTTCCCAAGGCTGCCCTTTGATATTTTGACAGGATATAGTTTGGGGTTGGCCTTCAATTGGCGAGAGGTCAAACGCCGCTTGTAAATTCGTTTGATTTTGGTCGGTACAAGAGTGCCCGTCCGATCGCAGCGCGACAAGATCTGGTCGCCGTTCTTCAAGTCTTCGACGGCGACCTCACCCGTTGCTGTGCTTACGCGCGTGCCGCGGGTCAGGCAGGGAATGCCGATAGAGATCAGCTCTGCATCGGTGTCCAACTCGCCCGTGGTTACCCCGTATATGCGGATTTTTGTGCCGTCAGGAAAAGTTATGATAGATGACGCGCCGCCGTTTGTGCTGGAGACGACCACATCGTTAACGGTAATTGGGTCGCCCAAGGTGTTGGTTAACGCGCTGACATCGAGAAGGTCTTCGCCGACAGTGAAATCGTAAATAGAGTCGGTGACCCCGGGCTCCGACGTCATGACAAACGTGTCATTTCCTGACCCACCCCAAAGGCGGTCGCTGCCAAGGCCGCCAATGAGCAGGTCATCCCCGCTACCACCTAAGAGGGCGTCGTTACCAAGGCCGCCGATGAGAGTATCGTTGCCGCCCTGACCTTCGAGCCTGTCGTGCCCGTCGCCGCCATCAACAGTGTCATGGCCATTACCTGCGTAGATTTTGTCGTTGCCGTCATTCCCAAAAACGGTGTCATTACCGCCGCCCGATTTTATTGTGTCGTTGCCGCCGAGACCGGAAATTGTGTCATCCGCACCGTCACCGGTAAGGGTGTCATCGCCATTTGTGGGGGTGCCGGTAACTGCCATGTTGCCTCTGTCGTACACTGGTAAATGAGATACTAAAAAATAGACGAGCGGTCGTATGTTGGTTAAACGAGCGAGCGGGTCACGAGGATGGAAAACCAAAATTCCCGTGCCTGTTTAGTCAATATTAATTAAAATTAACGCTATAGCCTAGCCCAGCTAAGCGCTTAATCCGCCACTGTTGCGATTTGTGTACAATGGGGCGCAGGTATCAGGGTTTGAGCTGCGTTGTGGCAGGCCGTGTTTTAATTGCGCGTGGCCGTTAGGGACACATCTATCGCCACATCGAAGCCAAGGGAGGATTCGTCTGGATAGGCCTCTCCGACTTTGAAGCTGGTGCGATTCAGTCGGGTTTGGCCTTGCATTGTGGCGGTGTCGCCGTCGATGGACAGTGAGAACGGCAAGGTGACGGGGGCCTCTAGGCCTTTCAGTGTCAGGGTGCCGACGGCCTTATAGCCTTGGGTGTCGGGCATGATGTCGGCCTTAAACTGGGCTATCGGATGGGTTGTGGCGTCAAAAAAGTCGGCGCCCATGGCCTGTGCCGTGACGGAGCCAAGGGTTAGCGAGGCAATCGCGATTTGCACGTCGACATCGCCGTGAGTGCCGTCCGCGCCGATGGTTTCGGAGAAATTGATCGCGGCGGTCCAATCGGAAAAACTGCCTTCAACATCGCTGCCAAGCTGGCGCACGGTCAGGCCTAATGTGCCGTTTTGCACGTTCCAGCCGCTTTCGGTGACGCTTAGGACAGCGGCGGCGGAGGTGTCATGGCTATGCGCGTGATCATGCGCGCCATGGCTAAACAGACCCAGCCCAGCGCCAACGGCCAGCGCCAAAGCAAAGGCCCCAACCGCGCCGATGAGGGGCAGGGCGGAATGGTATTGCGTCGGCAGGCTGTCAGGCTCGGTCGTGCCGGGAAGCATACGTTTTAGGGTGATATCGCGGTCAATAAAGTGGTGCTTTAGCGCGCCAGCCACATGCAGCAGGATCGAGATCACGAGAACGCGCTCGAATATGATGTGCAGCGAGGAGAAGATTTTCGCGACATCTTCGCTTTTTGGCACCAAGGGCAAGCCTTGACCAAAGGGCCACCGGATCGGGGCAAAGCCAGTGGTGGCGGCGTGGTGGATCCAGCCACTCAGCGGGACGAGGATCAGCGAGATATAGAGCGTCCAGTGTACCATTTCGGCCAGTGTTGCTTCGAGGCGTTTATCGGCGTTTAGCAAGCCGGGTTTGGGCTGCGAGATGGCCCAAGCGATGCGCGCAACGGCGACGAAGAACAAAGTCACGCCAAGGGTTTTGTGCAGTGAGAACACGAAGGCTTTGTGAAGCAGCGCCTCGCTGGTGTCGAAGGGCAGGCCGCTGGCGTAGATACCCATCGGGATCAAGGTGATGATCAGCAGGACTGTAAGCCAATGAAATGACTTGGTTACTGCGCCGTAAGTGGTTGTGCTATTGCCTCGCATGGGGCGGGTGCTCCTGACTGGGTTCAGGGGCAATGTAGCGGTATTTCCAGCGATCTCAAACCACGAAAAGGTGCACATAATCTGTGCGCAAGGGTGGCGGCGGTGCTTGTGAGGCGCGGGCGGGTCGGATAGGCTGGTAAAAACGGTTATTTCTAGTGAGGGGAGCGGCTCATGCGCGCATTTGTATTTCCGGGCCAAGGGGCTCAGACCATCGGAATGGGGCAGGCTTTGGCTGCGGCCTATCCAGAAGCGAAAGCGGTTTTCGATGAGGTCGACGAGGCCTTGGGCGAAAAACTGTCTACACTGATTTGGGAAGGTGAGCAGGAGGCTTTGACCCTGACGCAAAACGCGCAGCCGGCGTTGATGGCCACGTCCTTGGCGGTGATGGCTGCATTGAAGGCCGAGGGCGTCGGGATTGAGGCCGCGTCCTTTGTCGCGGGGCATTCTTTGGGTGAATATTCGGCGCTGGCAGCGTCCGGCGCGATCTCAGTGGCCGATACGGCGCGCCTGTTGCGTGCGCGCGGTGTGGCGATGCAAGAGGCAGTGCCTGTGGGCGTTGGCGCGATGGCTGCGGTGTTGGGCTTGGATTTCGAGGCGGTTCAAGCGGTGGCGGAAGAGGCTGCGGGCGGTGAGGTTTGCCAAGCGGCCAATGACAATGATCCGGGGCAAGTTGTGGTGTCTGGCCACAAAGCGGCGGTGGATCGCGCGATTGTGCTGGCCAAAGAGCGCGGCGCCAAGCGTGCGGTGCTTTTGCCAGTAAGCGCGCCGTTTCATTGTGCGCTGATGGAGCCTGCGGCCGCAGCTATGGCGGGTGCTTTGGGGGGCGTGGATATTGAGCGCCCAGTAGTGCCGCTGATCGCCAATGTGCGCGCGACGGCGCTCAGCGACCCGACGACGATCCGCAATTTGCTGATCGAGCAGATCACTGGCTCGGTCCGTTGGCGTGAAAGCGTTATGTTTATGAGCGAGCAAGGTGTGGGTGAGATTTGGGAAATTGGCGCGGGCAAGGCATTGTCCGGCATGGTGCGCCGGATTAATCGTGATATTGCGTGCCGCGCGATTTCCTCGGCTGAGGATGTGAAGGCCGCCGCCGAGGCGTTGAATGCTTAAAGCCGGGCTTCTGGGGCTGGCCATATTGGCAGGTTGCGGGACGGTGGAAAACATGTCCCAAACCCTGCAAATGCGGGTGGAGGGACAGGTGTTGCACATGGATGGCATCATCAACACCCGCGCGTTGCGCCAATTCGTGCAGGTTCTGGAGGATAATCCGGGGCTGAGTGTGGTGGCTTTCGGCGATATTGATGGCTCGCTTGATGATGAGGTTGTGGCCGAGATGGGCTATGTTTTGCGCGAGCAGGGCTTGGCGACGCGAATGGGGGCTGGCTCGGAGGTGTTTTCGGGCGGTGTCGATTTGTTTCTTGCAGGCGTGGAGCGCACGGTGGCTGCGGGCGGTGTCGTAGGGGTGCATGAGTGGCAAAACAGCTATGGCTCGGCGCGCGACTACGGGCACGGGTCACGCCAGCATGAGCCGACACGCGGCTATATCGAGGATATGCTGGGGACGGACGCTTTTTACTGGTTCACCATTGGCGCGGCGCGCTTTGACGAGGTGCATGTGATGAGCCGGTCTGAGTTGATAAAATACGGTGTGGTGACACGCTAAACGAGTTTAAGAAAGGGCAGTAAGATGTTTAATTTAGAGGGTAAATCGGCGCTTGTAACAGGGGCGTCCGGTGGGATCGGCGGCGAGATTGCCAAAGTGTTGCACGCACAGGGCGCAACGGTCGGCCTGTCTGGCACGCGGGTTGAGCCATTGGAGGCTTTGGCGGCCGAGCTGGGGGAGCGCGCGCATGTGTTGCCGTGTAACCTGAGCGATTTCGAGGCCGTGGATGCGCTGCCCAAACAGGCGATTGCAGCCATGGGCGCAGTCGATATTTTAGTCAATAACGCGGGCATCACGCGCGACAACCTGTTCATGCGGATGTCGGATGACGAATGGCAGTCGGTGATCAATGTGAACCTGACCTCGACATTCAAGCTGTGCAAAGGCGTGCTGCGGGGCATGATGAAGGCGCGGTGGGGGCGGATCGTGAATGTGTCGTCCATTGTTGGGGCCACGGGTAATCCGGGGCAGGCCAATTACGCGGCCTCCAAGGCGGGCATGGTCGGCATGTCCAAATCGCTGGCCTATGAGGTGGCAACGCGCGGCATCACGGTCAACTGTATCGCACCGGGATTTATTGCCACGGCAATGACGGATAAGCTGACGGATGACCAAAAAGCCGGTATCCTTGGGCAAATTCCCGCCGGGCGCATGGGCGAAGCAAGTGAAATTGCTGCGGCTGCATTGTTTCTGGCAAGTGCCGAGGCAGGCTATACAACTGGCACGACGCTGCATGTAAACGGCGGAATGGCGATGATATAAGCGCTGCACTGCGGCGCTTTACGTTGGGGCAGTGATGGGTTGCATAAGCGTTTGCGTTCCCTATTTGGTGTGCTATAGGCGGCGCAGATGTGCTAACAGCGTATCCTGCGAGGGGCGTTTGAGGCGAAATAACAGGCCAAATGGCCAGACCACTTGGGCGGGGCAACCTGCCTACCACAAAGCGGGATTTTCCCGAGCAAATACGAGGAATATAACATGAGCGATATCGCAGACCGCGTTAAAAAGATCGTTGTCGAGCACCTTGGTGTAGAAGAAGACAAAGTTGTTGAAAACGCATCGTTCATCGACGATCTGGGCGCAGACAGCCTCGACACCGTTGAGTTGGTAATGGCATTCGAAGAAGAGTTCGGGATCGAAATCCCAGACGACGCTGCTGAAACCATCCAGACGTTCGGCGACGCAACAAAATTCATCTCCGCGGCTTCCTAAGTTTCACTTAGAGCTTTGACGAGATTAAAGATGGCATCCTTCGGGGTGCCATTTTTCGTTGATGACGTTGGAATGTTGGCTTTGGAATGTCCGGTATGGGGCTGCGATCTGAGTGATCATCGGTGACCCTGCCGCGCTTGGGGGAAATGATACGCGCCTTGGTGAATTACCTGCCACGAGGCAGGTACGAATATCTGGCCTTCTGGGATGCCATCCGTTCCATTCGCTCTATTTACAAGCTGCATTCACATATAAAGACCGCTGACTTTTTTCAATGTAGGTCCACGCAATAAAGCGACTTGTTTTTTGCCCCTGTGCCATCTCAACGACTTTAAA
The DNA here is from genome assembly GCF_058136045.1 of Litoreibacter sp. NCBI lineage: Bacteria > Pseudomonadati > Pseudomonadota > Alphaproteobacteria > Rhodobacterales > Roseobacteraceae > Litoreibacter > Litoreibacter sp. The sequence goes on from NZ_JBYVDD010000003.1 coordinate 181,150, forward strand.
ATCAACGACTTTAGCTTTTCCTAAAATTTTGTAGAGCGGCCGGAGGTTGTCTTTTTTCGATACCAGAGAGCTAAACCACAGGCACTGGTCGGCGAACTCCATGCTTTGTTCAACCATGCTCGCGATAAACTTTATCTCGCCGCCCGGACACCAAAGTTCAGCGTTTTGACCGCCAAAATTGAGTTGTTTTGAATGCCCCTTGCCAAGGTTGCGCCACTTACGTTGGGTGCCTTTATTAGCCTGCTCGATGGACGCATGGAAAGGCGGATTGCACATGGTGATGTGAAACGCATCATGGGGTTGGATCACGCCTCGAAAGATATTCTCAGGTGTATCTTGTCGTTTGAGGGTAATGTTCAGCTTGTTGGATTGGCAAATCTGCTGTGCTGATTTGATAGCAGCCGGGTCTATATCGACGCCAGTGAAGTGCCAGCCGTATTCACTTTGGCCAATAAGGGGGTACACCAAGCTGGCGCCGGTGCCGATGTCCAACACTTTGACATTACGCCCACGCGGGATTTCTTGATTGTTACTGCAAGCAAGCAAGTCCGCCAGGTAGTGGATGTAGTCGGCACGACCCGGGATCGGAGGGCATAGATAATTGGCAGGGATATCCCAGAAATTAATATTGTAATAAGTCTTTAGTAACGCCCGATTAAGCATACGGACCGCCTGCACGTCTTGAAAGTCAATCGTCGTCAGGCCGGCAGGATTGGTGATCGTGAATGCCTCAAGTTCAGGTGTATGCGCCACTAAACGAGTAAAATCGTAACCTTGTATGTGTTGATTACGGGGGTGCAGCTTAGATTTGCTGGCCATGGGGAAGCCTTCATTAAAGTTGGTGGAGGTAGCTAGCCAAACCGTTCGTTTCTCTTAAACCCTCATGCACAAATAGTAAAATTAATAGGCTGCTACATAGGAATGATAGATGAGGAGGAGCTGATATTTTGTGTATAAGGCTTAGCCCACGTGGTCTTGCTGGATCATTTATTGAACCGTTCGCGGTCTTAGGTAGTAATTTAATTTCGGGCGGCAAGCCAGCCTTTGACGCAACGGCCTGAGCGTTCGCCCTAGGGGTTTCATCCGTTATTTGGGGTGAAATAGGTGCGTTCGTAATTGCACAGGTGCTTGGAGTTTGGGGAGGGTGCGAAGTGTTTTCTATGGGGGCCGGGTGCTGCCTTTGCCTTGCAAAGGTTAGGGGGCGTCGGTAGGGATATACGGGATGTTTTTGCTTAACTGTTTGCCCATTGTCGATCCCAACCTATAGCTTTCGTCGATGGGGGCACTATTAAATGAGGCTGATGTTCTTGTCATTGGGCATTGCGTTACTACTATTTTAACGAGAAGATTATAACGTTCATGGAGAAAATAAACGGAATTTAAGGCCAATACACGCCCTTCGGATGCTAATTATCGACAGGTCTGCAAAAATCCATTTCACATTATCACCCACGATCGCGATTATATTCCTATGCCGCCATTGGTCTATTTGTATTGTGCTATTCTGGCGGAATTTACCTAAATAGAGCTTCCGATTCCGGGGATTATAACTACTTGGCGTTCATTGGGATTGCCGTCCTTTTAGCAAATGTATTTCGCGGGTTTTGGCAGAGACGAAAGATGTTACTGTCTGTTCAAAACAGCCCTCTTAGGAGTGGTGTGTTTTCACTAACCTTGAATGATGAAGGGTATACTGCACAGAAGGCAGGCTGTGTGACGTCTATTGGTTGGGAGCATTTTGATGCAGCGATTGATACGCAACAGGGGCTGATGCTTTTACATGGTGTGGGTGAATTTAAGATGGTCCCAAAAGATACGTTTCAAGAGAATGTAGCTGCGTCTGATTTATGTGCGCAGATCAATAAGTGGATAAAATTGTCTAAAGTGAAAAGAGAAGACTAGCTCCAGCCCACTCTGTTCACATAGAAACTCAGTTTATTGGATTATGTGCTTGGGCATTGGAGTGTTGCCTTTGCTTTGTAAGGGCTAGAGATGCCTACGTTCTCACCGATGCTTGTGGATTTGGCAGTTATCTAGCGCATAGCCGATGATCTCTTTGAATGCGTTTCCGTGGCCGACGAAGGCGACTGTTTGTGAGCCAACATCCTCTAGGGTGGTCACGAATTCAGCGATGCGGGTGCGAAAGACTGGCATTGGTTCTTGTATGATTTTCGGGTCATCGGGGTTGCCTGCGTGCCACCAGATATGGGGCAGGTGGTCGAATTCGAGGTCGGGGAAAGCGGTTTTTAGCGCTTTGGGGTGCCTGCCAACGTCACAGCTATGGGCGAGGTGTTCGTGGTGGCCGTGGCGTACTTCGATGGGGGCTATGTCTTCAAAGATTATTTGGGCGGTCTGAATTGCGCGGGTGAAGGGCGAGGTGATGACGCGGGTGATGTTCAGCTCTGCGATTGTTTCACGCGCTTGTGCCGCTTGTGATTGCCCAAGTGCCGTGAGCGGGGCGTCGAAAATCATCGGATCGCCTGAGCCGTCATATGCCGCGTTGAATTCGGATTGGCCGTGACGGATGAAGTAGATGCTCATGTGAAATTCTTTCTCAAACTGTAAATTTTTCGTGTGTTCTAGGCGGATGCGGCCATTTGGACGTTATTTTAAGTGCAATGCAACCGCTCTCAGGCGTGATTATGTTTGGCTTTCTTGCTTAACACTGGTGCGATTTCCTGTGCAGATGCCTTGCCCCTATGGGGCGTGGGCGTGTAAGACGCGGGGGATAAACCTTGTGCTACAAAATAAAGGGGTGGGGTATGCGTCGCGTAGTTGTAACCGGACTTGGAATGGTAACGCCTTTGGGCGATGGGGTGGAGACCACCTGGAAAAACGCGTTGGCGGGCAAATCCGGCGCGCGCACCATTGAGAGATTTGATGCCTCGCATCTTGGGACTAACTATGCGTGCGAAGTGCCGCGTGGCGAGGGTGAGGGCGAGTTTAACGCTGACGCCTACATGGCCCCCAAAGATCAGCGCAAAGTGGATGATTTCATTTTATACGGCATGGCTGCGGCGCAGCAGGCGGTGGAAGATTCTGGCTGGACGCCGACAGAGCGTCACGACCAAGAGCGCACAGGCGTGATGATTGGGTCTGGCATTGGCGGTTTGTCGTCGATTGCGGATACGGCGGTTTTGTTGAAAGAGCGCGGCCCGCGCCGGGTTTCGCCGTTCTTCATTCCGGGCGCTTTGGTTAATTTGGTCTCGGGTCAGGTGTCTATTCGCTATGGCTTTAAGGGGCCGAACCACGCGGTTGTGACGGCGTGCTCGACCGGGGCGCATGCGATTGGCGATGCGGCTCGTTTGATCATGCTGGACGATGCGGATGTGATGATTGCGGGCGGTGCGGAAAGCCCGATTTGCGAGATCGGCATTGCAGGTTTCAACGCGTGCAAGGCGCTATCTACGACGGGCGCGGATGATCCGACCAAGGCCTCGCGGCCATGGGATGCGGACCGAGATGGGTTCGTGATGGGCGAGGGCGCTGGCGTTGTGGTGCTGGAAGAATACGAGCACGCCATGGCGCGTGGCGCGAAGATATACGGTGAGATTTTGGGCTACGGGCTGTCGGGTGATGCACATCACATCACTGCGCCGCCGCCAGATCACGAGGGCGCCGAGCGTGCGATGCGGGCTGCGGTGAAACGTGCGGGCATTGAGCCAAGCCAGATTGATTACATCAACGCGCATGGCACCTCGACGATGGCGGACACGATCGAGCTGAGTGCGGTGGAGCGGCTGCTGGGCGATGCATGCAAAGGCGCTGTGATGTCGTCCACCAAGTCGATGACGGGGCACCTGCTGGGCGCTGCGGGTGCGATTGAGGCTATTTTCTGTATCTTGGCGATGCGTGATAATATTTGCCCGCCGACGATAAATTTGGACAATCCCGCATCCGATACCGAGATTGATTTGTGTGCAAACAAGGCAGTAGAGCGCGAAGTTAATGTAGTTTTGTCCAATAGTTTCGGCTTTGGTGGGACCAATGCTTGCCTCGTTATGGGGAAAGTTTAAGCCCTCATGTGGAAGTCCATTGCCTCGAATTTCCTGACGCTGTTTATCGTTTTACTGGTGGCGGGCGCTGCGGTCGTTGGTTGGGGGAAGTCCCAATATAGCACCTCGGGCCCCTTGGAAAATGCCATCTGTTTGCGGGTGCCTTTGGGCGGCTCCATGGCGCTGGTTTCGCGTGATCTTGAGGCTCGCGGGGCGGTGTCCAACGGGCGGATTTTTCGCATTGGTGCGGATTACTCTGACAAATCGCAAAAGCTAAAGGCAGGGAGCTTTTTGGTACCTGCGCAGGCGACGATGGAAGACATTATAGATATCGTGACGCGCGGTGGGCAAAATACCTGCGGCACGGAGGTGGTCTACCGGATTGGCATCACGTCGCGCAGTGCGGTGGTGCGCGAATTGGACCCCGCAACGAATGCCTATGTAGAGGCCGCGAAGTTCACGCCGGGCGAGGATGAGACCCCGCAGAAATACGTGGAGGCCCGCGAAGACCGCGATGTGCGCTACCGTGTGGCGATTGCGGAAGGGGCGACAAGCTGGCAGATCGTGGACAGCCTGAAAGCGCTGGATGTGTTGGAGGGCGAGGTTGGCGAAATTCCCGCAGAGGGCAGCCTTGCGCCGGACAGCTATGAGGTGGTGCCGGGAACAAAACGCGCCGATGTGATTGCGAAGATGCAGGCAGCGCAGGTCAAGATTTTGGCAGATGCGTGGGAGGCGCGTGATCCGAGCGTTCCGCTGAAGACGCCGGAAGAGGCGCTGATACTGGCCTCGATCATTGAGAAAGAGACGGGCATCGCCGAGGAGCGGCGGCAGGTGGCCAGCGTGTTCACCAACCGGTTGCGCCAAGGCATGAAGCTGCAAACGGACCCTGCGGTGATTTATGGGATTACCCATGGTGAGGGAGTGCTGGGGCGCGGTTTGCGCCAGTCCGAGCTGCGCCGCAAGACACCGTTTAACACCTATGCGATCCCCGGTTTGACGCCGACACCGATTGCGAACCCCGGTCGTTTGGCGATTGAGGCGGCGCTGAACCCTGACGAGACGCCGTTCATTTTCTTTGTTGCGGACGGTACGGGTGGTCATGCTTTTGCCGTGACAATTCAAGAGCATAACGCGAATGTTGCCAAGTGGCGCAAGATCGAGGCGGAGCGCAGTTCGGGCAATTGATACCTGTTAACCCATTGTTAACAAACACCGTTCGCAGGTATTGATTGGCAAAAAAACTTGACTTTTGGTCAGGATTGAGGGTAGTTACCCCCAAGATTGATGGTAGTAACCCTCAAGATAGATGAATTGAGAAAGCGGCGTGGATCAGTGTGATCCAGGGCCGCTTTTTCGTTTTCTGACCCTAGAGTATGCCTGCTGTGCCGGGCGCAGGGGCGCGGAGGCACTTAATGACAGAGACACCTGATCCATCCGGTTCGCCGGAGCCGTTGGCGCAGCGTAGTTTTGACGAGTTTTATGAAGAGTTAATGGAGATGACGCGTGAATTGACCAAAGACGTGCGCGCCGAATGGCACCGCGTGAAAGAAGATAGGACCGCTACGGCTCATTTGAAAAGCAAGCTTCGGACCGACCTGATCGGCCTGTTGACCCAGAGTATGGACACGGAGGGCAAGATCAATGAACACCGCATTAAGCGTGCCGGAAATGCCGGAGAATATGCGCTCGACCTTGGAGCAGCCCGACTTGAGATCGGGCGCCGACTTAATAGCATCCGCACCGCCGGACGTGCAGAAGGCGTTTCTTGACGGGTTGAGCGAGAATGAGATGGCGGCGTTGCCGTTCCTGTTCGATTTCTGGGCGCATCCGCATCAGCAACCGCCCGAGGGCAAGTGGCGCTCGTGGGTGATTATGGGCGGGCGTGGTGCGGGCAAGACCCGTGCGGGGGCCGAGTGGGTGCGCTCTATGGTTGAGGGCGACATGCCGTGCGACGCGGGGCGCGTGCGTCGGGTGGCCTTGGTGGGCGAGACCTTTGACCAAGTGCGCGACGTGATGATTTTTGGCGATAGCGGGATTTTGGCGTGTTCGCCGCCGGACCGTCGTCCGGAGTGGCAGGCGACGCGTCGCCGCTTGGTTTGGCCTAACGGCGCGGTGGCTGAGGCGCATAGCGCGTCCTCGCCCGAACATATGCGCGGGCCGCAGTTTGACGCGGCTTGGGTGGATGAGTTGGCCAAGTGGAAGAAGGCCCGCGAGGCCTATGACCAGTTGCAGTTTGCGCTGCGATTGGGGGAGTGCCCGCAGCAGGTGATTACGACCACGCCGCGCAATGTGTCGGTGCTGAAACAGGTGTTGGATGCGGGCTCGACGGTTGTGACCCATGCACCGACCGAGGCGAATAGCGCCAACTTGGCGGCGTCGTTTTTGGAAGAAGTCAGGACGCGGTATGGCAACACGCGGCTGGGGCGCCAAGAGTTGGACGGCATTTTGCTGGATGATTTGGAGGGGGCATTGTGGACGGCCACGATGTTGGAGGATGTGCGGGTTGCAGAGCTGCCGGAGTTTGAGCGGGTCGTGGTGGCTGTGGACCCTGCGGTGTCATCCAAGAAGTCATCGGACGCTTGCGGGATCGTTGTGGCGGGGCTGGTGCGCGCGGGCAAGGATTGGCACGCGGTGGTGATTGAAGATGCGACGGTTGAGGGGGCATCGCCCACGGGCTGGGCACATGCAGCGATTGCGGCCTATGAGCGCCACGGGGCGGAGCGCATTGTGGCGGAGGTCAACCAGGGTGGTGATTTGGTGGAGACGTTGATCCACCAGTTGGACCCGTTGGTGCCATACAGATCCGTGCATGCGACGCGGGGCAAGGCTGCGCGCGCGGAACCTGTGGCGGCATTGTACGAGCAGGGCCGGGTGCGCCATTTCGGTGCGTTGGGCCCGTTAGAGGACCAGATGTGTCAGATGACGACGATGGGGTTTCAGGGATCCGGCTCGCCGGACCGGGTGGATGCTTTGGTTTGGGCGTTGACCGAATTGAAAGGTGCGGTTGCGCCGGAAGCGCGGATACGCACGCTTTAGGGCACCGTACGGTGGTGTAGGAACATCTTAGGGGCAGTGCTGCATATTGCCCTCAAGACGCGATGAAGGGCTTACGGCCCAAGGACGACAGACAATTGAGGCTCCCGAGGATCACACCCGGGGGCCTTTTCTTTTGGACGAACAGGAGCCGGATGATGGTGTTTGACTTTTTACGGCGTGGGGCGGCGGAAGTGCCGGAAGCGAAGGCCTCGGCCACGGGCAAGGTTTTGGCCTATGGTGGGCGCGGCATTGCATGGAGCCCACGCGATACGCCGTCGCTGACACGCACGGGATTTGCGGCGAACCCGGTTGGGTTTCGCTCGGTCAAGATGATCGCGGAGGCGGCTGCAGCTTTGCCATTGGTGTTGCAAAATGAGGCGCAGCGCTTTGAGACGCATCCGGTGTTGGCGTTGATGTCGCGGCCCAATCAGGCACAGGCGCGTGCTGAATTGCTGGAGGCGTTATATGGCCAGTTATTGCTGTCGGGGAACGGCTATCTAGAGGCTGTGGGGCTTGGTGACGGGGTGCCGGTTGAGTTGCATGTGCTGCGCTCGGAGCGGATGCGCTTGGTGCCAGGATCTGATGGCTGGGCGGCGGCGTATGAATATGCGGTGGGCGGGCGCAAGCACCGCTTTGACATGACAGGGGATTTGGCCCCGATCTGCCATATTCGCAGCTTTCATCCGCAAGATGATCATTACGGGTTCTCGCCGATGCAGGCGGCGGCGACGGCGGTGGATGTGCACAATAGCGCGTCGCGGTGGTCAAAAGCCTTGCTGGACAATGCGGCGCGGCCCTCGGGGGCGATTATCTACAAGGGCGGTGATGGTCAGCAATCGATGACCAATGATCAGTTCGAGCGCTTGCAGGTTGAGATGGAGGCGCATCATCAGGGCGCGCGCAATGCCGGGCGTCCGATGCTGCTGGAGGGTGGTCTGGATTGGAAGCCGATGGGGTTTTCGCCGTCCGATATGGAGTTCCAGAAGACCAAGGAGGCAGCGGCGCGCGAGATTGCGCAGGCCTTTGGGGTGCCACCGATGTTGCTGGGGATACCCGGCGATGCGACCTACGCGAATTACGCTGAGGCGAACCGGGCATTCTACCGCCTGACGGTGTTGCCGATGGCGGGAAAAGTGTTGGGCTCGGTGTCGCATTGGCTGAGCGAGTTGTCCGGTGAGGCGGTGAAGTTGAGCGCTGATTTGGACCAAATATCGGCCTTGGCTGTGGAGCGCGAGGCGCAATGGGCGCGGGTGGCAAAGGCTGATTTCCTAAGCGCTGCTGAGAAGCGGGTGCTGTTGGGGCTACCAGCGGAGGCGCAATGATCGAGACCAAGGCGGGTGCTGCGCATAAGGGCGGCGGATCACGCTACCTTTATGAGCCATTTCAGAGCGGCGTAGAGCTGGCTCCGATGTTGAAGTTGGAAGCGCTGGAGCGGGTGCAGGCGGAACGCTGGAGCGCGCTGGACTACCGACTGGGGCAGATCGAGACCCGGCTAGAGCGGCTGGATAAGCGGGTTTGGTTGACGATCTTTGGGGTCGCGGCCGCCGTGTTGAAAGAAACCGTAACGGGCGTTTTACTGCCGTGAGTGAGCGAAGGAATACAATGATGTCAGATTATTACGGGCCAGATTTAGAACGAAAGTTCTGCCAGATCGGCGACCAGATGGAGTTGGGCGCGGATGCCACTATTTCGGGCTATGCCTCGCTGTTTGGCGAGACGGATCAGGGCGGTGATGTGGTCACCAAAGGGGCTTATGCGGCCTCTCTGGAGCGGCTCAAAGCCAGCGGTAGCAAGGTGAAATTGCTGTGGCAGCATGACCCGGCCCAGCCGATTGGGGTCTGGGACGAGGTGCGCGAGGATGCGCGCGGGTTGTTCGTCAAGGGGCGCTTGTTGACCGAGACAAGGCAGGGGTTCGAGGCGGCGGCGCTGATCGAAGCGGGCGCCATTGACGGGCTCTCTATCGGATACCGAACGGTGAAGGCCGAACGGGATGCCAAAGGCCGGAGGCACTTGGCAGAACTGGAGTTGTGGGAGGTGTCGCTTGTGACATTTCCGATGCTTCAACAAGCGCGAGTGGGGGCTAAGGCCGACACTGTGCTGGATACTACAACGCAGGATTTAGCGGGCGTTTTCCGTACCTTGCGTCACACGCTCAGCGAGGCCTGAGCTTTCATTAACTAACATGCAGGACATGACATGACCAAACCCGAGACAAAGTCCCGGGCCGGAGGGCGCACGCCTGATGGCACGGCTCCGGCTTATAACTTGGCCACTGAGATGGCCGGTTTCATGGACGAATTCGGCCTGTTTCAGGCTGACATCAAATCCCGATTACAAACACAGGAAGACCGTATGACCCATTTGGATCGCAAGAATTTCGCCCGCGCGGCACGCCCCGCTTTGTCCACATCTGTTGAGGCCGGAGTGCCGCATCAAAAGGCGTTTAATAGCTATTTGCGCTCTGGCGATGAGGACGCGCTGCGCGGCCTTGAGGTGGAGGCCAAAGGTTTGACCACAGCGGTGGCCGCTGATGGTGGTTATCTGGTTGATCCGCAGACGTCAGACACGGTTGCGACGGTGCTGAAATCTGCGGCATCATTGCGTGCAATTGCCAATGTGGTGAATGTGGAAGCGACGTCTTACGACGTATTGGTAGATCACACCGAGCTGGGTTTTGGCTGGGCAACTGAGGCAGCTTCAGCAGAGACAGACACGCCGCAGTTTGATCGTATTTCCATTCCGTTGCACGAGTTGTCGGCGCTGCCGAAGGCTTCGCAGCGTTTGCTGGATGATGCAGCGTTTGACGTCGAGGGTTGGTTGGCTGGTCGCATTGCCGACAAGTTTGCCGGTGCTGAGGCCGCGGCGTTTATTTCCGGTGATGGCGTGGACAAGCCTAAAGGGTTTTTGAGCCATAGCACGGTGGATGATGCGTCTTGGGCGTGGGGTAATATTGGCTATATCGCGACGGGTGTTGATGGTGATTTTGCCTCGGGCTCGCCTGCGGAGAGCATTGTGGATTTGGTGTACTCGTTGGGTGCCCGATACCGTGCGAATGCGGCGTTTGTGATGAACTCCAAGACGGCGGGTGCGGTGCGCAAGATGAAGGACGCTGATGGTCGCTTCTTGTGGTCTGACGGTTTGGCGGCCGGCGAGCCTGCACGCCTTATGGGTTACGCTGTGTTGATCGGTGAAGACATGCCGGACATTGGCTCTGACACCACGGCGATTGCGTTTGGGGATTTCACCAAGGGCTACACCATTGCCGAGCGTCCAGATCTGCGCATTCTGCGTGATCCGTTCTCGGCCAAGCCACATGTGTTGTTCTATGCCACCAAGCGCGTGGGCGGTGATGTGTCTGACTTTGCGGCGATCAAGTTGCTGAAGTTCGGCCTTTCCTAAGGTCTGTTGTGCTGGGCGCGCAGGGTGCGCCCAGCATCCCCTTTTTACTGACACTGACTTCTTGGGAGATGGATGATGGAGCTGGTTGAATTGACCACCACACCCGCCGGGGCTTTGCCTTTGGCCGCGTTCAAAGCGCATTTACGACTGGGGTCGGGCTTTACTGATGACAGCCTGCAAGATGATTTGTTGGAAGGTTTTCTGCGCGCGTCTTTGGCTGCGATCGAGGCGCGTATTGGCAAGGTTCTATTCGAGCGGATGTTGCAGTGGCGCGTGTCCCATTGGAGCGACATTGGCGGGCAGCCTTTGCCTGTAGCGCCGGTCACTGCGGTGACGAGTTTGGCGCTGCGCACGGTGGAAGATGTGGTGAGCGAGATTGCCTCTGAGCTGTATGGGTTGGAGCGCGACACGCATAGGCCGCGGGTCTTTGCCAAGGGGCGTTGTTTGCCTGCGATCCCGAATGATGGGGAAGCGATTTTGAGTTTCACGGCCGGGTTTGGCCCTGCGTGGAGCGATGTGCCTGCGGATTTGCAGCAGGCGGTTCTACTGCTGGGCGCGCATTTTTATGAGCGTCGTGACGAGGTTTTGGGTGCTGGGGCGGCGATGCCGTTTGGCGTGGTGTCCTTGCTGGAGCCGCACCGCAATATTCGCGTGCTGGGGGCGCGGGCATGAGTGTGGAGCTGAACCGACGACTGGTGTTGGAGCACGCGGTGCGTGTGGCTGACGGGGCCGGGGGCTACACTGAGGCTTGGGTGGCTTTGGGGGACCTTTGGGCGCAGGTGAAGGCTGGCTCGGGGCGCGAGCGGTTCGGAGCGGGGGTGACGGTATCGTCGGTGCCGTACCGGATTGTGGTGCGCGGCGCTCCTGTTGGGTCCGAGGCGCGGCCCAAGCCGGAGCAGCGGTTTCGCGAGGGAACACGGGTGTTTCGGATTGTGGGCGTGGCGGAATATGACCGCGATGCGCGCTACCTGACTTGCTTTGCGATTGAGGAGGTGGCGGGATGACCTATGCAATCTCGGTAGCCTTACAAGAGGCCGTTTACGGCGCTTTGAGTGGGGATGTGGGGCTAAGTTCCTTGGTCGGTGGCGCGATCTTTGATGCGGAACCTGCGGGGACATTGCCCGAGTTATACGTGACCTTGGGGCCGGAAAATGTGCGGGCCAGGTCGGACGGCTCGGGCGGTGGTGCGGTGCATGAGTTCATGATCTCGGTGGTGACGGATACGGCGGGGTTTTCAACTGCCAAGCAGGCCGGGGTTTTGGTGTGCGATGTGTTGATCGACGCGGAGCTAGCGTTGGCGCGCGGGCGGTTGGTGTATTGCCGGTTCCTGAAGGCCAAGGCGGCGCGCGCTGAGAGTGGCGCGGTGCGGCGCATTGATCTGACGTTTCGGGCGCGGGTGGATGATGGCTGAGGGGCTGCGCTGGTGGCGGCTGGTGGAGCTTTGCTTTGTTGGTGATGGATGCATCACCGGTTGGAGCCTGCGGCGCGGATATTTTTGGAACAATGATGGTGCACGGCCTTTGGTTTTAGGCGGTGCGTTAACCTTAATGAAATGTGAATGGAGATGAGCCATGGGCGTGCAACGCGGCAAGGACTTATTGTTGAAAGTGGATCTGACCGGAGACGGGCAGTTCGAGACCATCGCGGGGCTGAGAGCCACGCGGATATCGTTCAATGCAGAGCAGGTGGACGTGACCTCGATGGAGAGTGCGGGGGGGTGGCGCGAGCTGCTGGCCGGTGCAGGTGTTAAGAGCGCTGCGATTTCCGGCTCGGGGGTGTTTCGTGATGAGGGGACGGATGAGCGTGCGCGCCAGATTTTCTTTGATGGCGAAGTGCCTGAGTTTCAGGTGATTATTCCTGATTTCGGCATCATTGAGGGGGCGTTTCAGATTACCTCGATTGAATATGCGGGCACGCTGGAGGGCGAGGCTACGTATGAGATGTCGATGGCCTCGGCGGGGGCGTTGAGCTTTACCCCGATTGTTACGCCCTGATGGCGAACCCTTGGGCAGGTGAGGTTCGGCTGGTTCTGGATGGTCAGGCGCATGAGTTGCGCCTGACGCTTGGGGCACTGGCCGAGCTGGAGGCCGAATTGGACAGCGAAAATGTGCTGGACCTGATTGAGCGCTTTGAGGCGGGCAAGTTTTCGACCCGAGATGTGTTGGCATTGATCGTGGCAGGTTTGCGCGGTGGTGGCTGGCGCGGTGTCGCGGGGGATTTGGTGTCGTGCGAGATCGAGGGTGGTTTGTTGGAATGCACCAAGGTGGCGGCGCAACTATTGGCGCGCGCGTTCAGCACGCCAGCGTCGTGAGTGGCTTTGATTGGCCGGCGTTGATGCGGGTTGGTGTGGCGGGTGGCTTGAAGCCTGCCGAGTTTTGGGTGCTGACGCCAGCTGAGCTGGTTTTGGTGCTGGGGCTGGAGGCCGTTGAGAAGCCTTTGAACCGTGCCCGACTGGCAGAGTTGGACCGGATGTATAGCGACATAAAAGGAGCGCCGTGATGGGTGTGTTGGATGGGATAGACGGGTTGGAGAGCCGCATTGAGGGGTTAGAGACCTCGCTGGGGAGTGCGGAGGTGGTGGTGAGCACCTTCGAGACCGAGCTGGCGGCGATGCGCTCGACGATGTTGTACACCTCAAAGGAGGTGGCGTCGCTGTCGCTGTCGATTGGTGGCGGGTTGCGCAAGGCGTTTGACGGGCTGGCCTTTGACGGGATGAAGCTGTCAGATGCGCTGAAGACCGTGGCCGAGAGCATGATCAACGCGGCCTACAATACGGCGCTGAAACCTATTCAGAACGGCCTTGGTGCGGTGATTGCCAATGGGGTGAACGGGCTAGTGTCTGGGATATTGCCCTTTGAGAAGGGGGGCTCGTTTTCCCAAGGGCGCGTGATGCCGTTTGCCAAGGGTGGTGTGGTTAGTTCTCCGACGAATTTTGCCATGCGCGGTGGCATGGGGCTGATGGGCGAGGCGGGGCCAGAGGCGATCATGCCCTTGGCGCGCGGCGCTGATGGGTCTTTGGGTGTGCGCGCGGGCGGCGGGGGCAGTTCTGTGCAGGTGGTGATGAATATCACGACGCCGGATGTGTCGGGGTTCCAGCGCTCGCAAAGCCAGATTGCAGCACAGATGGGTCGGGCCTTGAGCCGTGGCCAGCGCAACCGTTGAACCTGTTGAACTTTTGATCCTTTTGGAAGGGTGTGTCGATGAATTTTCATGAAGTACGATTTCCGGCGGCTTTGTCCTTTGGCTCGCTTGGCGGACCGGAGCGGCGCACTGAGGTGGTAACGCTGTCCAACGGGTTTGAGGAGCGCAATACGCCCTGGGCACATTCGCGCAGGCGCTATGATGCAGGTGTGGGGATGCGGTCTTTGGATGACGTGGAAGTCATGGTAGCGTTCTTTGAGGCGCGCCAAGGGCAGCTATATGGGTTCCGGTGGAAGGACTGGTCGGATTTCCGCTCGTGCAAGGCCTCGGGTGAGGTTGGCTTTGAGGATCAGGTGATTGGTACGGGCGACGGTGTGCAGACGCAGTGGCAGTTGCTCAAGACCTATGCCTCGGGGGGGTATGAGTATGCGCGCCCGGTGAAGAAGATGGTGACGGGCAGCGTGCTGGTGGGCTTTGACGGGATTATCTTGCAAGAGGGGATCGACTGGGACGTGGATGTAGACACCGGGCTGGTGAGTTTTGGTGAGGCCCCCGATGAGGGGGTGGAGATCACTGCGGGCTATGAGTTTGATGTGGCGGTGCGTTTTAACGTGGATGCGATCCAAACCAGTGTGGCGAGTTTTCAGGCGGGTGAAGTGCCCAGCGTGCCGGTGGTCGAGGTGCGGGTATGAGTTTGCAGGAGCATTTAGCGGGTGGGCTGACGACGGTGTGTCGCTGCTGGGCTGTAACGCGGGGTGATGGCCGGGTGTTTGGGTTCACTGACCATGATGAGGCGTTGCTCTTTGAGGGGGCGGAGTTCAAGGCCGATACTGGCCTGACGGCGAGTGCGTTGCAGCAGGTGACAGGCTTGGCGGTGGACAACACCGAGGCCGTGGGGGCGCTGTCGGGTGAGGCGGTGACCGAGGCAGATATCAACGCGGGGCGCTTTGATGGGGCTAAGGTCACGGCGTGGCTGGTGAACTGGCGCGATGTGGATGAGCGCGAGGTACAGTTTAAGGGCTCGATCGGCGAGCTGAAGCGCGCAGATGGTGCATTCCATGCGGAGTTGCGCGGCTTGTCGGAGGCGCTGAATACGCCTGTGGGGCGGGTTTACCAAAAGCCGTGCCAAGCGGTGCTGGGCGATAAGAAATGCTGCTTTGCGTTGGAGGCTGCGGGATACCGCACGCAGGTGGCGGTTGAGGTTGTGGAAGATGCACGGGTGTTCCGGTTTGCCGAGTTGAGCGGTTTTGATGACCGCTGGTTCGAGCGGGGCCGTTTGGAGGTTCTGAGCGGTGAAGCCGAGGGGCTTATGGCGATGGTCAAGAATGACCGCGTTGTGGACGGCGCGCGGGTGATCGAGCTGTGGGAAGAGTTGCGCATGCCGGTGGGCGCTGGGGATATGGTGTTGCTGGAGGCGGGCTGTGACAAGCGGATCGAGACCTGCCGCCTAAAATTCCAGAACATCGCGAATTTTCAGGGATTTCCACATATTCCGGGCGAGGATTGGTTGATGACTTATCCGCAGGAGTCCGGCGCGAATGACGGCGGGAGCCGGTACAAATGAGCGTGGTGGCAGAGCAGATTGTAGCGGAGGCCCGCGCCTGGGTCGGCACGCCTTATATGCATCAAGCCAGTTGCAAGGGGGCGGGGGCGGATTGCCTTGGGCTTTTGCGCGGGGTGTGGCGTGCAGTCTACGGGGCGGAGCCGGAAGCGGTGCCTGCTTATTCAGCCGATTGGTCGGAGCCGCAGGGCGAGGAGCGCCTGTGGGCGGCGGCTGCGCGGTGTCTGGTGGCCAAGGGACGCAGGGATGCGGCTCTGGGGGATGTGGTGTTGTTTCGTATGCGCGAGCAGGGGGTAGCCAAACATTTAGGGCTGGTCTCGGCGCTGGGCGATACCCCGAAGTTTATCCATGCCTATTCAGGGCATGGGGTTGTGGAGTCTCCGTTCTCGGAGCCTTGGGCACGGCGCGTTGTTGCGCGATTTGAATTTCCGAAAGCAGGTAGCTAATGGCAACGATACTCCTTTCCGCAGTAGGGGCCGCCGCAGGTGGCGTGCTGGGCAGCGGTGCGTTTGGCATCAGCTCGGTGGTGATTGGGCGTGCCATTGGCGCGACTATTGGGCGCGCTATTGATCAACGCTTACTTGGCGGAGGCTCGCAGGTCGTCGAGACGGGCCGCCTAGACCGGATGCGCGTCATGGGGGCCAATGAGGGCAGCACTGTTGCGCGCGCGTTCGGGCGGATGCGGGTGTCGGGCAATGTGATCTGGACCTCGCGGTTCAAGGAGAAGGTGACGGTTAGCGAACAGGGCGGCGGCAAGGGCGGCGGGCCAAAAGCCACGACGCGTCAGTATAGCTATTGCATCTCGATTGCGGTGGCGCTGTGCGAGGGCGAGATTGCCCGTGTGGGGCGGATTTGGGCGGATGGCTCGATTGTGCGCAAGTCAGATCTGAACCTGCGGGTGTATCGTGGCACCAAGGAGCAGCAACCTGATCCGGTGATGAGCGCGATTGAGGGCGAGGGGACCATTCCGGCCTATCGCGGGCTGGCCTATGTGGTGATTGAGGACTTGGATTTGAGCGACTACGGCAACCGCGTGCCGCAGCTTACGTTTGAGGTGATCCGGCCATCGCGTGCCGCTGGTGTGACGGAACCGCTGGCGTCTGATCTGGTGCAGGGCGTGGCTTTGATGCCGGGCTCGGGGGAGTTCGCACTGGCGACAACGCCCGTATACCGCAAAGGAGAGCTGGGCGAGGAGGTCGCTGCTAATGTGAACAGCGCCTCTGGCGAGCCGGATTTGGTGTCCTCTTTGGAGGCATTGACGGGGGAGTTGCCCAATTGCAAGTCGACATCGCTGGTGGTGAGCTGGTTTGGCGATGATCTGCGCGCTGGGCAGTGTACGGTGGCGCCCAAGGTAGAAGAGCAGGGGGATGTGCCGGTTCATATTGGCTCGCTTCCGGTGCCAGTAGTGAATGATCCGACAAACTGGACGGTGTCTGGTGTGACCCGCGCAACGGCGCAGGCGGTGGCGCGGGTGGATGACAGCCCGGTTTATGGCGGAACGCCGTCGGATGCTTCGGTGGTGGAGGCGATTGCCGCGCTGAAAGATGCGGGGCAGGAGGTGATGTTCTACCCGTTTATCCTGATGGAGCAGATCGCGGGGAATAGTTTGCCTGACCCGTATAGCGATGCGCTGGAGCAGCCTGCTTTGCCGTGGCGGGGGCGGATCACGTCCGAGAAGGCTGTGGGGGTTGCCGGCTCGACGGATGGGACTGTGGCGGCGGGGCAAGAGGTCGCGGCGTTCATGGGGGCGGCGCAGCCGTCTGACTTTACCCAAGTGGGGGGCGTGGTGAGCTATACAGGCGCACCGGAGTATTCCTACCGCCGGTTCGTGTTGCATTACGCGCATCTGTGTGCGGCGGCCGGGGGGGTCGAGGCGTTTTGCATTGGCTCCGAGATGCGCGGCTTGACGCAAATTCGTGACGAGACGGGGGGCTTTCCTGCGGTTGCGGCGTTGCGTGTTCTGGCGGGCGAGGTGCGTGCAATTTTAGGGCCTGAGACCAAGATCGGCTATGCAGCGGATTGGTCGGAGTATTCGGGCTATCAGCCGCAAGATGGCTCGGGCGACTTGTTGTATCATCTGGACCCGCTTTGGGCCGATGATGACATAGATTTTGTCGGCATCGACAACTACATGCCGATTGCCGACTGGCGCGACGGGGAGGATCATCTGGATGCCTCCGAGGCGCGCTCCATTTATGATCTGGACTACCTGCGCCGCAATATTCGCGGCGGGGAGGGCTATGATTGGTATTACCGCGACGCGGAGGAGCGGGCCTTGCAAATTCGCACCCCGATTGAGGATGGCGCGTTTGATGAGGCATGGGTCTATCGCACCAAGGATTTGTGGAATTGGTGGGGGCAGGCGCATCACGAGCGCGTGGGCGGTGTGCGCTCCACGGTGTCGTCGCCATGGGTGGCGCAGGGCAAGCCGATTTGGTTCACCGAGCTGGGCTGTGCGGCTATTGATAAGGGCGTTAATCAGCCTAATAAGTTCCTAGATCCGAAATCGAGCGAAAGCGCGATACCGTATTTTTCGAACGGGCAGCGCGATGACTATGTGCAGATGCAGTATTTGCGGGCGTATTATGGCTACTTTGAGGGTGTCGCGAATAATCCGGTGAGTGCGGTTTATGACGGGCCAATGGTGGATATGTCGCGGGCGTTTATCTGGGCGTGGGACGCGCGGCCATGGCCTGATTTCCCGAGCAACCTATCGGTGTGGAGCGACGGGCAGAACCATGTAACCGGCCACTGGTTAACCGGGCGGACGGCGGTGATGCCGCTGGCGCATGTGGTGGGCGAGATTTGCGAGAGCGTGGGGTTGAGCGCGTATGATGTGGATGATTTGCACGGGATCGTGCGCGGCTATGGGGTGACGGAGTTCGACACGCCACGCGCGGCTTTGCAACCTTTGATGATTGCGCTGGGCTTTGATGCTATCGAGCGCGGCGGCAAGGTGGTGTTCCAGTCACGCAAGGACGCGGTGGAAGTGGCCATAGCAGACGCAGAATTTGTGGTGACGGACGGTAATCCGGTGATCGAGCAGATCCGCGCGCCTCAGGCAGAGGTCGTGGGCGAAGTGCGCCTTGGCTATGTTGAGGCCGAGGGCGAGTTTGTGGCGCGTGTTGCGGCGGCCAAGTTCCCGCATGACGGCTCGGTGGATGTGACCCAGAACGAGTTGCCCATGGCCTTTACGCAGGCTGAAGCCACGACAATTGCCGAGCGGTGGTTGTCGGAGGCGCGGGTGGCGCGCGATGCGGTGAGTTTCACCGTGCCGCCATCGCGCAGTGATCTGCGGGCGGGGGATTTGGCCCGGCTGACGGACCCGCGCGGCGACGAGACCTTGTTCCGGGTTGACCGGGTGGAAGACCGCGGCGCGCGCCACATCGAGGCGGTTCGGGTCGAGCGTCAGATCTACACGCCAAGCGAGGCGGTGGAGAGCGTGGGCGAGGTGCGGTCGTTCTCGGTTCCTATTCCGGTGTCGGCGCAATTTATGGACCTGCCATTGCTCAAGGGCGATGAGGTGGCGCATGCGCCCTATGTGGCGGCGACGGCGCGGCCTTGGCCGGGGGGCGCGGCGGTCTATGGCTCTGCGCAAGATAGCGGTTATGCGCTGAACACGGTGATTGAGCGGCCATCGCGCATGGGGGTCTTGTTGACGTCATTGCCACGGGTCGAGGCCGGGTTGTGGCAGCGGGGCACACCGTTGCGCGTCAAGGTTGCTGGCGAGCCGTTAAGTTCCGTGACGCGGGAGGCGGTGCTTAACGGGGCCAATGTCGCGGCGATTGGCGACGGGTCAGCAGAAAACTGGGAAGTAGTGCAATTCGCCAAGGCCGAGTTGGTCGCGCCTAACACCTACGATTTGTCAGACATGTTGCGCGGGCAGGCGGGCAGTGACGGGGTGATCCCGGATGTTTGGCCCGTGGGCAGCCGCATTGTGATGCTGGACGGTGCGCCGACGCAAATCGGGCTGGAGTTATCCTCGCGTGGCTTGGCGCGGCACTATCGTGTGGGGCCATCGCTGCGGCCTTATGATGACCCGTCTTACAGGTATTATATCGAGGCATTCCAAGGGATTGGTTTGCGGCCCTATGCGCCGGCACACCTAAAAGCGCGCAATTCCAGCGGTGATTTGGCGCTAAGTTGGGTGCGACGCACGCGCATTGACGGTGATAGCTGGGCCTCGGTGGATGTGCCTCTGAACGAGGAGGTCGAGCGTTACGCGGTTCGGGTGATCGTGGGCGGTAGCACGGTGCGCGAGGTCGAGGTGGCGGCGCAAGGCTGGACCTATACCGCCGCCGCGCAAGTGCAAGATGGGGCCGTGGCGCCCTATGATATCGAAGTGGCGCAGGTGTCCCTGCGCTTTGGACCGGGACTTTACTCAAGGATCGAAATCAATGGCTGATACAGCAACTCTTAAGCTGCCTTTGGTGGCTGCCTCGCAGGCGCAAAAACATGTGACCGTGAACGAGGCATTGGCGCGGATAGATGCGGCATTACAGCTGAGCGTGGTGAGCCGATCTGTAGGCACCCCGCCTGCATTGGCGGTGGAGGGAGAGACTTATCTCGTGCCCTTGGGCGCGGTGAATGACTGGGGCGGAGAGGACGGTAACTTGGCGTTCTTCCTCAATGGCGGGTGGGAGTTCCTGACGCCTTTGATGGGCTGGCATATCTATGTTGGCGATGAGGCAGTTCGGGTTAGCTATGACGGCAACGTTTGGTTGGAAAACGTGCTCTCGACCTCGCCTTATGGGGCCGCCATGCGCGCCGAAACCATCGAGTTCGACTTTAATATCAGCGCAGGGACGAGCGATTTGACCGGATTTGTGATCCCCAATGGCGCGGTGGTTTTTGCGGTAACTGGCTTGGTTGTGGCCCCGATCACAGGCACTTTGAGCGATTGGTCCCTAGGGGTTGTGGCCTCGGACAATCGGTATGGCTCGGGGCTTGGCATTGGCAACGGGTCGTGGCTGCGCGGAGTGACGGGGCAGCCGCAGGCTTATTACAGCAACACGCAGCTGAAACTGACGGCCAATGGTGGTGATTTTGCGGGCGGCACAGTGCGCTTGGCCGTGCACCTGATGCGGTTTGAATTACCGGGGGTATAAGCCCTTGTGATCACTGTGATCACAGTTTTGCGCGTGACAGGGGTTTGGAATTGCCAGAAATTACCTATCTGTAGTAGGCTACGGCCAACATCTGAAAGGACTATTGATGGCACATTCCAACCCCAAGCTCGCAGAGATTGACCCGGTATGGGCTCAGATCACTGAAGAAGCGCGTGCAGCCATCACCGAGGAGCCGTTGCTTGGCGGGCTTATTCACGGGACGATTTTGCACCATTCGAAGCTTGAGTCGGCTTTGGCATACCGGTTTTCGCAAAAGCTGGCCTCGGCCGAGATGTCGGAGCAGATATTGCGCGAAATTGCGGATGAGGCCTATGCGTCTGATCCGTGGCTGGGCGAAGCTGCGCGTGCAGATATCGTGGCGGTTTTTGATCGCGATCCGGCGTGCCAGCGGTTCATTCAACCACTGTTGTTTTTCAAAGGGTTTCAGGCCATTCAAGCCTACCGCGTTGGGCATTGGTTGTGGGCGCAGGGGCGCAAGGATCTGTCATACTTTGTGCAGATGCGGGTCTCTGAGGCGTTTGGTGTTGATGTTCATCCAGCCGCAAAAATTGGTAAAGGCATCATGATTGACCATGCGCATTCCATCGTGATCGGGGAAACTGCGATCGTGGGCGATAACGTGTCGATGCTGCATTCCGTGACGCTTGGTGGGACGGGCAAGGAAGACGATGATCGCCATCCTAAGATCGAGAATGGTGTGCTGATTGGTGCGGGTGCCAAGGTGCTTGGCAACATCACTGTCGGTCATTGCTCGCGCATTGCGGCGGGCTCTGTGGTGCTGGAAGAAGTGCCGCCGATGAAGACTGTTGCGGGGGTTCCTGCAAAGATCGTGGGCGAGGCAGGTTGTGCGCAGCCGTCAGTATCTATGGATCAACTTATCGGCGTAAAGAGCTGATTTTAATAGCAAAAGACCGTTCAAAAAAGGCCGGATCGTTTGATCCGGCCTTTTTGTTTATGTGAGCTACTTATGTGAGCATGCCCAGTGGGTTTTCAAGGTTATCCTTGATTGCGTTGAGCAGATTGGCCCCAAGGGCGCCGTCAATCACACGGTGATCAACGCTAAGCGTGGTGGACATTACGACCGCGACTTTTAGCTCTCCGTCATCGCCAACAACTGGCTTTTTTGTGCCTGCGCCCACGGCCAAGATAGCGGCGTGGGGTGGGTTGATGATGGCGTCAAAATTGTCGATGCCAAACATGCCAAGATTAGAGATTGCGAAGCTGCCGCCTTGATATTCATGTGGCGCAAGTTTGCGGTCACGGGCGCGGGTCGCTAGGTCTTTCATCTCGGCCGAGAGGGCCGAGAGCGACTTGGTTTCGGCGTCTTGCAAAACCGGGGTGAACAACCCGCCTTCAATGGCCACAGCAACGGCGACATCGGATGGCTTCAGACTAAATGTGCGATCACCCGCCCAAACTGCGTTGGCGTCTGGGACTTGTTGCAACGCCAAAGCACAGGCCTTGATGATGAAGTCGTTGACCGACAATTTGATGCCGCGTGGCTCTAGGGTTTTGTTCAGCGTTGCGCGGAATTTAAGCAGGGCGTCGAGTTGGATATCACGGCGCAGATAGAAGTGCGGAACCGATTGCTTGGCCTCGGTGAGGCGTGCGGCAATGATCTTGCGCATCCCGTCGAGCGGCACTTCTTCGTATTCGCGACCCTCATACATTTTGCGCACTTGATCGAGCGTTGGGCCCGATGCCAATGCAGTGGCCGGAGCGGTGGTGGCCGCCGCCGCCGCAGGCGCAACTTTTGGCGTGGCAGTTGCGTTTTCTACGTCGGCTTTGACGATGCGACCTTTGGGGCCGGAGCCGGTTATCGTCGTCAGGTCAATGCCTTTATTGGCGGCAATGCGGCGTGCCAGTGGCGAGGCAAAGACGCGGTTGCCATCGGCAGTCACGGGGGCAGCAGCAGCCGGAGCTACAGATGCGGCCACAGGGGCATCGGCCACGGGAGCCGCCGCAGCAGCAGGTGCGGAACTGGTGGTGCTGATGTCATCGACACTTTCACCATCTTCCAGCAATACGGCAATGACGGCGTTCACTTTCACGCCCTCAGTGCCCTCAGTAACTACGATTTTGCCGATAACACCTTCATCAACGGCTTCAAATTCCATCGTGGCTTTGTCGGTTTCAATTTCGGCCATCACGTCGCCCGAGGACACCGTGTCGCCTTCCTTAACCAGCCATTTGGACAGGGTGCCTTCTTCCATCGTTGGGGAAAGCGCGGGCATGAGAATTTCTATTGGCATGTTCAGCGCTCCTTAACGGTAAGTGACAGCTTTGACGGCGTCGATGACCTCTGCGGTCGTCGTCAGCGCAAGCTTTTCTAGGTTGGCGGCATAGGGCATTGGGACGTCCTTGCCGGTGCAATTGATGACAGGCGCGTCGAGGTAGTCGAACGCTTCTTGCATCAACACGGAGCTGATATAGCTGCCGATAGAGCAGACCGGGAAGCCTTCCTCGACGGTGACGCAGCGGTTGGTTTTCTTGACGCTCTCGATGATCGAGGCGGTGTCCATTGGGCGCAAGGTGCGCAGGTCAAGTACTTCGGCTGAAATTCCGTCTTCTGCAAGTTTATCAGCAGCTTCCAAGGCGTACTTCATCCCGATACCAAAGCTAACAATGGTAACATCAGTCCCCTCGCGCCAGATCTTGGCCTTGCCGAATGGAACGGTGTAGTCGTCCATCACAGGCACATCGAAAGATTGGCCATAGAGGATTTCGTTCTCTAGGAAGATGACCGGGTTCGGGTCGCGGATCGCAGTCTTTAGCAGGCCTTTGGCGTCGGCTGCGGAATAGGGCATCACGACCTTTAGGCCAGGAATTTGAGAATACCAAGACGCGTAGTCATGCGAGTGTTGAGCCCCCACACGCGCAGCGGCACCATTGGCCCCGCGGAACACAATCGGGCAACCCATTTGACCGCCAGACATATACAACGTTTTGGCGGCAGAGTTAATGATGTGGTCAATCGCTTGCATGGCAAAGTTGAAGGTCATGAACTCGACAATCGGGTTCAATCCACCAAATGCGGCACCCACACCGATGCCGGCAAAACCGTGCTCGGTGATCGGTGTGTCGATGACGCGTTTCTCGCCAAATTCTTCCAGCAAGCCTTGGGAGATTTTGTAGGCCCCTTGGTATTCGGCCACCTCTTCACCCATCAAGAACACTTCCGGTGTGCGGCGCATTTCCTCGGCCATGGCATCGCGAAGGGCTTCGCGGACCGTGGTCGGCTTCATTACTGTGCCCTCGGGAATGTCGGTCTCGGCGGGAACAACCACGGCAACTGGCGCGGCGGCAACGGCCGGTGCGCTGGCGGGCGCATCCGCGACCGCTGCGACTGTTGGGGCAGCGGCGCTGGCGATATCGTCAACGCTTTCGCCTTCCTCGATTAGAATGGCGATGACGGCGTTCACTTTCACGCCCTCTGTGCCCTCGGTAATTACGATTTTGCCGATGATACCTTCATCGACAGCCTCAAATTCCATCGTAGCTTTGTCGGTTTCAATTTCCGCCATGATGTCGCCGGAGGAGACGGTATCGCCTTCCTTCACGAGCCATTTGGCAAGGGTACCTTCTTCCATGGTGGGCGAGAGGGCGGGCATCAGAATTTCGGTCGCCATGTCTTAAGCCTCCGCTTCCATGTAAATGTCGGTGTAAAGCTCGGCCAATTCGGGCTCTGGGCTTTCTTTGGAGAACTCAGCGGCCTCGTTGACGATGCCTTTGATTTCTTTGTCGATGGCTTTTAGGTCATCGTCGGTGGCGTGCTTGCCGGTGAGCAACAGGTCACGAACTTGCTCGATAGCGTCACGCTCGTCGCGCATTTTTTGAACCTCTTCGCGGGTCCGGTATTTGGCCGGATCCGACATGGAGTGGCCACGGTAGCGGTACGTTTTGACCTCTAGAATGTAGGGGCCCTTGCCCGCGCGGCAGTGCGCCACGGCTTTCTCGGAGGCCTCTTTGACCGCAAGAACATTCATCCCGTCAACGGCTTCACCCTTGATGCCGAAAGCCGCGCCGCGTGTGTAAATATCAGCGCTAGAAGTTGAGCGCGCCATGGCGGTGCCCATAGCGTACTGATTGTTTTCAATGACAAAAATCACTGGCAAATCCCATAGGGCCGCCATGTTGAAGGATTCGTAAACTTGGCCTTGGTTCGCGGCACCGTCGCCAAAATAGGTGAAGGTCACGTTGTCATTGCCACGGTATTTATCTGAGAACGCTAGCCCCGCACCTAGTGGCACCTGCGCGGCAACAATGCCGTGGCCGCCGTAGAAATGCTTCTCTTTCGAGAACATGTGCATTGAGCCGCCTTTGCCTTTTGAGTAGCCGCCTGTGCGACCTGTCAACTCGGCCATGACGCCTTTGGGGTCCATGCCGCAGGCCAGCATGTGGCCGTGATCACGGTAAGAGGTGAGACGTTTGTCGCCTTCTTTGGTGGCTGATTCTAGCCCAACAACAACCGCTTCTTGACCGATGTAGAGGTGACAGAAACCGCCGATCAAACCCATCCCGTAAAGTTGGCCCGCTTTTTCCTCAAAGCGGCGGATCAAAAGCATGCTTCGGTAATATCCGAGCAGCTCCTCTTTAGAGACGTTCGATCCCTTGGTTGCTTTCTTGGCGGCCATGCGGGCAATCCTCCCAGAGTTTCAGCGTGGTGGCTGTATAGTTTAACGTTAAACTATCTTCTATCAGAACTCGGGGGAAAGATCACCCCTCTTTACGCAAGGCGCGGCTTATTTACCTTAGGGCACCCGAATCGCAAAAATAGATAAATGTTTTTAATAGGTTAGCGCAAAAGGATTTCGTCGGACCGCATCAATCCAAGGGTTGCACGGGCCTGCATGTCCAAAAGGTCAAGATCAAGGTAGCCGTCAGAAAGTCGCCGGGTTTTGTTGCGCATCGCGGCGACTTCCATTTCCAGCGTGTCCAGCTCTGCGCGCAGAGTGTCAATTTCAGCTTCGACTTGCACACGGCGGAAAATGCCAAAATCGCCCTGCACAGCGGCAAAGGTGAAGTAGGCCCCCATGGCGAACAGCAAGGTGAAGATCAGGAGCGGTGCAATGCTGAAAGAGTCGCGCGGGTTGGTCATAGACATGCCTTTGAGTGCGCCTCTTTTTGGGCGCTGCCTGTCTTGAATCGCACATGTGATTCGGTTTGTGAATCCCCTAAATAGCCAAAAGGCGATATTTATTGAGGATATGGCGAATTAACCAACGATTATCCGCCGGTTATCCGGCGACAGAAGCCTGATAGATACTGTCGATGGTGTCCGCGATCATCTCGTCAAACGCGCCGCCGCTTTGTTGTGCCGACAGCCCCTCGGTCAAGGCGCGCGAAAAGCTGGCAATAATGCCGGAGTTTTGTGACAGGCGTGTGTTGGCCTCATCGCGCGAATAGCCACCAGAAAGCGCCACAATACGCATCACACGCGGGTGGTTGACCAGCGTTTGATATTGGTTCGCGGTCTCGGGGAGGGTCAGCTTCAGCATCACGTCTTGACCTTCAACTAGCGCATCAAGTTGCTTGGTTAACTCCGCGAGCAAGAGCGCCTCGGCCTCGGATTTATCAGTGATGGAGATCGTGACTTCCGGCTCGAGGATCGGCACAAGGCCATGGCCCAGAATTTGACGCCCAAGGTCAAACTGTTGCGCGACGATAGCGGCAATGCCACTTGCGGAGGCGGCGGAGATGACCGAGCGCATTTTGGTGCCGAACATGCCTTTTTGAACGCCACGTTTCAGCAAAGCATCAAGGCCGTCGATGTGTTTCATCAGTTGCACGCCGTCGGTCTCGGCCTCGAGGCCCTTGTCGATTTTCAAGAAGGGCACGACGCCGCTGTCTTCCCAGATGAACTGGCCAGAGGGCATGCCATCCATCTCGCGGTCCATGGTTTTCTCGAACAAGATCGCGCCGATAACTTTATCACCTTTGAAGGCTGGGGCTTTCACGATGCGCGTGCGCATTTGGTGGATTTGGTCGTACATTTCGGCGTCATTTGTGTAGGCATCTTCGCTCACACCATAGAGCCGCAGGGCTTTCGGGGTTGATCCGCCGCTTTGGTCGAGGGCCGCAATGAAGCCATTTCCGTTGCGGATTTGCTCGAGTTGTTCGGAGTTCGACATGAAAGACCTCGCCATGGTTGCCTGTTTGGGCCGCTTCTAGGCGAGGGATGGAAGCGTGGCAATCATGCTTGCGCTAACATGGCGCAAGCAATTTTTGTCTGGTTCAGGTGCGGGCGTAAAACTGTGCGACAACCAACGTCAGAAGCCCGCGCGGCACGAAACGGGGCAAAACGGCGAAGATTTTGTTGATCAGGCCGGGGATCACGATGCGTTTGCCGCGTTGCAGCCCGTCCCAACCGGCTTGCGCCACGTCTTGGGCGCTCATCATCAGCCCCAGCTTTAACAGGCGCACATCGTGCATATCGGCCCCGTCAAAAAACTCAGTCTTCGTGGCACCGGGGCATAGGGCGGTGATCGTGATACCGCTGTTGGTTAATTCACGCGCGACGGCCTCGGATAGGGATAGCACGTAGGATTTGGTTGCGTGGTAGACGGCCATATGGGGGCCGGGCATGAAGGCGGCAGTGGAGGCCACGTTGAGGATTTTTCCGCTACCGTTGGCTGCCATGTGTTGTACGCCAAGTTTCATCAATTGGGTCAAGGCGATCATGTTGACTTGCATGGAGGCCTCTTCGCGGGCCAAATCCGTGGCCTGAAACGGGCCGTTGATGCCGAGGCCTGCGTTGTTCACCAGCGTCTCAATCGAGCCTATTGCCGTGGCTTTGGTCCAAAGTTCAGTCGCGCAGTCGGGGTCGTTCAGGTCAGTTGGAATAACATGGGCCTCAACGCCTGTCGCACGTAACTCGGTGGCCAGCGCCTCTAGCTTGCCCTCGGAGCGCGCGCTTAGGATCAGGTTGCAGCCGTCGCGTGCAGCGCAGCGCGCGATCTCTTTTCCGATGCCTTCCGAGGCTCCGGTGATCAGCGTAAAACCCATGGTCTAGCCTTCCAATGCAGCAACGCCGGGGAGGGTTTTGCCTTCCATCCATTCAAGGAACGCACCGCCTGCGGTGGAGATATAGGTGAAGTCGTCGCCATGCTCGCTTAGGTTAATGGCCGCCACGGTATCGCCGCCACCTGCGACGGAAATTAGCTCGCCAGCGTTGGTTTGGCGTGCGATTTCGTGAAGCACGTCGAAGGTCGCTTGGTGGAATGGCACCAGCTCGAACACGCCCAGCGGGCCGTTCATGATGACAGTTTTTGCCCCCTGCAAGACGGATTTGATATAGGCGACAGTTTGCGGCCCGGCATCGAGGATCATTTGATCCTTGGGGCAGGCGTCGACGGCAAGGGTCTGGGCCTCGGCCTTGGCTTTGAACTCTTTGGCGACGACAATATCGCGCGGCAAGATGATCTCGCAGCCTGCCGTTTTGGCCTTGGCGATGATCTCGCTCACAGTGTTGGCCATGTCATGTTCCGCCAGCGACTTGCCAACCTCAACCCCTTGGGCGGCAAGGAATGTATTGGCCATGCCGCCGCCGATGACCAGATGGTCAACTTTGGCCACGAGGTTGCCCAGAAGATCAAGTTTGGTCGAGACCTTCGCCCCGCCAACGATCGCAACCACGGGGCGTTTGGGCGTGGCCAATGCGCCCTCCAGCGCGGTGAGTTCTTCTTGCATCAGGCGTCCGGCGCAAGCGGGCAGCAGTTTGGCTATGGCTTGCGTTGAGGCATGCGCGCGGTGCGCAGCAGAGAAGGCGTCGTTCACATAGATATCACCCAGAGAGGCCAAGCGGGCGGCGAAGCCCGCGTCATTGGCTTCTTCGCCGGGATTGAAGCGCAGGTTTTCCAGCAGGGCAATGTCGCCAGTGGCGAGGGCTGCAACACGCGCGCCGTAATCGCCGTCAATGAAGGTGACAGGCTGGCCTAGAATGTCGGACAGGGCAGGGACCACATGGCTCAGTGACATCTCGGGGACGATCTTGCCTTTGGGGCGCGCGAAATGCGCCATTAAGATGGGCTTGCCGCCCGCCGCCTGTACGTCGCGCACGGTGGGTATGATGCGCTCTATGCGGGTGGTGTCGGTGACGCGGCCATCTTTCATGGGCACGTTAATGTCCACACGGATCAGCACGGTTTTGCCGTTCAAGTCCATATCGTCGAGAGTTTTCCAAGCCATGGGGTGCGCGTCTCCTGAAAAATGCTTACGGCCCGCTTCTATAAGGAGCGGGCCGTCTGTTCTAGTCGTTGTATTTGAGTATTTTTGGCAAAAAGAAACCTAGATCAGCTTTCCCATCGCCACGGCGGTGTCTGCCATGCGGTTGGAGAAGCCCCACTCGTTGTCGTACCACGTCAAGATGCGCACCATGTTTCCGCCGAGGGCTTTGGTCTGGTCGGCGGCAAAAATGGACGAGCGCGGATCGTGGTTGAAGTCGGAGCTGACGAGCTTTTTGTCGCAATACCCAAGGATGCCTTTCAGCGGGCCGGTTTCTGCGGCGGCGGCCATCAGCGCGTTGACCTCTTCGACGGTTGTGCCGCGTGCGGCCTCAAAGGTCAGGTCAACGACTGAGACATTCGGGGTTGGCACGCGGATCGCGACGCCGTCCAATTTGCCGTCAAGTTCTGGCAGGACCAGACCAACGGCTTTAGCGGCACCTGTGGAGCTTGGGATCATCGACAAAGCCGCCGCGCGGGCGCGGTAGAGGTCATTGTGCATGGTATCCAGCGTTGGTTGGTCGCCAGTGTAGCTGTGGATCGTTGTCATGAAGCCTTTCACGATGCCGATGTTTTCTTCCAAAATATGGACCACCGGTGCCAGGCAGTTGGTAGTGCACGACGCGTTGGAGACGACGATGTCGTCTGCGGTCAGAGTTTCGTGGTTTACGCCGTAGACAATGGTTTTGTCCGCGCCTTTGCCCGGAGCCGAGATCAGGACGCGTGAGGAGCCATTTTCCAAGTGTGCTTGGCAGGCGTCTTTGGAATTGAAGATGCCGGTGCATTCCAAGACGATGTCGATATGGCCCCAAGGCAGGTCAGCGGGGTTGCGAATGGCCGTGACGTTGATTGGACCACGGCCCACGTCGATGGTGTCGCCGCGCACGGTGACTTCTTGCGGGAAGCGGCCATGAACACTGTCGTATTGTAGCAGGTGGGCGTTGGTTTCCACTGGGCCAAGGTCGTTGATTGCGACGACTTCAATGTCGGTGCGGCCAGATTCGATGATGGCGCGCAAAATATTGCGGCCGATGCGACCAAAGCCGTTGATGGCTACTTTGACGGACATGGGGGAGACCCTCCTGCTGGGAGATTGAAAAGCTGTTACCGCTAACAATTACATTTTGGCGGAAAGGTCAACCTTTGGGTGGCGAATAGAGGGCCGAATAAGGTTGGGCGAGGGGGGTGAGAAAAGAATAAGTGCTGCACGGCTTTCTTAACCACATCGGTGAGAAAACTAATGTGATCGTGAGTTGTCTTCCATGTGACGTCCCTTATGATCCAAAACATGGGAAACATATATTCTGGAAAATGCCTTTGCGGCGCAATCACTTATGAAGCAACTGAACAACCAGTTGTTGTTGCTCAATGTCATTGCGATGAATGCCGCAGATTAAGTGGAACAGGTCACACAATTGGGGCCATGTTCTCTTCTGAGGCGGTCAGTTTGCGTGGAACGCTGAGTAAATTTAAGTATTTATCTGATAAAGGGTCTGAAGTTTCAAAAGCCTTTTGCGCAGAATGTGGAAGTCCAATTTACGGGACAAACTCGCGGATACCAAATCACCTGACCCTCAGTCTAGGCACGATGGATGATGCCGCAGGATTGGAGGTTCAAGTTGTTATATTTGAGCGGGACAAACAACACTGGGATCAACTTGGACACGATGTTGTGTCGTTCGCAACCCAGCCGGATTGGAAGCCAGAAGGCTGAGTGTCACCACGTGCCCGACGTGATCCAAACGGTAGCTTCGTCCGCAAAACCGACTTACCGCCAGAACGCCAGATACTCAGTGAGCACCATCAGCTTGCGGCCTAGAAAAATATGCAGATCCCAGCCGAACACCAGTAAGTCAGCGGCAAGGATGCCGCCGATCAAAATAGCCAGTGCAATCGCGATTTTGTCGGTCACTACGCTTGATGCCTTCTGAGGTCAGAGGCGTCCCATTGCAGCGGCCACATCGGCCATGCGGCACGAGAAGCCCCATTCGTTATCATACCACGCCAATACCCGAACCGTGCGCCCGCCGACAACCTTTGTCTGGTCTGGCGCGAAAATGGTGGAGTAATTTGTGTGGTTGAAGTCGATGGAGACCTTTTGCTCGGGGTCATAGCTCAGCACCGCGCCCATATGGCCCGCTGCGGCCTCGGCGACCACGGCGTTCACATCTTCGACGGTGACGTCTTTGGAGGCTTCAAACGTCAGATCCACCGCCGAGACATTCGGGGTTGGCACGCGCATCGCCGTGCCATCCAACTTGCCCGCGAGTTCGGGCAAAACTTCGCCCAAAGCTTTGGCCGCACCGGTCGAGGTCGGGATGATCGCCATTGCGGCAGCGCGGGCGCGGTACAAATCCGAGTGGCGGCGGTCCAGCGTTGGCTGGTCGCCGGTGTAGCTGTGGATCGTGGTCATGATGCCGCGCTCGATACCGATGGCGTCATTCAGGACTTTGGCCAGCGGGGCCAGGCAGTTGGTGGTGCATGACCCGTTAGAAATCACCTTATGTTCGGGCAACAATTCGCGGTGGTTCACGCCGTACACGATCGTGCGATCAACGCCTGATGCAGGGGCCGAGATCAGCACACGCTTGGCACCGCGCGACAGATGTACTTCGGATTTTTCTTTCGAGTTGAACTTGCCAGTGCATTCCAACACGACATCGACGCCGTCCCAGTCCAGCTCTTGCGGGTCATAGGTCGAGAACATTTTCATCGGGCCACGGCCAATATCCATGGTATTGCCGTCGATGCGAACCTCTTGGCCAAACCGGCCATGTACGCTGTCATATTTCAGCAAGTGGGCGCTGGTCTCCAATGGGCCAGTGGCGTTGATTGCGACGACTTGAACGTCATTGCGCGCGCTCTCGGCGATATGGGCAAGAGTGCAGCGGCCAATGCGGCCAAATCCGTTGATTGCGACTTTGGTGGTCATGCTCGCGCGTCCCTTGAATACGTTGCCTGCGTTGACGCGGGTATACGGGGAGGGGCGTGTTTTGGATAGATGGATTTGGCCGCAAAAAGAGGATGTTAGCGTTATCAGGGCAAGATTTGACCATTGAGAATTACCAAATTTTCCGTGTTAGCGGTAACGAGGCGTGCGCCAACCGTTGGCCAGACGACTCACCCGCGTTTGGCCTCCAGTGCATCCGCCAGAGCCTCGGATCGTGCAGCCAGCTCCGCCAAGGTGTCGGTCACGGAAGACGGGATCACGGCCACTTCAACGGTTTGGGCAGGCGCGGCTTTTAGCGCCTCTAATTCGCGACGCATGGTATCAAGGCGGTCTTCCGACGCGCGCAAATCCTCTTCAAGCCCGGCAGTTTTATCGGCCAGCATCAAGCCCGCCATCAGCAGCATCCGCGTCTCGGGCATCCGCCCGATCTGCTCGGCCAGTACCGAGGCTTCATTGTCCAACAGTTTGGCAGCGGTCTGTAAGAAATGCTCTTCGCCAGTTTGGCAGGCGACTTGGAAAGTACGGCCACCGATGTCTACATTAATCTCGGGCATTGCTTATCCCTCCTGAACCAGCGGGGCGATCTCGCCCAAAATATCATCCAACTCCGCCAGATCGGCGGCGCGTGCGGCGGTGAGCGCCTCGTTTTCGGCCTCAAGGGAGGTGTTAATGGAGGCCTCCGCGCCTTGGTGCTCGCTGTTGGCGGCGCGCAGAAGCTTGTTGGTGTCGCGCAACGCGCCCATCACGGCTTGCAGGCGCTTGTTTTCGCCGTCCATGAACTCCAAGCGATCCGTCAGGCGGGCCACGCGGGTCTCTAGACGCTCTACGCGCGCAAGGCTTTGCTGTCCGGCCTCGACCAGCCGCTTATTGGTGTCGCGCTCGATTCCCAAGTCTTCGACCAAATCGGCGTCCGGTGCGGCGGGAGCGCTGGCAATGGCGTCGGCGCTATAAGCTATACGGTCCAGCGCGGTGATTATGCGCTGCTCCAAGTCGGTGACATTCGTCATTTCTGTCCCTTTAATCCAAGGAGAATTCACAGGCGATACTTACCGCCGCGAATCAACTCCGTGCCTCATGAGGTTGATTTTAACCATAGATTGCACGGAATGCCCCCCCTTTAAGCGGATCAAGGTGCAATGACGCGCGTGCATTGCCTTGAACTTCGCGCAGGCAGTGGTATCAGATGCGCAAATATGCACGCACTTTATGAGGATCAAGCCTTTGGATATTGCAGCCCTTCGTGACGCCCACCCTGACCACTGGATGCGCGCTGCCGCCATCCGTACCTTGACTTTGGACGCTGTTGCAGCGGCAAATTCCGGACACTCCGGCATGCCAATGGGCATGGCCGACGTGGCGACGGTCTTGTATGAAAAGCACCTGAAATTTGACGCCTCCGCGCCGGAATGGCCTGATCGCGACCGCTTCATTTTGTCGGCGGGCCACGGCTCCATGCTGATCTATTCGCTACTGCATCTGACAGGCTATTCCGACATGACCATGGCGCAGGTGAAAAACTTCCGCCAGAAGGGGGCCATCACAGCCGGCCACCCGGAGTATGGCCATGCCAAAGGCGTAGAGACCACCACAGGGCCATTGGGTCAAGGCATTGGTAACGCTGTTGGTTTTGCCATGGCTGAGGAAAATCAACGTGCACGGTTCGGCAAAAAGATCGTAGACCACTACACTTATTGCATCGCTGGCGACGGCTGCCTGATGGAGGGTATTAGCCAAGAGGCTATCGGCATCGCCGGGCGCCACGAATTGGGCCGACTGATCGTGATGTGGGACAATAATAACATCACCATCGACGGCACCGTGGAGCTGTCGGATCGCACCAATCAAGTGCTGCGTTTCAAGGCGTCCGGTTGGCATGTGCAAGAAATCGACGGCCATGATCCGGTCGCCATTGATGCGGCCATCGAGAAGGCCAAGAAGACCAATAAGCCGTCGATGATTGCGTGCAAAACGCATATCGCACTCGGCTCGTCGGCGCAGGATACCTCAAAAGGTCACGGCGCTTTGACCTCGGCAGATCTGATCCGCGACACCAAAGCCGCATATGGCTGGACTGGTGGCCCGTTTGAAATTCCCGCCGATGTGAAATCGCAATGGGAAGCCATCGGCAGCCGTGGTGCTGCGGACCGTCAAGCTTGGGAAGGGCGCTTTGCCGAGGTTTCGAACTCCAAGCAAAAAGAATTCACCCGCTGTTATGCTGGTGATGTTCCCAATAAATTATCGTCCACGATCAAAGCGCTGAAGAAGAAAATCAGCGAAGAGCAGCCCAAAATGGCGACGCGCAAAGCCTCCGAGATGGCGCTGGCTGCGATCAATCCGATCATGCAGGAAACCTTTGGTGGTTCTGCTGATTTGACCGGCTCCAACAACACGCTGACGGCGGATATGGGCGTGTTCGACCCCGAGAACCGCAAGGGCCGCTACATGTATTACGGCATCCGTGAACACGGTATGGCTGCTGCAATGAACGGCATGGCTTTACATGGCGGAACAAGGGCTTATGGCGGGACATTCATGTGCTTTACCGACTATGCGCGCGGTGCTATGCGCCTGTCCGCACTGATGGGAATTCCGGTGACTTATGTGATGACGCATGACAGCATCGGCCTTGGCGAAGATGGGCCAACTCACCAACCTGTTGAGCATCTTGCCATGTCGCGTGCGACCCCGAACCTCAATGTGTTCCGCCCTGCGGATGCGGTCGAGACGGCAGAGGCGTGGGAATTGGCGCTCTCGTCCAAAACCACGCCATCAATGTTGGCTTTGTCGCGCCAGAACCTGCCAACACTGCGCACAGATCACATGTTGAAAAACCGCACTGCATTGGGCGCATATGTCATGGCCGAGGCTCAGAGCAAGCGCCAAGCGATCATCATGGCGACCGGTTCCGAGGTGGAAATCGCACTTTCTGCGCGTGATATCTTGGAGGCCGAGGGCATCGGCACCCGCGTGGTGTCCATGCCGTGTTGGGAGCTGTTCGATCAGCAAGATGACACCTACCGTCGCAAAATCCTGCCTGCTGGTCCGGTGCGTGTGGCTGTTGAAGCTGCCGTTGGGTTTGGTTGGGATCGTTGGTTGTTCAGCGAGCGCGGCAAGCGTGACAAAGGCGCGTTCGTTGGCATGGAAGGCTTCGGTGCTTCTGCTCCGGCGGATGAGCTGTACGAGATGTTTGGCATCACCGCGCAAAACGTCGCCGATAAGGTTAAAGGCCTGCTCTAGCCAATTCAAAACAACATGAAAAAGCCCGGCGGAGAGGTCTCTCCGCCGGGCTTTTTGTTGATCAATGCAGTGATTTAGCTGTTGTGTTCACGGATTTTTTTGGCGGCTTCTTTGTCAAAACTCACACCATTTTGCTCTAATAGCGTGTCCAATTCGCCGGATAGGGTCATCTCGGTGATGATGTCGCAACCGCCGACAAATTCGCCTTTGACATAGAGCTGTGGAATAGTCGGCCAGTCGGAAAATTCTTTGATGCCAGACCGCACGCCTTCGTCTTCCAGCACGTTCACGTCCTTGTAGGGGACGCCCATATAGTTCAGCACGCCCGCCACTTTTGACGAAAAGCCACATTGCGGCATGCTTGAAGTGCCCTTCATGAACAAGACAACATCGTTGTCGGTCACGGTCTGTTTGATCTGGGTTTGTGCGTCGCTCATGTCTTACTCCGGTGCTTTGGTTGTGAGGGCCAGCGCGTGCAGTTCGCCGCTGTCCACTTTGTCTTTGACGGCGCTCATGACGCCGCGTTGTTGTTGGATACGGTTTTGGCCGCGGAAGCTTTCGTCCACCACATGGGCCGAGAAATGCGCGCCATCGTCGCCTTGGACCTCAATTTGCGCGTTGGGAAAGGCGATGCGGATCATGTCCTCAATGTCTTTGGGTTGCATGGGCGCTATGGCTCCTGTGGTTGCGGTGTTGTTAGGAAAGTAGGCAGCGTTGAGGGCGGTGACAACCCCGCCCTAGCCAACTGCGGCTTCAAAGCTTGTGTGATAGACCTCGGACAGCTCGGCCAAGGGCGCGCTAGAGCCGCCGATTGTCACCGCGTCGCCGCCAAATTTGCCGATGCTGCGCAGTGTTACGCCTGCTTGGCCTGCGGCGGTCATCAATGCTTCGGCCTTGTCGAACGAGCAGGCAATTAGGTAGCGCGCTTGGTCCTCGCCAAAGGCCTGCGCGGTGGTGTCATCGTCCAAGGTGACGCCAACTTGCGCCGCATCTGCCAGCTCGAACGCCGCCACGGCCACGCCGCCATCGGACACATCTGTGCACACGTCGATCCACTGGCGCTCAGTACGGATGAAATCGCCGTTCAGCTTCTCGGCTGCCAAATCCACATGCGGCGCATCGCCGTCTTCGCGGTTAAACACCTCGGCCAATAGGGCGGATTGCCCCAAATGGCCCTCGGCCTCGCCGAGCATCAACAACACATGCCCCTCGCGCACAGTGCCGGCGATGATATCATCTGTGTGCGCGATCAAACCCACCGCACCAATGGTCGGCGTGGGCAGGATACCCGTGCCGTCGGTCTCGTTGTACAATGACACGTTGCCAGACACGATCGGCATATCCAGTGCCAAAACGGCCTCGGCTATACCTTTGATTGCACCAACGAATTGGCCCATGATCTCGGGCTTCTCTGGGTTGCCGAAGTTCATGTTATCAGTCGTTGCCAGCGGCACAGCGCCCACTGCGCTCAAGTTGCGGTACGCCTCGGCCACCGCCTGTTTGCCACCCTCAAACGGGTTGGCCATCACATAGCGTGGCGTTACATCAGAGGTAAATGCCAGCGCTTTGTTGGTGCCATGCACGCGCACGATGCCCGCGCTGGCGCCCGGCGTAACCACGGTATCGGCCATAACTTGGCTGTCATATTGCTCCCAAACCCACTGCTTGCGCGCATAGTTCGGGCTGGCCACGATCATGCGCAGCGCGTCGATCGCATCGACTTGCGGCAAGTCTTCCAGCGGCTCGGCGGGCGGGGTTTCCACCCAAGGGCGGTCATATTCAGGTGCAGAACCGGACAGGGTTTTCAACGGCAGATCGGCTTTGACCTCGCCATTATGCAGCACCAAAAAGCGGTCCTCGGCCATGGTTTCACCGACAATGGCAAAATCGAGGTCCCATTTGTCGAATACGGCGCGCGCCTCGGCCTCCAGCTCGGGTTTGAGCACCATCAACATGCGCTCTTGGCTCTCAGACAGCATCATTTCATAGGCGCTCATGTTTTCTTCGCGCTGTGGCACGTCTTCGAGGTTCAATTTTACCCCAAGGCCACCTTTATCGCCCATCTCGACAGCGGAGCAGGTCAGGCCAGCGGCACCCATATCTTGGATCGAGATCACCGCGCCGGTGGCCATCAACTCAAGCGTGGCTTCCATCAAGCGTTTCTCGGTGAACGGATCACCAACTTGCACGGTGGGGCGCTTTTCCTCGATGGTGTCATCAAATTCAGCGCTGGCCATGGTTGCGCCACCGACACCGTCACGGCCAGTTTTTGCGCCCAGATAGACCACGGGCATCCCCACGCCAGAGGCAGCAGAGTAGAAGATCTTGTCGGTATCCGCGATGCCCGCGGCAAAGGCGTTTACCAGACAGTTACCATTATATGCGGGGTGAAAGCGCACTTCGCCGCCCACGGTTGGCACGCCAAAGCAGTTGCCGTAGCCGCCAACGCCCGCCACCACGCCCGACACCAATTGGCGGGTTTTCGGGTGGTCCGGCACGCCAAAGGACAGCGAGTTCATCGCAGCCACTGGGCGCGCACCCATGGTGAACACATCGCGTAAAATACCGCCCACACCGGTGGCAGCCCCTTGGTAGGGCTCGATATATGACGGGTGGTTGTGGCTCTCCATTTTGAACACCACACATTGGCCGTCGCCGATGTCCACGATGCCAGCATTTTCGCCGGGGCCGCAGATCACTTGCGGGCCCTCTGTAGGCAAGGTGCGCAGCCATTTCTTGGAGGATTTGTAGGAGCAATGCTCGTTCCACATTGCCGAAAAAATACCCAACTCGGTAAATGTCGGCTCGCGGCCAATGATTTCTAGGATGCGTTGGTATTCATCAGGGCTTAGCCCGTGTGACGCGATAAGATCATCGGTGATGTGTGGTTCTTGCATGCCGTGATTTCCCCAGATCGGTTCTGCTTGCGCACCTCATATTGCAGCGCGCGGGCAGGGGGAAGGGGTGTTATGTCACGACTTTTGCATATGCCGACGCCAGTGAAGACTGTTTGAGCAAGATGATCCACCGTGCCCCCGGTCTGACTGGGGTACGCACGGAGTTTGACAGGGAGGGCCTAAAAGTAGCTGTGATGCGCAAGATAAAGCAACCGATTCACAATCAACGGGCGACGCTCTCACCAAAGGGCAGGCCATGGACCGCCACAAAAACCGTCATTTGCATCGTATTCCACATATAGTGTCTTCCTTGCATCGGAGCCGCTACATTTTGTTTGTGCGCTTTGCAATTGTGGCGAATCCTAAGCCAAAGGCAGAGCTTTGTGAGTTAAGTGGGCCAGTTTGCAGCCTTTTTTCCAAGTCGGATTTTCTCGCCAAGCGCATAGGAATCGGCAGGGGTTTCGCAGGGGGTCAAGTCAACTAAAAAAACTGTCACAAAGTGGTAAAAAATTCGTTGACCCGATAGGCCTCGATACGTCAAGTAGTAGCTGTTGGCGCAAAAGCCACCACATATAGTGGCAGCGACAGCAACGGGAATGGGACACTACACTACACTCGAAACATCGCAAAGATGTCCTCTGTGCATATCTGCATGGGGTGAGTGGATTATTGCCCTGATCCAACCACGACCCGCATGAGGCAGGTCACTTGAATTACGAACGCGCTGCTGGGCGCATGATACCGGGGTAAAGACCAATGAAAATCGACCGCAAACTCACGAAAGCCGGAGTTGACGCCTATGAGGCGCTGGAATTCACCACAACGGCTTCCGAGATTCGCAACCCCGACGGGACCATCGTGTTCAAGCTCGACAATGTAGAAATTCCCGCGGGTTGGAGTCAGGTCGCCTCCGACGTCATCGCGCAGAAATATTTCCGTAAGGCTGGCGTGCCGGTCATCACCAAAAAGGTGAAAGAGAAAAACGTCCCGGAATTCTTATGGCGCTCGGTTCCTGACGACGCTGCAATGAAGAAGATCCCCGAAGATCAACGCTTTGGCGGGGAAACCTCAGCCAAGCAAGTGTTCGACCGCCTTGCAGGCACATGGTGCTATTGGGGTTGGAAAGGCGGCTACTTCTCCACCGAGGCCGACGCCCAAGCTTACCTAGACGAGATGCGCGTGATGCTGGCCAAACAAATGGCCGCTCCGAATTCTCCACAATGGTTCAACACTGGTTTGCACTGGGCCTACGGCATCGACGGTCCGGCCCAAGGGCACCACTATGTTGACTTCCAAACCGGTGTGTTGACCAAATCCAAATCTTCCTACGAGCACCCGCAGCCACATGCTTGCTTTATCCAATCGGTCTCGGATGATCTGGTGAATGAAGGTGGCATCATGGATCTTTGGGTCCGCGAGGCACGCCTGTTCAAATACGGCTCTGGCACTGGCACCAACTTCTCGTCCCTGCGTGCGGCGGGTGAAAACCTGTCTGGCGGCGGCAAGTCTTCCGGCCTCATGGGCTTCTTGAAAATCGGGGACCGCGCGGCTGGCGCGATCAAATCTGGTGGCACCACACGCCGTGCGGCTAAGATGGTAATCGTTGATGCGGACCACCCGGATATCGAGGAATTCATCAACTGGAAGGTGCTTGAAGAGCAAAAAGTGGCCTCCATCGTTGCGGGCTCTAAGATGCACGAGCAGAAGCTCAATCTGGTTTTTGAGGCGATCAAAACTTGGGATGGCAAGATCGAAGACGCCGTTGATCCAAAGACCAACGAGCAGTTAAAATCAGCCATTCGTGAAGCCAAAAAAGTTGCTATTCCAGAGACTTACGTCAAGCGCGTACTGGATTATGCCAAGCAAGGCTACACTTCAATCGAGTTCCCAACCTATGACACAGATTGGGATTCAGAGGCTTATAGCTCTGTCTCGGGCCAGAACTCCAACAACTCCATTCGCGTTACCGATGCTTTCTTGAAGGCGGTTGAGGCCGATGCGGATTGGGATTTGATCAACCGCAAGGACAACAAGGTTTCCAAGACTATCAAAGCGCGTGATTTATGGGAACAGGTCGGCCACGCTGCATGGGCTTGCGCTGATCCGGGTATCCAGTACCACGACACGGTTAACGCGTGGCACACATGCCCCGAAGACGGTGCCATTCGCGGCTCCAACCCGTGTTCCGAGTACATGTTCTTGGATGACACGGCTTGTAACTTGGCCTCGATGAACCTGCTGACCTTCCAAAAAGACACCAAGTTCGACGCAGAGCTATACATGCACGCCACGCGCCTGTGGACCCTGACGCTGGAGATTGCCGTCACCATGGCGCAATTCCCGTCCAAGGAAATCGCGCAGCGCTCTTATGACTTCCGCACCTTGGGTCTTGGCTATGCCAATATCGGTGGCTTGTTGATGAACATGGGCCATGGCTATGACAGCAAAGAGGGCCGCGCCATGTGCGGCGCGCTGACGGCGCTGATGACGGGCGTTTCCTACGCAACCTCCGCCGAGATTGCCAAAGAGCTGGGTCCATTCCCGGGCTACACTAAGAACTCCAAACACATGCTGCGCGTGATCCGCAATCACCGCAACGCGGCGCATGGCAATGACGAGGGCTATGAGGGCTTGGAGATCAAGCCGTTGGCGCTGGATCATGCAAACTGCCCGAACCAAGAGCTTATCAACCTTGCAATGGTCGCGTGGGATGAAGCGCTTGATCTGGGTGAGAAGCACGGCTACCGCAACGCGCAGGCCACGGTTGTTGCACCAACAGGCACCATCGGGCTGGTCATGGATTGCGACACCACGGGTATCGAGCCTGACTTCGCCTTGGTGAAATTCAAGAAACTTGCGGGTGGCGGCTACTTCAAGATCATCAACCGCGGGGTTCCGGGCGCGTTGGAAAACCTAGGCTATCCCTCCAACCAAATCGAGGAAATCGTGTCCTACGCGGTTGGCCACGGCACCATCGGCAATGCACCGGGCATTAACCACACATCGCTGGTGGGTCACGGGTTTGGCGAGGCCGAGTTGGCCAAGATTGAGGCCGCATTGCCATCCGCCTTTGATATCCGCTTTGTGTTCAACCAATGGACTTTGGGCGAAGAGTTCTGCACCGGCACGTTGGGCATCCCAACGGCCGAGTTGAACAACCCGAACTTCGATATGTTACGCCACTTGGGCTTTACCAAAGCACAAATTGATGCCTCCAATGACCATGTTTGCGGCACCATGACGCTGGAAGGCGCACCGCACCTGAAGCAAGAGCACTACAAAGTATTCGACTGTGCCAACGTATGCGGCAAGAAGGGCAAGCGTTTCTTGTCCGTCGACAGCCACATCTACATGATGGCGGCGGCGCAATCGTTCATCTCGGGGGCGATCTCCAAGACGATCAACATGCCAAATGACGCCAACATTGAGGACTGCCAGAAAGCCTATGAGCTGTCTTGGTCGCTTGGCATCAAGGCCAACGCTTTGTACCGTGATGGCTCCAAGTTGAGCCAACCACTGGCCGCTGCTTTGGTCGAAGATGATGATGAGGCCGCCGAAATTCTGGAAAGCGGGTCCAACCACGAGAAATCTATCGTGCTGTCCGAGAAGATCATCGAGAAGATCATCATCAAAGAAGTCGAGAAAGCCACCGCACGCACTAAGATGCCAGAGCGTCGCAAGGGTTACACTCAAAAGGCGGTCGTTGGTGGGCACAAAGTTTATTTGCGCACCGGAGAATATCAAGACGGCCAGTTGGGTGAGATTTTCATCGACATGCACAAAGAGGGCGCAGGCTTTCGCGCTATGATGAATAACTTCGCCATCGCTATCTCGGTGGGCTTGCAATACGGCGTGCCGCTGGAGGAATTCGTGGACGCCTTCACCTTCACCAAGTTCGAGCCAGCCGGCATGGTTCAAGGCAACGACAGCATCAAAAATGCAACGTCGATTTTGGATTACATCTTCCGCGAATTGGCCGTGTCCTATCTGGACCGCACCGATTTGGCGCATGTGAAACCAACTGGCGCTACCTTCGATGATATCGGTCGCGGCGAGCAAGAAGGCGTGCGTAATTTTGACAATGTATCGGAAAGCGCAGCCTCTAAGTCTTTGGAAGTGCTGAAACAAATCAGCTCAACCGGGTATCTGCGCAAACGCGTTCCACAAGAGTTGAAGGTGTTGCAAGGTGGCTTGAACATGGCGGCCGTTGCAGGGGCCACGGCACTTGATAATGCAACAGACCCCGTTGCGACGCTGCAAACCTTGGTGCCGGAAACGACAAGTACAATGGCATCAGGCTCTGGTCCTTTGTCGATGGACAATCGGGTCAAGGCCAAGATGCAGGGCTACGAGGGCGAAGCTTGTAATGAGTGTGGCAACTACACGCTGGTGCGCAACGGCACCTGCATGAAGTGCAACACATGCGGCGGCACCTCCGGGTGTAGCTAGCAAAGAGATTGGGGGCGCGGCTCGGGCCGCACTCCCTCACTAGGCGGGTTGGACTCCGCAGGTTTTTTCGAAGACCAACACTGTCCAACACGGCACGTTTTCCTGCGGAAGACGCGCCAGAGTTCCGAAGCGGGTGCGCTCGCTTCTGACACGGATCAGGCCGCAGGCAAAAAAACTACGGGCGGTAACAACGATGAGCCTGATCAGTGAACCTAGGCCCCTTCGTCAGAAGGGGCCTTTTTTCTATTGAGCGTGGTCTGATCTAAAGGAGCGCCTGCGGCGCACGCCATATTGATTTGCATCCCTCAACCGCTGGCTAAAACATTCCAACTGGGCCATAACATTCAAAAGAAGTGGAGGCCCCATGGCACGGATCAAAAATCAAGCAGCACGCGAGGCGTGGATCGGGAAGACATTGGAAGCCTTGCCTGAAAGCTCGTCTTTATTAGACGTCGGGGCAGGGGAGTGCGCCTACAAAAAACATTGCGCTCATTTGGACTATCTGGCGCAAGATATTGCTGAATATGACGGCTCCGGAGATGGCTCTGGCTTGCACACCAAAGTCTGGGACACGCAGGAGTTGGATTTTGTGTGCGACCTGTATGACATTCCCGAGGACCGGCAATTCGACAGCGTTTTTTGCTCGGAAGTTCTGGAGCATGTGGTTGATCCCGTGCGCGCGGTCGAGAAAATGGCGCGTTTGACAAAACCCGGTGGCCGGATGATTTTGACCGCGCCGTTCAACTCCCTCACTCACTTTTCACCTTATCATTATTGCACCGGATTTTCGCGGTATTTCTATGAGTTGCACCTAGATCGCCTTGGCTTCGAGATCGAAGAGCTAACGCCAAACGGTGGGTATTTCGATTTTCTGGATCAAGAAATTGGCCGTATGGCACGGACCCGCAAGACCTATAAGGCGGGGTTTCGCGGCCCGTTGACGGTCATTTTATCGCAGCTTTTGCGCCTTAACGCGCGCCTTTTGGCCGCCCAAGACGGTCCGCGCATGGACCGCGGCTCGTCGGAGTTGCAATGCTTTGGCTGGTTCGTAATTGCGCGCAAGAAAGCCAATTAAATCCGCCCCATACTGGCAAGCCTTTGGCGCAGCATTGCTGCGCGCTTATCGCCGGCCTCAAGCGCGAAGATGAAGGCGTGGGTTAGGTAGAAGCCCTTGGCGACGGGAGTTTTGGCTTGCGTCGAGGCTTGCTCGTAGAGCGCAATCAAGTCGGAGAGGTTATTGGCGGCATGGGCCGCCAAAAGCTGCCCGTCCAGAATGCTCATTCAGCCGCCACGGTATGTGCTTTCTGGTGCTCCAGTATGCGATTTGCCACCCAAGCGTGAAAACAATGGGTCGGCCCGTCCATGGCGGGGCTGAACCTGCCGCCGTCAAACCCCGGCCCGTAGCGCCCCCGTTGCATCCCCTCAACCACGAAGATGTCCTCCTCGAATACCTCTTTCCACAGTGCGGTGTTCTTGGCGCGCATATCGTCATTCACCTGCGGGGCGGCATAGTAGAGGTGGATATGCTCAACCGTTTGATCAACGGATTTTGGCTCTAGAATAATCGCAAACGCATGGTCGCGCTGCGCGCCCAGCAGCACATTCGGATAGACAGTGATGTATTCGGCACCTTCATCCCATTGCTCGCTCAAACCGGCAAAATCGGGGAAGCGTTCGCCGTTTTCACCCTTAAACTGGCGATACACTAGCGTGCCTTGACCCGAGTATTTGTCCGGTACGTTAATATTATAGTGGTCCTCAAGGCGCGAA
Source organism: Litoreibacter sp. (assembly GCF_058136045.1). Lineage (NCBI taxonomy): Bacteria > Pseudomonadati > Pseudomonadota > Alphaproteobacteria > Rhodobacterales > Roseobacteraceae > Litoreibacter > Litoreibacter sp. The sequence goes on from NZ_JBYVDD010000003.1 coordinate 224,935, forward strand.
TAGCTGTTCAGGCCGGGGTGGACCCATGGCAGGTGGTAGCTTTCGCAGTAATTCTCGACCGCGAGCTTGTAATTTGTCGTCAGGCTCAGCTCAAATCGGCTGTCGGCCCCGCCATGATACATGGGCTGGTCGACCTCGGACCAACGGGCGATCAGTTCGGCGTGAACCTCCTCAAACGGGGCGGCCGCGCCCGAGATGTTTACAAACACCACGTCGCGCCAAATGTGGCTGCGGATCTCGATCAACCCAAGGGTGTCGCGGTCCATCGCCTCGTGCATATTCATCCCCGGACCGCCCACATGTGGCGTTGCCACCAGCTTGCCCTTGGTCGAGTAGCACCACGAATGATAGGGGCAGCGGATTGCGCCTTCGATCTTGCGCGGCTCGGCGACCAAGATCATGCCGCGGTGACGGCAGGTGTTCTGAAACACGCGCACGACGCCATCCTTATCGCGGATCAACAAAAGCGGCAGGCCTAGAAACTCCAGCGGCTTGGCGTCGCCGTTCTCGGGGACATCTGCGGCCACAGCCAAGCCCGCCCATGTCCCCATCAGGACTGCTTCGCTCTCGGCGGCAAAAGTGGTTTGGTCAATGTAATGGGCGTTTGGCAGTCCCCGTGCGTGTTCAATCGGGGCGATGACAGCATTCAAATCCGTGGTCATTTGAGGGCCTCTCAGTTGGGTGATCTATACCCCATTGGTTCCAGATTCGCGGGGGCAGTGCTTGTATCACTGCGACAACTCTTTTCTCACTGCGACCTATGCTCGGCTTCCCGCCGAAACAAAACGGGCGCGTCGGAGCATTGCCGCCCAAGTTTGAGCCCCCTGCTTTTTAGGCAGATGGACGCCGATGACATGTTTGGGAAATGGCAGCTACTGGCCTATTTTCAGGCGATTTTCTGTCGGGGCTGCTTGGGATGTGCCGGATGATGCATCACTGGTCTCGGCCCATAAGACATCGGGCCTTACCCAAACCGAACGGAGAAAACCGATGAAAACCACATTGATTGCACTCACCACAGTAACAATCGCCGCGACTGCCAGCTTTGCGGCGGTGGCTGATCTGGATAGCGATGGCGATGGCGTCGTGTCCTTCACCGAGATGCTGGGCGTCTATCCGACGTTAACCGAGGAAGGGTTCAGCGCTGTTGACACGAATGGAGACGGGGTGATCGACGACGAAGAAATGACGGCGGCGATTGAAGGCGGGTTGATCCCCGAGGCCTGATATAGCGCAGGGCCTGACTGCATGGCCCCGCCTATTGCACGGCCCTGCCTGCTCACGGCCCCGCCCAATGTTTGATCTGCCTCGGCAAAGGGTGGGGGCCGTGTTGCGTCCTTGATCTGGAACTTGCTAAGCGCTGCCGCGCGAAAGTGCGGCAACACCTGTGCGCGCAACTTCGACAAGCCCCAACGGGCGCATCAGGTCTGCGAAGGCGTCGATTTTCTCAGAGTGGCCCGTCATCTCGAAGACGAAGCTTTCCAAGGTGCTATCCACCACATTGGCGCGGAAAATTTCAGCCAGTCGTAGCGCTTCGATACGCTTGTCACCGGTGCCAGACACCTTGAACATCGCCAATTCGCGCTCGACGCTGGCACCTTCTTCGGTGAGGTCATGCACCTCATGGACTGGCACCATGCGCTCTAGCTGCGCCTTGATCTGGGTGATCACCGCAGGGGTGCCGACCGTCACAATCGTGATGCGTGACAGGTGGCCATCGTGATCCACCTCGGCCACGGTCAGGCTTTCGATGTTATAACCACGCCCTGAGAACAGCCCGATAACCCGCGCCAGAACCCCGGCTTCATTGGTTACCAAAACCGCCAGCGTGTGGCGTTCAATGATGTCGGCATTGGGGTTTTTCAGGTCATAGGCCGAATGCTTGGACGTGCCTTTTTTGATCTTGAGCGGCGGCATGGCGATCTCTCTTTCTTATCTATCTTATGTCGATCACGGGCGTGCCAGAATTGGCCGGATAGCCCGTTTTAGTCAATAGTGTCAGGCGCAAAGGCTCTTGCGCTGGCTTGTCGAGGCAAATGCTCGCGGGTCGCAGGGTGACAGGCGCGCCCTCAATTTCGATCTGGTCCGAGAAATGCAACACCTGCGCCTCTCCCGAGCTGGCGGCGGTGGCGGTCACCAAATAGCCCCCCTCCGGTGCCCCATCACAGCCCGCGCCACAGACACAAACCTGTGCTGCCTGCGTGAAGCGCAGCTCTTGTTGCCACACATCGCGGTTCAGATCGAAATCCGGCACCACGGCGGGGGGCAGGGTGGCTATGAAAAGGGAGGTGATCCAGTTCCACATTTGTCAGTTTCCCGATGTGAGAACAGGGGGGATTGTTGCAACTTGTGAAAACTTAAGTGCACTCATGCAACCTTCACAGATCAAAAACCTCCAGAGTGGAAGTAGCATGGCGCTAAAGAATAGTAACCCGATCTGCCATCGTCTCCAAAGTACAGCTGATCGACCGAGCGGGCCATAAATGACTTTATCGAAGGTTTGACGGAATTCTTTATGTGACAACCCTTGAGCATTCGCCTGACTCGCCTCGTCAAACATGAACCAGTTAGCGTGGATAGTCGTTTCATCCTTTGACAAAGCTCTAATACCACACAAAAAACTAACCGAGGCTGCTACCAAGGATACAATCAATATCCAATGGATTGGAGTAGGGTAAAGCTCTCTCATTTGGCTAATACCAAAAGCTAAACAGGCTCCTGATGCGCCGAGTAAGTAGTAAGTCCTCTTTTCTTGAAGTGCGCATAGGTCTCGGCGCAGCTCACGCTTTAAGTCTTGCATAAAACTACACCAACACCGCGCCCGTGGACCCGATTGCGTCCTCGTCCCTGTCGTCGCCCATGAGCATTTCATTGTGCGGCGCGCCGGATGGGATCATCGGGTACAGGTTTTCGTGCTTCTCGACACCGCAATCAAATACCACTGGACCGTCGAACTCGAGCATTTCCATGATCGCGTCATCCAGATCGGAAGGGTCGGTGCATTTGATGCCTTTGGCCCCAAACGCCTGCGCCAGAAGTACAAAGTCGGGCAGGGCTTCGGACCAGGAATGCGAATAGCGGTTGCCGTGTAGCAATTGCTGCCATTGGCGGACCATGCCCAAGCGCTCATTGTTCAAAATGAACTGCTTGATCGGCAGGTTATACTGCCGCGCGGTGCCCATTTCTTGCATGTTCATCAGCCACGAGGCCTCGCCAGCCACATTGATCACCAAGGCATCAGGATGCGCCACTTGCACGCCAACAGAGGCCGGCAAGCCGTAGCCCATTGTGCCCAAGCCGCCCGAGGTCATCCAGTGGTTTGGCTCCTCAAAGTTAAGGTATTGCGCGGCCCACATTTGGTGCTGGCCAACTTCGGTGGTGATGAAGCGATCTTTGCGATGCTTGGTCAGGGCCTCTAGGCGCTGCAATGCATATTGTGGCTTGATAATAGTTTCAGAGTTTTTATATTCCAAACAACGCACTGCGCGCCATTCTTCAATCTGTTTCCACCACTTGGATAGGCCTTCTTTGTGGGTCTTGCGGCCGCGTGATTTCCATATCCGCAGCAGGTCTTCCAGCACATGAGCAACATCGCCAACAATAGGCACATCAACGTGGATGATCTTGTTGATCGAGGAGGCATCAATGTCGATATGCGCCTTCTTCGAGCCGGGCGAGAACGCGTCCACGCGCCCAGTGATCCGGTCGTCAAAGCGCGCGCCGATGTTGATCATCAGATCGCACCCGTGCATCGCCATATTGGCCTCATACAACCCGTGCATCCCCAACATGCCCAGCCATTGCTCGCCAGAGGCCGGATACGCGCCCAAACCCATCAAGGTCGAGGTGATAGGAAAGCCCGTTTCCTTGGCCAGATCCCGCAGCAAAGCCGTCGCGCTGTCACCAGAGTTGATCACGCCACCGCCGGAATAGATGATCGGGCGCTTGGCGGTTTCCATCAACTCGGCCAGCTCGGTGATCCGCTCAAGATCGCCTTTTACCTTGGGCGCATAATGCTTGGTCTTGGCCTGTTTGGGCGCAACATAGGTGCCCTTGGCAAATTGCACGTCTTTGGGGATGTCGACCAGAACCGGACCGGGGCGCCCATGGGTGGCCACATGGAAGGCCTGATGGATCACATCGCCCAGCTCGTTGGTGTCTTTCACCAGCCAGTTATGCTTGGTGCAGGGGCGAGTGATGCCAACGGTGTCGGCCTCTTGGAACGCGTCATTGCCGATCATAAAGGTCGGCACTTGCCCTGTCAGCACGATCATCGGGATGCTGTCCATCAACGCATCCGTCAGGCCCGTCACCGCATTCGTGGCACCGGGGCCAGAGGTCACCAAAACAACGCCGGGTTTGCCAGTAGAGCGTGCGTAGCCCTCGGCGGCATGGGTTGCGCCTTGCTCGTGGCGCACCAGAATATGCTTGATCTTGTTTTGCTGAAAAATCTCGTCGTAAATCGGCAGCACGGCACCACCGGGGTATCCGAATACCGTGTCCACGCCTTGGTCAATCAGGGCTTGAACCACCATCTCCGCGCCGGTCATTTGCTTAGGTGCCATCGTACTGTCCTCGTTTCCTGTGCTCACAAAAAAGCCCCCGTTTTGGCGGGGGCGCATGGTTCCAGATATGGAGTGTCGTTACCGACCCATGCACCAATATTCTAGAATGACGACCACATCGGTCATGCTGAGCGCTCCTTCGTTGCTGCGCTGACATTACCAGCCCCGAAAGGGGGGTCAACAGGCAATTGTCTGAATTTTATGTCTCTGAGTGCATTTTTATTGTATTTTTATTGCGTCAATCCGGTCACTATCAGAAGAAATAGAAATCTAAGGGGCCTTAAATGCCGAAAATGACCCAAATCACCCCGTTCCTGTATTGTGCGGACCTTGATGCCGAGATTGCATTCTTTCGTGACGTTTTGGGGTTTTCTGTCGGTTCTGAAATGCGCGATCCGGATTATGCCTATTTATACCGCGACAACATTGCCCTGCGTATTATCGTCACCGGCACACCTGATTACCTGTCCGAGCCTGCTGCAAATCAGATGGTCTATATAGATGTCGATGATGTGGACGCGCTATACCGCGAATTGGAGCCGAAGCTGTCCCAACTGCCAAAGGATCGAGTGACCGCACCATTTGATCGGTTCTATGATCAGCGCGAATTTCATGTTCGTGATGAAGGGCCTTATCTGATCATGTTCGGCCAACCCAAAGCACCTTCGTGATGCGGCTTGCAGTTGCTGGCCACATTCGCTCCTATGTGACGACCTAAAGGGAGAGGCACATGGCCAAGACACGCATGATCCACGAATTTGGCATGGGCACATCCCTGCGCCGTCGCGATTATACCGAGGCCGCCGCGCGCGCTATTCGTGACGCCCTGTGGCACAACTCGGTCAGCCTCGCCGAGGCCTTCGGGTTCGAGAAATCCGACATGATCATCGAGGTTGAAATCGGCGCGCAAAACCCCGAGGCCGTGGATGTGTCCAAGCTGTTGGACATCTTTCCCTATGGCCAGCCGTCAATCACCGTCAAACACGGCGGTTTGGACATCCCCAAGCCTGACGGCTCGGGTGTCACGGTGATGGTTAATGTCGCCATCATGGTCAGTTTTGACATGGAGGCGGCGTGATGGAGCATCGCATTATTCTAGAGATGGGCACCGGCAACGACCTGTACGGAATGGACTATACCAAGGCCGCCAAACGCGCCATTCACGACGCGCTGCACCATTCCTCTATTGTTATGTTCAAATCGCTTGGCATCGCGCACGCGCATATGCGCGTCCAAGTCACCATCGGCGTGCAAAAGCCCGAGTTGTTGGACATAGCCGCCTTAACCGCCGAGTTGCCACGGGGCAGGGCGCAGGTCACCGGGGTTTTGGGCGGGCTGGATGTGCACGACCCCGAGAACGCGCAAACCCATGTTATCGCCAGCGCCGCGATCGAGGCCTTTGTCCCGATCAAGAGCGCCGATTGGCGGCTGTCAAAGGCGCCGCAGAGCTAGGCTGCTACTGCCCCGCCAAGATCCAGCCTGCGGCCTTTTCGGCGATCATCAGGGTCGGCGCATTGGTATTGCCACTGGTAATTTCGGGCATCACACTGGCATCGACAACGCGCAATCCGGTAACGCCTTTCAGGCGAAGATGCGGGTCAAGCACGGCGGTCTCATCCTCATCGCGCCCCATTTTGATGGTCCCGACGGGGTGGAAAATCGTATTGGCAATGTCGCCCGCCAGTTTGGCCAGCTCTTCGTCGCTTTGATATTGCACACCGGGTTTGAACTCCTCGGGCGCGTACTCCTTCATTGCGGGCTGTGCCATGATCTGGCGCACTTGGCGCAGGCTTTCAGCGGCGATTTTACGGTCGTCATCCGTATCAAGGTAGTTGGGCGAGATCAGCGGCGCATCGCGGAAATTCCCCGAGCCGATACGCAAGTGACCGCGACTTGTCGGGTTCAGATTGCAAACGCTGACAGTCATTGCGGGGAAGTCATGCAGGTCTTCGCCAAAGGCCTCAAGGCTAAGTGGCTGGACGTGATATTCAAGGTTCGGATGGGCGCGGCTCGGGTCGGAGCGGGCAAAAGCGCCCAACTGGCTTGGTGCCATGCTCATCGGGCCAGATCGCTTAAGCGCATACTCCAGCCCGATCATCGCCTGCCCGAATAGCGAATTGGCCAAAGTGTTCAGTGTGCGCGTGCCGTTAACCTTAAAGACTGCGCGAATTTGCAAGTGGTCTTGTAGGTTTTCGCCAACATAGGGCGCATCTAGTACAACGTCTATTCCGTGAGATTTCAGCAGTTTAGCGGGGCCAACCCCCGAGAGTTGCAAGATTTGTGGCGAATTCACTGCGCCTGCACAAAGCACCACTTCGCGCGTGGCCTCTGCCAAAACCGACTGCCCTTGGCGGTTTACCATAGCGCCATTACAGCGCGGTTTGCCGTCTGCTCCGGTCTCAAAGGTCAGTTTTTCAACCTGCGCTTCTGTCCAAATTGTCAGGTTTGATCGCGTTTTGGCCGGGCGTAAGAAGGCCTTGGACGTGTTCCAGCGCCAGCCAGAGCGTTGGTTGACATCAAAGTAGCCGACCCCCGAATTGTCGCCGCTGTTGAAGTCATCCGTGCGCTCGATGCCTGTCTGCACAACCGCATCGGCAAAGCTGTCCAAGACGTCCCAGCGAAGCCGCTGTTTCTCGACCCGCCACTCGCCGCCATGGCCGTGCATATCGGAAAACCGGCTGTTGTCGCCGGTCTGCGGGTCGGCACCATCGTCAAGTTTGTAGTGGTCTTCATGGGCTTTGAAATCCGTCAGGGAGTTTTCCCAGTTCCATGCCTCTTCGCCGGTTAATTTGGCCCAATTGTCATAATCGCGCGCTTGGCCGCGCATGTAGATCATCCCGTTGATCGAGGAGCAGCCACCCAAGGCTTTGCCGCGCGGATACCGCAGGCTGCGCCCGTTTAAACCCTTGTCCGGCTGGGTCTCATACATCCAGTCAACCCGCGGGTTACCGATGCTATAGAGGTAGCCCACGGGGATGTGGATCCACGGGTAGGTGTCACGTTTTCCGGCTTCAAGCAGCAACACGCGCGTGGCCGGATTTTCGCTCAGCCGGTTGGCCATCAAACAGCCAGCGGTCCCACCGCCGATAACGATATAGTCAAACATCGCAACTTCCCCCATGACCCTAAAACATCAGTTCCCAAAGCTTTAGGTGTGCGGGGTGCACAAAGCTAATGACGAATCCTTCTGAGCAATATTAAATAAATTTATATGGAGCGATTTTCGAACATAAATACCCTGCAAGCCTTTGTAACTGTCGTGCGCGAGGGCAGCGTGTCACGCGCTGCCGAGGCGTTAAACCTGACCCAACCGGCGGTCAGCCATCAGTTAAAGAGGCTCAGCGAAGAGACCGGCATCGTTTTGTTCAACCGCTCGGCCTCCGGCTTGAAGGTAACAAGCGATGGCGCGGCCCTCATTGCCAAGGCAGAGCAAGTGTTGGCAGCTTTGGCAGAGTTTCACCGCTGCGCGCGCCAACGCGCAGGCCGCGTCAGTGGGAAATTGACTATTGGCACTATTGTTGATCCGGAATTTATTCGCTTGGGTCAACTGCTTAGCCAGATACGGCTCGACTACCCCGACATTGAGACAGAGCTGGTGCATGGTGTCAGCGGCGAGAACCTCAACCGGCTGGAGCGGGGTCAGATTGATGCGGGGTTTTACCTGAGCAGCCCTGAGGAAATCGTTCACAATGATCTTGATCAGCAAGAGCAGTTATTCGCGGTAAAGCTGGCCGAATTTTCCTATAAGGTTATCGCGCCCGCAGGCTGGCAGTCGCGGATCGAGGGCACAAGTTGGCCGGAATTGGCGGAGCTTCCTTGGATCGGGACGCCCGAAGTGTCAGCGCACCACCGCTTGCTTGCCAAGGTTTTCGCGGATCATGGCTGTACGCAAAATACCGTCGCGCTGGTTGATCAGGAAGCATCGATGCTTGAAATGGTGCGCTCGGGGGTGGGGCTAAGCCTGTGCCGCGATTCAATTGCACTCCATCAGCAGCAGTCTTTTGGGCTTTCCGTCTGTAATTCGGTCACGGTTCCGGCCTGCCTTAGCTTCGCCACCCTCGCGCGACGCAAAGATAGCCCCAAAATTCTGGCGCTGTTTGAGCTGTTGCAACGCACTTGGCGGTGATCGCCTAAAACGCCACTCCGGTGCCCTGCAAAACCCCGTGCTCCATCGCATAGCGCGTTAGTCCGGCGGTGGAATTGATACCTAATTTGCGTTTGATATTCTTGCGGTGGGTCTCGACCGTATGAACCGAGATGGTCAAATCCGCCGCGACTTCCTTGTTCGATCGCCCCTGTGCAAGTTGCAACAAAATGGTCTGCTCGCGTGCGGTCAAGGGTTCACGCCCGTCGCTGGTTGGCGGCTCTAGCGAGGCCGTCGCGCCACCGCAGAGATAGGTTTCCCCGCGCATAACAGATTGAATTGCCTTGTATACTTTATCTGTTGGCACATCCTTGAGTAAATATCCTCTGGCGCCATGTGCCATCGCCGCTGAGACATATTCGGGTGCATCATGCATCGACAGGATCAAAATGCGGGTCTGCGGGTTTTGCTCCAGCAGGATCTCCGTGGCCGAAAGCCCACCCAGTTGCGGCATGTTCAGGTCCAGCAAAATCACATCGGGGGTTAGGTCTTGTGCGCGATCCACGATCTCTTGCCCGTTGCTCAAAGTCGCCACAACTTCAATGTCGTCATAACTCTCCAAAATGGCACGAATGCCGTCCGCCACCATCGGGTGATCATCTACAATCACGACTCTAATCATCTTGTTTCCCTTGTCATTCATGCGCGTTTCCTCGGGGTGGTGTTGGGGGTGGCATCGGGGGATATATTCTGGGGTGACAGCAAGTGGCTCAGAGGCACCGAGGCCTCAATAACGGTGCCATCTTCACTCGACAGTATCCGGAAATGCCCTTTGAGTTGGTCCATTCGCTCTTGCATATTGCGCAGGCCAAGGCCGCCGATGGCGTCTTGTTGCTTGCGCGCAGACATGCCTATGCCGTTATCTTGAATGCGCATGGTCGCGCCTTTGCGGTGGCCGAAAACCTCGACCGAGACATGCGATGCCTCTGCGTGGCGCTCCACATTGGTGAGGGCTTCTTGCGCAATGCGGTACAAAGCTATTTTGGCATCTTTATCCAGCCGGTTGCGAAACACCACGGTCTGGAAATCCGTCTCGATACCGGTGCGTCTGGAAAATTCGTCAATCAGTGACTTCAACGCGGGGCCAAGACCCAAGTCGTCCAACACGCCGGGGCGCAGGTCTGCCGAGATGCGGCGCACTTCCTGGATGGCTTCGTTGAGGCCAGATATCCCCTTGTCGAGGCTTGTCGAGGCCTTCGGATCACCATTGATAACCCGACGCGCTGCCAATTCCATCGTGTAACGAATCCCGACCAAAATTTGGCTGATGCTGTCATGCAGTTCTCGCGCGACACGCCCGCGTTCTTCCTCTTGGGTGTCGATAATACGCTCGGTCAGGGCGCGTAATTTGGCATCTGCAAGGCGTCGCTCGTGCAGGTTCAGCGCCAGTCCGGCGACAAAAACGCCTAACAGGGCAAGCAAGGTGATCATCACGATGTAAATGAACGTCTTTTGAACGCGCTCTTCGGTTTGCGCGCGCGCGGCGGCTACGGTGGTTAACACATCATCAATGAAAATTCCGGTGCCGAAAGCCCATTTCCAGTCTTGCAGCCCAGCGACGTAAACCACCATGCGCGCGGTCTCTCCGCTAGAGGGTTTGGCCCAGTCATAGCTGTGGTATCCACTTCCCGAGCGCGCGATGTCGATGATCTTGTCGACAACGGGAACCCCGTTCCGATCCCGCAACCCCAGCCAATTTGCCCCGATCAGATAGGTTTGGCGCGGCGAAACCAAGTTCTTCCCATCGTAATCATAGACAAAGAAAAATCCGTCCTGCCCATAAATCATGGCACTTAAGATCTGCGTGACCTTCAGCTTGGCGGCCTCATCATCGGGGGCGGCATGACCATAGACCGCCCCAATCGCGGTGCGCGCCAGTGAGATGTAGTTTTTCAATTCGGCTTTCTTGGCTTCGATCAACTCGGTTTCGAGGCCGCGAATTTCACGCTCTGCCAATTGCCGTGATTGCACTGTGACCACGGCGGAGATGGCCGCCACCGCCAAGATCAAGGGCAGGGCGGTTAGCAAAAATATCTTTTGCCGGTAGGTCAACGCAAGTCGCGTGCGGATTTGGCTCCAGGACTGTGCCATCTGGTGATCCGCTCCTCCCCTAAGGCGGTATTTCAGGCCAATTCGCTAATTATCTCGCATAAATCGACTGTTTCGCAAGGAAATAGCGCCAAATACCCAGCCATGGGTATTTAGCTTCCGGAAAAGCACACCTAAGGTCTCTCTACTTGAAACGATCGGCCATGACGGCTGGGGAAACCTGCGCATGGCAAAATACCTTTGGGAGGAGACATCTATGGATCGTCGTTCATTTTTGAAAACATCCGCACTTGGCGGCACCGCAGCAGTGGCAACGACCGCATTGGCTGCACCGGCTTATGCACAGGGCAAACGTACCCTGACTATGGTCACAACATGGGGCCGCGGGCTTGCGGGCGTTTTTGACGCCGCACAACACGCAGCCGACAGCATCACCGCCATGTCCGACGGCAATTTGACCGTGGACGTGAAAGCGGCGGGCGAGCTGGTTGGCGCGTTCGAAGTCTTTGACGCTGTGACCTCTGGTCAGGCCGATATGTACCACGGCGCGGACTACTATTTCGTTGGTCAGCACCCGGGCTATGCCTTCTTCACCTCCGTGCCATTTGGCATGACAGCACAAGAGCTGGCCAACTGGTACTACCACGGCAATGGCGCGGCTTTGCACGATGAGCTGGGCGAAATCTTTGGCCTGAAATCCTTCCTAGCTGGGAACACTGGCGCACAGGCCGGTGGCTGGTTCCGCAAAGAAATCAATGGCCCGGAAGACTTCAATGGTCTGAAATTCCGTATGCCCGGTTTGGGCGGCAAAGCCTTGGGTAAACTTGGTGCATCCGTGCAAAACCTGCCCGGCTCCGAAGTGTACCAAGCGCTGGCCTCCGGCGCGATTGACGGCACCGAGTGGATCGGCCCATGGGCGGACGAAAAAGCTGGTTTCCAAGAGATCACCAAGACCTACTACACTGCCGGTTTCCACGAGCCGGGTGCTGGCCTGTCCATTGCTGTTAACCGCGAAGTTTTCGAGTCGCTGTCACCAGCGCACCAGAAAATCATCGAGGTTGCTTCCGCCGAGTCCCATCAATGGAACCTTGCGCAATTCCTCAACAACAACGGTGCCGCGTTGCAACGTCTGCAATCGGCTGGCGTTAAGGTTCTGGAATTCCCGGATTCTGTTTGGGATGCGTTTGGTAAAGCGTCTGAAGAAGTTCACGCCGAGAACATGGGCGACGAGCTTTATAAGAAGATCTATGATGACTATCAGGTGTCCTTGAAAGCCTCTTCCGGCTGGATCCAAAAGGCAGAAGGCGCGTACCGCACACAGCGTGACCGGGTTCTGGGGTAACATTAAGATCATCTCATAAGATGTTGATCTAAAATACTTCGGCCTGCAAAGCACGATGCAGGCCGAAGCGACTATCTATTCTTGTCGTCAAGGGGAGTTTTGGCGACTATCGGTCTTGCACCGGTCGTTTGGGGGGGCACGCTATGCTAGACGCTTTCGTCTGGTTCATCACCAATATCGCCACGTCGTTCTACAATCTGGGATACGCCCTGACGCACCCGTCGTCGTGGCTGTCGTGGCTGCCCTATATTAACCAAACTTTGCCCACGACCGAGCACAAGCAATCGTTGATGCGCTTCATTTATTATGGTGCCTCAATCGAGTTTTTCTTTGTCGTTTTCACTACATTTCTTGTCCTCGTGGCCATTGGCATGTGGCGCAACAACTTCATGTGGGGTTGCGTGCGCCTGCTGGAGGGCTTTGCCAACGGGGTTGGCCGCATCGCTGCTTGGGCTGGCCTTTTGATGGTCATGCAGCAAATCGTCATCATCTTTATGCAGCGCATCTTTGCGCGGGCTGAAATCTCCATTGGATTCGGCATGAGTTTCTCTATGGACATCAGTTGGTGGGCCGAAGAATTGAAACTTTACAATGCCTTAGTGGTAGCCTTATGCGTGACTTACACGTTCGTGCAGGGGGGGCATGTGCGCGTTGATCTGGTCTATTCTGCCGTCAGTTACCGCACCAAAAAGACCATCGACATGGTCGGTTCGGTTTTGTTCATGATGCCTGTGGCGGTGCTCACATGGCTCTATGGCTGGTTCTTCATGTGGCGTCACTTGGTGGTGCCAAACCCTGCGGCGTCAAACTCGCTGGAAAAATTGATGCTTAAGGCGCGCGCCTTGCGCTGGAATATCGAGACCATCGGCTTCTCGCCCAACGGCTTCAACGCCTACTTCCTATTCAAAATTCTGCTCTGCACCTTCACCGCCATGGTGTTCATGCAAGCAATAGCCTTCTTCATGCGGTCTTATCTGGAGCGCAAAGAAGGCCCATCAAGCGAGGGTAAATACCTCGATAAAGACGTGCTGGGCGACGCGGACGCCGAGCTGGCAGCAAACATACACTAAGGGGCTGGACACATGCTTTTCGGATTAGATGGCGTCGAGATCGGCCTTATCATCGTTTTTCTCTGCCTCTTTGGTGGCATCCTGTCGGGCTTTCCCGTGGCATTCGCCATCGGTGGATCGGCGGTTATTTCCTTCTCTATTATCTCGGCTCTAGATGCGGGTGGGCTGTTGATCCATCAGGCGATTGATACTGGCACCGTGGAATACGCCGCGCTGATTGCCGAAGGGTTTAAACCGGAAACCATATCCACCTTCCGATACCCCGATTTACCGCGACTGGCCGAGCCGGTGTTTTTGCAAGGCTGGGAAGTCGCGCTGAACCGCAACGTCTCGTTCATTGTGAACCGGATCAACGAGCGCGTGCTGGCTGGCGCATCCATCGAAACATTGCTGGCCGTGCTGATGTTCGTGTTGATGGGCATCACGTTGGAACGCTCCAAGATTGCCAATGATTTGCTGACCACTATGGCGCGGGTCTTTGGGCCGTTGCCCGGCGGTCTGGCCGTCTCGGTGGTGTTGGTCGGGGCCTTTTTGGCTGCGTCCACGGGCATTGTGGGGGCCACGGTGGTCACCATGGGCTTGCTGTCGTTGCCAACCATGTTGAAGCATAACTATTCGCCCGAGCTGGCCACCGGCGTCATCGCCGCGTCCGGCACTTTGGGCCAGATTATTCCGCCCTCGATTGTGATCGTGCTACTGGGCACCTTGGCGGGGGATTTGTACTCCGCCGCCCAAGAGGTCCGTGCCCAAGAGGTTGGCTGCTCGGATGCGTTAACCTATCTGGGAGAGCCTGCGGTGGTTTCCGTTGGCACCTTGTTCCAAGCGGCACTTTTGCCCGGCGTGTTGCTGGCGGTGCTCTATGCGCTCTATGCATTTGGCTATGCGGTCTTAAACCCGTCCAAGGCGCCCGCCGTACAGATGGGCGAACCCACCGGAGAGCCGGTGCGCCGGTCCGAGGCTTTGACGTGGTTCTTATTTGCCCCGATCGGGTTGATTACAGGCCTGATTTTGCTGATGCAGGTCAATGTTATCGGCACGCAAAATGTCCATGTGGACAGCTTCTCTGACGCGGGTCAAACGGCCTCGTTACGCACCAATGTGTCTGAGCAATGTGCGGGTGCGATGATCGAGTTGCACGGCCAAGAGGCATGGGATTTTGCCATGTCTGAGCAGGCCGCCATTGATGCGGCTGGCGGGGTGACCCAATCGGTCAAGCTGACCGAGGAAGAGCTAGCCGCTGCCATTGAGGTCAAAGTTGGGGCCGCTGCCCCAATCGGGACGGGCATCGCCATGGGCTTGTTGCTGTTCTCTTTGATGTTTGCTGTGGCGCGCGGCGTGTCGCCCTCTGCCAACCCGCTGCCGATTATCGTCGGATTTGGCGGCATTGTGCTGGCCATGTTGGTCGATACACTTCTGGTTTCACCGCTAAGTACGCCGGGCACCACGTTTCTGCTGATGATTGTGCCCATGGGGATGATCTTTTATGGCGCGAAGCATGCGGCTGGCATATTGGGGCGTAACGACTTGATCCGTGTGGTCTTTCCACCGCTGGTTTTGATCATTGCGGTGCTTGGCTCGATCCTTGGGGGCATCACCAATCCGACGCCCGCCGCGGCACTTGGGGCAGGGGGCGCAATCATGCTGGCCGCCTACCGTCGCTTGCAAGACGAGGGCCGCTCGGGACGCATTGTGTTGATGACAACCTTTGCGATCATCTTGATGATCCTTGTCGGTGTGAATTTCGATCTTCGTGTCAACATCGAGCAGGTGAGCTTCGAGAATATGATGGCCTTCCTGGTCGCCCAAGCCGCCTATTTGTTCGCGATATTTGGCTTGCTGTACTCGTGCTATGTGCTGTGGAATTACGGCGTTCTCAGCCCCATCGTGCGCGAAACGGCCAAGGTGACCAGCATGGTGTTCACCATCCTTATCGGCTCGCAACTGCTGAACCTTGTGGTGATCTCATTTGGCGGCGAGCATTATATCCAGCAATTCCTACAAAGCATCGACAATGAGGTGAAAGTCTTCATCATGGTGATGCTGGTGCTCTTCGTGCTGGGGTTCGTGCTGGATTTCCTCGAGATTATCTACATCGTCATCCCGATTGTTGGCCCGGTTATCTATGGTGGGACGATGGATCCGAAATGGGTGACGATCATGATTGCGGTGAACCTGCAAACCTCATTCTTGACGCCGCCATTCGGGTTTGCACTGTTCTATCTGCGTGGTGTTGCGCCCAAAGAGGTCACAACCGGGCACATCTACCGGGGAATCATCCCCTTCGTGCTGATTCAAATGGGGGCACTTGCATTGCTGGCATTATTCCCCTCGGTGGTAACAATCCTGCCGAATTTAATTGGAAATTAAATTTTTCTAACAATGATAGGTCTGTAGGTCTCTGTTTCGATACTTATCCACAGAAAAAATCGTTAGTTGACGTTGGTGCATGTCGTCAAAGCGACAAGAATGTTAAAATCATCTGCTTAAAAATAAGTCAGTATGTTAACGAGTGCTCTTTTACCCCTGTGACCCGTGAATTATAGAAAATATCTAACGTAACCAGTCGACAGCTATACAGTGAAACGAATCTCTTGAATAACTCAACGCGCTTTCCCCATCTTTTAGATGCGGAAATTTTACGTGGCTTTTCTGAAATAGAAAAAGCTGCGTTTCTTAACTCATGCATCCTGAAAACTTACAGGAGGGACAGTGTTGTCTTAAGCCAAGGTGAGGCAGCGACGGGGATGTTTCTTGTTGGAAAAGGGGAGATCCAAATTGGCTACCTTTGCGTTGGCGGCCATCACTCCATCATTTACCACTCTATTCCCGGCCAAATTATGGGCGCGGTAGAAGCCATTTCAGGCGAGCTGTGCTCTGCAACTTGTACGTCACTGGGGGAGAGCGAGATTTTATTTTGCCCGATATCTCTCTTGGATAAGTTGTTGCAATCTACTGTTTTTGTTAGGAATTTTGCTATTTCCGTCTATCATGATTTTTGCCATGACAATAAGTACAAGTCCATCGACCAGTTTTGCTCAGTTGAACAAAAGGTTTGCCTTTATCTGGAGAAGCTATCTGCGCCGGATGCAGTTTTCTGCCACACTCAAACCTATTTGGCCAATGTTGTCGGGTGTTCGCGCCAGACCGTAAATCGGGAATTAGGGCATCTTCGGGATCGGCAGATTATTGAAATGTCAAAAGAGGGTATTAAAATCTTAGATAATGATGCTCTGGCGCGTCGAGTTGAAGAATTGGATACGCAACGGCGGGGCCCTCTTGGTTAATTAACCTTAATCGGGTGGATGATCCTTTAGTTGCATTAAATCCCAGCGATTGCCCCAAGGGTCCCTCCAAACGACAACTTTTCCATAAACCTCATTACGTGGCGCTTCCTCAAACTCCACGCCAGCGGTGGATAAGCGTAAAAAGTCAGCATCAAAATCGTCGCTATGTAAGAAAAACCCAACGCGCCCTCCGGTTTGAGTGCCTATTGATGCTTTTTGGCGGTCCCCATCCGCTCTTGCCAAGAGAATTCTGGTTTGTGCATCGGGCGACGGGGCGATCAAAACCCATCGCTTTCCATGGCCCATGTCCGTGTCTTCAATGAGCGAAAACCCTAGGCGATGTACATAGAAATCAAGGCCTTCATCGTACTCGGGGACCACGATGGCGAAGCTGGATATATGGAGCATTAGGCCTTAGGGGCCCGTGTGTCGGGCAGGCTGATGCGCGCGACCTGCTCGGCGATCGGATCGACTGACAAGGGGTGCGTATCCACACTGTAATCCTCTTCAGAAGTCAGTTTTTGCCACTTCGATTCCCGAAAAATTTCCAATCCGGAAAAGCCGGATTTATATCCCATTTTAGGAGATCCAGGGACCCAATACCCCAGATAAACATAGGGTAATCCGGCCTCCTGCGCGATCCGAACATGGTCAAGAATTATAAATGTTCCCAATGAGTTACGCGCCCAGTCTGGGTCGTAAAACGAGTACACCATAGACAGGCCATCATCGAGGACATCGGTCAGGCAGGTGGCGATTAATTTGGGGGTGTCGCCGGATCTATCCCAGTATTCGATCACCCGGCTTTTGACCGGCGTTTCCTCAACCATGGCGGCGAATTCGAACACATCCATATCGGCCATGCCACCATCGGCATGGCGTGAATCAAGATAGCGGCGAAACAGCTCATACTGCTCCTCCGTCGCCCAAGGAGAGGTCGCTTCGCGCTCTAGCATCTGGTTGCGTTTAGTGCACCGGCGTTGGCTGCGGGTCGGCAGGAAATCCGCCACCCGAATGCGGGCAGATAGACAGGCCGAGCAATCAGCGCAGGAGGGGCGGTACAGCACATTTTGCGACCGCCTGAAACCTTGCTTGCTTAAGGTGTTATTGAGGGTATTGGCATGCTCGCCTTGCAACGCTGTGAACAGTTTGCGTTCACGGCGGCGGTCCAGATACGGGCAGGCCTGTGGGGCCGTAACGTAGAACTGGGGGGCAATGGGCAAAGTATGGCGCATGGAACCTCAAGTGCAGTCAATTGCCACTGAGGGTATCACGCCCCCAGCGGTTCACAATTGCTTTTTCCTAAGGGACCCTATGTGCCGTTAAAATGGCATTAACACCGGGTCAAAACTGCTCAATTTCGGCTTGGAGTGTTAATCGCAACAACGCCGGTGAACATATCATGCAATCCTTGGCCGCGACCATTCATCAACATCATAAAGACCGAGGCCACCTGCGGGATAAAGAACGCGCTGGCCACCATGAAACTAACCGTGTGTATTGCGGCTTCCGAGCCTTCAAGGCGCTGTCCATGGTGATTGCGCAGCTCAATGTTGAACAGTCGCATGCCCGGCGTGGCGGAAAACGCCTGTATCGAGCCAATTCGGTAGATCAGCGACACCACGAGAAACACCAATGGGAAAATGAACCACAACAAAAACAACGGGATGCTGGCAACGATTGCGGCAATCACCCCAATCAGCACGGTATCCACAACCCAAGCCAGCAGGCGTTTCAGGCTCACGCCGTCATAAAAGGCGGGCTGCATCACCGGGTCGGGAAGGGCGTCGTAGCTGTCGTTCATGGTGAAAGACATGGGGGATGTTCTCCTGAAATTAAAGGGGGGAAGCGCGCCCCAGTATATAGGGCGCGGCAAGGTATCTTAGGCGTCTTCGCTGGTTTTCGCAGCTTCGGCGCGCTCGTCCATGAACGAGTCGAATTCCGATTTGTCTTTGGCGTCGCGCAGGCGTTCTAGGAAGGATTCGAACGCTTGTTGCTCGTCTTCAAGGCGCTTCAGCATGTCGGATTTGTAGCTGTCGAACGCGGTGTTGCCCGAGGTGTGGAAGCTGTGGGACCGGCGATGCGTCATGGCACGGCTGCGGCAAGAAGAATTAAACATGCGTTTGCTCCAAATCATATATCCAAGAATAGCAAGGCCAACGGGCCACACGAAAACGAACCCAAGTACCATTGCGGCAATCCAAGCGCCTTTGCCGCGCTCGTCCAGCCAAGCCGTTCCTCGGGCAAACCAGCCCATGCGGGGCATCATTTGGGTGGATGAAGGGGTGGGGGTCATTCGTCTCTCCTGTATGTTAATGTTACTTACATTTACATATTTGGGGAGCTTCCGCGCAGATACAAGAGATGTGGTAGATAAAAATGCAAAAAGGGCCGCAGTTTCCCGCAGCCCCCATGTTTTATTGAAGTAATCTTCGGCTAAGACGACAAATCGTATGCCCGTTCACCATGCGACGCCAAGTCCAACCCGGTGATTTCATCCTCATCAGAGACCCGGATCGGGAAGATCATTTTCACTATGACCACCAAACCAACGGTCACAACGGTGGTCCAGATGCCAACAACAGCCAATCCGCCCAATTGGGCCGTCCAGCTTGCGTGACCAAACACCGCCAGCATCAAGATGCCAAAGATACCGCCCACGCCGTGCACTGCAAAAACGTCTAATGTATCGTCGATTTTTATGACCTTTTTGACCACGGCGCACAGCTCTTGGCACATGATGCCTGCAATGCCACCGATCAACATTGCCTCCATCGGGGAGACCGACCCAGAGGCGGGTGTAATAGAGGCCAGCCCTGCAATCGTGCCCGTCACGATGCCGACCAGTGATGCTTTGCCATAGCGGAACCGCTCCCAAGCGGCCCAAGTGATAGAGGCCATCGCGGCAGATATATGCGTCACGGTGATCGCCATTGCGGCCCCGCCATCAGCCGCCAATTGCGAGCCGCCGTTGAAGCCAAACCAGCCGACCCACAACATTGCGGCCCCGATCATCACCATGCCGGGGTTGTGTGGCGGGGTGGTGGCCTTGCGGCGTGGCCCAAGGAAGGCCGCGACGATCAATGCGGCCATACCAGCCGTCTGGTGCACGACTATACCGCCCGCAAAATCATTCACGCCGTCCTCAAATAGCGACCATTCCGCACCAGCCAACAAACCGCCGCCCCAAATCCAGTGGGCCACTGGGGCATAGCAAATCAACATCCACAGCGACGAGAAGGTGAGGACAAAGCCATAGCTAACCCGCTCCACATAGGCGCCGACGATTAGGGCAGGGGTGATAATGGCGAAGGTCATCTGGAACATGAAGAACAGCACTTCGGGGATAGTTCCCGATAGCGTGTCGGCGGTGATGCCGTTCAGGAAGGCCTTGTCCAAGCCGCCCCAATAGGCGTTAGCGTCGCCAAACGCGATGGAATACCCCGCGACCAGCCACAAAATGCTCATCACGCAGGCAATAGAGAAGCATTGCATGAAGACGCTGAGCACATTTCGCGCCCGTACCAGCCCGCCATAAAATAAGGCCAACCCCGGTAGGGTCATAAACAGCACCAAGGCTGTGGCGACGATAATCCAGGCGGTATCCGCTCCGTTCATGGCTCTCTCCCTTTTAATCTTCTCTTTCAGGGCAGAGACTAGGATGTGGATGCAAATTAAAGTAGCAGAGGCAAAATAAGCGGCCTATTTTATATGCGATGTGCGAATTGCTGATATTTTAGGCTAAATATCTGGAGATTGCCCGAAAAGAGCGCAGTTAAGAAAGTGTGGCCTCTAGGAGCATTTCCAGTGCGTGGGCCACCGTGGCTGCGCGCACCTCATGGCGCCCCAACGCCCCGAACTGCACGGTTTCGGTGTGAAGTCGCCCTGATATCGACAGTCCGAAACACACCATGCCCTCGGGTTTTGCCCCGGATCCACCCGGCCCGGCGATGCCCGTTACCGATATGGCCAGCTCAACACCAGCCGCCAGCCGCGCGCCCTGCGCCATTTGCGCCGCAACGTCTTCCGAGACGGCCCCGAAGGTATCTAGGTCATCTTGCTCGACACTCAGCATTTCGACCTTGGCGGCGTTGGAATAGGTCACGAACCCACGGTCCACCACGTCCGACGACCCCGCCACTTCGGTCAGCGCGCCTGCGATCAACCCGCCGGTGCAGCTCTCGGCCGTGGCAATCCGCCAGCCTTTGGCGCGCGCTGCCGCTAAAACCTGCGCCGCATCAACCATGCGCAATCCATGCGCCGGCAATGACCACCAGAGCCGCCAAAACGCCCGCAATCACGTCGTCCAGCATCACGCCCAACGGGCCTTCCATCCGGTCCGCCCAGCCCACGGGGCCGGGTTTCCAGATGTCGAACAGCCGGAAGGCTAGAAACGCGGTTAACACGCCGGGCCAAAGCATCCAGAAGGTAGCCCCCGTATGGCTTAGCCCGATGGCCACGGGCAAAAGCGCGATCCATTGCCCGACAACCTCGTCGATCACGATCTCCGAGGGGTCGTGGTCGTCCTTGCCGCGGGTTTCCATCTCGGTCACGCCCCAGCCCAGCACGAACATGATCACCGTCAGTAAGGCCAACCCGATATAGCCGCGCCACTCGATCACGCCCCACGCCGCGATCACCGCCGCCGCCGAGCCCCAAGTGCCGGGGGCGGGGCGCAACAATCCGACATAGCCAAACGTCGCCCAGAATTTTGACGCAGAGAACATAGCGCTATCCTTTTACCATTGTGGCGGTCGCCATGCAGGCAATGCCTTCGCGTCGGCCAGTAAAGCCCAACTGCTCTGAGGTGGTGGCCTTCACGCTTACGCGATCTACTGATATATCTAGCAATTCAGCAAGCTTATGGCGCATAGTTAAAGCATGTGGGCCGATCTTTGGTTCCTCGCAGATCAACGTGCAATCGACGTTCGAGATGGCAAACCCCATGCTGGTGGCCAGATCGCGCGCGTGCTCTAGGAAGACGTGGCTGGCCATGCCTTTCCACTGCGGATCACTTGGCGGAAAGTGCTGCCCGATGTCGCCTTGCGCCAGCGCGCCGTAAATCGCGTCGGTGATTGTATGCAACCCGACGTCAGCGTCCGAGTGCCCTTGCAGCCCGCGCCCGTGCGCCACTTTGACGCCGCATAGCATCACATGATCCCCCGGCCCAAACCGGTGCACGTCAAACCCGTTGCCAACCCGTATATCCACCGCTCTCTCCAAATATTGTGCCGCCCGGGCGAAATCCTCAGGCGTAGTGATCTTCATGTTGCGCGCGCTGCCTGCAACGATTGTGACCGCCAAACCAGCGGTGCGTGCGATCTCGACATCATCCGCAGCCCCGCCTTCATGCGCGCGGTGCGCCGCTAAAATGGTGTTCAGATGAAACCCTTGCGGGGTCTGCGCGCGGTACAGCCCGTTGCGATCTTGCGTGCCCGTCACATGGCCCGCGTCGCCGCGCCACAAGGCGTCACTCACAGCTACGGCAGGGGCCGCGCCAGCAGATGTGGCCAGCGCTGTCAGCACCCGGTCAATCACCCCTGCGGTTACCAATGGCCGCGCGCCATCATGGATCAAGACGTGATCAAAGCGCCCCTCGGCGGCCAGCAACCCATTGAGTACGGATGCGTCGCGACTGTCGCCCCCGACAACCACCGTGACGCCCTTGGGTATCCAGTCGGAAGGGGTGTCTTGGGGAACAACCAAAATGACCTCATCCACCCGCGGATGCGTGGCAAAGGCGGCGCAGGTCCAGTCCACAACGCGGCGCCCTGCGATCTCTTGCCATTGCTTGGCGACCTCGCCACCCGCACGGGTGCCACGCCCTGCGGCCACGATAATGGCCGCCACTGTTGATTGATCCAAACTCATGAAAAATACCTATGATGTGTCTGCGCGAAGGACAATGCCTCTCGTGATGCTGATTAATTTTTAGGCACACCCTAATAAAGCGGCACGAAAGGCGTAAAACCTTGCGTGATATGGTTGCAATGGCGGTTTTACCTCGGTAGCAAACTAGGCATATGCACAAGGATTAAGCATTTGTCCATTCAAGTGGCGGAACACTCAATCGACCCACCTGTGTTGCTGGCCCCGCTGGCGGGGATCACAGATTTGCCGTTTCGCAAGCTGGTCTCCAGCTTTGGCGCGGGGTTGGTGGTGTCAGAAATGGTCGCCAGTCAGGAAATGGTGCAGGCCAAGGCAGGGGTTCGCGAGCGCGCCGAGTTGGGCATGGGATTCGCCAATACCTCGGTGCAACTGGCTGGCCGCGAGGCCCACTGGATGGCCGAGGCTGCCCGTCTTGTGGCGGCCAATGGCGCGCGGGTGATCGACATCAACATGGGCTGCCCGGCCAAAAAAGTCACCAGCGGCTACTCCGGCTCGGCCCTGCTGAAAGACCTCGACCACGCCCTGAGCTTGATCGAGGCCGTGGTCGCGGCGGTTGATGTGCCGGTCACGCTAAAGACCCGCTTGGGCTGGGATGACGCGCTGTTAAATGCGCCTGAGTTGGCCAAACGCGCTGAAAATGCTGGCATTCGTATGATTACCATCCACGGGCGCACCCGCTGCCAGTTCTACAAAGGTCACGCCGATTGGGCCGCTATCCGTGCGGTCAAAGAGGCGGTGCAAATCCCTGTCGTGGCCAATGGCGATATCATCGACACGGGGACCGCGCGCCGCGCCATCGAGGCCTCGGGGGCCGATGGCGTGATGATCGGGCGCGGCGCGCAGGGCCGCCCTTGGGTGCTGGCCAGCGTCGCGCATGACTTGCACGGCACACCCGCGCCAAGCATCCCAAGCGGTGCCGCGCTGGTGGCTATGGTGGCTGCGCATTATGAGGATATGCTTGATTTTTATGGTCCTAAGCTAGGGCTGCGCATCGCGCGCAAACATCTTGGCTGGTACATGGATGGGGCAGGGACCGCCGCCGCCCTACGCCGCGAAGTCTTGACCGCCCAATCACCAACCGACGTCCTTTGCCGCCTATCAGAGGCACTTTGCGCACCGGAGGCCGCATGACCGTCAATTTCTTCGACACTCTCTGGTCCTCGCTGCCGGTTCCGGCATTGGTGATCGACAGCCAGAACAACATCGTCGAGATAAACGCCGCTGGCGAGGGCTTCATGAATGCCTCCGCCAAGTCGCTGCGCGGCGCGCCAGTGTGGGACAAGTTGCATGTGAATGCGCCACTTGATGATGCGGTGACACGGGTGCGCCGCGACCATTCCGCCTTGTTTGTGAACACGGTTGATGTCGGGTCTGGCGAAAAGCCACCGATCCAATGTGATGTACAAATCACCGCCATGGTGGACCGGCCCGGCTATATTTTGATCCTGCTGGAGCCGCGCGAGATTGCTGAGAAAATGGGCCGCGCCATGCAATCCAAGACCGCCGCCAAATCCGCAATAGGCATGGCCGAAATGCTGGCTCACGAGATAAAGAACCCGCTCGCGGGGATCACCGGGGCGGCGCAACTTCTGAGCATGGGGCTGTCCGGCGATGACTTGGAGTTGACTGATCTTATTGTCGAGGAATCGCGGCGGGTGGTGAAATTGCTTGAGCAAGTTGAGCAATTCGGCAACTTGCGCCCACCGCTGCGCAAACCAGTCAACCTGCATGATGTGCTTGATCGCGCACAAAAATCCGCAGCCGTCGGGTTTGCCGCGCACATGAAGATCAAGGAAAACTACGACCCGTCCTTGCCGTCTACGTTTGCCGATGCCGATCAATTGCTACAGGTCTTCCAAAACCTGCTGAAAAATGCCGCCGAGGCGGCGGATAATCGCGGCGGGTGTATCGAGATCAAGACGTTCTACGAGATGTCGCTCAGGGTGCAGCGCCCGGATGGCACACGCCTTGCAGTCCCCTTGCAGGTTGAAATTATCGACGATGGCCCCGGCTTGCCAGATGACTTGGCGGGGGAGGTGTTTGAGCCGTTTGTCTCAGGCCGCGAAAATGGCACAGGGCTGGGCCTTGCGCTGGTGTCGAAAATTATCTCGGAACATGATGGCTGGATCTCGGTCACATCCGTCCCCGGCAGAACGGTCTTTCGCATATCACTGCCAGTCACCCCGAAAGACCACCCCTTATGATATACCCCCTAAAGAGAGTTTAACACATGGATGGCACCGTTCTGGTCGCAGATGACGACCGCACAATTCGCACGGTTTTGACCCAAGCCTTGACGCGGGCGGGCTGCAAGGTCCATGCGACGTCATCACTGACCACGCTCATGCGTTGGGTGGCCGAGGGCAAGGGGGATTTGGTGATCTCTGATGTGGTCATGCCCGACGGAAACGGGTTGGAAATGTTGCCTGCGATCCGCGAAAAACGCCCGGCGCTGCCGGTGATCATTATCTCGGCGCAAAATACCATTATGACCGCTATTCAGGCCACCGAAGCCGAAGCCTACGACTACCTGCCAAAACCCTTTGACTTGCCTGACCTGATGAAGCGCTCGGCCCGCGCGCTGGAGCGTAAACGCGTTGTTGCATCGCCACATGCCCCGGATGCGCCGCAAGGCGAGGGCGATGATCTGCCGCTGATTGGTCGAACCCCGACAATGCAGGCGCTCTACCGGTTGGTCGCACGGGTTATGAATACCGATATGCCGATTATGATCACGGGTGAATCGGGGACGGGGAAAAGCCTGATCGCACGCGCTGTTCATGATTTCTCGGATCGCCGCAACCTACCGTTTGTCGTGGCTACTCCCATAGACCTCGCAACTATGGAGGGGCCTGCGGCGGTTCTTGGACGGGCGCGGGGCGGCTCTATCTTGTTTGATGAGGTCTCTGATCTGGACGAAAATGCGCAGGCGCGTGTTGTGCGTATGCTCGACAGCCTGACCGATGATGCCCCTAGAATTATGGCGACGTCACAAGAGGATCTTGCAACCAAAATGGAGGCTGGAGAGTTCCGCCAAGATCTTTTCTACCGGCTTGATGGCGTCACCATCTCGGTGCCGCCTTTGCGAGATAGGGTCGAGGATATACCGCTGCTAACCGAGCATTTTTTGCAAAAGACAGACCGGAATGGCGTGCCTGTCCGTGGGTTCTCCAAGGAGGCTCTTGAACTGGTGCGCGGCTATACGTGGCCCGGAAATGTGCGCCAGTTGGAGAATACGGTTCAGCGCTTGGCTGTGACTGCCGCGGAGGAAGAAATCACCCGTACTGACGTTGAAATGGTTTTGGGTGCTCAGCCCGGAATTGAGCCACTGACAGGGGGCATTAGTGCATCTGATAAGTTGTCGTCGTCGGTGGGTGCGCACCTGCGCCGCTACTTTGATCTGCATGGCGGTGTATTGCCTCCGCCCGGCCTGTACCAGCGAATCCTACGAGAGATCGAAGCTCCGTTAATCGAGATTTCGCTAGAAGCGACAGGCGGAAACCAAGCTAAATGTGCTGATTTACTCGGTATCAACCGCAATACCTTGAGAAAAAAGGTCACAGACCTCGATATTCGCGTGACACGGCGCCGTAAGTTGATGTAAAACCGCAACAGTCACCGTGACGATTGAGCCGCATGGACGGTTTAACGATCACATTAACGAGTCGTGGCAAGGCGGTAGAGAAGTAGATGAAAACCCCAATGGGTACCCGCGGGCGAACTGCCGCGTGGGACAGGCTGAATCGGGTGCGTAAATTACGCAGGGTGCAAAATATTGCGACCCTGAGCTTGTTCGTTCTCGGGCCGGTGCTGGCCGTTCTCACCTATATGGGGCTTGGCCCGTTTGAATTGGACCCGACGTCCAACGGAATCCGGCTGATCATTCTTGCTGATCTAATCTATGTGCTCGTGGTGGCGGCGCTGGTGGCCCAAAAGGTCGGTAAAATCATCGCCTCACGGCGGGCAAACTCGGCTGGATCACAATTGCACCTTCGCCTGACTGGCGTTTTCGCCATCGTGGCTTTGATCCCAACGGTGCTGGTTGCGGTTTTTGCTGTGGTCACCTTGAATTTCGGCCTGGAGGGCTGGTTCTCAGAACGTGTGCGCAACGTGGTCGGATCGTCTCTTTCTGCGGCTCAAGCCTACGAGCAAGAGCAACATGACAATCTGCAAAGCGACATAAGACGCCTTGCAGGCTACATGAACATAGCCAAGCAAACTACTAATTTCATTTCTGATTCTGACCTCAGGCAGGTTCTTAGCCAAGCTCAGGATCAAGTCCAACGCGGCCTTAAGGAAGCCTATATAGTTGATGGGGCTGGTAATCTAAAAGCCCGGGGTATCCGGTCATATCGTTTTGATTTTGAACCTGTTCCGGACGTGGCATTTGCGCAGGCGCAATCTGGTGATCCTGTGGTGATCGAGGATTGGCCTAACAATGAATTTCGCTCGCTCCTGCGTTTGGCATCCTATCCTGACCGCTATCTTTATATCAGCCGCACGGTCGACGGTGAAATCCTTAGCCTTCTGGATCAGACGCAGGAAACTGTGCGACTATACAAGCAACTCGAGAACGACCGAGGTCGGCTTTTGTTTGAGTTCGGGCTGATTTATTTGGGCTTTGCGCTGATCTTGATCCTTGCTGCAATCTGGCTTGGCTTGTGGTTTGCGGAGCGTCTGGCGCGCCCTGTCGGGCAGCTTGCAAGTGCGGCTCAGCGGGTCGGTGCAGGGGACTTGGATGTTCAGGTTATAGAGGCTGAAAGCGGGGATGAGATTGCCCTTTTGGGACGGCTTTTTAACCAGATGACGCGGGAACTTAAGGTCCAACGAGAGACGCTTTTGAGCAACACCGAACAAGTGGACCGTCGTCGTCGTTTGTTCGATTCGGTTCTGTCATCTGTTTCTGCGGGCGTTATCGGATTAGATGAAGACGGGCGCATCACTTTCATGAACCGCTCTGCCCTGCGGTTGCTGGACCTTGGCGATGATGAAGAAATATCGCAGGCGATATCGGAAGTTATTCCAGAATTCTTTCCGCTGTTCACGCAATTGAGGCAGGGCGATGCCGAGACGGCTCAAGAGGCGATTATGATCACCCGCCGTGGCCAACTTGAAAGCCTGTTGGTGCGTATCGGCACTCGGACCTCGCAAGATGGGGCGCTGGAGGGGTATGTGCTGGCGTTTGATGATGTGTCCGAGTTGGTGAGCGCACAAAAGATGGCGGCATGGGGCGATGTTGCGCGCCGCATTGCCCATGAAATCAAGAACCCTTTGACCCCGATACAATTGTCAGCCGAGCGGCTAAAGCGCAAGTTTGCCCCATTGGCAGGCGACCAGCTCGAGAGCCTTGAGCAGTATACGGATGTGATCATACGGCAAACTCAGGACCTGCGCCGCATCGTCGATGAGTTCTCTAAGTTTGCCCGCATGCCAGAGCCAGAGCTGCGTGAAACTGACCTGATGATGTTGATAAATGACGCCGTTATTTTGCAACGCTCTGGCCAGCCGACGGTTGATATCACCTTGGAGACGACGGACAAGCAGGTCCTTTCCGAGCTTGATCAAACCATGATCGGCCAGGCGTTAACCAACTTGATCAAAAACGCAGGTGAGGCGATTGAAACCTACCAAGAGGCGGGGGCGCATGAGGGGCATGCCCCTCAGATCCGGCTCGATGTCACCACCACGGCCAAGGAAGTCACCGTCGCGATATCGGACAACGGAATTGGCTTGCCACATGACCGGACGCGGCTGTTTGAGCCTTATGTGACAACACGGGCCAAAGGCACCGGCCTTGGCCTGCCAATCGTAAAGAAAATCATTGAAGAACATGGCGGTAGCCTCAATTTGCGCGATGCCGAACCTTTTGACAACAACGGCCATGCAGGCGCTAAGGCAGTGATAAAACTGCCCCGTCTCGCAGCCAATAAACGCAGGAATGTGGCCTGAACAGGCCATCACACAGGAGCAGAGATATGGGCGATATTCTGATCGTAGACGACGAACGAGACATCCGGGAATTGATTTCGGATATCCTAAAAGACGAGGGGTTTACGACCCGTTTGGCGGGCACCTCAGAGGCCTGTATGGCCGAGATCAACGCCGAGCCTCCGGCGCTGATGATCCTTGATATTTGGCTCAAGGACAGTGCCATGGATGGCATCGACATCTTGAAATGCGTCAAGCGCGACAACCCCGATGTGCCCGTCGTTATCATCTCTGGGCACGGCAATATTGAGATCGCAGTCGCGGCCATCAAGCAAGGGGCCTATGACTTCATCGAGAAGCCGTTCAATATTGATCAGCTCATGGTGGTGATCACCCGCGCCATGGAGACCGCACGCCTGCGTCAAGAAAACAACCAGCTCAAACGCGGAGAGGCCATATCTGCCGACATGATCGGGGATAGCTCTGCCTTCAAAGCGCTTCAGGCCCAACTCGATAAGGTGACCGGCTCTAATGGGCGCGTCATGCTCACGGGCGGGGCGGGTGCTGGCAAGGATGTCGCGGCCCATTATATTCACGCCAATTCGAACCGGTCTCATGCGCCGTTCATTACGGTTAACTGCGCCACAGTTGAGCCGGAGCGGATGGAAGAGGTGCTGTTCGGGCGTGAAAGCCGCGAACGCGGCATCGAGCCGGGGCTGCTGGAGCAAGCGCATGGGGGCATCATTTTCTTTGACGAGGTTGCCGACATGCCCCTTGGCACCCAGTCCAAAATTTTACGCGTTCTGGTCGAGCAACAGTTCCAACGGGTCGGTGGGAATGACATGGTGCGCGTGGATTTGCGGGTCATCTCCTCGACCAATCGGAATTTGGAAGCCGAGATCGCTGCGGGCACGTTTCGCGAGGAGTTATTTCACCGCCTTAATGTGGTTCCAATCAATGTTCCAAATCTGGAAGATCGCCGCGAAGACATCCCGACGTTGGCACAATCATTCCTTGAATATTTCAACAAATCGAATGGCTTACCGCTGCGGGGCCTTGCGGATGATGCAATTACATTGCTGCAAACCATGCAGTGGCCGGGTAATATTCGCCAGCTTAAAAATGTGATTGAGCGGGTGTTGATCCTTGGGGCAGACAAGGGCGATATCGAGGCCAAAGAGCTGCCGCAAACAGATACGGTCAATGAGAGCGGAAGCGGTGTAGCCATCAGCGGAAATCTGGCCACTTTGCCATTGCGTGAAGCCCGCGAGCTGTTTGAGCGCGAATATCTAATGACGCAAATCAACCGGTTTGGGGGCAATATATCCCGGACAGCGGCCTTTGTCGGGATGGAGCGAAGCGCGCTACACCGCAAGTTGAAATCCTTGGGCGTGGTCACATCAAATAAGGCCGGTGCGCGTATTGCCCAGATACACAACGATGATCTGGCCTCCACTGGCACAGATTAATCTGCATTAAGGTTAATGGCCCCCATTGGCAAAATTGGGGACCATACGCACTTCTGGGTTCATCTTGGTGAACTTATTGCTGCTGCTGGCGCTTTATCATCTTACCCAACGCCGCGTTCTCAATTGACCGCGACGCCCCCATCTGCCATGGATTAACACTCGATTAACCGGGGTTACTTTGATGAAAGTTATCATCTGCGGGGCAGGGCAAGTTGGGTGGCAAATTGCCCGTCACTTGGCCTCAGAGAAAAACGACGTCACTGTCGTGGACAACAATCCAGAGCTGGTGGCCCGTGCCACCGACACGCTGGATGTGCAGGGCGTCACTGGGTTTGCCAGCTATCCGGATGTGCTGGATCGTGCTGGCGCGCGTGACGCTGATATGATTATCGCCGCGACGTTCTCAGATGAGGTCAACATGGTCACCTGTCAGGTGGCGCACTCGGTGTTCTCGATCCCGCGCAAAATTGCACGGCTGCGGAGCCAGTCGTATCTAACGGCGATTTATTCCGACCTGTATCGCCGCGATCACATGCCCATCGACGTGGTGATCTCGCCGGAACGAGAAGTCGCCGAGGCCGCGCTGCAACGCCTTGCAGACCCGGCTGCCTTTGACACTGAAAATTTCCTCTCGGGGCAAGTTCAGCTTCTGGGCATCTTGCTGGAAGAGGATTGCCCGGTTCTGAACACACCATTGCGCCAGTTGACGGAATTGTTCTCGACCCTGCGCGCGGTTGTTGTTGGCGTGCGCCGCGAGGGCAATTTATTCGCCCCGGATGCCGGTGACCAGCTGTTCGCCAACGACCAAATATACCTGTGCACGAACCATGAAGACGTGCCGCGCGCCATGGAAATTTTCGGCAAAACCCAGTCCAAGCAAGAGCGGGTTGTGATCATCGGCAGCGGCAATGTCGGCCTTGCTGTGGCGCAAGCGTTGGAGGCGCGCACAGACCGCATTCGCGCCAAAGTCATCGAAAAAGATCGCGCCTGTGCCGAGCGCGCTGCCAACGCGTTGGAGCGCACTATTGTCCTTCACGGTGATGGTCTCAGTTCGGAGCTTTTGACCGAAGCGTCTATCGCGCGCGCGGATGCCGTTCTTTGCGTGACGGATGATGATAAAACCAACCTTTTGGCCGCCGTTCGCGCCAAAGAAGAGGGCTGCCCGATGACCATTGCGCTGGTCAATGACCCGACATTGGTGCCGCTTATGGGGGCCTTGAAAATCGACGCCTACATCAACCCGCGCGCCACCACCGTCTCCTCGATTTTGCGCCATATTCGCCATGGTCGGGTGCGCCAGATTTATTCGATCGGGGATGCCGAGGCGGAAGTGATTGAGGCGCAGGTGCTGTCGACGTCCCCGATCTCGGGCCACCGGATCCGCGACATTGATTTCCCGGAAGGTGTTCTGGTTGGGGCCTTGCAAAAGGGCAGCGAGGCGGTCCGCCCGACAGGGAGTACGCGCGTTGATGAAGGCGATGTGATCGTTATCTTTTCCATGGCCAAAGACGTGCCGGAAGTTGAGCGGCTGTTGCAGGTCTCTGTCGACTTCTTCTGATTATGGGGCAGATGTCTTCTAGCCAACAGACCTCTTTGGTCCTTAGGTTGCCGCTTTTTGTGCAGCTTATGGCCACTGGATCATTCGCCATGCTCGCGCCGGCAATCCATGCATTCGCACTGGGCCAACACCGTGTGGCCCAACCCTTCTTTTACGGGGCAATCTTGTTCGGTGTGCTGACCACTTTGATCGGATTGGCCACCCTAAAGCAGCCGATCCGGAACGTGGCGCGGAGCCAGCTTCTAACATTGGTCGCGGCTTTTTTAGTGCTGCCACTGATGCTTGCGGTGCCGCTTCATGAAGCGCGCCCCTCGATGTCGTTCTTTAATGCCTACTTCGAGATGGTCTCCAGCCTGACAACAACCGGCGCATCCATTTTTGACACGCCTCGAACTATTCCCGACCCGCTGCATCTGTGGCGCGCGCTGGTGGGCTGGCTTGGCGGGTTTCTTGTCATTTTATCGGCTATTGCGGTCCTGTCGCCCATGACCCTTGGGGGCTTTGAGGTCGTCCGGCCCGGTGCAAAATCTGGGGGGCGGCCTGGTTCGGGCGCGCAATTGGCCCGTGCTCGCGACCCCAACCAGCGGGTGAGCCGCTATGCCACCAAGTTGATGCCGCTCTATTTGTCCGCGACATTGCTGCTGTGGTTGGCACTGGTCATTAGCGGGGCAGACAGCTTTCCGGCATTGATGGTGGCACTGTCCACATTGTCGACCAGTGGTATCTTACCCCTGCGCACTTTGGGCGAATTGAGCTTCGGGTTTGCGCCGGAGCTTATAATCTTCCTATTTTTGGGCCTTGCGGTGACCCGGCAGGCCATGTCGTTGCCCTTTGACAAGAATTTCCTGCCAAGCCTTGCCGATGATCGAGAGGTCCGCATGGCCACCACATTCATCGTGGTAATTCCTTTGGTCTTGTGGCTGCGCCACTTCATCGGAGCCTTTGAGGTGAATGAGGAAACCAATGGTATCGCCGCCTTGCACGCCTTTTGGGGTTCGCTCTTCTCGGTGCTGTCATTTCTGACCACGACCGGGTTTGTTTCAGCCGATTGGGAAGCCGCGCGGGATTGGTCCGCCTTGCCAACACCCGGCTTGGTGCTGGCGGGCTTGGCGATCATGGGAGGCGGGGTCGCAACTACGGCGGGCGGCGTAAAACTGTTGCGTATCTATGCGCTCTACAAGCACGGGGTGCGCGAAATGGAGCGGCTGGTGCACCCATCCTCAATTGGGGCCGGGGGCCATTTAGGACGCGGTGTCAGACGGGAAGGGGCCTTCATTGCGTGGATATTTTTCATGCTATTTGCTCTCTCAATTGCCGCGACGGTTATCGCGCTGACCGCCACGGGGCTGGCGTTCTCTGAGGCCGTGGTTTTCGCGATATCCGCGCTCTCAACGACAGGCCCATTGGCGCAAGTAGCCTTGGAGGAAGGGGCCAATTATGCAGATCTGGGGCAGGGGGCAAAGTCGGTCCTGATCGCAGCAATGGTCTTGGGGCGCATGGAAACCTTGGCGATCATTGCATTATTCAACCCCGAGTTCTGGCGCGCCTAGGACAGATCATGTCGAAATTCGACTAGAATTGCTCTATTTCGGGGCTGGACGCTGCCAAAAAGCCACGACATACTACCAGAAAATTACAGACAGAGCGCCAGCTTGACTGGCGTCCCGCATAGTAGCGCAAAAATAAGGGCAATAAAAATGGCCGCTGATAGACAAAATCTACAAGACGCATTCCTCAATAACGTCCGCAAAACCAAAATTCCGGTGACGATCTTTTTGATCAACGGCGTTAAATTGCAAGGCGTGATCACTTGGTTCGACAATTTCTGCGTGCTGCTACGCCGTGATGGTCAGTCGCAACTCGTGTATAAACACGCGATCTCGACGATCATGCCATCTCAGCCGATCAACCTGTACGACGGTGAAGATAATTCTTGAAACGCAAGAGGCTGGCCTCACCCGCGCATGGGTGATCCACCCCGACATTAAAGACATCAAGACGCGACGGCTGCCTAGCTTCGCGCTCGAAGAGGCCGTATCGCTGGCCGAAGCCCTGCCTGGCCTAGAGGTCGCGGGGGCGGAAATCGTGAACTTGGTCAAGGCCAAACCCGGCACGTTATTTGGCAAAGGTAAGCTGGCCGAGCTGAAAGACCGCTTGCACGATGCCGAGGTTGAGCTGGTTTTGATCGACGGCCCGGTTTCCCCCGTTCAGCAGCGTAATCTTGAAGAAGAATGGGGCGTCAAAATTCTTGATCGCACCGGGCTGATCTTGGAGATTTTCTCGGACCGGGCGGCCACCCGCGAAGGTGTGCTGCAAGTTGAGTTGGCCGCGCTAAGTTATCAACGCACCCGCCTTGTGCGCGCATGGACCCATCTGGAGCGCCAGCGCGGTGGTTTGGGCTTTGTCGGTGGTCCCGGCGAGACCCAGATCGAGGCCGACAGGCGCGCCATTGATGACGCCATTGTGCGCATCCGCAAGCAGTTGGGAAAGACCGTCAGAACCCGCGAGCTGCACCGTGCGGCCCGCGCCAAGGTTCCCTATCCGGTGGTGGCCCTAGTTGGCTATACCAACGCGGGAAAATCGACTTTATTCAACCGCTTGACCGGTGCCAATGTCTTGGTCAAAGACATGCTCTTTGCCACGCTGGACCCGACCATGCGCTCGGTCGAGTTACCTGACGGGTTGGAAATAATCATGTCCGATACGGTGGGGTTCATCTCGGATCTGCCGACGCAATTGGTGGCCGCCTTCCGCGCGACGCTAGAGGAAGTGCTCAGCGCCGATCTGATCTTGCATGTGCGTGACATTTCGCACTCCGAGAGCGAGGGGCAAGCCTATGATGTCCGCACAATTATGGCCGATCTGGGCGTCGACAAAGATGTGCCCGTGCTGGAGGTTTGGAACAAGCTTGATTGCCTCGACGCAGACGGGCTTGAGGCTGCAACAAATAAAGCCGACCGTGATGAGGCGCTATTTCTGACATCTGCCACAACTGGCGTGGGAATGGACGCGCTACTGGAGGCCGTCTCGGGGTTGCTGCGCGCAGGCTCGATCACCGAAGAGATAGACTTAACCTTCGCCCAAGGCAAAGCGCGCGCTTGGTTGTTCAGCCAAGAAGTCGTGGACAGCGAAGAGCAAACCGAGACCGGGTTCAAACTGACCGTGACATGGAAACCCAGCCAAAAAGGCCAGTTCGGGAGCGTGTAGGCGCGGCCTGTAGCTAAAGTATTTTTCTGGTTTTGATCTACAGGTTTAGCGAGGTGCAATTGGCACCTTGGACTTCACTCGTTTCCTCACGCCAATAAACTTGAGTAAACATGCGTTCCATGTATGATTGCTGGATATTTTACACTTAAAAATAGGCCGTTTTTTAGGCGCTAGTTGATGTTCGGATAATATTTATTTTATAGGAAGTTAACAATGGTTGATACTTTAGTCATTCACATCTGGCAGGGGATTACGATCCCCTACACCCGCGATGATCATCCCGATGAAGACCCTGTAAACAGCATGAGATTTGATCATGCCGCGATATCTCTCGAGGCGCGTGACAGCGGGGTGGTGCAGGCGTTTACGACGAACCCACCTGCTGACATTCCGCTTGTTTTTCCAACGCAAGCAAGGAGTACGCTTAGACAGTTCACCGCCTCGCTTGGGCAGCCGACTTCAATCTTTCGCATTACCCAAAGCAAAGAGAATGAACCGACTTTAGGGGCAACCAGTGCTTTGTCAGGTCTGTCATCATGGTTTGGTGCTGCGGCAATCAACATGACCGGCACCATACCTGTGACCAGGACCTATATGCCACCAGCCATCAGTAGGTGGAAACGAGGGGACAGCATGTCCATGGCGGCTTTTGCTGCGGGCCGTTTTGGCGGGCGCATCAATGCTGGTCTAGATCTGATACCGGGCTTCAAAAGGACGGCTGGCCGTGGCCGCACCTCTACGTTGACGGCGCCGTCAAATGCCATGTTGGTTCGATTGGGGGCTTCCGTTGATGGCTCGGTGGAACTCAGCGAGGTAAGAACAAGAGTGTCCAGAGAGCGGATTATGGTAAATTGCCCCAATGGGAGGGCGGCGCCTTTGATCTCGTGGCTGAGAGGAAGCTACGACACGTCCTCTTCGGTGCGATGCTCGAGGTCGAGGTAGCCAACTCAAGGCGTTACAAGGCTACTGAGGCGTCAAGGTCATGGTCCCGACTGATCCAGCGCGCGCCAGGTCCGGGTCGAGCGACATCGGGATGTATTCCCCGCGCCGCCAACGCACGCCTAGGTCATCGTAGTGGCGCGATAACGGGTGGCCGGATTGGCCCGTGGACAGAATAAACAACGAGCTATCGGGATCGCCGAAGTCATAGACCCCGCGAAACCCAGCCGCGTGCACGTTTTGAAACGGCTCGTCGCCCTTACCCGAGGTGCGCCCGCGCATCAGTGTGTTATCGCCGCCAGAGGTGGATTGGCGGATATTCACGAAGGCTGACAGCAGTGGAATAGTGCCCAGCACCTGATGGTCGTGGGTCGCCTCATGCGCATCGCCCCAACGCCAGCTTTCCAACGCGGGGCCATATTTTTCACCCAGCCAAACCAGCGCATCATCCAGCGCGCGCCGCGATATATCGGTGCAGGTCTCGGTCGGGGCGGATTGCAGCACGTCACACCAGACAGCGGCCCCATCTACGTTGCGAAAGACCCGTTCAATGAACAGCGGCTCGACATGGGTGAACTCGCTTTCCAACGGGCCTAGCTCATCACGGATCAGGCGCGATTGTAGCGCGCGCAGCCAAGCTGCGTAAATCAACGGCTCGGGCAAATGCTCCGACATCTCGCCATTCCAATCGGCCATCAGGGCGAGGGCGCGTTGGCGTTGGCGCTCTGGGGTGCCTTCGGACGCAGCTTCGCCGGTGAACCATAAATCCCCCGCAATCAGTGGCAAAAGCGAGCGCGCGGTGAAGCTAACCGTGTCCAATTGCGCCTCGACGAAACTGTCGCGGGTGTGGACTTGTCGGTTCAACATCAGCCTGCGCCACCGCTCGACGCGCTGCGTGTCGCCATAGGTATAGCTGACGTGATCGGGGAAGGGGCGCTCGACCACTTTGTTGTTGGTATTGCCCAAAATGCCGCCAGCGGGGCGGATGAATTCCGGGTTCGAGGCATAGGGCATCACCCCTTGCCAGCGGTTTTGTGCCAACCATCCCGGCGCAGGGATACGCCCGCGCGACTGGTGCCCCGGTGCGCGACGTGGCACATGCCCGATGGTCTTAAACGCGATGCCGTCTTGATCTACGATGGTCAGGTTTTGCGCCGGAGCCACATAGCCTTCGCCTGCCGCGATGACCTCGGCGGCACTGCCCGCCTGCATCATTTTCAGGCTTGCTTGCAGCGATGTGTCCTTATCCGTGAGCATGGTCCAGCTTAGCGCCGCTTCATGGCCTAAGGGGGTGATCGTGCCAAGGTTGTAATGGGTATCGGGCAGCACCGGGCCGTTGTCAGTCCAGCGCAGCGTGAGGGTCTCGGAGGGGGCGTCTTTTATTTCGATGATCGACTGGCGTGTGATGAATGGTTTGTAGCCGTCAGGCGTCAGGTATTCGTTTGGGTTGTCGGGGTTTAGCTTCTCTATCACGAGGTCTTGATCGTCCACATAGGCCGAGGTCACCCCCCAGCCGACTTTGTTCGAGCGCCCTGCCAGCACCACAGGCATCCCCGGAATGGTCGCCCCGATAACGCCGCCCGAGGACAACTCCAAGCGGGCCAGATACCAGATCGACGGCGCGGAAAGTCCAAGGTGTGGGTCATTGGCCAGCAATGTCCCCCCCGCCGCAGAGCGCTCTGGCGCGGCGGCGAAGGCATTCGAGGCTCCGGCCAGTTCGCGCTCGGGGAAGGGGGATAGCGGGTTCTTTGGTCCAGAGGTATTTGCTGCGTAGCGTGGCAGGCCAAGGCCCTGCATCAGCGCCGCATAGTCCAGCGCGGCAATTCCTTTGCCGGGCGCATCGGGCAACAGATCGCGGACCCGGTCCGTGGGCAAAAGCAGGGATGTGCGCGCGCGGATGACCTCTTCTTCCAGATGCCCAGATAGTTTCAGCCCCATGATTTTGATCACTGCGATGCTGTCGGCGGGTTGCCATGGTGCAATTTCTGGTGCGAAAACAAAGAATTCTGGTGCCCCGCGACCCAAGGCTTGCTGGTTTATAATCCGCAGCCATGCGTTGACGCCCGCAGAATAAGCCTCCAGCGCGGCCATGGTCTCGGCGTCCTGAGCTGCGACGGAGCGTTTTGCCAAACTGTATAAATCCAGTCGCCGGATCAGCTTGTCCACGCTCAGCGTACGGGGGCCGAATAATTCGCTAAGGCGGCCCTGTGCGGTGCGGCGCAGCAGGGTCATTTGCCACAAGCGGTCTTGTGCATGGGCGAAGCCTAGCCCGTAGAACACGTCTGCATCGGCCTCGGCAAAGATGTGGGGGACGCCGGAATTGTTGCGGATGATCTCTACCTCGCCCGACAGGGCAGGGACCGTGAAGGTGGCGTTGTAATCAGGCAGCGAGCGCGACGCGAGGTAGTAGACGACAGCCAATGCCAGCCCCGCCAGCACCGCAAGCAGCATGAGAAATCGCAACGACCATTTAAAAACCGTACCCATAGAATCGTCCTTTTGAAGGGGCTTACTCTTGACGCCTCAGCCCCCGTCGTTACATCGGTTAGCATGCATAATCAAACAGTTGAAACAGGGGGTCACGACACATGGCAAAGGTAAGTTTTCTAGGGTTGGGGGTCATGGGCTATCCGATGGCAGGGCATTTAAGTGCTGCGGGCCATGAGGTCGTTGTTTTTAACCGCACCACGGCCAAGGCCGAAGCTTGGGCCGAGGCGCATGGTGGTGGCTTTGCCCCGACCCCGCGTGAGGCGGCTCTGGGGGCTGATTTCGTGATGGCTTGTGTCGGGAATGACGATGATTTGCGGGCGGTGTGTTTGGGCAATGATGGTGCCTTTGCGGGGATGTCGGAGGGGGCGATTTTCGTGGACCACACGACCGTTTCCGCCAAGGTCACGCGCGAGCTATATGGCGTGGCAGCGGATCAGAAGATTGGGTTTGTTGATGCGCCGGTCTCTGGTGGTCAGGCGGGGGCTGAGAATGGTCAGCTGGGTGTCATGTGTGGTGGCGATCTGGACGCTTATGAGCGCGCGGAGCCGATTATTGAGGCCTATGCCAAAGCCTGCAAACGGCTGGGAGAGAACGGGGCAGGGCAGTTGACCAAGATGGTTAATCAAATTTGCATTGCAGGTTTGGTGCAGGGGTTGTCCGAGGCGTTGCATTTTGCCGAGAAGGCCGGGCTTGATGGTAAGGCGGTGGTCGAGGTGATCTCGCAAGGGGCGGCGGGGTCATGGCAGATGTCAAACCGCTATGCCACCATGGTTGATGATGAGTTCGATCACGGGTTTGCAGTGGATTGGATGCGCAAGGATTTGGGGATCTGCTTGGACACGGCTGATGAGAATGGCGCGTCCTTGCCGGTAACGGCGCTGGTGGATCAGTTTTATAAGGATGTGCAGAAAATGGACGGCGGACGTTGGGATACCTCGTCGCTGATCAAGCGTCTGCGGGCGTTGGATTAATAGGGTGCCTGTATTTTGTGGTTGGTACCGGCTTTGACAGCCCGCCCTGAAAACTCTGCGCCCTGTTGGTTTCGGAGGCCGCAGGGCGAAGCCGAGTGGTTGCTGTCAGTCTTAAGCGGACTCCCCTAATTGACACAGGGCGGAGAGCGGGCTTTCGCCGCGCTCGGCATCAAGGTCGGCAGTGGGGACGAAGCGGACCCTTAACTGGCTTCCGTCAAAGTCCGCTTTCCCCTGCGGATGCAGGAAGGTGAGCGCCCATAGAGTTTGGCAAAAGCTGCATTAAAGCGACGCACACTGCCAAAACCTGCTTGGAAAGCGACTTCTGTAATAGGAAGTGTCGTGGTGTCCAGCAGCTTCTTGGCGCGTCCAATACGCAGGGTTTGAGCCGTTTGAAGCGGAGATGCCCCTACATGTTTTGCAAAAAGCCGAGATAGATGTCTTGCACCGACCCCTAACCGATCAGCGAGATCTTCGACATTGCCCGTGTCCAGTGCGCCCTCTTCGATCAATCGCAGGGCACGTTCAACGGTTGTTTTTGTTCCATTCCACGCAGCGCCGAATGGTGCAGTCTCTGGACGACAACGTAGACAAGGACGATACCCATCACGCTCTGCCGCAGCAGCAGTTGGGTAGTAGCTGACATTTTTCGTAAGCGAGTGTTTCGCGGGACAGACCGGACGGCAGTAGATTCTTGTCGTTTTAACAGCGGTAAAGAACTTTCCATCAAAGTTTGGATCGCGCCTTAGTCGCGCAGCTTCACATGTATCAAAATCTAGCATGACAAGGATCGTAGCAATCCACCTGACCTGACACCAGACAGCAAGGCCGCACAGGTCCGAAAACGGCCAGTTCTTAAACTACGAACGTAGTAAGCCTCTGGCTAACGTATGAATCACCGTCAGCCGGAGAAAAGAAGATGAGCGAATTTCAACTACATTGTTTAGCTGAATCCGGTAATGCCTATAAGGCAGCCTTGATGCTCGAATTGTGTGGTCTGGACTGGTCGTCGATTTTAATCGATTTTCCTAATGGTGAGATGGGAACATCGAAATTTCGCCAAGACTTCAATCAATTTGGAGAAGTCCCAGTGCTGGTGCACAATGATCTGAAATTATCGCAATCCGGTGTCATTCTAAAATATCTGTCAGAACAGGCTGGGCAGTTTGGGCCTGCCAGCAAGCAAGAAGAATACGAAATCTTGCGCTGGATATTATTCGATAATCATAAATTCACCAGCTATATGGCAACGCGTAGGTTTGCCCTGCATTTTATGAAAACCGGTGACAACGAAGTGACCAACTATCTGCACGGAAGGATAAAGAGCGCACTTGAGATTGTCGAAAAACATCTGGCTGACAGAGATTTTATTGCCACACCAACACTCTCAATCGCCGATATTTCTTTGTGCGGTTATCTCTATTACGGCGATGAATTGGAACAGAATTTAGGAAGCTATGCAAATATCAACGCCTGGTTAGATCGCATCGCGGCAACGGATGGGTGGAAACATCCCTATGATCTGATGCCACGCGCTTATCCAGTTTAGAACATTTTCGAGCTATCTGGCCCAACTGGCCCGAACGTGTGATTCCGGCCAACTCGAGAAACATAGCGTGACCATGGTAAAATATGGTGCAAATCCCTACCATTTTACATCGCCATTTCGGAACCAATGATTTCAAATACTTAAGAGTCGCAAAAATTTGATGTAAAATGATGGCCAAATTCCACAAATATTGCTCTAAATCATGATGTTTGTTAAATGTTCCTAGAGTTGGCCGTTTTCGCAGCTTCGGGCCGATTAAGCCTAATAGGGCCCCTGACGGTAACGACAAAGGCTAAATTATAACTGGGCGAGGAGCTTACTTCCCTTGCCCGGGTCCCTCTACTGGCAGGCAACTGAGCATCTTACCATGGTATTCAAGAGGCCTCCTAGGTCTATCAAACTTCGCCTTTTAGGTGATTGGCCCTCAATTTGGCCTTTAAAGAAACACGACAGGATTTTCCTATTGCGCACCAACAATCTTTTTTAGAAGCAAACCATCAATTGTACTTTGATCATATTCCAGCTCTCGCATGAGTATTTCGCGGGTATTTTCACCCAAGAGAGCCGGTGCGCTCGATGGCTCAGGCCCTTGACCATCAAATAGCATTGGGCTTCGAACGAGTTTAAGTTCACCAACTTGAGGATGGACAACCGTCTCAATCAGATTATGAGCTGCCACATGTGGCTGATTAAGCGCCTCAGAAATGCTGAGGATCGGTGCATTAGGCACATCAAATGTCGCTAGGCGATCAAGCCAATACTCGGTTGTATCCTGCTTCATGCGCTCAAAAACCTCTTGTTCAAGCGCATCTCGATTTTCGAGCCGATTTTCATAAAGTGCGAACCGTGGATCTTCGATCAACCGCTCCAAATTCAGACAACGTGCGAAATTATGCCAAAAAGTTTCGGTCAGACAGGCCACAATAACATGCCCGTCCGATGTGGGAAACGACCCGTAAGGGACAATGCTTGGATGGCGGGTGCCTACTGGGTTTGGCTCTTGACCTGACACAAAATAAATTTGGGAAAGATAGCCTTGTAGGGCAATCAGGCTGTCCAGCATAGCAATTTCAACATGTCGACCTTGCCCAGTTTGATTGCGTTCGTGCAGCGCTGCAAGCACGCCAAATAGTGAAAATATGCTGCCTGCCATATCACCCAGCGGCAAACTTAATTTGTTTGGGGCTTGGTCGGGTTCACGGTTCATATACATGACACCAGATAGGGCTTGGGCGACAATATCAAATGCCGGTTTGTCACTGTGGGGGCTATCCTTGCCAAATCCGGTAATCGAGCAATATATCAGCCCTTCGTTCGAAGCCTTCAAGGTATCATATCCCAGCCCCAATCGGTCCATTACCCCGGGGCGAAAGTTTTCAAGAACAATTTCACATTTATCTGCCAGCTGCTTGGCTATCTGCACGCCTTCTGGTGTTTTCAAATCAAGGCTAATGCTTTTTTTACTGCGATTTAGAGCAATATAATAATGGCTCATCCCATTTTGAAATGGTGGGAAATTGCGTGTTTCATCCCCTGTCCCAATCGTCTCTACTTTTATTATTTCTGCGCCAAGATCCGCCAGAACCATACTGGCGTATGGGCCAGATAGAATGCGTGAAAAATCAAGAACTTTAACACCGGCAAGAGGGCCTTTGCGGCTTGTGGGATTTGTATTTACCATCTGATTTATCCTGTACTCTTAACGATTTTCATGACTGCGCTTGCACAAGCTATTGAAGTCGTACCGCAGCACAGATCTGCATCAACAAACATCATAGAGCGCGTTGCATGTCGAACCTGTGCGCGCGCTTCTAGAAGGTCGCCAATATGTGCGGCACTTAAAAATCGCGTATCCATTTGAACAGTTACTGTCGGGCGGCGATCAGCGGCTTCCCATGCTTCAAGGGCTATGACCTGATCAAGGAAACTGGTAATCACACCACCATGAATATGGCCAAGGCCATTTTTATGTCTCTCTCCCATCTGTAGGCCGTATACCCTACGGTCTTCCGGTTTTGTCGACTTCAAAAGTGGCCCAATGTGCCTCATGAAGCCGTCCAGTTTTAGCTCTCGCCAGCCAGCGGGTGTCGGTTTCGCCTGTGTCAAAATATATCTCCTTGTTCCACTCTAAATAGCCTCGATTTCATCCCTCAACTGCATCATTTTCTTTGCGAGTTTAGGGATCACTTTGTTCTTGAGCCGCTCTGAGATGCCGATAGCGACAAGCGAGCGTGCCATCTTTTCACTTGCATCAAGAACCGGAACGGCGATGACCGTTACCCCCGAAATGTAAGCGCCTTGGTCCACGGCATACCCTTGCGATCGGGCTTGATCCACCTCGGCCTTCCAAGCCTTGAATTCTGGCGGGTGGTCCCAAATTAATTTATCAAACTCCGTTTTCAAAAGCTCATCTGAAAACCCGTTATAGGCCGCAAATAGACGTCCCGTCGCACTGATCAAAGCAGGGAAACGGCTGCCTAAATCCACCTGCAACCGGAATGGAAGGCTGGATTGAGACAATGCGATTACCACCATTTGCCCCGGCTCTAATAGCTGGGTCGCGATGCTTGTAACGTCAAAACTCTTCGATAGTTTTTCGAGGCGCGGCTGAACCAATGTGGAAAAAGTATTCCGCTGCATCGCGGACCTTGCGAGGGGTAAAATGCCGATTCCCATCGAATACCTTTTGGTGTTTGGATCAAAATCAACGATCCCTTCATCTTGCAAAACACGCAAAATATGAAGGCATGTGCTTGGAACCAAATCCAAGTTGCGCGCAATTGGGTTTACCCCAACAGGGTCAGGTGATCGGGACAGAAACCTCATAATTGCAAGGGCACGCGTGACAGCTGGCACGGGCCTTTTAGTTTGGGTTTTTCCGT
The DNA here is from genome assembly GCF_058136045.1 of Litoreibacter sp. Taxonomy (NCBI): domain Bacteria; kingdom Pseudomonadati; phylum Pseudomonadota; class Alphaproteobacteria; order Rhodobacterales; family Roseobacteraceae; genus Litoreibacter; species Litoreibacter sp. Next base: position 268,268 of record NZ_JBYVDD010000003.1, read on the forward strand.
TTTCATGGTTCATTTCAATCTCCAACAACTCCAATTTCATTGTCTATATACAACAAAGGAATCATATTGACAATAGATTGCTGTATTCTCTACCCTTGTCAACGAACACGATGGCAAAGGTTAACTGCCTCGTAATTAATTTGAGAGGACAGCGGTTATGACCCTACTGACGCAATTCACGTCATATGCTGATGCGCAAAAACACTACTCAAAAGATGCTCTTTGGGATTTGTTTGATGGTACCCGTGAGAAATTCAACATCACACATGAGTGCATTGATCGGCATGTGGATGGCGAGAATGTCGCGCTGCGCATTGCCCATGCTGATGGCCACGACGAAGTTATAACGTTCGAAGAACTTAGCCGTCGTTCGTCGCAGGTTGCGCATTATCTAAAATCTGAAGGCATTGAAAAAGGCGACCGCGTCGCGATTATGCTTGAGCCGTCGCTCGCATTTTATTGCACAATGTTTGGCGCCTTAAAGGCGGGTGCTGTTGCAGTGCCGATGTTCACGCTTTTTGGCCCGGATGGCATTAAACTTCGGGTCGGCGATTGCGATCCGAAGGTCTTTTTCACCAACACCGAAAAAGCATCAGATGCTATCGAAGCTGGGGCGTTGAGCGTAACGGTTGTCGATCAGCTCTTCTTGGACAGCCTTTCAAAATTCCCTCGGGATTTTGAGTGGGACACCCGCGGAAATGACCTCGCGGCCTTGCAGTATACTTCGGGAACCACACGTCTGCTGCCCGCAGCCGTCCATCATAACCACCAATCCATAGTCACACTGATGGTTGCTGCACTTTATGCGACCGGCATACGCCCCGGCGACCGTTTCTTCTGCCCGTCGTCCCCCGCATGGGGGCATGGGCTGTGGCACGGCACATTCGCCCCGCTTGCGATGGGCGTTTCTACAGGAACCTTTAGCGGCAAGTTCGACGCCGTCCGGCTTCTAAAAGCACTTCAAGATTTCAAAATCACCAATCTGACTGCCGCTGCGACGCATTACCGTATGATGCGCAACTCTGGCAAAGCCGAAGAATTCAAATATGCCTTCGATAAGTTGACCTTCACAGGCGAGCCTATTGATTCAGAGACCGCAAACTACATCGAGCAGCTGTTCGGCACCAAAGTGCGCTCAATGTATGGCACCACCGAAATCGGCGTGATCATTTCCAACTACCCTGGCTCGGATGATTTGGAAGTGCGCGACGGCGCAATGGGCAAAGCGGTTCCGGGCGTCGAAGTCCAAGTGCAAAACCCGGATGGAACACCAACCAAGCCTGAGGCCATCGGTGAGTTGATGGTCAAAAAACGCGGCGAATGGTTTCCAACCAAAGACCTTGGGCGTGTAGATGCAGATGGTTATTTTTATCACGGTGGCCGAGCAGATGATGTGATCATTTCCGCGGGCTGGACCATTGGTGCGATTGAGGTTGAAGACGCAATTCTTAGCCATCCCATCGTGTCTGAATGTGCCGTTATCGGCTCTCCTGATAAAATTCGCGGCCTGATTGTGAAGGCTTATATCATTCTAAAAGCCAAAGAAACGCCGGGTCTGGTCGAAGAGATACAAGATCACGTGCGCGCACGTCTCGCCCGCCACGAATACCCTCGAAAAATCGAATTTGTCACTGAATTGCCTAAGACACCCGCCGGCAAAGTGAACCGCAAAATCCTAAGAGACAATGAAGCCAAGAAACTAGAAGGCGCTGAATAAGCCCCTGATCAAAGATCACCAATGGAGAAGATAATGACGACTACAGAACAAAGAACATTCCCTAAGATCACGCCCGAAGGCCTTGAAAGCCTGCGTCAGCGAATTGGTGTGAAAATTGAAAATACTGTCGAGCCATGGTGCTATGAAGCGACGCGCGATAACATTCGTCACTATGCCCACGGCATCGGCGATGACAACCCACTGTGGTGTGATCCTGAATACGCGAAGACTACAAAATACGGTGATGTAGTTGCTTTGCCTAGCTTCTTGTTTGCGACCAGCCGGATCATTTCTGGCTATGTTGGTGGCCTTCCGGGCGTTCATGCGATGTGGTCTGGTGCTGACTGGACTTGGCACAAACCTATCCTACGCAACATGGAAATTCGCACCGAAGCTTACCTCAAAGATCTCGAAGAGCATGATACACGTTTTGCTGGCCGTGCTGTTCAACAAACATACCATGTTGATTTCTTTGATGCAAAAACCGGTGACATGCTTGCCGAAGCCGACAGCTGGTGTTTCCGTACTGACCGTGACGAAGCACGCGAGAACGGCACAAAATACACTGAGGCCCGTAAAGAGGGCAATCGTGTCTACACCCAAGAAGAGCTGGACGAATTCACAAAACACTATGCGACTGAAGAAGTTCGCGGCGCTGAAACCCGTTATTGGGATGATGTATCTGAAGGCGATGAACTCCCAACAATGGTCAAAGGTCCAATGACAGTGACGGGTTTTGTCGCATATGCTCAAGGTTGGGGCGGTTTGTACATTCGCGCTAATAAACTTGCCTGGCAGTTGCAACAGAAACACCCAGGCGCCGGTATCAAGAACCGCTTTGGTATTCCTGACTGTCCTGAGCGTGTGCATTGGGAAGAAGAATTTGCTCTCGAAGTAGGTGCTCCTGGTGCCTATGATTACGGGCCAGAGCGGACATCGTGGCTCACACATCACCTTACAAACTGGATGGGCGATGATGGTTTCTTGCGCAAGGCAAGCTGTCAGGTTCGCCGTCACAATCCAGAAGGCGATATCATCTTGATCAACAGCAAAGTGATACGCAAATTCATCGAGGATGGTCGTCATCTGGTTGAGCTTGAGCAGCTTGCTGTTCAGCAAGACGGCGAGTTGTCTGCAAAAGGTACTGCCATCGTTGAGCTTCCTAAACGCTAGAGGCTCATACGTTAACCGAAGGGGAGGTCGGCATGAACGTTTTTGGAAAAGTCTTAGAAAAAATAGAGGACACCCTCCACATTGGAGGGTGCCTCAGCCTCTTGGCTGTCGCTGCGTTTATCAATGCTGATATTCTGCTACGCCTACTGTTTAACAGACCGGTTCAGATACAGTTTGAGCTTACAGAACTGTACTTAATGCCAGCCCTAGCAATGCTGTCATTGTCACGAGTTTTCCGTGACGGAGGCCATCTGGCACTTGAGTTTGTCCCCGAGTACTTGCCCGGTTTTATTGGCGCAGCAATCACGAAGTTACGATTATTGCTACCAGCGGCATTCTTTGCGGCCGTGACCTTCATGTCGGGTGAATTCTGTTTGCGCGCCTTGATCAACGGCGATGTTCAATACGGTGTAATCGATTGGCCTCTCAGCTTGGCCTACGCCGTAATTCCATTGGGTTGTGGCGTTCTTACGCTTCGGCTCATCCACGACGCTTTTGCAACTCGCGAAGGTGAAGCAATCACCAATTAACATTAGTTTCTAGGGAGGAAATCAAAATGAAAATTATGAATATCTTATCTACCGTCATCGCCGGAGTTGTTGCGTTCGGTGGCACCGCTGCGAGCGCAGAGACATTGCGTTTGGGGGATTTTCAATCCACGAGCCACATCGTTTCGCTTGAAGGCACAACCAAATGGATGGCTGCTGTTGAAAAAGTAACTGATGGGGCCATTACGTTTGAGCATTTTCCATCACAACAAGCAGCGAAGTCTAAAGCGCAATTGGACGCCGTTAATAATGGTATTCTTGACGCGGCCCTGATTGGCGCAATCTATCATAGCGAAGTACTGCCGTTGAATTCAGTCGTTGGTTTGCCCGGCTTCTCGGGCAATGCGGTTGCGGGAACTACTGCTCTGCAAGAAATGTTGCGCGAAGGGCCCTTGCGGGACGAGATTCTTGCGGCTGGTGTAACGCCGATTTACGGGTTCCTGTTGCCGCCCTATCAAGTCTTGGCCAAAACCCGTCTTGGTGGCCCAAAAGATTGGAACGCGCTTGATATTCGGACGTCTGGCTCCACACAGGCGCTCACCGCGCGCGCCTTGGGTGGTGTTGGCATTTCGATCCCCGGACCGGAAGTCTACACAGCCGTAGAACGCGGTCGTCTTGATGCCGTTCTATTCCCGCTGGCTTCTGTTCCCGGTTATAAATTGAACGAAGTTGTCAGCCATATTTCAACCAACGGCTCTTTTGGTGGCTTCAGCTTTGTGATGGTTGTTAAAACCGATCTTTATGAGTCACTTTCTGCCGATGTTCAGGCTGAAATGGTTCGTTTGGGGGCTGAAACTGCAACGCACCTTGCTCAAGCGCAAGACGCATCTGTTGTTGATCTTGTCAAAGAATGGTCCACTGCTGGCATCGATACATATGAGTTTACCGACGAAGAACTTGTAGAGGTTGTTGACGCACTTGGTCTGGTAAGTGCCGATTGGGTGGAGCGTATCGGTGGTGACCATGCCGAAGGCGTTATCGCGAAATATCGTGAATTAACCTCGCAATAAATTGCACAAAACCTAACCCAACAGGGCGACCAATCAAGGTCGCCCTGCTTAAAACGCGGGGACTTCAATGCTTACTTTCTTTGCCATACTTGCCCTTCTTGCATTGTTTATGATTTTTCGCATGCCGATTGCATTTGCAATGGGGCTTACAGGGTTCATCGGTCTTGCAACCCAGCTTGGCTGGCGCCCAGCATTTGCAGTATTAGAGCGCACATTTTTCGACTCGTCATCTTCATTCATTCTCGTGGCTATTCCGCTGTTTATCTTGATGGCTGAAATTCTGACGGCCGGGGATGTAACACGGCGCGCCGTATATGCCTGTCAGGCTTGGGTTGGGCATGTAAAAGGTGGCCTTGCGATGGCGACTGTCGCCGCCTCTGTTATTTTGGCCGCACTTGTTGGCAGCTCAACCGCCTCTACCGCTGCAATGGCCTCTTCCGCGTTCCCGGAAATGATCAAACACAAATACTCTGAGCGATTGGCCGCAGCCGTTGTCAGCGTAGGGGGCACTCTTGCGGTGGTCGTACCCCCCTCAATCGTTCTCGTCGTCTATGGCGTGCTAACCGAAACCTCAATCGGCAAGCTATTCATCGCAGGAGTTATCCCCGGATTGCTTACTGCTTGTGGCTTGGCTGTGGTCATTTCAATTATCGCAAGAACAACCGATCAGGCCCCCAAAGGCGACCCGTTTGTTTTCAAAAAAGCGGTAATCGAGACACGGCATGTGTTTCCAATGGCGTTGCTCATTATCTGCGTTATTGGCGCAATCTATGGCGGGATAGCCTCACCATCCGAGTCCGCTGCTTTAGGTGTCATGGGCGCGCTGGCCATTGTCATTTTTCAAAGAACCCTAAAGTTTTCAGCGTTCAACCATTCTGTCAGCCGCGCGATCAAAGCAACAGTGATGATTGTAGCCATCGTGGCTTGTTCCGCAATTTTCTCAAACTTTCTTGCCTTTACACGCATCACCCACAGCCTGATGGAGTTTGTGGCACAAACCGATATGCCGCGCGAAGTGATCCTCGGTATTATAATTGTATCCTTGTTGGTTATGGGCATGTTTATGGATCAGTTGGCGATCCTTTCGCTTGCAATGCCTCTCGCATTTCCGACAGCAATGGCGCTCGATTATAACCCAATCTGGTTTGGTATCGTGGTGACAAAGACAGTGGAGATAGGCCTGCTGACACCGCCCTTAGGTCTCAACGCTTACGTCGCTGCCGCACAGACAGGCGTGAAACTCGGCACAATTTTCAGAGGCATATTACCATTCCTTGCAATGGAAATCCTTGTTCTGATTATCCTTATTCTGTTCCCCCAAATAACGCTTTGGCTTCCAGCACTCATGCTCAAGTAGCGCGAAAGCACCACATAAACCGCCGATGGACGCCTTGAGAAATCAGGCGCCACACAAATAAACTACGGAGAATAATAATGGCGATATTGCAGAGCAATATTACAACATCCTCCCCCGATTTTTCCACAAATCGGGATGCAATGGAGCTACAAAACGAAGCAATTGCCGAAAAGGCGGCTCAAATCCTGTTAGGTGGACCAGAGGCATCAAGAGCGCGCCACATTGCACGCGGAAAACTACTCCCTCGCGATAGAGTAGCTGGATTGCTTGATCCTGGATCTCCATTTTTAGAAGTTGGGCTTTTTGCGGCTTCTGGTCTTTATGACGATGTTATTCCATCGGCTGGGGCTATCGCCGGCATTGGCCAGATTGAAGGCCGCGACTGCATGATTTTGTGCAACGATGCGACCGTCAAAGGCGGCACATATTTTCCAATGACGGTGAAAAAGCATCTGCGGGCACAAAAGATTGCAGAGGAAAACCACCTTCCATGCCTGTACCTTGTCGACTCTGGTGGCGCCAACCTTAACAACCAAGCTGAAGTTTTCCCTGATATCGATCACTTCGGCCGCATCTTTTACAATCAGGCGCGCATGAGTGCCAAAGGCATTGCCCAGATTGCCGTCGTGATGGGATCGTGTACTGCTGGCGGTGCATATGTCCCGGCGATGAGCGACCAGACCATTATTGTTAAAAATCAGGGAACAATTTTCCTAGCTGGGCCGCCTTTGGTTAAGGTTGCAACCGGCGAGGAAATTGACGCTGAAACGCTTGGGGGTGGCGACACACATACGCGCCTGTCAGGTGTGGCCGATTATTTGGCAGATGATGATGACCACGCGCTCGCGCTCGCGCGTGAGATTGTCAGCCACCTAGGGCCCGCACCCGCAGCAAACGTGGTACTGAAAACACCTCGCGCCCCACTCTATCCCGCGTCTGATATTATGGGCATCGTGCCTGCAGACGTGAAAACGCCCTATGATGTGCGCGAGATCATTGCGCGCCTTGTTGACGGATCCGATTTTGCCGAATTCAAACCTCTCTATGGCGCAACGCTGATCACAGGGTTCGCCCATGTAGAAGGCATGCCGGTTGGCATTATCGCCAATAACGGCGTCCTGTTTTCTGAGAGTTCTGAAAAAGGCGCGCACTTTATTGAGCTCTGTTGCCAGCGCAATATCCCAATCCTGTTCTTACAAAACATCACCGGCTTTATGGTTGGCTCAAAGTATGAGGCTGGAGGCATCGCCAAGGATGGCGCGAAGCTGGTTAATGCCGTCTCAACCGCCTCTGTTCCGAAAATCACCATTATCATTGGCGGATCATATGGCGCTGGAAATTACGGCATGTGCGGTCGAGCCTATAGCCCACGGTTTTTATGGATGTGGCCGAATGCACGCATTGCAGTGATGGGTGGGCCGCAAGCCTCTGGCGTGCTGGCAGATGTCACGCGCGCAGGAATTGAGAAGCGCGGCGGGACTTGGTCGGCTGAAGAAGAGGATGAATTCAAGCGCCCAACCATCGAGATGTTCGAAGAGCAATCCCAACCTTTATATGCCTCTGCACGGCTTTGGGATGACGGGATAATCGATCCACGCAAGACACGCGATGTGATCGCTCTCAGCCTCAAGGCGGCACTTAATGCGCCGATTGAAGATACAAAATTTGGCCTATTTAGGATGTAATGATGAAACCTCCATTTACTAAAATTCTGATTGCAAACCGTGGTGAAATTGCTTGCCGTGTTATCAAAACAGCCAAACAACTAGGCGTTGCCACTGTTGCGGTCTATTCTGACGCGGATGCAAATTCATTGCATGTATCAGGCGCGGATGAAGCGGTTCATATTGGCCCTTCAGCCGCGGCTGAAAGCTACTTGAAAGCTGATAAAATCATCGAGGCGGCGCTGGCAACCGGCGCGCAAGCAATTCACCCCGGATATGGGTTCTTGTCTGAAAACCCTGACTTCGTTGATGCGGTCGAGGCCGCAGGCCTTGCATTTATCGGCCCTTCGGCTGCTGCCATTCGTGCGATGGGCCTTAAAGATGCCGCCAAGGATCTAATGGTGAACGCTGGTGTTCCCGTGGTTCCCGGATACCAAGGCAGCAACCAAGACCCAGATTTTCTTGCCGCGGAGGCTGATAAAATCGGCTATCCTGTGCTGATTAAAGCCCGCGCCGGTGGCGGTGGCAAAGGTATGCGCAAGGTAGATGCACCCGCTGATTTTCAAGAGGGATTGCTCTCCGCTCAGCGCGAGGGGCAAAATGCCTTTGGCGACGCGCATGTTTTAATCGAGAAATTTATCACCTCGCCGCGCCATATCGAAGTGCAAGTTTTTGGCGACAATCACGGCAATGTTGTCCATTTATTTGAACGCGATTGCTCACTGCAACGTCGCCACCAAAAAGTAATAGAGGAAGCACCAGCCCCCGGCATGACACCAGAGGTTCGCGCCGCGATGACCGACGCTGCGGTGAAGGCTGCAAAGGCGATTGATTACTCCGGGGCAGGGACTATCGAATTTATCGTGGATGGGTCTGGCCCACTACGCGATGACGGGTTTTGGTTCATGGAAATGAACACCCGCCTTCAGGTCGAGCACCCCGTGACAGAAGCAATCACAGGCGTTGACCTTGTCGAATGGCAACTAAATGTTGCCGCAGGGGCGAAGTTGCCTGTGCAGCAGCAAGATATCTCGATAAATGGGCACGCTTTTGAAGCGCGCCTTTATGCCGAAGACCCGACCACAGGGTTTTTGCCAGCAACCGGAATTTTGCGCCACCTGTCATTTGATCCATCTGCGCGCAATGACACCGGCGTTCGGTCCGGCGATGAAATCACCCCGTGGTATGATCCGATGATCGCTAAGGTCATTACCCATGCAAGCTGCCGTGATGACGCATTGGACGCGCTGGTCACCGCACTGCAAGGCACCCATGTTGCTGGCACTGCTACCAATGCCCGCTTTCTGGCTGACCTTGCTTTGCATGAGGATTTTCAAGCGGGGCAATTTGATACTGGGCTAATTGAACGTGACTTGGAAAGTTTGACGCTCTCTATTCCACCTACGGATGCACATGTTGCATTCGGGGCGCTTGCGGCACTTGGGATTACTCCCGGCTCCTCCACAAATGGCTGGCGCTTGTGGGGGGAGGCCCATCATAAATTTGAAATGGATGCAGGTGACACTGCCATTCAAGGCACTCTAAGCCTTCATGAAGGTGGGGCCGTGACCGTAACTTGGGATGCTGGCAGCCTCACCCTTGCTGATATTCAAGTTAAAGGCACCCAATTTAGCGCGCGCACAGGGGCTACAAATGCCATTGTTCACGCGCAGGTTATTACGGATCAGTTGAACGGAGCGCGCCTGATTTCTGTTCTCACTGGTGACGTTTCACATGATTTGTATTTCCAAGACCCTCGCTCGTGCAGTGCAAGTTCTACCAGCCATGCCAATGCCGTTACCGCACCTATGACAGGGGTTGTGATACAACTCACCGCCGCTGTCGGAGACAACGTGCAAGAGGGGGATAAGCTCGGCGTAATGGAAGCCATGAAAATGGAAACGGCCCTTCTCGCGCCACGAGATGGGGTGATTTCCGAAATATTCTGTGTGGAAGGCGAGACTGTTGAGGGCGGTGCCACCCTGATCTTATTTCAAGAAGATACAGAATGAGCGACCAAGTTCTCGTATATGAGGTTGGTCCGCGAGATGGGCTGCAAAATGAAAAAGAGATCATTTCGACGGCCAAAAAGATCGCTCTCATCAATCTGCTGTCTTTATGTGGGCTGCGTAAAATCGAGGTCACCAGCTTTGTCTCCCCGAAGTGGGTGCCGCAACTGCGCGATGCACATGATGTCCTTACAGGAATAGTGCGCAACAAGGGTGTCGAGTACGCCGCCCTGACCCCAAACTTGAAGGGGCTTGAAGGCGCACGCAAAGCCAAAGCCGATGAGGTTGCAATATTTGCTTCCGCCTCTGAGGGCTTTAGTCAGAAGAACATCAACTGCACCATCGCGGAAAGCCTCGAGCGGTTTGAACCCGTCATGGCCACGGCCAAAGCCGCATCAATCCCCGTTCGCGGCTACGTGTCTTGCGTCGTAGAATGCCCCTATGATGGGGCCGTCGACCCGGACATTGTTCAAAAGGTTGCCAAAGCTCTGTTTGACATGGGGTGCTATGAAATCTCTCTCGGGGACACGATCGGGGCAGGTCGACCTGATACGGTCAAAACGATGGTTGAGGCCGTGAGTGATGCGGTGCCTGCCAAACATCTTGCAGGCCATTTTCATGATACTGGCGATCATGCACTTGATAATGTCAAAGCCTCTCTTGCCTTGGGCGTCAGGACTTTTGACAGCGCAATCGGTGGCCTTGGCGGCTGCCCATATGCGCCGGGTGCCAAAGGGAATGTATCGACGTCATCGCTCGTAAATATGCTGATTGACGAAGGTATTGAAACGGGAATTGACCGCGTTGCTTTGGCCGCAGCGGAAAAATGTCTCACTGAAATTGGGGTGCGTTAAGTCACCGCTTGAGGAATAATTATGTCTTATGAAACGATAAATGTTGAGATTGATCAACGCGGTGTTGCGTCTGTCGTCTTGGCGCGGCCACAAAAGCATAACGCGATGAACGCGCAAATGATTGACGAGTTGGCGCAGGCTGCACGAGAGCTTGAGGGCGATGATGGCGTGCGTGTTGTGGTGCTTTCGGCGCAAGGAAAAATATTTTGTGCGGGCGGTGATCTGGGTTGGATGCGTGATCAAGCCGACAAAGATCGCGCGGGAAAAATGGAAGGGGCACAGGCCCTCGCCTCCATGCTTGGCCTTTGGAATGCGCTGGCAAAACCTGTGATCGGGCGGGTACATGGTGCGGCTTATGGCGGCGGGATCGGTCTCGTTGCTGTTTGTGATATAGTTATTGCTACCGACAATTGCCGTTTTGCTCTTACTGAAACGCGCCTTGGTTTAATCCCCGCAACAATTGGTCCATTTGTTGTTGGCCGCATGGGCGAGGCGTTTGCACGGCAGGTGTTTTTCAACTCCAAACCCTTTGATACCGCGTTTTTAATTCGCGCAGGTCTCGTGGCTAAATCCTGCACTAACGACATGCTGGACGAGACTGTTGAAGAAGAAGTTTCTGCCTTTCTCGCATGCGCGCCTGGAGCTGTAAGTGACGCTAAACGATTGTGCCGCACGCTAGCAGGTAGACATCCCACAGCAATGGCAGACCTAACAGCAAATGCTTTGGCCGATCGCTGGGAAACATCTGAGACGCAAGAAGGCATTGCTGCATTCTTTGCTAAAGAAGAGCCATCTTGGCGTAAAAAGACGGAGAGCTAGACCCATGAACATGACACCAGTAAATTCATTACTCGCGCAATCAATTTGGGAGGAGAAAGATTACTCCCACCTGCGGCAAATGTCGTTAATAACTATAGGCGTATTGCTTCTTGTTGTTTGTGCCAAAATCTCTGTCCCCATGTGGCCCGTTCCGATCACAATGGGTACTTTTGCAGTCCTTGGCCTCGGGGCTATTTATGGTCCTCGTTTGGGGTTGGCGACTATCGCAACTTATCTCATCGTCGGCGCATTAGGATTTAATGTTTTTGCCAGTTCCTCTGCGCAAGAATATGGGCTGGCATACATGTCGGGCGCAACGGGTGGCTATTTGCTTGGCTATGTTTTTGCGACCCTTATAATGGGCGTGCTCGCCCGTCAGGGTTGGGATCGCTCGCCTCTCAAAATGGCTGGGGCCATGCTTCTTGGAAATATTGCAATATATGCCCCGGGATTGCTTTGGCTGGGTGTGTTTTATGGCTGGGATAAACCGATTTTGGCTTGGGGCCTGTATCCATTCATCATTGGCGACTTATTGAAATTGTCACTTGCCGCAATGCTTATCCCTGCAGCGTGGAAATGCATCAAAAGCAATAAAGGTTTAAAATGAGGAAAATATACACCAACGCCACCGAGGCTCTTGAGGGGGTCTTGAGTGACGGGATGTTAATCGCAGCGGGTGGATTTGGCCTTTGTGGTATTCCCGAATTGTTGATTGAGGCAATTAAGCGGGCTGGCACCAAGGGCCTCACATTTGCCTCTAACAATGCGGGCGTTGATGATTTTGGTATCGGGATTTTGCTCCAGACCAAGCAGGTCAAGAAAATGATCTCTTCCTATGTTGGCGAAAATGCTGAATTCATGCGCCAATATTTGAGTGGTGAGTTGGAGCTTGAATTTACCCCACAAGGTACATTGGCCGAGCGTATGCGTGCTGGCGGTGCTGGCATCCCCGGTTTTTATACCAAAACGGGCGTTGGCACAGTGATAGCCGAGGGCAAAGAGCACAAAAAATTCAATGGTGAAACTTATATCATGGAAGAAGGTATCGTTGCCGATCTTGCCATTGTGAAGGCATGGAAAGCAGATGAAACTGGCAATCTGATATTTCGTAAAACGGCGCGTAACTTTAATCCTCCTGCCGCTATGTGTGGCAAGATTTGCATTGCGGAGGTTGAGGAAATTGTACCCACGGGCAGTCTTGATCCTGATCTGATCCATCTGCCGGGGATTTATGTGCACCGTCTTATTCAGGGCAATCATGAAAAACGTATCGAACAACGTACAACGCGGGAGGCTTAGGCAATGTGGGATCGCAATCAAATGGCTGCGCGCGCAGCTCTTGAACTCGAAGATGGTACTTATGTAAATCTTGGTATTGGCATTCCGACTCTGGTGAGCAACTTCATTCCAGAAGGCGTAGAGGTAACGTTACAGTCAGAAAACGGCATGCTCGGTATGGGTCCATTTCCAACTGAAGATGAGATCGATGCTGACCTAATCAATGCTGGAAAACAAACCATCACAGAACTACCGCAAACTGCCTACTTCGATAGCGCTACATCTTTTGGCATGATCCGTGGCGGCAAAATTGCGATGGCGATCCTTGGTGCGATGGAAGTCGCTGAAAATGGCGACTTGGCCAATTGGATGATTCCGGGCAAGCTGGTTAAGGGCATGGGCGGGGCGATGGATTTAGTTGCAGGTGTTGGGCGTGTGGTGGTGGTTATGGATCATACAAACAAACACGGCGACAGCAAAATTTTGCCTGTTTGCACTCTACCTCTTACCGGCAAATCTGTAGTAGATCGGATCATCACCAATCTTGGCGTTCTTGATATTGTTGAAGGCGGCTTGAAAATCATTGAAGTCGCTGATGGTGTCACCGAAACCGAGCTACGTGCCGCAACAAAGGCCAAGATAATTCAACATAACCGTCACTATGGGGCATAATATCTTACCTAATTTTTACCCCATATCGGGGTCGTTTGCGGGAGAGTGTGAAATCCTACGTTAGTGCGTAGCAGCCGTTCGTGCAGCGCGCAGCAAATTCACTGAAGAGTCCCTTAGTGACAACGTTTTGCAATGCGGCAAGGTCTGCTTCTAAAGCGTTCTCGGAAAAGGAATAACGACTTGGAGAACACTGTCGCCATTCGGTATATTTTAGAAACCGATCATGGCCAGTGGCAAGTGCTGTGGGATCAGTACAATGAGTTCTATGGAAGAGCTGGCCCGACTGCACTTTCAGAGAATGTTGTTCAGTCCACTTGGCGAAGATTTCTCGAACCAAGCGAGCCCATGCATTGTTTGGTTGCCGAGTACGAAGGACGGCTTGTTGGCCTTGCTCACTATGTATTTCACAGAAACACTATTACGATAGAAAACACCTGCTATCTTCAGGACGTCTTTTCAACACCTACGCTACGTGGAAAAGGTATTGGGCGCAAACTAATTGCAGCGTTTTACAGCCAAGCTAGGCAAGCGGGAACTGTCGGGGTTTATTGGCATACTCATTCATCAAATAAGACCGCGATGAGCCTTTACGATAAGGTGGCCACGAACACTGAATTTGTTGTCTACAGGCATTCTATTGATACGAAGAATATCTGAAGCAGCCCTTCACGAGAGTGGCCTGAACGGCAACTAAGTCCCCCGACCTGTGAATTCGCGGTTTTAGATTTTCTGCGGCCTGCTCGAATGGCTGCAATCTCCGTCGCGTTGCAAACAAAAATTAGTCGGCAGTGCAGCATTTTCGGTGCTGCGAGCGCGTGCAGCGAAAATTCGAGACTTCTGCAATGGGCTCAAACCAGCCGTTAGCTGCAACATACACCAAAGTCCAGTTTGGGCCATTCGCTCGACTTTGCAAAGGCCACTACCTGCGCATAACTGCCGTTTAACACTTCAACCACAAATTACGATTTCGATTCAGCATGTCGGGCGATCATATCAACCCAAAATACGGATACTCGATTAATATTAGCTGAGAGAGCGGGGGCGCTGCCCCCGCGCCCCCGGGATATTTTAGGAACAATGATAGGGTGAAAGCGCGCGTCTAGGGGATGATGCGCGTGTATTTGTTGCCCTCGATTGTGGCACCTGCGATCAGGCCTGCTTGGCCGAAGACCACTGCAATCACGGGTGTCAGCGCCGTGGTGGTATCGACACCGAGGTTGCCGCCCTCGTTGGACACTGCGTAGCGCGCGTCGGCGCCGACCGTCCAGCCCGGCGCGCGGCGGAAATCACTGAGTGCTTCTTGTGTCATGAAGAACAGCGCGTGGGCATATTGTTGTGCGCCGATTTGGAAGCCGAATGTCGCCGCAGCCGTGGAGTAGTAATCCACCGTGGTGTCATTGACCCGCAACGCGCCGCGCCCATAAGAGCCGCCGACGCCAAAGCCCGCTTCCGAGATCAGCGGCATCATCAAGATGCCCGACGCCTTATTGGCGAGGTCCGTTGTGCCGCCAACATTGTTATAAAGGTAATCAAAGGCGCTATCGACGCGGGCGTCGATTTTAGCGCTGCCTTGTGAATTTATACCGTTGCCACAGGCCGCAAGCAAAGATGCGCTGCCGGAGGTCGCAAGAAAATTGCGCCGAGTTAGAATGCTCATGGAATCCGCCTATATTTATACTGCTCATGGCCTCTGAAACTGGGCCTTGTGGATAAAATACGCCGATTGGGCCGCGTTGTCACGCGAATTGCGTGACGCCGGTGGCGGGGTTTTGCCTACTCCGGCGGTATGGCGTCTGCATAGGTGGCCACAATTGCGGCGTATGCCTGTGGCGGGGACAACGTGAACACGCCTGCTTTGCCCTCGTCAAATACCGCGCGCCAAGCTTTGTAACCTTGCGTGAAAGCATCGGTGGTGGAGACCCCCTCCATGACCAGCTCAGCGCCCGTGAAAGCGGCGGCGGACAATGGCGCGTGGTCAACCTGAGGCCAGCCCTCATCTTCGGCATCATTTGAGGGCGCTAAAGTTACAGAGATGACCGCGCTATTGGCCGCATCCGCGCCCAAGTCTGCGGCGCTATCAATGTGCCCGATGGTGACGATCAATTGCGGGGTGTCATCGGTTCCCTCAAAGCTCCAAACCTGCCCTGTCGCGAGGGTCATGTGTTTAACAGCTTGGCGGCTTGTGGGGCGTAATAGGTCAAGATGCCGTCGCAGCCCGCGCGCTTGAAGGCCATTAGGCTTTCCATCATCACCTGTTCTTCGTTGATCCAGCCATTCGCGCCAGCGCCTGCGATCATCGCGTATTCGCCGGAGACTTGGTAGGCGTAGGTCGGCACGCCGAACTGGTCCTTCACGCGGCGACAAATGTCTAGGTAAGGCAAGCCCGGCTTGACCATGACCATATCCGCACCCTCGGATAAATCGCGCGCAACAAGACGCAAGGCTTCATCAGAATTGGCGGGGTTCATTTGATAGGTTTTCTTGTCGCCAACGAAAACGCCGGATGCGCCCACCGCGTCGCGGAACGGGCCGTAAAACGCCGAGGCATATTTGGCCGAATAACTGAGAATGGCCACATCTTGGAAGCCGTCAGCCTCCAGCGCGCCGCGCATCGCGCCGATGCGCCCGTCCATCATATCGGATGGGCCAAGGATATCCGCACCGGATTTTGCCTGTGCGAGGGCCATTTTGACCAGCGCGTCAACGGTCTCGTCGTTGACGATGATCCCGTCACGCACAAAGCCATCATGGCCGTTAATATTATACGGATCGAGCGCGATGTCGGTCATGATTGCCATTTCAGGCACCGCAGATTTGATCGCCGCCGTGGCGCGATTGGAGAGGTTGTCCAGCGACCATGCCTCCGCGCAGCTTTCAGTTTTCCGGGCTGGGTCAACATAGGGAAAGATGCAAATTGCCGGAATGCCAAGGCTATACGCCTGCTTGGCGGCCGTGACCGCGCGGTCAATTGTTAGTCGCGATACGCCGGGCATTGAGGCAATCGGATGGGCGTCATTGTCGCCCTCCATGACAAAAATTGGCCAGATCAGATCATCCACGCTTAAGGTGTTTTCCGCCATCAGGGCGCGCAAGGCGGGTGTGCGGCGCAGGCGTCGCAGTCGGGAAGTCGGGTAGGGGGCGGTGATCGGTGTCAGGCTCATCACAGGGGACTTTCTTGGGCGTGTTTGAGGTCGCGGTATTCACGCTTACAGTGGTGGCATGATTGCGGCATCATCTCAAGCCTTGGGTTTGGCTATTAACCCCCGTGAAACCCGCGGCTTGGCCTTTCCATCGCCGCAATGGCGCTCTAGGGTGCGCGCTCACGATCACCCCGTTGCACAAGGCCTTACGCGTGGATTTCTACACAACTGTTTTCGAGCTTATCAACATGCGCTCCTTCTCCAATCTTTGGTTCTGGATTATGCTGGCTTATGCGTGGTCTGCTGCGTCGCATTACGTGATCGGCGTGCCGTTTGATATGTTGGCGCGGGCGGCAAAATATGGCGGCGATCTGGAGACGGACCTCAAGGATTTGGTGCGCATCAATGCCGCTCGCTTCATCTACATTGCTGACATGTCCGGGTCCTGGCTGATTGGTTTTGCCTTCTTTGCGCTGACGGGCTTGGGGCTATTGGGCTTCGTCTACGGGCTGGAAATTTGTCAGGCTTTGTTCTTGATTGCAGCCCCGATGGCGGTGGTTTTCGCCCTTTCCGTGCGCTGTGCGCGCCGAATTGATCATAGCTCTATCAGTGATATTCGCTTGAAATTGAAACGCCACAGGTTGGCCGTTCAAGTGATTGGCATGTTTTCAATCCTTGTGACCTCAATGTGGGGGATGTTCCACAATCTGTCTGTGGGCGTGCTGGGTGGGTGATGAAGCCGTCGTCACCCGATATGAAGTCGTCACCCGATATGAAATAGGTCTGCTATGAAGAAAATGATCACCGTCTCTGGTGCCCCCGAGGGCTTTGACGCGCAGCTTGTGTTGCGCGAACTGGAACGTGGGCCGGTGATCCATGTTGCGCGCGACGATAAACGCATGGCTGCGATGCGCGCGGCGTTGCGGTTCTTCGCGCCCGAGGTTCTGGTGCTGGATTTCCCCGCTTGGGACTGCTTGCCCTATGACCGCATGTCGCCCAATGCCGATGTTGCGGCGGCGCGCATGGCAACGTTGGCAGGACTGGCACAAGGCCTGCCGGGACCGTTTGTCTTGCTGACGACATTGGCGTCTGCGACGCAATATGTGCCTGCGCGCGAGGTGCTGGAGGGCGCGTCATTCGTCGCCGAAGTGGGGCGTCAAATTGATGAGGCGGCCTTGCGTAGCTATTTGGTTCGTATGGGTTTTTCACAAAGCCCAACCGTGATGGAGCCGGGCGATTACGCGATCCGAGGTGGCATCATCGACATCTACCCGCCGGGCGATACAGGCCCCGTGCGCCTTGATCTGTTCGGTGATGTTCTGGACGGCGCGCGCAGCTTTGATCCTGCCACGCAACGCACCGTCCAAAAGTTGGACCGCATTGAGCTGGCACCTGTGTCGGAGGTCATTCTTGACGAGGCTGCGATTACGCGGTTCCGGCAAAACTACCGCATCGAGTTTGGTGCGGCTGGCACGGATGATCCGCTTTACGAGGCGGTTAGTGCTGGGCGAAAACATCAAGGGTTGGAACATTGGCTGCCGTTCTTTCATGCCCGCCTAGAGACCATTTTTGACTACCTGCCCAATGCGTCTGTGATGCTGGATGACCAAACAGAGCCGTCACGTTTGGCACGTTGGGACAGTATCGCGGACCAATATGATAACCGCACCGAGGCGCTGAAATCCAAGGCCCGCGTTGATAGCGTTTACAAGCCGGTTCCTCCGGGACTGCTGTACCTTGACGATGCTGCATTTAGGACGGCGCTGAGTGATACGCGTGTGGTGCAATTGGCGGCCTTGCCACAGGCAACGGGCTTTGGGGTGACGGATGCGGGCGGGCGTATTGGGCGCAACTTTGCACCGGAGCGTCAATCAGAAGATATAAATATTTTCAGTGTCTTGGCTGATCATCTTAATGCACTTCGCGCGGATAAGCCTGTGGTGATTGCCAGCTTCTCGGACGGCGCGCGCGAGCGGCTTCAGGGGTTGTTAGAAGACCAAGATATCCATGATGTTAAGCTGATACCCTCGTTCAAAGATGTCCGTGAGAGCGGTATTTATTTGACCGTTTGGGGGCTGGAGCAGGGCTTTACCTCGGCTGATCTTGCTGTGGTGTCCGAGCAGGACGTGCTGGGGGATCGCTTGATCCGGCGGGCACGCAAGGTGAAGCGGGCCGAGAACTTCCTGACCGAGACCCAAAGCCTGTCGCTGGGCGAGCTGATTGTGCATGTGGATCACGGCATCGGGCGCTATGTTGGGCTTGAAACCGTTACCGCCGCTGGCGCGCCGCATGAGTGTATTTTGCTGGAATATTCGGGCGGGGATCGGCTGTATCTGCCGGTTGAAAACGTCGAATTACTGTCGCGCTATGGCCATGATGAGGGGCTGCTTGATAAGCTAGGCGGCGGCGCTTGGCAGGCCAAAAAGGCCCGCCTAAAACAGCGTATCCGCGATATGGCCGACCGCCTTATCCGCATCGCCGCCGAGCGTGAATTGCGCCGCGCCCCGATTATTGAGGCCCCAGATGACATGTGGGAGGCCTTCTGCGCGCGCTTCCCCTATGACGAGACCGAGGACCAGTTAACTACTATTGAGGCGGTGATGGACGACCTTGCCAAAGGCCGCCCAATGGACCGCTTGGTCTGCGGCGATGTGGGCTTTGGCAAAACCGAAGTGGCGATGCGCGCGGCCTTTATTGCCGCCGCCTCTGGCATGCAGGTGGCGGTGGTTGTCCCCACAACATTGCTGTCGCGCCAACACACGCAAAGCTTCAAGGATCGCTTCCGTGGCTTCCCGATCAACGTGCGTCAACTGTCGCGTTTTGTTGGCACCAAAGAGGCCGCCGAGACCCGCAAAGGGCTGGCCGATGGCACCGTGGATATTGTCATCGGCACCCATGCGGTGATGGCCAAACAGGTGCACATCAAGAACCTTGGCTTGCTGGTTGTTGATGAGGAGCAGCATTTTGGTGTGCAGCACAAAGAGCGCCTCAAGCAGTTGCGATCCGACATTCACGTCCTGACATTATCGGCCACACCGATCCCGCGCACGCTGCAGCTTAGCCTGTCAGGGGTGCGTGAATTATCCATCATCGGCACGCCGCCGATTGATCGGTTGGCGATCCGCACTTATGTGTCGGAATTTGATACGGTTACGATCCGCGAGGCGCTGCTGCGCGAGCATTACCGTGGCGGGCAAAGCTTTTATGTAGTGCCGCGCGTATCAGATTTGCCCGACATTGAGGCATGGATGAAAGAACAGGTGCCAGAGGTTAAATATCTGGTGGCGCATGGTCAGATGGCACCGGGCGAGTTGGACAGCCGGATGAACGCCTTTTACGATGGCAAATATGACGTGCTGCTGGCCACAACTATTATCGAGAGCGGCATCGACATCCCAACCGCCAACACGATGATCGTGCACCGCGCGGATATGTTTGGCCTAAGTCAATTGTACCAAATCAGGGGCAGGGTGGGGCGCTCCAAGACCCGCGCGTATGCTTATCTGACGACAAAGCCACGCCAGAAATTGAACGCGGTTGCGGCCAAGCGCCTGCGGGTTTTGGGCTCGATTGATAGCTTGGGGGCAGGGTTCAACATTGCCTCGCAGGATTTAGACATTCGTGGCGCAGGCAATGTTCTAGGCGAGGAGCAATCGGGCAATATGCGCGAGGTTGGCTTTGAGCTGTACCAGTCCATGCTGGAAGAGGCGGTTGCCAAAATCCGCTCTGGCCAGATGGAGGGCCTGAGCGAGATTGACGACCAATGGGCACCCACCATTAACCTTGGTGTGCCAGTGTTGATCCCTGATACCTATGTGCCTGATCTGGACGTGCGTTTGGGGCTGTATCGTCGCCTAAGTGGGCTGACCACCAAGGTGGAGCTAGAGGGCTTTGCTGCCGAGTTGATCGACCGCTTTGGCAAGTTGCCGCGTGAAGTGAACACGCTAATGTTGGTGGTGCGGATCAAGGCGATGTGCAAACGCGCAGGTATCGCCAAGCTGAATGCAGGCGAGCGCGGGGCGACAATCGAGTTCCACAACAACAAGTTCGCCAAGCCCGAGGGGCTGGTGTCCTACCTGCAAGATGAGAGCAAAATGGCCAAGCTGCGCGACAACAAAGTTGTAGTGCGCGGCGAGTGGAAGCGCGAAGTCGACAGGATCAAAGGGGCTTTTGCTATCGCACGCGATCTGGCCGAATACGCAGGCACGTTCAAGCGGGCTAAGAAGGCAAAGTAGGATAATATTCGCAGGGATATTGGCGGCATCCCCCGTAATGTGATGTAATGTAGCCACTTTTTAGGCGATCCACACTTCGAGGCATATTTTGGGAAAAAGAGGCCAGTTGCCCCTTGCGCTTCCCCCGATATTTTAGCTACACCCTGCGCCACGGACAGGTGGCCGAGTGGTCGAAGGCGCACGCCTGGAAAGTGTGTAGGCGGGAGACCGTCTCCAGGGTTCGAATCCCTGTCTGTCCGCCATCATTCTTCCTTTGGTATACCTCGTGTGCTTCCCTGATGATACGCATGGGCGCAAGCCGCCGCTGAGTGTGCCTTTGACACGTTTAAACTTATGTGCGAGCTTTTTGTATTGATTTTAGGAAGTATTTGATATGCCACAGGATTCAGCCGACTCGGCAGAGATGCGATGTCCGGGAAAAATGGAGAACATTATCGTTCTCGGCTCGGAGCAATCTTACGATTTATTTTGGTTGAAAATGATGTTTTTCAGCCCCGGGTTTGGGTTGGCGCAGGGCGTGCTCTCGGTGCCACGCTGGACCCATGCGGACAGGACCACCGTTTTATATGTCCCGCACGGGTATTCGCGCTCCGAGCTTCTTGCGCTGGAGTTCTTGCGAACCATAGGCATTCATCTGGAGGCAATCTCGTCGGTCAGTGATTTGACCACCTATCTGAACACCCGCACGATTGATGGGGAAGAGTATGACATTCTCAGGTTGCTGTTTATTTGCCACGGGCTGCCGGGAAAATTTGCGCTGAATTACAGCGGCTCCCCCAGAGTGGATTTGACGACCAGAAACATGACCGGCATTAATGCCAGCAGCTTTTGCCAACATGCGCGGATATATTCGTATGCCTGCCGGACTGGTGTTTGGCGGGCGTTTGAAAACTTCAGCAGTCTTGCGCAGGCAGAGCCGGAGAACTCCTTGGCGCAAAAGATGGCGACGCATCTAGGTGTACCGTTCCATGCCTTCTATACCCGCACCTTGTTTGCCGAATGCATTCGTGACCCGGCAGATAGCACGACAATTGCTGCGGCGTGCAAAAGCAAAAGGGTTGGGCATGAGGGCAGCATTCTAAACCTCAATGCAGAGTTTGATGCCTTGCCACACGCCGGGCAGGGAACTTCCTCGGGTTGGAGCCCGTTTTCTAGCGGGCAGGAAAAAGAAGGCACGTCCGAATACTCGCTTTGGCGCAAGGCAGGGGGGCGTAACATGCCTGTTGCCGCGTCTTCACCGACGGGTTTGCCGGGCGCTATGGCGGTGTTTACCCCATGACAATACGCCGAAAAATAATGATTGGTGGCACAGCCTGTGCCGCTGCAATTGGTCTTTTTTACGGGTATGCATTTATGACAGATTTTGAGCAAAACGACTTTTGCCGCATTTTAGATAAGGCCGAGTTCAGCCGTCTGGAGGCGGCGTGGGCAACGGATGTGATGCAAAAACCGGGTGACGGAATTTTGGTGCGCCTGAAAATCGAGACTGATCTGCCGCAAGACGGCAAACAGTTGCTTTCGATCTCTTTGGGCAGTTTGGCGGATCCGAACGGTATCGAATACAAAGGGCCGCGCCACGATGAGGTAGAGCTTCGCGTGGCCTTGGCGCCCGATGAGGACAGCTTTCCGGTTTTTCCGTCAGTCCAGCTCTTGACCCCCGCGCGTCGGGCGGTTTGCGTGTGGGAGGCAGAGCAGGGGTTTGACGTGGAGCGCGGCGACGAGGTGGTTCGCAAACGTCTGATTTTGCACACGCAGCGCAAAGCGGGCGTCATGGGCTCGATCGAGATATTGGACGATACTTAGACATGGTGCGCCATGAGGCAATTGCGGGTGTTGTTCCATTAGAGGTGCAGTTTCCGGCCCCCGATGGGCCGCTTGAATTGCCGCAGGGGTTGCAGCTTGCCTTGTTTGGCACGTCGGATACCCCGACGTCTTGCTATTGTGTGCTGGATGCCGGACAAATTCCCAACCTTGCGGAAACTCTGGCACGCTCGGGTCTAGAGCATAAATGCCTTTTCTCGGGGCAATTGGCGGAGGAGCTAAGCGAGGTTTCCCCGTGGCTGGTCCGCTTGGATGCGGCCAAACGATTTACCCACGACCTGTTTACTGCATCCGACGCGCCGTGGCATCTGTGGGGCAAATCGCGCTTTATTATACTGCGCTCTGGTGCAGGGTTTCATGACCTTTGGAAGCATTTTCGCGGGGTAACCCGGATCAAGGATGCGCGGGGAAAAGGGTATTATTTCCGGTTCTGGGAGCCGGCCTATTTCGGGGCGGTTCTGAAGCAAGGAAGCCCAGAGGAGGCGTGCAGGCTGGCCCCGCCTCAGCTGATCACTGAGGCGCTAATGCCGAAGAAAGGCAGCTTGGAAATCATAGCACTGGCAGCCATGAGCACGCCACGCCCAACCGCAGAATTTATTCTGAGCGACCCGCTGCGTGATGTGTTCAGTGAGGTGGCGTTGAGCCTGTTCTATGAGCAGATGGAGGTCAGTTTTTGTGCAAGCGGACGTATGAGCGCGGAGTTGTTCACGGACTGCTTGCAGGATGCTTTGCGTGCGGGATTTCGGGCAAAAGACGTCTTGGAAGCCTTAATGGATTGGTGCGCCGAGCAAAAAGTGAACTTATTACAACAGCCTTGGGCCCGTGCATCTTTGAGTGCCAGCACAGGTTTTGAAGACGTCTCAAGATTGGGTCAACTAAGGCGCGCCAGTCGAAGACTTCTGCCTAACGGTTGAGTGCAGGGCGTTTCGCGAAGTGCAACCTTAGGCCTTTTGCGAGAATGGATCCTTGGAGGTGTGCAGTCGCAGATGTCTGATGAAGGCGCGTGCGATACTTGGCGTTGGGCGGTGGTCAGGCGTCACAAAATAGCTGCGGTAATCTATCTGCGAGGCAAAAGGGCGAAACACCACATCGTCGGCGCGGTAGTGAACCACAGGAAACGGGTTCACGATGGCCAGCCCCAGCCCCTCTTTGGCCAGATCAACTGCGGCAAAAGAGGTCGAGGCTTCGGCCACAATGCGTGGCTCGGCGCGCGCGCCATGCAGGACTTTTTCCAACTGGGCACGTCGGGCATGGCGGTGCGGCAAAGCAATCAAGGCCTGCTCATGCAAGTCCTCGGGATGTATTGTCGTGTTGCCGCTCAAAGGGTGGGTCGGGCACATGGCACAGACGGCACTGGACGTGCGGTAAGGTGTCAGCTGCACGCCGTCACGCGACAGCTCAACCCCAGTTAGGCCAAGGTCAAACCGCCCATCCAAAATGCCACGAATAACCTCTTCAGACGGGGCGACTTCTAGGCTGATGAAATAGCGGGGATTGGCTTTCAGGAAGGTCGCGATGTGGTGCACCAAGAAACGGTGAGCGTAGGTTGGCGGTGCTATAATACGCAGCGTTTCTTGCGCGGGTTCCGGCGGCCCGTCAATCCGGTCTAGCGCCACAAACAAGGGGTCAAGACGGCGGTTGAGCAGAGCCGCCTCATCGGTCGGGCGCAACCGGCCGCCGTCGCGCTCGAACAATATGCGTCCGGTGCGCGCCTCCAGGCTGGCAATTGAGCGGCTCACGGCGGATTGTGACAACCCAAGCCGAATGGCGGCCTTGGAGGTTGTCCCGCTTTCCATCAAGGCGCGAAGGGCCTGATACTCGGGCAAACTGTGCCAAGTTTTGGTCGCCATGCCTGCCTCTGCGTAAATATCATTGATGTATGATCTATTATCATACTAATTCCTATGGTCCATGAGGAAATATCGGGTAACGTTGGCGTTGTTCTGGGGGGACCACCTAAATTGACCAATCAAACTGTTCCGACATTTTTCGACGGCCACAATGATGTATTGCTAAAATTGCACCGCGCGGGCGGGCTGTCGGCGACTGAGACTTTTGTAACCGGGCGTGAGGGCGCAATCGACTTGCCGTCGGCGGCGGCTGGCGGATTTGGCGGCGGCTTCTTCGCGGTTTTTGTGCCATCTCCGATTGATCTCGAGTTCAAATTCGACGAAATGACCAAGCCCGCTTATGATTTGCCCTTGCCCGACCCGATTGACTGGGAGGATGCATTCCCCGTCGTGATGGCGCAGGCCGCGATCTTGTTTGATTTGGAAAAACGCGGTGCCTTGACCGTATGCCGCAGTGCCGCGGATATCCGTGGGGCTTTGGCGGCAGGGAAAATGGCCGCGATCCTCCATATTGAAGGCGCGGAAGGGATCGATGCGGATTTGAATACGCTTGAGGTGTTGTATCAGGCTGGTTTGCGGTCCGTCGGTCCGGTTTGGAGTCGCTCCACAGCTTTTGGCCACGGTGTGCCGTTTCGCTACCCAAGCAGCCCTGATATTGGACCGGGGTTAACGGATCACGGCTTGCGCTTGGTGAAGCGCTGCAATGAGTTGGGCATCATGGTCGACTTGTCCCACCTGAACGAGGCGGGATTTTGGGATGTGGCGCGCCACTCGACCAAGCCGCTGGTGGCGACGCATTCGAATGTGCATGCGATCAGCCCGCACAGCCGCAACTTGACTGACAAACAGCTTGCCGCCATCCGCGAAAGTGATGGCATGGTCGGGTTGAATTTTGCGGTGGCTTTCTTGCGCGATGACGGGCGCATGTTGGCGGATGTGCCGTTGGAGCAGATGATCCGCCATCTGGATTACTTGATTGAACATCTGGGCGAGGACCGTGTTGGTTTTGGCTCGGACTACGATGGTGCCGTCGTGCCGCAGGATTTGACCTCCTGCGCGGGGTTGCCCAAACTAAGACAGGCAATGGCAAAGCATGGCTATGACGATGCGTTAATGGCCAAGCTATGCCACAAGAATTGGTTACGTGTGCTGGAGAAAACTTGGGGGGAATAACCCCCGTTGCACGTAATTTTATACTGAAACAGAACAGGAGAGGTTCTAACAATGAATGCACTTAACAAACTACTGACAAGCGCCGCGATCGGCCTTGCTGTGGGGGTTACATCCTTCGCTGCTTTCGCTGAAACACCAGCTAACATGCTGGTTATCGCCAACCGCATCGATGATGTGACAACAATTGACCCGGCTGAAAGCTTCGAGTTTGCAGGCTCCGATATTAGCCGCAACATCTATAGCCGCTTGGTTATTCTTGATCCAAAAGATCTGGCTGCAGGCTATCAGCCTGATCTGGCCACCAGCTGGGAAGTCTCCGAAGATGGCAAGACCATCACCTTCACCATGCGCGAAGGCGTTAAGTTCCAGTCCGGCAACCCTGTGCGTGCCGAAGATGCGGCATTCTCGCTGCAACGCGCTGTTATCTTGAACAAAACACCTGCGTTCATCTTGGGCCAGTTTGGCTTCACCCCTGAAAATGCCACACAGACCATTAAGGCTGACGGCAACAAGCTGACCATCACAACGGACAAAAAATACGCAACGTCCTTCGTGTTGAACTGCCTGACCGCTACTATTGGTGGGATCGTGGACAAAGAAACCGTCATGGCTAATGAAGTCGACGGTGACATGGGCAACACATGGTTGAAAACCAACTCCGCAGGTTCCGGCCCCTACACATTGGCCAGCTGGAAGCCAAACGAGAGCGTTACCCTGACTTCAAACGCTGACTACTACGCCGGCGCGCCAGCAATGGAGCGCGTTATCGTGCGTCACGTCCTTGAAAGTGCTTCGCAGCGCCTTTTGCTGGAACGTGGAGATATTGATATCGCACGTAACCTGAACCCTGAAGATATCGCAGGTGCGACCAAAGCCGACGGCGTTAAAGTTGTGGACGAGCTGAAAGGCCGCCTGATGTATATGGCGCTGAACCAGAAGCACCCTGTGCTGTCCAAGCCAGAAGTGCGTCAAGCGTTCAAATATCTGATCGACTATGAAGGCATGCGCGACAGCTTCCTGAAGGGTCAGTACACAATTCACCAAAACTTCCTGCCAGCTACTTACCTTGGCGCGTCGGATGAGAACCCGTTCTCTTATAACATCGAGAAAGCCAAAGAACTGCTGGCTGCCGCTGGTGTTGAAGGCCTAGAAGTCGAAATTGGTGTTCGTGAAGCGCAAGAGCGTATCGAGATCGGCCAAGCGTTCCAAAATGCTGCCGCTCTGGCTGGCATCAAAGTGAACATCACCGTGGGCACTGCCAAGCAAATCCTGGCACGCTACCGTGCGCGTGATATCGACATCTACCTTGGTGCATGGGGTCCAGATTATCCTGATCCACAAACCAATGCTGGCACATTTGCCTATAACCCAGACAACTCTGATGCAGCCAATGCAACAGGTCTTCTGGCGTGGCGTACAGGTTGGGATGCTGGCGGGTTGACCGAAAAAGTCGAGGCTGCTGTGACCGAAGGCGAGCGCGAAAAGCGCGTGCAGATGTATCTCGACATTCAAAAGGAATTTCGTGAAATCTCACCTTTCATCATGATGTTCCAACAGATCGAGCAATCAGCAATGCGCAACAATGTATCTGACTGGTCAACTGGTCAGGCTGTAACTGCTGCTGCTTATTGGCAGGTTACGAAGTAAATGGCCCTCACTGAGGATCACAACGAGGGGCGCCCATCACGGGCGCCCCTTATCGAGACGGTTTGGCCGTTTGTGAAGAAAACTCTGCTGACGCTCGGCTCTATTGCTGTGACGCTGCTGGGGTTGTTGTTCATCACCTTCATCATCGGGCGCATCATGCCGATTGACCCAGTTCTGGCCATCGTTGGCGAACGGGCGGCGCAGTCCACTTATGATGCTGTTTACTATCAGCTCGGCCTCGATAAGCCGTTGCTTGTACAGTTTTTCTACTACCTATGGGATGTGATCCATCTGGATTTCGGCATCTCATTGTTGAACGCGCGGCCTGTGTCCGAGGACATTGCGCGCGTCTTTCCCGCCACGTTGGAACTTGCCACTATTGGCATCATCATCGGCATCGTTTTGGGTGTGCCCCTAGGCGTGCTTGCCGCCGTGCGCAAAGGCTCGTGGATCGACCAAATTGCCCGCGTTTTGGCCTTGGTCGGCTACTCCATGCCCATCTTCTGGCTGGGCCTTATGGGTTTGCTGGTGTTTTACGGCGTCTTGGGTTGGGTCGGTGGACCGGGCCGCGTTGGCATCTTCTATGTTGATGTCGTGCCCAGCGTCACAGGCCTCATCTTGGTTGATGCTTTGCTGGACGCCAACTGGGACGTGTTTAAAGACGCGCTCAGCCACATCATCTTGCCGGCCTCACTGCTGGGCTATTATTCGCTGGCCTATATCAGCCGGATGACACGCTCGTTTATGCTGGAACAACTCAGCGCCGAATACATCACCACCGCGCGCGTCAAAGGCATGTCGGAATGGAATGTCGTGTGGAAACACGCCTTCAAGAACATCCGCATCCAATTGATCACCGTCATCGCCCTTAGCTATGCAGGCCTACTCGAAGGCTCGGTGCTGACCGAGATCATCTTTAGCTGGCCCGGCATCGGCAGCTATATCACCACTGCACTGCTTAGTGCCGATATGAATGCCGTTCTTGGTGGCACAGTTGTTGTCGGCTTGGTGTTCATTGTGCTCAATATTTTCTCGGATCTGCTTTATCAGGTCTTTGATCCTCGTGCGAAGAAATAGGGGACTGATAGATGTCTGAGACACAATCATTACGCGCATGGCTGCTGACCGATACACCGACCTCACGCCGTCACGCCAAACTGTCGGCGCTCTATCAGGGCTGGCTGTCGTTTCGCTCCAATTCAATGGCCATGGTCGGCTTGGGCATCCTTCTATTGCTTTTGCTGATGGCCGCGGCCGCGCCACTATTGGCCCCGCATGATCCGTTCTCCCAAGACCTTGGCAACAGGCTTGCACCGCTCTGGGGCAAGGACCATATCTTTGGCACCGATAGCTTGGGGCGCGATATCCTCTCGCGGCTGATCTATGGCTCTCGCATCACGCTCTATATCGTGGCGCTGGTGGCCCTGATCGCGCCTATCGCTGGGCTGCTCGTGGGCACCGTGTCTGGCTATGTTGGCGGTTGGACCGATACCGTCTTGATGCGTATCACCGATATTTTCCTCGCCTTCCCACGCCTCGTCCTCGCGCTGGCTTTCGTCGCCGCCCTTGGCGCTGGCATCGAGAACGCAGTGCTCGCAATCTCGCTCACCGCTTGGCCGCCCTATGCACGCATCGCGCGCGCCGAGACGCTGACAATCCGCTCGACCGACTATATCAGCGCCATCCAGCTGCAAGGTGCAGGGGCGATGCGCATCATCACCAAACATATCTGGCCGCTGTGCATTTCCTCGCTGATCGTGCGCGTTACCCTCGATATGGCGGGCATCATTTTGGCCGCTGCGGGGCTTGGCTTCCTTGGCCTTGGCGCGCAACCACCTAGCCCTGAATGGGGCGCTATGATCTCGGAGGGGCGCCGTTTCATCCTTGATTACTGGTGGGTTGCGACCGTGCCGGGCTTGGCGATTTTCACCGTATCCCTTGGCTTTAATCTACTTGGTGACGGGCTGCGCGATGTGCTCGATCCAAAGGCAGGTGAATAATGACTACTCTTCTTGATGTTCAAAACCTTTGGGTGAAATTCCCGTCACGCCAAGGCGTCTTCGATGCTGTGCGCGGGGTCTCATTCACCCTTGGCCGCGAACGCTTAGGCATTGTTGGCGAAAGTGGCTCGGGCAAGTCCATGACGGGCCGCGCCATTTTGCGCCTGATCCGCTCGCCCGGCATTGTCGAGGCAGACCATATCAACCTTGATGGCGTGGACCTGCTTAAAAAGTCCGAGAAAGAGATGCGCGCCGTGCGGGGCCAGAAAATCTCGATGGTGATGCAAGATCCCAAGTTCTCACTGAACCCGGTGATGAACATCGGCAACCAAATCATCGAGGCCTACCGGATGCATAATTCGGTCTCCTACCAAGACGCCTATAAGAAATCCCTCGAGATGCTAGAAGCCGTCTCGATCCGTGACCCCGAGCGCGTGATGCGCGCCTACCCCCACGAGATGTCGGGCGGCATGGGCCAGCGCATTATGATTGCGATGATGCTAATCCCGAACCCCGAAATCTTAATCGCGGACGAGCCAACATCAGCCCTCGATGTCTCCGTTCAGCGCCAAGTTCTCGATATCATGGACGGCTTGGTCAAAGATCGCGGCATGGGGCTGATCTTCATTAGCCACGACTTAAACCTTGTGGCGGACTTTTGTGACCGGGTGTTAATCATGTATGCAGGGCGCATCGTCGAAGTCTGCGACGCCAAGAAACTACATGATGCAAAACACCCCTATACGCGCGGCTTGCTGAATTCGCTGCCGCGCCTTGATGCCCCTCGCGCGCGCCTTGATGTGCTGCAACGTGACCCGGAATGGTCCCAAACCCCAAGTGTGAGTGGCCAGATATGAGTATGGTAACAATCGACGCGCTGAACGTCTGGTTCGGGACGAAACGTGACCGCGTTGATGCGGTGGTGAATGCGAGTTTCACCGTCGAGAAGGGGGAAAGCTTCGGCCTCGTTGGCGAAAGTGGCTCGGGTAAATCGACCATTTTGCGCGCTATCACCGGGCTTGCCCCGAACTGGTCCGGCAAGATGAGTGTCGACGGAAACGCCATTGGGCATGGCGCGCGTCCAAAGGCGTTTTTCAAGCAGGTGCAGATGGTTTTCCAAGACCCCTATGCATCCCTGCACCCGCGCCATTCCGTCGACCAAGTACTGGGCGAGACGCTGCATTTGCACGGGTTCAAAGACATTGATGACCGCGTGGTGAAACTGCTCGATGATGTAGGGCTTGGGCAAAAATTCCGCTTTCGCTATCCGCATCAACTTTCAGGTGGGCAACGCCAGCGTGTAGCCATTGCGCGGGCCTTGGCCCCGTCACCGGAGCTGTTGTTGCTGGACGAGCCGACCTCGGCGCTTGATGTCTCGGTGCAGGCGGAAATCCTGAACCTGCTGGCGGACCTCAGGGCGGAACTGGGGCTAACTTATATGATGGTGTCGCATGACCTTTCGGTTGTTGGCCATATGTGTGACCGGCTGGCAGTGATGAAGGATGGCGAGATCGTTGAGGTCTTGGGCGTTGAGGCGTTGCGCGAACAAAAGGCGGTACACCCGTATTCGCAACATTTGCTGCAAGCCTCAGTCTGACCAATACGCAGGCCCGCAAGCTCCAAAGATGTCGTTTCTGGCTGGTTTTTCCGTAAATCAAGCCTGTTTGCCCGCCTCAAACGGGTCATATTTGCCCTGTGTAGGGCGGGAATGCCCTTTCAAAGAGGGGCAAGCCTGTGACTGACATGCAATCTTTGACACAGCCATCACCGCGGATGATTGATCTGGCGCGCTGGTTGCGGGATCTTGATAGCGATGCTTTACCGGTTGAGGTTTTAACCACCGCCAAACTGTTGGTTCTGGACCTGTTGGGCGTATTGGCCGCCAGCCATCCCCTTGATGCCGGACGCATCGCCCGTGATCACGCGGTAAAACACTGGGCGGCTGGCCCCGAGGCCCCTCAGGCGCGGCTTGCCTTTGATGGGCGCAGCGCCTCGTTGCCGGGGGCTGCATTTGCCATGGCCACGCAACTCGATAACCTTGATGCCCATGACGGCTGGCAACCCTCCAAAGGCCATGCGGGCGCGGCCCTGTTGCCCGCATTGCTGGCGCTGAGCGAGGATGCACCACATCTCTCCGGCCGCGAAGCCTTGACCTTGATGGTCGCTGGCTATGAGATTTCCTACCGCGCGGCGGCGGCGCTGCATGGCACCGTGCCGGATTATCACACCTCGGGCGCATGGAACGCACTTGGCTGCGTCGCCATGGGCGCGCGGCTGCGCGGGGTCTCGGATCAAGTGCTGCGCCACGCCTTGGGGATCGCCGAATACCACGCCCCGCGCAGCCAGATGATGCGCGAAATTGCCAACCCGACCATGCTGCATGACGGCACCGGATTTGGTGCGCCGGTGGGGCTCTATGCGCTGCTTATTGCCGAGGACGGCTTTACCGGCGCGCCCGCTGCTACGGTCGAATTTGGCGATGCTGCGGGCTATTGGAGCGATTTGGGGCAGGTCTGGCTAACCTGTGCGCAATACGTGAAACCATACCCTATTTGTCGCTGGGCCCATGCCCCGATTGATGCGGCTCTGGGGCTGCGTGAAGCCTATGAAATTGACCCGCAAGATATTGTATCCATTGATATTTACACCTTCCGCTATAGCGCCGAGTTGAGCGCCTCGGTGCCCAAAACCTCTGCCGCTGCGCAATACTCTTTGGCTTGGCCCGTGGCTTGTGCCTTTTTGCGCGGGGGGGTTGGCGTGGATGAAGTGCGTGCGCCTAGTTTTAGCGACCCTGAGTTGGTCCGGCTCACCAAGTTGACCCGCGCCCATGTAGATAAGCAATTCGAGGCAAGTTATCCCAGCCAAAGACGCGCCCGCGTTAAGGTTTCCCTACGCGACGGGCGCAGGTTTGACAGCGGATGTATCGAGGCTTCCGGCGGGCCTGATCCGCAACCAACCGAGGCTGAAATCATCGCAAAATTCCGCCGCTTTGCCGGGAGTGTTCTAGATCCCGAGCAGGTGGTCGCCTTAGAGAAATCCGTAATGGGGTTGGATGACAGAAACGCCAGTTTTAAGCCGTTGTCTGATCTTGTTTTTAACATTAAGATAGATGTCTAACGATATGAATTCATCCACTTTAATCTGCCATCAATTGAACCTCTTGGCTTGTACTCGGCACCGATTGGTGCGGCCCAGCCGCGCGCCTGAAACTCCGCCAGCAACCACGGGTAATTAAGTTCTCCGGCGTCTGGTTCACCCCGATTGGGAACGCCTGCGATTTGGATATGGCCTATTTGCGACTGACACGCGTTGAACAGGCGCAACAAATCGCCCTGCATGATCTGCAAGTGATAACAATCGAACATAATCTTAAGGTTTGGCAGGTCCACCGCACTCAAGGTTTCTTGGGCCTGTTGGATCGTCGAAATATGATATCCGGGGGCGTCATGTATGTTCAACGGCTCGACCAGAATTGCACGTTGGGTCAGAGCGGCCTGTGCGCAGGCATATCGCAGGTTTTGCGCAAAACAGGCCTTGCTGGCGGAGGAGCGGTCGGTGAACCCCGCCATCACATGCACATTGGGCGCGCCGATGATGCGCGCATAGGCCAGCGCCTCGTCAATGTAGCCCCGTGCTTCGGCCTCGCGACCCGGTATCGCCGCGCAGCCGTTATCCCCGGCCGCCACATCCCCGCGCTGCGTATTCAGGCCCAGACAGGGCAGGCCGGTTTCCTCCAGCGCCGCCTTGACCTCTTGGGCTGGCGTGGCGTAGGGCCAGTGCAATTCCACGGCTGAAAACCCCGCGTGCTTGGCCTCAAGGATCGCATCAGGCAGTGGAATATCCGCCCATAAAAACCCCAAATTTGCCGAGAAACTCACCATTCATCCCACTCCATACTGTTCTCATTGCTTTGTCGTGCATGCGCTCAGGTTGTTCAACGGGGCGCCGTAATCGCCGGTTTTTCCTTCAGCCAATCCGCTGCAAAATCAATGTCAGAGACCCCGGACAGGCGGGTACTGTGCTTAACCGCTGTTTTTAGGGATTTGATCCGGCCAGAGCCCATGCCCACGCCGCTTTCGGGCCAAAATGCGCGAACATTCATCACATCTCCCGCCCGATCGGCCTTCATATCCAGCCGCCCGATCAACCGATCCCCCTCGAGCACGGGGAAGACGTAATAGCCGTATTGCCGTTTGGCAGCGGGCACGAAAACCTCGATGCGATAGTGAAACCCAAACAGGCGTTCGGTCCGTTTTCGGTCGCGCAGGGCAGGGTCAAACGGGGATAAAATCCGAATGCGGCTGGTCGGCTCCTGCATGGCGAAGTCCAAAACCCCGACGCGTGCGAACGAGCGGCGGGGTTTGCCCGTCGCGGTTTCCAACATCACCTCTTGTAGCCGTCCTGCTGCCAGCTCTTGCTTGCACCATGCGCGTGCCTCAGCCGGGGTCACAAGGTCCCAGAATGCGGCGATTTCACCCGATGTTGCAAAGCCCAGCTTGTCCATCGCGATGTTGCAGGCGTGCTCGACCGTCTCCTCGGGGGCGCATTGCGCGTTGAGGTGGTGCGCGGGGATCACCCGCTCGGTCAGGTCGTAGAATTTGCGAAACCCTTCGCGCCGCGTTACCGATAACTTCCCCGCGCGCCACAGATACTCCAACGCGGTCTTGGACGGGTGCCAATCCCACCACCCGCCGGACCCTTTCTTCTCACCTGCGCCCACATCCGAGGAGCAACAGGGGCCATGATCCGATATCTGTTTGAGAACAGCGTCGAATTTTGCCTCAAACCCGTCGCGGTGCCAGTTTTTGTAGCGCACCCGCAAAGTCTGCGCATCCCGTGCGAATTTCAAACGCCAATGGATGAAATTATCCATGTGAATGGCCGAGGCATCATGGGTCCAATGCTCAAACACCTGCCGCTCAGCCAGCAATTGATCCAGCGCCTTGGGCCGGTAACTGGTGCGCCGCGTGTGCAAAATCATGTGGTGAGCCCGTGCCACCGTGTTGATGCTATCAAGCTGCACAAAGGTCAAATCATGCAATAAACGCTGCAAACCCTCGCCTTCACCCGCGCCGATCGGGGTTTCACACAGGCGATGTCGCGCAAGGTGGTGCTGGCGCACAATAGGCAGTGGGATCAGGGGTAGGGTCATAACGGGCCTTCCTAGCGATGTTTTGCCACTATGCGCAGCACAGGCCTTTCGCGCCACCCGTAACCTGCTAGTCTGCCTCAAAATTTAGGGGAAAGCAGATGGATATTTCACAAACAGTTGCCGTGGTTAGCGGCGGAGCATCAGGCCTTGGGGCCGCGTCTGCGCGGGCAATCGTGGCAGGCGGGGGGCGGGTGGTCTTGCTGGACCGAGACGCGACACGCGGTGCGGCTATGGCATCTGATCTGGGCGAAAACGCGCGCTTTGCACAGGCCGACGTGACGTCTGCGGATTCGGTTGAGACCGCGCGTGACTTTGCCCTTTCCGAGTTCGGAAAGATCACCGCTGCCGTCAATTGCGCAGGCGTTGCGACCGCGGCAAAAACCGTTGGCCGCGAGGGCGCACATCCTTTGGCCGAGTTTCAGCGCACCATTGATATCAATTTGGTGGGCAGCTTTAACGTCTGCCGTTTGGCCGCCGAGGCCATGCAAGATAACGCACCAAATGCCGATGGCGAGCGCGGGGTTTTGATCAATACCGCCTCGGTTGCGGCATTCGATGGCCAAAAGGGCCAGCCTGCCTATGCGGCCTCCAAGGGGGGCATCGCGGCGATGAGCCTGCCCATGGCGCGCGATCTGGCCAATATCGGCGTGCGCTCCATGGCTATCGCGCCGGGCCTGTTTCTGACACCTATGCTGGAGGGGCTTCCCGAAGCGGCTCAAGAGGCGCTCGCAAGTCAGCCGTTATTTCCGCAACGTCTTGGAAAACCTTCTGAATTTGGCAGCCTTGTGGCCTTTATTATCGGCGCGGCCTACCTGAACGGATCGACCATTCGCCTTGATGGCGGCATTCGTTTGCCATGACTAAACGGCGCGCAGTCATCGCAGGAGGCGGCATCGGCGGGCTGGCGTGCGGGCTGGCTTTGGCGCGCAATGGCTGGGACGTTGAGGTGCTGGAACAGGCCCCGAAACTGGCCGAAGTCGGGGCTGGCATCCAGGTTAGCCCCAACGGGATGGCGGTGCTTGACCGGCTTGGGATAACGCCGCTGATTGAGGATGCACTGTTCGAGCCAGAGGCCATCGAGTTGCGTATGGGGCGCTCTGGGCGGCGCATTTTCCGGCTGCCGATGAAAGGCTATGCCCAAAACAGGTGGGGCAATCGCTTCATCCAGATCCACCGTGCCGATTTGCATGATGCTTTGGCGCAGGCTTTGCGCGCGGAGCCATCGGCGCAGTTGCGCACCGGTGCAAAAATTACGGGCTACGTGCGCGAACGTGGCGGGGCCTCGGTCTACCTAGAGCGTGGCGAGCGGGTCTTTGGCGATGTGCTGATCGGCGCCGACGGTGTGCGCTCGGAAATCCGCCAGCAAATGTGTGGCCCTGACCGCGCGCGCTTCACTGGCAATGTTGCGTGGCGCTCGGTGGTGCCGGTTAGCGCCCTTGGGGACAACGCGCCGCCGCCCTTTGGCGTTATCTGGGCAGGGCGTGGCAAACATGCTGTGACCACCCGCGTGAAAGGCGGCACGCACGTTAATTTCGTCGGTATTGTCGAGCAAGATAGCTGGACCGAGGAGGGCTGGTCGATCCCCGGCTCAATCGAGGATGCATTGGCAGATTTTGGCGACTGGCAGCCCTGCTTGCGCGCCGTGTTGGAGGCCTCGGAGGGCTTGTTTCGCTGGGCGCTTTATGGCCGCCCGCCTTTGGCCTCGTGGTGCGATGGGCCGGTGACCTTATTGGGCGATGCGGCCCATCCGATGCTGCCCTCTATGGCGCAAGGGGCAGTGCAGGCGCTGGAGGATGCGGTGGTCTTGGCGGATATACTGGAGGGGGATATGGACCGCGACCGCGCCCTGAAATCCTATGAGGCCCTGCGCAAGCCGCGGGTGAGGCGGGTGCAGGCCCGCTCTGCCAATAATCTACGCATGTTTCACCGCCAAAACATGGTGTCCCAGATAGCAACTTACGGGCCAATGGCGATTGCGCAGCGGCTGTCGCCGAGTTTGATACATCGACAGCAAGATTGGATTTATCAAGTTAATTCAACTTGATACAATAAAGTATTCATGTGATTTTCCATGCCCGTCTGAGGCTGGTTGGGGCTGGGCTGGGCCATGTTTGGGCCTCGGCGCAGGGGAGAGCTACGCCGAGGGTCTGAACGCTATGGCACACTGGGGACGATGCTGGGAGCATCATATGGTACGTGCCTTAACGCGGGTTGTGATGCCCGACGGCCTGCAAAGGGGTAATCCTCGTCGAAAGCAGCGCAGCCGGGCGGCAAGTAGAGTTACGTCATAAAACAAGCGACGAAAAATTGCCGCCTATGAAAAAACTCTGCGCGATTGCGGGGACACAGATCAAGAAGAGAGTTAACCTCACGTAAAGGTCTGAAAAAATATGCATTAATTACAGTTGGTTGGCGGGTGTGAATAAGGTGTGAAACTAAATTCACAGATGTAATTAAGCTGGAATTAGTAAAACAGTGTCTCAAACACGATGCTGGCTGGGGGCAAAACTTAGTCGAAAGACGCCAGATATGTCGCGCAGCCAGTTAGGGCTGCGTAGTCGTCCTCAATCACCCCAACCTCAAAACCTTCCATAAACCCGGCGAAGCGACCTTTGTCGCGAAACGCCTCGGCGAACCCCAAGTTGGTGAAGTGACGCGCAAAGGCCCGAGCCACGCCACCAGCAAAGAAAACTCCGCCAAAGGGCAGGTGGATAAGGGTCAAATTACCGGTAACAGTGCCAAGCATTCGCACGAACATGGCGGCGGCTTCGGCAGCGCGCGGGTCGGTTCCCGCCTCGTATCCCGCCATAATATCAGCCGCACGGGCCTCACGCGGATCTCCCGCCTCGCTGCCCAGCCAGGCATAAACCCGCTCCAAGCCACGGCCTGACAGCATTTCCTCCACCGCCGGAAAGCCATGGGCCGTCTCGAAATGCTGTGCCAGCCGCACTTCTGCCTCTGTGCGCAGGGGCAAATTCGCGTGGCCACTTTCCGAGGGCGGGATGTGGCGACCAGCCCGTGTTTCATAGACCGGAGCGATATTAAAGCCGGTGCCCACACCCACCACCAACTTGGTGGCCATCGGGTCTTGCGCTGCGGCTCTGTCGGTGCCCGTCGCGGCAACAAGCGGGGTGATTGCCCCATCAGGCAACGCGCCTAAGGCATAGCCTTGGGCTTGTAAGTCATTGAGAAGGCATGTTGTTTCGGCCTTGGTCGCACGGGCCAACGTTTCTTCGTCGATCTCCCAGTCAAGGTTGGTCATGGTGCCACGACCATCCTTGACCGGCCCGGCCAAAGCAACACAGGCCCCTTTGCAATCCACATCATGGGTGTCGATAAAGGCGTGCAGGACCGTTTCCAGATCCGGATGATCGGCATTTGCGTAGCGGGTCACCGTGTCGGTTAACAGGCGTGTTCCCTCGGCCAAGGCAACGCGGGTGTTGGTGCCACCAATATCGGCCACAAGGGAGTAGGTATCTGCGGGATGTTTCATCTGGATTCAGGCTTTCAAGGCGCGGGCTAATGCGTGGTATGATGCTTTGGGTTTGCGCTCAAGGGTCTCGAAGTCCACATGTACCAATCCAAAGCGTTTTTCATAGCCTAAGGCCCACTCGTAATTGTCTAATAGGGACCAGAAGGTATAGCCTTTTAGCGGCACCCCCTCGGCAATGGCTGTGCGGGCGGCACCAAGGTGCTGGTTTAGATAGTCGATGCGCGCCACGTCAGGCGCATCGGGCGTGTCAGGGTTTGCCATACCGTTTTCGGTTATATAAAGCGGCAAGCCCTTCGTGTAATTTTCATGCACCCACGTTAGGAAATAATGCAGGCCTTGCGGGTATATCTCCCAGCCCATCTGTGTTTTCGGCAGGGGGCCTGCAACTTCACAATGGCCGGGCCAAGCATCCCCCGATGCCCCGATCCGCTTGCAGGTATAGTAATTTAGCCCCAACCAGTCGAGCGGCTGCCCGATAAGGTCAAAGTCACTCTCCCAACCTTTCGGCATATGGGGGGCCAACCCCTCCATCACATTTGCAGGGTATTCCCCTTTAAAGAGGCCGCCCAAAAAGAACCGGTTGTAATGGCCATCATATATGGCCGCCGCAGTCCGGTCTGCATCGCAATCAACGGCCGGATGGGCGTATTCAAAGTTGCACACAGCCCCTACGTTTTGAACGCCCAAAGATCGCAAAACCTCTACCGCGCGGCCATGGGCGCATAAAATGTGGTGCATGGCATGGGCGGTGGCGCGAATATCACGCAGGCCGGGGGCGTGGTGGCCTTCAAAATGGCTCAACCAGCCGACACACCAAGGCTCGTTCACCGGCGCGACCGAGAACATTCGGTCCCCGATGCGCTCCATGATAACTTGGGTGTAATCGGCAAACCACTTGGGCAGGTCCGGGTTGCGCCAGCCGCCTAAATCCGCCAGCGCGGAGGGCAACTCCCAATGATACAGCGTCGCCATTGGCTTCAGGTTGCGCTCCAGCATGGCATCCACAAGGCGGTCGTAGAAATCCAACCCTTCAGGGTTTGGCGTGCCGCGCCCCTCGGGTAAAACCCGCGCCCAAGAGGTGGAAAAGCGGTAGGCATCCAAGCCCATCGCCGCCATCAGGTCCAGATCCTCCTCATAGCGGTGGTAGTGATCACACGCCCGCGCGCCAGTTTCCGCGCGCACAACATTGCCCGGTGTTTGGGCGAAATCATCCCAATGGGTGCGCCCTGCGCCGCCGAAAGCATGGCCCTCAATTTGATAGGCAGAGGTGGCGGCGGCAAAGAGGAAGCCGTCGGGAAAGTCAGAGCGGTTGTGCTGCATTATATGTTTTCTCTAGGGGCGCGAGGGGCAGGGCCGGTGGACTGGCCAACAACCAATTCGGCCTCCCATAATTCAGTCAACGGGGTGTCTGTGGGGTATTCAATCTGGTGCATCAACATTTCACCACACCGCCGCCCCGCATTTCGCACAGAGGAGCGTGTCGCGGTGAAAATGGGTGATCCGGCGCCGTTTGGAAGGTAGGAAAGTTCATCATCAAAGCATATGATTGATATGTCTTTTCCTATGGTTAGGCCGCGTTCTTCAACTGCGCGACGCACCCCAAGCGCGGGGATGAGCGAAGAGGTGATGATTGCGGTCGGTGCATCCGCAAGGTCCAGCATTTCGCAGGTTTTTGCGTAGCCAAACGGCTCGGTCATCTCGAAGGAATGCAGTAAAGCCGGATCCTCAGCCAACCCGCGCGCGTCCAGCGCACAGCGATACCCGTCGCGCCTGCGCATGGCAAAATCCATATCCTCAATGCCGTTGATCAGGGCAATTCGGGTATGGCCAAGGTCCAGCAAAAAGTCCGTGGCGCGGCGCAAGGCAGAGCGGTTGTTCACGTCCAGCCAGCTATAGAGGCAGGTGCAATTACTGGACCGACCATGCACAACAAAGGGCAGCCCAAGGCCTTGCAGCAGGGGGATGCGCTCGTCGTCAATGCGTGGCCCGTGCACAATAACGCCATCCACCATGCCAGTTTCCGCCAGTCGGGTGTAGGCGGCGGTCTCGCTTTCGTCGTCCACCACCGAGACCCGCATATCATAGCCGTGTTTGGCATAGACCTCGCCAGCGCCGGCGATGAAATCCGAGAAAACACAGTTTACCATCTCGTGTTGGTTCGAGAGCGGTATCACGTGGCCAATAGACATAGTGCGCCCGGTGGCTAGGCTTTTGGCGCGGGTGTTGGGGCGGTAGTTATGGGCCGCGGCGGCCTCTGTTACGCGCTTACGGGTGGCTTCCTTGACCTCAGGAAAGCCGTTCAGCGCCCGGCTCACCGTGGTTTGGGACAGGCCCAAAATATCCGATAGCTCACGCAGATTCATAGATTCCATTTCCCGAATTCAAGGCCAAAGCGCTTTGAGGAATAGTTTGATTCTTAGGGGCATAACCGGGCGACGTCAAAGAGGAAATGAAGTTTCCAATCAGAGTTCACATGAGAGTTTACAGTATAAAGCGTAATTAATAAGCAATTTTTCAGAGAAATCGTTGACAGATGCACGTTGCTTTGCAAGTTTAACAGGTATTCAAAGCGCTTTGGAAGCGATTCTACAGCGCAAAGAGACAAAATTAGGCGGCGCAGCACGCGCCGACGCTTGGGAGGAAACCATGAAATCAAGTCTTTACACCTCAGTCGCCATTGTCGCGCTGAGCAGTGTTGCCGCATTCGCTGACGGTCATCTGTCTTTTGGCACTGACGGGGGCGACTTTACGTGGGGCAGCTACAATGACTTCGCCGCTGCCACAGATTTGACAGGTCAGACCTTGACCATGACCGGCCCATGGACAGGCGCAGAAAAAGAAAAGGTCGAGAAAATCCTCGCCTATTTCGCTGCTGCGACAGGGGTCGAGACCAACTATTCCGGCTCCGACAGCTTTGAGCAGGACATCGTGGTGTCTGCGCGCTCTGGCTCCGCCCCCAACCTTGCGGTTTTCCCCCAGCCCGGACTGGCCGCCGATCTGGCAAGCCAAGGTCTGCTGACACCGTTGGCCGCTGGCACTGGCGACTGGATCAAGGAAAACTATGCCGCGGGTCAATCATGGGTTGATCTGGGCACTTACGCCGACAAAGCTGGCACCGATCAGTTGTTTGGCATGTTCTACCGCGTCGATTTGAAGTCGCTGGTTTGGTATTCCCCCGAAGCCTTTGACGAGGGCGGCTACGAGATACCCGAAACCATGGAAGAGCTGAAAACCCTGACCGACCAGATCGTCACGGACGGCGGCACGCCTTGGTGCATCGGGCTAGGATCAGGTGCCGCCACTGGCTGGCCCGCGACCGATTGGGTCGAGGACCTGATGTTGCGCACTGCCAGCCCGGCGGATTATGATGCTTGGGTGACCAACGAGATGAAGTTCAACGACCCTAAGGTCGTCGCTGCCATCGAGGAATTCGGCTATTTCGCGCGCAATGACGCCTATGTTGACGGCGGTGCTTCGGCTGTGGCCAGCACCGACTTCCGCGACAGCCCGACGGGTTTGTTCTCCATCCCGCAGAAATGCTACATGCACCGTCAGGCGTCCTTCATCCCGGCCTTCTTCCCGGAAGGCACTGTAATGGGCGAGGATGCGGACTTCTTCTACTTCCCGTCTTATGCCAGCAAAGATCTGGGTAAGCCGGTTTTGGGGGCAGGGACCGTGTTGGCGATCACTAACCCATCTGACACGGCCAATGCGATGATCGACTTCCTAAAGCTGCCCATCGCGCATGAGATGTGGATGGCTCAGGGCGGGTTCTTGACGCCACACGCTGGTGTCAACACGGCGACCTATGCCGATGACACCCTGCGTGCGCAGGGTGATATTTTGCTCAACGCCACGACCTTCCGCTTTGATGCATCTGACCTGATGCCCGGCGAGATTGGCGCGGGCGCGTTCTGGACCGGAATGGTGGATTACGTCACCGGTAAAGACGCGACCGAGGTTGCCAAAGGCATCCAAGACCGCTGGGACGCAATCCAGTAGGTCAATGAATGCGGGATGCGGCGCAACTGCCGCCGCATCCCGACCAAAAACTGCCATTACCTGATCAAATACACTATGCCTACGACCCAAGCGAGGAGCCGCGCACGCGTTCCTCGGGTCAGAGTTGCACAATTTTTTCACCCGGAGGACCAGAGCCATGTCACCGCTGCTCCAAGGAATTTTAACCGTCTTTATCGGCGTTGGCGGCTGT
Source organism: Litoreibacter sp. (assembly GCF_058136045.1). NCBI lineage: Bacteria > Pseudomonadati > Pseudomonadota > Alphaproteobacteria > Rhodobacterales > Roseobacteraceae > Litoreibacter > Litoreibacter sp. The sequence goes on from NZ_JBYVDD010000003.1 coordinate 310,093, forward strand.
GTTGGATACTTCCTTCTCTCCAACATGTTCATCGACAAAGTGCTATTCCGCCCCGTGGCCGTGGACGCTGCGACCACACAAAAGCGCCGCATTATCGGCCTTGGAGCCATGGTCTTGGTTTTGATGCTGCTGGCGGGCGCATTGGCCTTCATTTTGAATTCGGTCTTGCCGCCAAGCATCGTCGCCATTCTTGTGACCCCTATCGCCAGCCTTTTGGCTTTTGCGCAATGGGTGGGCGGGTCTTGGGGCGTTGGAATTCTCGCGGTGGCCCTCTTTATCATCATAGTCTTTGCGCCTTGGGCGTGGCTGCCCAAACGTGCAGTGACTTTGGGTGAAAACATCAACCGTGCCAACCTGATCCGCCCATGGCTGTTCCTTGCGCCCGGCCTCTCGGCCCTGACGCTTTATCTGGTCTATCCGGTGGTTGGTTCCTTCTACCGCTCGCTGTTTAACCGCAGCGGTGACGAGTTTATCGGCTTTGGCAATTACCGCATCATGTTCAGCGATGACACCTTCCAAACCGCGCTGTTCAACAACTTCCTTTGGGTGCTTATCGTACCTGCTGGCGCCACGTTCCTAGGCCTGTTGGTGGCACAGTTAACCGATCGGTTGTCATGGGGTAACATCGCGAAATCGCTGATCTTTATGCCGATGGCGATCTCTTTTGTCGGGGCATCGCTGATCTGGAAATTTGTCTACGCCAACAACCCAGACATCGGCCTGATCAACGCCATCCGCGATACCTTTGGCGCAGGCCCGATTGACCCGCTGCAACTGCCGTTCTGGAATAATTTCTTCTTGATGTTTATCTTGATCTGGATCCAAACGGGCTTTGCTATGGTCATCCTTTCCGCCGCTCTGCGCGGTATCCCGGAGGAGACCATCGAGGCCGCAATTATCGACGGTGCGAACCCGTTCCAAGTATTTTTCCGCATCAAAATTCCGCAGATCATGGGCACGATTGTGGTGGTTTGGACCACGGTGACCATCCTCGTGTTGAAGGTGTTTGATATCGTCTACACCATGACCGGCGGCAACTTTGGTACTGAGATTTTGCCCAGTTACATGATGAGCTACATGTTCCGCGATGACGGGCGCGCCACGGCGGTGGCCTTTGTAATCATGCTGATCGTGCTGCCGGTGATGATCTGGAACATTCGCGAATCCCGTAAGGAGATGAGATAATGGATAACATTGCAGGAACCAAATCCTCGCTGTCTTGGGCCGTTAACATCTCGGTGGTGCTGCTGATCGTCATCTGGCTGGTCCCGACCTTGGGGTTGTTGGTGTCGTCGTTTCGTGACCGCGACCAGATTACCGCTACGGGGTGGTGGAAAGCGCCCTTCGCTGTGGAGCAAAACTTCAAAGTCAAAGCCTCAATGGATAAGTTAAGCCAAGAGGCCGAGGTGCGGGTTCTTTCGGGAAATGTCTTTGAGGATGGCGCGGGCACCGTGGTGCGTTTTGGCGGTAAACGCTCGGCCCCGACAGAGCTCGCCGCAGGCGAAACAGCTAAATTAACGAAGGGGCGCGCGCTTACGGTCTACGCGGATGGTCGCTATGATTACCGGTCCCCTGTGGACATCAAACGGCCCCCGTCAATCTACTTTTCGGCCTCCACGCCGCCAAGTTTCTCGCTTGATAATTACCGCACGATTATGGCTTCCGACAATATGGACCTGGCTTTTATCAACACGCTGACGGTGACCATTCCGGCCACAATCATCCCGATCCTGATCGCGGCTTTTGCAGCCTATGCGCTTGCGTGGATGGACTTTGCGGGCAGGGGGTTCCTTATTGCCTTGGTCGTGGGGCTACTGGTCGTGCCGCTGCAACTGGCCCTCGTACCACTGCTGACATTGCACAATAAAGTCGGTATCGGCCAAAGCTTTCTGGGCATCTGGATGGCGCATACCGGCTTCGGGCTGCCGCTGGCGATATACCTGCTGCGCAACTATATGGTCGGCCTGCCGCGTGATATTATCGAGAGCGCCAAAGTCGACGGGGCTACCGATTTTCAGGTCTTCACCAAAATCGTGCTGCCGCTTAGTTTTCCGGCGTTGGCCAGCTTTGCGATCTTCCAATTCCTGTGGACATGGAACGATTTGCTGGTGGCCAAAGTGTTCTTGCCGTCGAACTCCGAGAGCTGGGTGATGACCGTCAAAATCGCAGACGATCTGCTCGGCTCCAAGGGCGGCGACTGGGGTATTCTGGCCGCGGCGGCGTTCATTTCCATCGCCGTGCCACTGCTCGTGTTCTTTACAATGCAACGCTACCTCGTGCGCGGCCTGCTGGCCGGCTCGGTAAAATAAACTGACAACCAAGAGATGACTATGAGCCAAATAGACCCAAAACTGAAAGCCCTCACCAGCGCGGATGCAGACTGGTGGCGCGGGGCGGTGATCTACCAGATTTACCCGCGCAGCTTTCAAGACAGCAACGGCGATGGCGTCGGAGATTTGCCCGGAATCACCCAGCGGTTGCCCTACATCGCGTCGCTTGGCGTGGATGCAATCTGGATCAGCCCGTTCTTTACCTCGCCGATGAAAGACTTCGGCTACGATGTCAGCGATTACTGCGACGTTGACCCGATGTTTGGTCAATTGGCGGATTTCGACACGTTGGTCGCCGCGGCGCATCAAAACGGCCTCAAGGTGATGATTGATCTGGTGCTTTCGCACACCTCCGACCAGCACCCGTGGTTTAAGGAAAGCCGTGTCAGTCGCGACAACCCACGCGCCGATTGGTATGTCTGGGCCGACCCGAAACCTGACGGCACGCCGCCCAACAACTGGCTGTCAATTTTCGGTGGGCCTGCGTGGCACTGGGATGGCCGTCGCGAGCAATATTACCTGCATAATTTCCTCGCCACACAGCCTGACCTGAACTTCCACAACCCCGATGTGCAAGACGCGCTTCTTGACGCCACACGGTTTTGGCTGGATCGCGGTGTGGATGGGTTCCGCCTTGATACGATCAATTTTTACTTTGCCGACAAGCAGTTGCGCGACAATCCCGCTTTGCCGCTTGAGGATCGCAACGCCACGATTGCGCCCTCGGTGAACCCCTATAATCATCAAGAGCACCTCTATTCCAAGAACCAGCCCGAGAACCTTGCCTTCCTCAAACGCTACCGTGCGTTGCTGGACCAATACCCCGCCACCACCACCGTGGGCGAGGTCGGGGATGCACAACGCGGCTTGGAGTTGCTGGGCGAATATACCGCCGGGGATGATCTGGTTCATATGTGCTATGCCTTTGAATTCCTTGCCAAAGACAAGCTCACCGCCACACGTGTCGCGGACACCATGTCGCGTCTGGATCAAGCCGCGCCAGACGGCTGGGCGTGCTGGGCGTTCTCCAACCACGATGTGATGCGCCATGTGACCCGCTGGGATCTGACGCCAGCGGCGCATCGCTGCTATACCTCGATGATGATGGGGCTGCGCGGCTCGCTGTGCCTGTATCAAGGCGAGGAGCTGGGCCTGCCAGAAGCCGACGTACCATTTGAGGACCTGCAAGACCCATATGGCATAGAGTTTTGGCCCGAGTTTAAGGGCCGAGATGGCTGCCGCACGCCAATGGTTTGGGAGCCATCCAACCAAAACGGTGGCTTTACCGAGGCCACGCCTTGGCTGCCCGTTAGCCATGATCACGTCATGCGCTCGGTCGAGGCTCAAGAGGCCGACCCGGCGGCCCCCTTGCACCATTACCGCCGGGCACTGAAATTTCGCCACGCCCATTTGGCGCTGGTGAAAGGCGATTGTCGCGATATGCGTGCGCAAGGCGACGTGCTTAGTTTCATTCGGAGCCAAGGCAGCCAGAGCATTTTCTGCGCCTTCAATCTGTCCGACACACCATCCACGATCGAGATGCCCGCAGGGGCATGGGCTGCGATCGGGGGCGAGCTTGGCTCGACCGGCGCTGCGCCAGATAACAAATTACACCTTGGACCGTGGCAGGTTTGCTTCGCGCTCAAAACTTAAACAGGAGGGACACCCAATGGCAGACCTGAAACTGACAAATATCGGCAAGTCCTACGGCGGCACCATTGAAGTGCTCAAAGGTATTAATCTCGAGATTGAGACTGGCGAATTGATCGTCTTTGTTGGCCCCTCGGGCTGCGGGAAGTCCACGCTTTTGCGGATGATTGCGGGCTTGGAAAAGATCACCGCAGGCGAGTTGCAAATCGACGGTGAGGTGATGAACGACATCCCGCCCGCGCAGCGTGGCATCGCCATGGTGTTCCAATCCTACGCGCTTTACCCGCACATGACAGTGCGTGAAAACATGGCCTTCGCGCTGAAGCTGGCCAAGAAAACCCCGGCCGAGATTGACGAGGCCATCACCCGTGTTGCATCGGTTCTCCAGCTTGATGAATACCTCGATCGCCTGCCCAAAGCCCTGTCCGGCGGCCAGCGCCAGCGCGTTGCCATTGGCCGCTCTATCGTGCGTGATCCCAAAGTTTACCTGTTCGACGAGCCACTCTCGAACCTCGATGCCTCCCTGCGCGTCGCCACCCGCATCGAGATCGCACAGCTTAAGGAATCCATGCCAGACTCCACCATGATCTACGTGACCCACGACCAAGTAGAGGCCATGACGCTGGCTTCGCGCATCGTGGTTTTGGCGAACAAAGGCATCGCACAGGTCGGCACACCGCTGGACCTCTACGAGCGCCCCGAGAACGAGTTCGTCGCGCAGTTTATCGGCTCTCCGGCGATGAACCTGTTGGCGGGCGAGGTCGTGGGGACCGGCAAGGTCACAACCCTGTCGCTGCAAGACGGTAAAGGCACGATCACCTCCACTGTTCCGACTGTGGAAGGCGACATCGGCCTCAAGGTTAACGTCGGCATCCGCCCCGAGGATATGGTCGCCAGCACCGATGACGCCAACTACGCTTTCTCGGATACGGTCGCAATTGTCGAGGCTTTGGGCGAGGTGACGCAGCTCTACTTCAAAGCCCCAAGCTCCAGCGACGAGACCGACACCGTGATTGCGCGATTGCCCGGCATCCACACCGATATGCGCGGCAAAACGCTGACATTGACGGCGGATCCGGCCAAGGTTCACCTGTTCTCGGAGGGCAAGTCGCTGTTGTACCGCTAGGTGAAGGCCTTGCGAAACCGCTGCCCGGAGGCGGGCTTGCGGGCATAGCCGAGCGCGCCATAAAATGCCTGCGCCCTGTGGTTGGCGTCATTGGCCCCGATCACCATATAGCTTGCACCGTGGTCTTTGGCATAGCCCTCTGCCGCCTCGATCAAGGCGCGGCCAACACCGTGAGCACGCGCTTCGGGGTGCACAAACAGATGGTGTAAATCCATGCCACGCAGCCCGTATTGGGCCTGCGCATGGGGCATTAACAAAGCATACCCCAGCGGTTTGGACATCGCCCCATCCACGCCATCCGACCCGCGTGCAATCAGCCCAATCAACCAGCCATCCGACAGATCCCGCGCAAGGCTAGCCGTGCTCGCGCGCGCTACATCCCCGTGATGCGCCGCCAAGGCCTGCACCATGCCCAAAAGCGCCTCTGCATCTTCCGGGCCGGTTTTTGTGATGCTAAAATCAACCATAGGTGGTATTTATGACGTTACGCAGATCACTGCAATCCAAGTGATTTCTAGGGCTTTACCGTTAGCGCTAACACGACTATACGAGGCACAACACACGGAGGTCTCCATGCAGCTCAACGCCACAATCCAAGACGTCACCCAGCGGATCATCGCCCGCTCTAAGCCCACGCGCACCACCTATATGAGCCGGATGCGCCAAGCCGCCGAGGAAGGCCCGCGCCGCGCCCATCTGACCTGTGGCAACCAAGCCCACGCCTATGCGGCGATGGAGCAGGACCAAGCCCCGATGCTCGACGGGCAGGGCGGCAACCTCGGGATCGTCACCTCCTACAACGACATGCTTTCAGCGCATCAGCCGTTCAAAGATTTCCCTGATCTGATCAAGGCCACAGCCCGCGCGCATGGTGGCACCGCACAGGTTGCAGGCGGCGTGCCCGCGATGTGCGATGGTGTCACCCAAGGTCAGGTCGGCATGGAATTGTCGCTGTTTTCGCGCGACGTTATTGCGCTGTCGGCAGGCGTTGCCCTTAGCCATAACACCTTTGATGCGGCCATATATTTGGGCGTTTGCGACAAGATTGTCCCCGGTCTGGTGATGGCCGCAGCAACCTTCGGCTACCTCCCCGGTATCTTCCTGCCTGCTGGTCCAATGGCCTCGGGACTTCCCAATGACGAGAAAGCCAAAGTCCGCCAGCAATTTGCAACCGGCGAGGTCGGGCGTGACAAATTAATGCAAGCCGAGATGAGTTCCTACCACTCTCCGGGCACCTGCACCTTCTATGGCACGGCCAATTCCAACCAAATGCTGATGGAATTCATGGGGCTACATTTGCCCGGCACAAGCTTCGTAAATCCCGGCACTGATATGCGCGACGCCCTGACCGCATATGGCGCCAAACGCGCCCTTGAGATGACAAACTTGGGCAATGATTACACCCCCGTGTGCGACATCCTCGACGAGAAAACCTTCGTCAACGGTCTGGTCGGGCTGATGGCCACGGGCGGCTCGACCAATCTGGTGATCCACATCATCGCCATGGCCCGCGCGGCGGGCATCATCCTTGATTTGCAAGACCTGTCCGATCTGTCCGAGGCCACGCCCCTCATGGCGCGCGTCTACCCCAACGGGCTGGCCGACGTGAACCACTTCCACGCGGCGGGCGGGCTGACCTACATGATCGGCGAGCTGCTAGCCGCAGGCCTGCTACACCCCGACACCCGCACGGTCATGGGGGGCGGCCTCGACCTCTATGCGCGAGATCCTAAACTGCGCGACGGCCAACTCACATGGGAAGATGCCCCGCGCGAAACTCAAAACGACCGCATCCTGCGCCCCGTGTCCGATCCCTTTGCCCCCGAGGGCGGCCTGAAACAACTCAAGGGAAACTTGGGCCGCGGCGTTATCAAAGTCTCCGCTGTCGCTGCCGAGCGCCACATCATCGAGGCCCCCGCGCGCATTTTCCAAACCCAAGATGCGGTCAAAGCCGCGTTTAAAGCAGGCGAATTCACCACAGACACAATCGTCGTGGTCCGCTTTCAAGGTCCCAAAGCCAACGGCATGCCGGAACTGCACGGGCTAACGCCAGTGCTGGCGGTCCTCCAGGATCGCGGCCTCAAGGTGGCGCTGGTCACCGACGGGCGCATGTCCGGCGCATCCGGCAAGGTGCCCGCCGCCATTCACGTCTGCCCCGAAGCCGTGGACGGTGGCCTCATCGGAAAACTGCAAGACGGCGACCTGATCCGCCTTGATGCCACCAAAGGTACGCTCAACGTCCTGACCAAAGGCGTTGAGACCCGCACCGCCGCCACATCCGATCTCAGCGACAACGGCCACGGCATTGGCCGCGAGTTGTTCTCGATCTTCCGCCAAACCGCTGGAACCGCAGCCGACGGGGCAGGGGTGGTGGTCTAATCCCCATCATTGTTCTAAAAATATCCCCGCCGGAGGCTCAAAATCATTAACTCCGACGCCCACCATAAGGACTGCCCAAAATGACTCCACAAGACGCCAGCCAAAAAGCCCGTGAAATCTGCGACCTCGCCCCGATCGTCCCCGTTCTGGTCGTCGATGACGCAGCCCATGCGCAGCCTTTGGCCCAAGCGCTGGTCGCAGGCGGGTTGCCCGCCCTCGAAGTTACACTACGCACGCCCGCAGCCCTGGAAGTCATCACCGAGATGGCAAAAGTCCAAGGCGGCGTCGTCGGTGCGGGCACGCTCCTAACCCCCGCCGATGTGCACGCGGCCATTGATGCGGGCGCCACGTTTGGCGTTTCGCCCGGTGCCACGGACCGCTTACTGGATGCCTGCGAGGAAGCGGGCCTGCCGCTGTTGCCCGGCGCCGCCACCGCGTCCGAGGCCATGGCTCTGCTCGAGCGCGGCTACACCATGCTAAAATTCTTCCCCGCTGAGGCATCTGGCGGTGCTCCTGCGATCAAAGCCATCGGCGCGCCAATCCCACAGGTTACTTTTTGCCCCACTGGCGGCGTCAGCCCCGCAAATGCGGCGAGTTATCTGAGCCTGCCTAATGTTATCTGCGCTGGCGGCTCATGGGTCGCGCCCAAGGACAAAGTGCTGGCAGGCGATTGGGACGCCATCACCGCACTTGCCAAAGCGGCCGCCGCCTTGCCGCGCTAATCACACCCCCAAAACCTGTTGCGCGCGCTCACGGCTTGAAATCTTAGGCCTGAACGCGCCCAAAACCATCTCTGCAATCAGCGGGATAATGTTGGACATCCCCACCATTTTCTCTTTCCCTTCAAGGGCATGAAATGCATCGCTCAGATGCCCCGCTGGCACGGATGCCTCTGCCAACCCCAGCAGTTGCGGCATCATCGGCACTAAGAACACAAAGGCATTCACGGCCAAAAACGCAGTGCACAGCAGCTTTATTCGCATCCACCAAGCCCGCTCATGATAGCCAAACCACAAGGTCAAATCCGTCAAGATTTTCACCCCCAAACCGGGCAAGATCAAAATATAAGCGCTCTCCAGTTTGTAGGTGTAAACCGTCGAAATTACCTCTGGATCAGCACCGGCAAATACAATCCCGATCACAATATGCGACAGAATTCCGCCCACATACATGATCGTTCCAACCTCATGGATAAATCCGATAAGCTTGCGCATTCAACACCTCCTGCAACCGGTGTGCGGGCTTTCCATCACGCGCCACCCGCAACAGCAAGGAACGCAAATAACACGAAGACCGCACCGGCCAGTACAGTCCGAGGCAGGTGCAACCCGCCCCAAGCTGCCAAATCGCGCCCCATCTGATCAGAGTTAACGTCAGCCCCCTCAGCCATGATCCTGTTGTTAACCGGCATCAGGATTTTGATCGTGTAAGGCCCGCTCAATTGCAAAACCACAGCGCCGGTAAGCCAAAGCCACCCTCCGCCCATAAGCGAAATCACAAGGCTTAGCCCAAGCACGATGAGCGACAGGACCAATTGTAAATGGGCCGACTTATGGAAAAACGGCGCGAAAAATCCCACGGCCACATCGCGACTGCTGGCCATCATCGCGGGATGGGCTACGGCGGAGGCCGACACCGCATAGCCAAAGACGATCGCCATCAAGGTTAGGTTTAGTACAATAAAGATCGTTAACATTTTAAGGCTCCTATCGAGCTGGATATTACAAGATTTAACGGAATTCGAAGGCTTCGGTGTGGATGTTGGAGCGGATCACACCCTCCGCCCTCAGGCCTTTGGTGATGCCTTCAACCATCGGCTTCGGGCCGCACATAAAGTAGTGATAACTGTCCAGCGGATCAGGCAATTTTTGCTTCATCATATCGACCCGGGCGAAATTTCCCTCATCCGAGAACAGCGGCACCAAAGTCACATTTCCAAGCGCAGCAGCGCGGTCCTTCAATTCCTCAAGGAAGATCGCATCCTGCGCCTCGCGCGCGGCATAGACCAAGTGAATTTGCCGCCGGTCACCATGCTCCATCGCCCGCAGTTTGGACAAAAACGGCGTCAAACCAATGCCACCCGCAAGCCAGATTTGCTTATCACCAGCACGGGTTGCATCAAATCGGCCGTACGGGCCGCGCACCATCACCTTGCCACCGGGCTGCATTTCCTCACGCAGTTTTCGGGTCCAATCCCCAAGCACCTTGATGGTAAACCGAAGATGTTCCTCGCCCGGCGCACTGGAAATCGTGAACGGATGCGGCTCGGACCATTCTTTGCCCTGAATTTCAACGAAAGCGAATTGCCCCGGCTTGAAGTCCAGCGACGCCCCCACAGGTTTCAGCACAAGCTCTGTCGCACGCTCAAGCGCATTTACCGCCTCAATCGTAAAGGGCAGGGCGGTCCGCTTGTTCATCCCAAACAGGGAGTAAAACAGCGCAACCAACCCGACAGCCGCCGCAAACATAAGCATAAAACCCGACGCGCTGAACTTCTCAAAAAATACCGTCGGGGCCGACATAAAGTGGCCAATCACCAACAGGTAAACCAGCGCCATGACCTTATGGGTCGGACGCCAGCGCGAGTACCTGATTTTGCGGTTCAACGCGACGAACAGACCAATCACCAAGAAGATCAACCCAAGCATGCCAAACGGCGCGGAGGGCACCATACTATGCAGCAATGGATCAGCCCCCGCAGGCAAGTCCTTCGGTACTCCAAAGAAATGAACCAATGCGAATAAGGCCGTCATGACCCCCGCGACGCGATGGACCTGATACATCCGGTCAAGCCCGCCAAACAGGGTCTCAAGACTGCCCAACCGAGTGGAGAGGACAACCGACATCGTCATCAACAAGAATGCGATGCCACCCAACATTGTGGTCGCGGTGGTGCGCATATCGTGCTGCTCGGGGGGCAGCTCCAAGTGTAAGATGATGAAGATGGTAATGACGCCCAAAATGGCGAAAATCCCTTGCTTGCGTAACATGGCTGGCCCCTCCTAGGTGGCAAAATTACTCGACAGGTGCCGGGTTTATGGCCGCGCGAAGGGCAACCATGACCGAGAACCCCGAGGTGAATTCATCGCGCGAAAGCACAGCATTATTGTCTGTATCCGCCCGCTGGAAATCAAAGTTCATGGACAGGCGGTGCTCGGTTTTGGAAATCATATTGTCGCCATTGCGATCCCAAAAAGCGAACACAACGCGCAGTGCCGTCTCGTAAGCCGCTTCGCGACCGACCTCTTCAGCGAGAGGTTTCATGCCGTAATCCCAGCTTAAAAATTCCTTCAAGGTCAGCTTTTTATTGTCGTCGGAATCCATTGAGGTGAAGACATCGGAGCCGAAGCTGTGAAATTGCCCTTGGTCAATATACCCGCGATCTGAAGTGTCGGCAGATGCGAATGCGAGTTGGGCCAAACGCTGTCCTTCCGACTGTTGAGCCGCAGAAATCGTTGGGATCGAGAGTGCGGCGATTAGGGCTAACTTGGTCATAATTGGTTTCATGTCGTGGCTCCTGAGCTTGGTTTGATGATTCTTTCACTTGACTTGCCTATGCATAACTTGCAATTACAAGTCTTGTAAATGCAAATATTAAAACGCAACACTTGCTGCTTGCAAGTTTCGGGGGTATTGCCATGCACAGGGGACAGTACCTGATGACACAAGTTTCAAAATCGCAGGCCATCCGGGAAAATAGTTTTGGGTTCTTGGTCCAATCCCTATCGCGGACTCTGGATGCAAAAATGAAGGCCGAGCTGAAAGCGGTTGGCGTTAACGTCAAGCTCTTCGCCGCGCTCATGTTGCTGTCCGAGGAGGATGGCATCAACCAACGCAAAGTCGGGGAGAGGCTTAACTTTCCTGAATATTTTACCAGCCGCAATATCGACGCCTTGGTAAAGGCCGGATTTGCCGAGCGTCGCCCAGACCCCGAAAGTCGCCGCAGTTTCTTGATCTATTTGACTGCGGCTGGCCGCGCGAAAGCCGCCGAGCTTCCCGCCATCGTCAAACGCGTAAATTTGGAAGTCCTAAGTACTCTTTCAGAGCCAGAGAAAGCGCAAGCCGTCACCTTGTTGAAGAAAGCCGCCGGAATTTCTGCCCCCAAAGGCGGGTAGTTCGGGTTTTCGGCGTCTCTACCAGCTACCCGACGCGCCACCACCAGAAGAGCTGCCGCCTCCAAAGGAAGAGGACGACGACGAGCCGGAAAAACCGCTACGTCCGGAGGAAGAGCTGGAGCTGCTTTTGTTCAGCATTGGAGTGGATTTCTTTTCCGTGGCCGTGTGGCCGCAATTGCGACAGCTATGGTGTAGCTGCACGATGCCCATGCTCATGGTGGTTGCATGTGACAAGGTTTCGCGCGCGGTCTCATAGGTGTGGTATTTGCAATTTGGGCAGGCTTTGTGGCGTGAAAACAGGGTTCTAAACCCCATAACTGTTACGTGCTCGTCCTCGGGGCAAAACCAAACACCGTAATCGCGCGAGCTCACTTGCTCTTCGACCAATTGCCCGTGATCGAGGTATTGCTCTTCCTGCGCCTCGCCCAGACGCAGCATCACGCCATTGCATTGCGGGCATTTGCGCGGGCGATAGCGTTGCACGCCATGGTAGCCGAAAAACCCTGCAATCGCCGTGACCAAAGCCATGATCCCCGCCAAAACCGGGTTGTCACCAGCGGCGTGGGTCATCCGGTCGATAAGCCCCAAGGCCCCCTGATCTTGGGGCTCTGGCGGTTGCTCAACCACCTGCACTTGCGGGGCTGTTTCCGGCACCGTTGTAATCGCGGCGGCGGGGGCTTCTCCGGGCATGTGCAACTGGGCAAGTGCGGCGCGGGTGCCAGCCAAAATGCCATCGGCCACGCGGCCTTCCTTAAATGCCGGGATAATCTTGCTTTGGATGATGCGCGCGGCGATGCCGTCTTGGCGGGCAGGGTAGCCTGCGCCCAAGGCGATGCGCACCTCGCGGTCCTCAATGGCCACCAGCAGCAAGATGCCGTCGTTTAACTCGACGTTGCCGATGCCCCAGCCGTTGAACAGCGCCTTTGAGAAGCTGCCAATATCACTGGAGGGCGCGTAATCCTTGCGTGAGCGAATGGTCACAACCGTCATCTCGCGGCCCCGTTGTTCGCGGGCGGCGTTGATCTCGGCGTTGATCATCGCCTCGGCTTCGGGGCTTAGAATATCGGCGAAGTCATTGGTTAACACGGTGTAATGTTGCGGGTAGGCGGGTTTGTCCTGCGCGGAGGCCGCCATCACCGAAGCTGCCAATAGAACCAATGTGCAAAGAAGCCGAGCCATCAAAATCACCCCAATAAAATTACTTAGGGGCACTGATGCCCTTTAACTTAACATCTTGTCCACCTCTGCGCCGGAAATTACCTGCATTAAGGGGGTGAAATCGCCCGTGTCGAACATTGCAACAGCAGCATCATTGATCACACGGTGCGTGACCCGCGCCAAAGCTGACCCCAACGAGATACGCGCAGCCCCCATCGCCGCAAACTCGGATTGGCTGATTTTGGCATAGGGGCCTGCCGCCAACACGTTCACCGGCTTGTCTGTGGCGGCAATGATGCGCTTCAAATCCTCTACCGTTTTGGGCATCGGCACATAAATCCCATCTGCGCCTGCCGCGTCAAAGGCCTGAATGCGCCGTATTGCTTCCTCGATGTCATAGGCATCCGTCATCACCCCGTCGGCGCGCGCCACAAAGAAAAAATCCTGGCGCAAGCCCCGTGCCGCGCTGGATGCCGCGCGCACCCGCTCGACGGCCAGATCAAAATCATACACGCGGTCCGAGGCCTCGATCGTGTCCTCGATGCAAATCCCCGCCAACCCCACTTCGCCTGTCAAACGCACCGTTTGCGCGCAGGCGTCCGGTGCCTCCCCAAAGCCGTCCTCGAAGTCGCCCGACACGGGTACATTTACCGCCGCGATCAGATCTTGCGCATGGGCCAACGCCTCGTCACGGCTCACCGTGCCCCCGTCTGGACGCCCCAAAGTAAATGCATGGGCCGCCGAGGAGGTGGCAATCGCGCGCGCCCCCAAGGCTTCCAACATTTTGGCCGATCCTACGTCCCATGCATTCGCCAAAATGAACGGCTCTCCGGGGCGGTGCATCTCGCGAAATCGCATCATTTCTGCTCCTTGGCAAAATCAATAATCTCTTGGAGCGCAGTGGCAAATGCTCCGTCCTCCACGGTCATCGCCACCCGCACATGGCCTGCTGCACTTTGCCCGAAACTCTCGCCCGGCATCACCGCGATTTTGCGCTTGTCCAGCAGCTTGTCAGCAAAATCGTCGCCACTCAGACCCGTGCTGCGCACGTCCAGCATCAAATACATCGCTCCGCCCGATGGCACCAAGCCAACCACATTTTGCCCCGCCAGAATGCCCGTCGCAAGCGCGCGCCGACGTCGGAAAGGGGCCGCAATCTTCTCCTCCAGCACCGCACCTTGCCCCAAGGCAAACTCCGCCGCGTCCTGGATATAGCCCGGCACCCCATAGGTGGTGTGGGTGGCCAAAGTGATCATGCTGTCAATCGCCCCGGCAGGCCCGACGACCCAGCCAATCCGGCTGCCCGTCATCGCGTGGCTCTTGGACATTGAGCCGACGACAAGCGTGCGTTCGGCCATGCCATCCACCGCGCGCGGGCTTACGTGGCTGCCATCCCAGACCTGAGTGTCATAGACCTCATCCGAGATGCACCACATGTCATACTCACAACACGCCCGCGCAATGCCGGCAATTGTCTCTGGCGAATAAACCACGCCAGTGGGGTTGTTGGGCGTATTTACCAAAAGCGACTTAGCGCAGGAAGACTTCGAGGCAATGTCGGAAAACGTCGGCTGAAACGCGTTTTCTACCAAGCAAGGCACCGCGCGCGGCACTGCGCCAATGCTGCGGATCGTGCCGGGGTAGGTGGCATAATAGGGGTCGCAATAGAGCGCCACGTCGCCCTCGTCACACACCGCATGATGGGCCGCACAAAGCGCCGATTGCCCCCCCGGCGTGATCAACACATTGTCGCGTGATGTCGCGACCCCCGTCCGCGTCGTGACGCGCGCCGCCACCGCATCGCGCAAACTGTCAACGCCCGGTATCATCGCATAGCCCGTGTGCCCGCCGCTGGCCGAGACATGCATCGCATCTAATATGCTCTGATCCGTGCCAATATCATGCTCGCCAATCGTCAGCTCTGTCACCTTAACGCCTTGCTCGATCATCCGCCGCGCTTTGAAAAACAAGTCCCACCCGTCCGAGCCACCGCCCGTCAAATTTGATATCCGCTTCGACAAATCCATGCACCACTCCTCTAATCTTCCGGCAATCTGGGCCTGCCATGACACCCGCTGTCAATTCGATTTTTGTGATGGGGCCTATTTGTGATTTGTATTTGAGGCTGTTGCTGCTATTCATGCCCCATGACGACACGCACCATCCTTATTTGTTGCTGCATTACCATCTGAGAATTCTCAGGCGGGTCGTTTCTGTTTTCCATCTTCACACAGTTTCGCTACACCCGCCGCTACCCCTGCGCGTGAGGCCCCTATGACGATCAAGCTGTACAACACCAAGACCCGCTCCAAGCAGGGTTTTATCCCGTTAATTTCAGGCCAAGCCAGCATGTATGTCTGCGGCCCCACAGTCTATGAGCGCGCCCACTTGGGCAATGCGCGCCCGGTACTGGTGTTCGATATGCTGTTCCGCCTGTTGCGCCACACCTATGGCGTGGATCAGGTCACATATGTGCGCAATTTCACTGACGTGGATGATAAAATCAACGCCCGCGCGGCTCAAACTGGCCGCACTATTGGCGAGATCACCGACGAGACCATTGGCTGGTTCCTCGATGATATGTACGCTTTGGGCGCGCGGGAGCCAAACCACGCACCCCGCGCCACAGCCTTTATTGGCGCTATGGTGACAATGATCGAAGCGCTGATCGCCAAGGGTCATGCCTATGCCGCCGAGGGTCATGTGCTGTTCAAAGTGCGCAGCTACAAGGAGTATGGCAAGCTGTCTGGCCGCTCGGTCGATGATATGATCGCTGGCGCGCGCGTCGAAGTTGCACCCTATAAAGACGATCCGATGGATTTCGTCCTGTGGAAGCCGTCCTCAGATGATTTGCCCGGCTGGGACGGGCCGAAGGTGGATGGCGTAAGTGTTGGCCGGGGGCGTCCGGGCTGGCATATTGAATGCTCGGCCATGGCGTTTGAACTGCTGGGCGATGCGTTTGATATCCACGGCGGCGGCAATGATTTGACCTTTCCGCACCACGAGAACGAGATCGCGCAGTCCAAATGCGCAGGCCATGATTTTGCAAACATCTGGATGCACAACGAGATGCTTCAGGTTGAGGGCAAGAAAATGTCCAAATCCCTTGGCAACTTCTTCACCGTGCGCGACTTGCTTGATCAGGGCGTGCCGGGCGAGGTGATCCGCTTCGTGATGTTGTCGACGCATTATCGCAAGCCGATGGACTGGACCGACAAGAAACGCGATGAGGCCCAGAAGACGCTGCGCAAATGGGCGCAACTGGTAGGCGGCGTGACGCCAGCCGCACCGGATGCGAAATTTGTGGGCCTTCTGTCTGATGATCTCAATACCTCCGGTGCAATCGCGCGCTTGCATGAGTTAGCAAATACCGGACAGCACGAGGCGCTCGCGGGGGCGCTTCACATGTTCGGCTTTGATTTAAGCGCGGACCTCAACCATGGGCAAAATACCAAACTAGGCACCGAGGCCGGCGTTGACCTCTCTCTTCTAGCTGATCGCCTGCAAACGGTGCGCGAAGTTGCTATGGCAACAAAAGACTTCGCGGCTGTCGATGCGTTGAAATCACAATTGGCCAGCGCGGGTGTCGAGGTTCGAATGTCAAAAGATGGTGTGGACCTTTCCGCGGGTCCTGATTTCATGCCCACCAAATTGGGTGATATCTGATGCTGACCCTACAATATCGTGCAAATCTTACAAAATTGTGTACGTCATGTACGCTATGTCCCAAAAGGGCTCTGATATGACCCGTGAACGTCTAACCCTTTTCGACACGACGCTGCGCGATGGCCAGCAAACCCAAGGCGTGCAGTTTTCCACCCCTGAAAAGCTGGAAATCGCCCAGATGTTGGACCAGTTGGGCATTGATTATATCGAGGGCGGTTGGCCCGGTGCGAACCCAACGGACAGCGAATTTTTCTCAAGCGTTCCAAAGACTTCCGCGACGATGACGGCCTTTGGGATGACCAAAAGGTCAGGCCGCTCTGCCGAGAATGACGACGTTCTTGCCGCCGTCTTGAACGCGGGCACCCCCGCCGTCTGTCTTGTGGGCAAGACCCATGACTTCCACGTCAAAACAGCTTTGGGCATTACACTTGAGGAAAACATTGAAAACATTGAGAAAAGTTTTCAACACATCGCCAAGCAAGGCCGTGGAGCCCTGTTCGACGCTGAGCATTTTTTCGACGGCTACAAGTCCAATCCCGACTACGCTTTGTCGTGCATTCATGCCGCTTTCAGCGCGGGTGCTTTGATCGTTTTATGTGACACAAACGGCGGCACATTGCCCGCAGAAGTCACTGAAATCGTTGGTAAAGTCATCGGTAGCGGCATTCCCGGTACGCGCCTCGGCATCCACACTCATAACGATACAGACAACGCTGTCGCCAACTCTCTGGCCGCCGTAGACGCAGGCGTGCGCCACATCCAAGGCACACTCAACGGGCTGGGCGAGCGTTGTGGTAACGCAAACCTTACCTCCCTGATCCCGACGCTGCTGTTAAAGGAGCCCTATAAATCATGCTATCGGATTGAAATTAAAGAAGAAAATCTACCACTCCTAATGCTCGCTTCGCATAAATTGGACGACATTTTAAATCGTGTCCCTAATAAACACGCTCCCTATGTTGGTGCCTCCGCTTTTGCCCATAAGGCGGGCCTGCATGCCTCCGCGATCCTCAAAGACCCGACCACTTATGAGCATGTCGACCCTGCAATCGTTGGCAACACACGCATCATCCCGATGAGCAATCAGGCAGGGCAGTCAAACTTACGTAAGCGACTGACTGAAATGGGACTTAAGTATATAGATAACAACGCTTTACCGCGCATTCTTGATGTAATAAAGCAGCGCGAAGATGTGGGCTATTCCTACGACACCGCCCAAGCTTCTTTTGAGCTTTTGGCCCGTCAGGAATTGGGCCTTTTGCCGAAGTTTTTTGAGGTGAAGCGCTACAAAGTCACGGTGGAGCGGCGCAAGAATAAATATGACAAGATGATTAGCCTATCGGAGGCTGTCGTTGTGGTAAAAGTTGGCAAGAACAAGATGTTATCGGTGTCTGAGAGCTTGGACGAAAGCGGCTCAGACCGCGGGCCGGTGAATGCATTGTCCAAAGCGCTGGCAAAAGACCTTGGCCCCTATAGCGCACTGATTGAAGACATGCGGTTGGTGGATTTCAAGGTCCGCATCACCCAAGGCGGCACCGAGGCCGTGACCCGCGTCATCATCGACAGCGCTGATAATAAAGGCCGTCGCTGGTCAACCGTTGGTGTGTCACCAAATATCGTCGATGCCTCGTTCGAGGCCTTGTTGGAGGCGATAAATTGGAAGTTGGTGCAAGAGGGTGCGCATGAGCCTTGAAGCCTGCGCCGCATTGGTGCAACGCGCTGATCCTGTTAGGTTTTCCGCCGCGCAACTTGCCCCTGTTGAGGCGCAAAAAGTGCTCTGGCCGCTCTATGCGATGAATGTTGAGGTTAGTCGCGCGCCTTGGGTCACCAAAGAGCCGATGATCGCAGAGATGCGCCTGCAATGGTGGCGAGATGTTCTGGAGCAAATAGCCCAAGGCAGCCCGGTGCGCCACCACGAGATAACCACTCCTTTGGCGCAAGCGATTGGTGCACCTGAAGCAATTTCGCTTGATAATCTCGTCGCGGCGCGTCGCTGGGATATTTACAGCGAGGCTTTTGAGGATGAGGCCGCGCTGTTTGAGTATCTGGACCAGACCTGTGGCGGGTTGATGACGGCGGCGGCTACGGCTCTTGGGGCCAGTGATGTGGGGCTCACAGATTTGAGTGCTTATGGTCGTGGTGTCGGCTTGGCGAGGTTCCTGCAAGCCGCGCCTCAATTAGAGGCGTTAGGGCGCCGCCCCTTGGTAGATGGGCACCCGACTGCACTCTCGGATCTGTGCGAGCAGGTGCTTGCTGAGATGCCTAAGGTCCTAACTTTAAAAAGAAAACTTGGGCCGCTGGCCGCCTCAGTGGTCACAGAAGGCTGGCAAACACGTGCGCTATTACGGCAGGCAATTGCCACCCCTGAGCGCGTTGCCAAAGGTGAATTGGCCTTAAGCGAGTTTAGCAAACGGTGGCGGTTGCTGTTTAGTTAAGACGTTGATTTTGGCCGCATGGAAAGCCAGATCAGCGCGCCACCTGCCAGCGTTAGAAACGGGATCATCGCAATGTTTACGGCGCTCCAGCCCTCGACCGGGGTGCCGCCGGAGCAGTTCATCAACCCGCCGGATGCCAAAGAGGCCAAAGTCACACAGCCAAACACGATCGAGTCGTTCAACCCTTGGATCACGCCACGCTCCGAAGAGGTATGTGACGATGCCAGCATTGTGGTGGCCCCGATGAAGCCAAAGTTCCAACCAAAGCCCAATAGAATAAGGGCGGCAAAGAAATTACCCAAGGTGACACCCGTCAGCGCCACGATGCCCGCGAGCCCCAAGATAGCCAGCCCTGTGGCCATGATTTTCTCAACGCCAAAGCGGTTGATCAAATGGCCGGTAAAGAATGACGGTATAAACATGGCCAACACATGCGCCGACACCACGTCATTGGCGTTTCCCGAGGTGTATCCGCAGCCCATCACGGCCAGCGGTGTAGAGGTCATCACCAAGTTCATCAAAGCGTAGGATACCATGCCGCAAATGATCGCGACCCCAACCCGCGGCGTGCGCAGCAGCTCCATTTTGGAGCGCACAGCCTCCACAGTCTCGGACGCTTTGGTGGCGGCTATGGCGGCGGCGTTGGGCAGGTCGAGAAGGAAGAATAAGAACAACCCGGCAAGGTTCAAAACCACGATTGCAATATAGCTGCCCAAAAAGGGAACAATGGTGAAATCAAACATTAACTTGTTTAGCTGGGGGCCAATGATCGCAGACATTAGCCCGCCCGCCATAACATATGAAATGGCTTTCGGGCGGAAGGCCTCAGATGCACCATCGGCGGCTGCGAACCGGTAAAAACCCTGCGCAGACATATAGATACCGCTGATGTAGCTGCCGAGCAGTAGCAACAAGAAGGACCCGAAATAGAGGCCAAGGCCAGCCACAGTAGCCCCCAATGCGCCGCCCAAAGCGCCAATAATGAAGCCAGTACGCCGACCATGGCGCTGCATCAATGGGCTGATCCAAGGGGCGGTGGTCATCGAGCCAAACACAATCATTGAGATCGGCAGCGTGGCAAGGCAGGGGTTGGTGGATAGCGAATTGCCAACCAGCCCCCCAACCACAAAGAGCATGGGCATTTGGCTGCCAAGAACGGCCTGTGCCGCAACCAGCACCATTACGTTGCGTTTGGTGCGTGGATCGAGTTTCGGGGCGGGGAATGCTGCATCTGTCATAGTGTATCGCTAAGCCTTGCGCGCAGGAGTGTCCAGACGGTCGATGATATGCGCGAAAGAGCCGCAGACTCGGCCTTGACGCAGGCCCATGGGGGCAAGGGGGGTGCCCTCGGCAGTATGGGTTTGGAATAAGGGAGGGCCGTCGGCGCGGATGGTCGTGGCGTAATGAAACTCGTGGCCGTTAAATGTGCCGCTCAAGGGGCCATGATCACTTATGAGGGTCCGGTATCCTAAGTGCAGTTTTCGGCGTGCGAAACTGGTTTCAAGTGGCAATAGGCCTGCCATCTTATGAGGCGCGCCATCTGCGTCGATTAAGGTCTCTCCTAGCACCATATAACCACCGCATTCTCCATATATATCAGAGCTTTGTGAGGTGACTTTTAAGCTACTCATAAAATTTGAATTACCTGCGATCCGTGCGGCATGAAGCTCTGGGTATCCCCCTGGTAGGAACACCAAATCACAATCAGGAACCGGATCATCATTCAATGGGGAGAAGGTCTGGATGCTGGCCCCTGTGGCGCGCCAGTCTTTCAATAAATGCGGATAGGAGAAGGCAAAGGCCTCATCCTGCGCCACGGAAATTCGTGCGTAGCCTTGGCCAAAGATTCCGTGAGATGCGGTTTGGTTCTCGGTGTGATCAATTCGGTGTGATGGCAGGTCATCCAGCGCAATATGTATCTCAACGAGATCGGCCATTTCGTCCAGCCAAGTATCTAGGTCGGGCCGCTCAGCGGCCTGCACGAGCCCCAAGTGTCGTGACGGCAACGCAAGGTCATCGCGACGGGGGAGCGCGCCTAACACTGGAATTTCCGCGGGGAAATGGCGTCTTAGCATTGCCTCATGACGCGGGCTGGCCACCTTGTTCAAGATCACTCCGGCAACATGAATGTCTTTGCGGTGCCCTGCAAAACCCTGCGCGATTGCCGCCGCACTTTGCCCCATACCTGTTGCGTCAATCACCAAAATCACTGGTAAATTAAGAATACCGGCAACGTCGGCGGCAGAGCCTGCCCCATCGGGCGGCGCGCCGTCAAACAGGCCCATGGCCCCCTCGACGATCAGAAAACTGTCGTCCTCGCAATGCGCCAAATCATGAATTCGACCCGGGGTCATCGCCCAAGCATCCAGATTATAGCTGGGCTGACCACAAGCGGCCTCATGGAAGCGTGGGTCGATATAGTCAGGGCCGGATTTGGCCCCGCGCACAGGGCCTCGCCGCGATAAGGCGCGCAGCAATCCAAGGGTAAGTGTCGTTTTTCCAGAGCCAGAGGAGGGCGCGGCGATCAGCATCCCGTGGCCGGGGGTCATGTGTTTTCCGCCGGTTTCCCACGTCCTAACGGGTCCATGTTACGCGGTTTAACTCCGGCTATTTGCCCTTGCCAGTCAAGGACTTGACGCATGGTTACGGCTTGGCCGACGCAGATGATCGCAGGTGGCTCGGCGCCTGATGTTGCAATGTCAGCAACGCATGTTCCCAAGGTGGTTTCCAGAACGGTCTGGTTTTTTGTCGTCGCGGTTGTGACGATAGCCACGGGTTCTGAAGGAAGGCGGCCTGCTTGGATTAATTGCGCTGTGATGTGGGCGATATGCTTCATGCCCATGTAGATGACGATGACTTGTGAGCCGCGCGCGATGGCCTCCCAGTCGAGGCTCCCGGTGGCTTTGCCGGACTGGTCATGGCCGGTCACAAAGGTCACGGATTGGTTAACGTCGCGGTGGGTCACGGGAATGCCAGCGTAGGCCAGCCCCCCGATGCCAGCGCTAATGCCGGGGATAATGCGGATGGGAATGCCGTGTTGCACCAAGGTTTGCGCCTCTTCCCCGCCGCGCCCAAACACAAAGGGATCGCCGCCCTTCAGGCGCAACACGCGCTTTCCCTCCTTGGCCAGATCTACAAGGCGCAGGGAGATATCGCGTTGTTTGGCGGAGGGTTTGCCGCCGCGTTTGCCTGCATAGATGTGCTCGGCTTGCGGGGCCCAGTCCAAAATCGCCTCTTGGACCAGCGCGTCGTAGATCACCACATCGGCTTGGCGTAATGCGTTTAAGGCGTGCAAGGTTAACAGGCCGGGATCACCGGGGCCTGCACCGCACAGCCAAACCCAGCCGGGCTCTAGGCTGGGCCATTGGTTTTGCGGAAGGGAAATTGAGTCGCTCATATGCCCCTTATGGCCTGTAACCTGCGCGTGCAAAAGCGAAACTGCGACATCGCAATCGGCATTGGCGGCGCGCGGGCAGGGCGTTAAGGTCAGCGCTATGAATGATGATACCCCTCCCAAATTGCGCCGTGGTTGGACCACGGGTGCCTGCGCTACTGCGGCGGTGAAAGCCGGGTTGCAAATGCTGTGGGGTAGTGAGCATCCGCGTGAGGTATCCCTTGTGCTGCCAAGGGGCGAGACGCCGACTTTTATGATCGAAAACACGGAGCGCGGTGACGGTTGGGTGCAAGTTAGCATCGAGAAAGACGCCGGTGATGATCCGGACGTCACTCATGGGGCGCTTATTGTGGCCCGGGTTTGCGCATCAAAGGGCGGCGTGGTGTTCCGCGCGGGCGCAGGCGTTGGCACCGTGACCAAAGCCGGGCTTCCGATTGGCGTGGGGGAGCCTGCAATTAACCCTGTTCCGCGTCAAATGATGGCGGCTGTTGTCGATGAGATGGCTGATTTATATGGGCGTGAGGGGGATGTGGAGATCACTATTTCCGTACCCGGAGGTGCCGAGATCGCCTTGAAAACATGGAACCCACGGCTGGGTATTGTCGGCGGTTTGTCAATCCTTGGCACCACAGGCATCGTACGCCCGTTCTCTTGTGCGGCTTGGATTGCATCCATTCACCGGGGCATTGACGTCGCGCGGGCGGGGGGGCAAACTCATGTGGCGGGATGCACCGGGGCCACTTCGGAGCGCGTGGTGCAGCAGCTTTTGGGCCTGCCGGATCATGCGATGTTGGATATGGGGGATTTCGCCGGAGGGTTGCTAAAATACTTGGCGCGACACCCCGTAGAGCGGATCACCATTGGCGGTGGGATCGGGAAAATGACCAAACTGGCACAGGGCGCGCGGGATTTGCATTCCAAGCGATCTCAGGTTGATTTTAACGCGCTGAATGAATGGGTTATGGCGGATATTTCAAGTGCTAATACGGCCCTAGAGGCGGTAACGTTGGCCCCCGAATTGGCGGGCAAAGTCGCGCATGAAGCCTTGGCACAGGTGCGCCTGATCTTGAAGGACGCGCCTGTGACCCCGAGCATCGTGGTGATTGATCGCGCAGGGGAAATACTAGCGAAGGCAGGGATATGAGGGTTTTGTTGCTGGCAGGCACAAGCGAGGCGCGCGCCCTGTCCCTTGGGCTGATGGAGCGGGGTCATGACGTCATTGCATCGCTGTCGGGTGCGACCCGCGCGCCGCGTGATTTGGGCTGCGAGGTGCGTGTTGGCGGCTTTGGCGGGGATCAGGGGTTTCGCGATTGGCTGGCGGCCCATCCGGTTGATTTGGTGGTCGATGCAACGCATCCATTCGCGGAGGAGATATCTGTGCGCACGGTCCGAATTTGCGAAGATGAACAGGTCATGAATTTGCAAGTTATACGTGAGCCTTGGGTCGCAACCATGCATGATAATTGGATTTTTATTGATTTTCCAGAACAGACTTCTCACCATATTCCGAGTGGATCAACGGTATTCTTGGCAACGGGGCGTCAAACTCTTCCACACTATGGTGGCCTGTCATCTTGCCATTTGATTTGTCGCCAGATTGACCCGCCGGACGAGCCGTTTCCGTTTCCAAATGGTGATTTCTTGGTCGGGCGGCCGCCATTTTCCATCGAGGATGAGGTGGCGTTGTTCAAGCGGTTGAAGGTCGATTATTTGGTGGTGAAAAATGCGGGGGGAGCTATGTCGCGCTCGAAGCTGGACGCGGCGCGGCACTTGGGGATGCCGGTTCTGATGATCAACCGTCCGATCCCGCCCAAAGGACCAAAAGTGGCGACGGTCAAGGCCGCATTGGAGTGGATTGATGCGCATCATTAAGGGCTGTTCCTGTGTGACTGAGGGGGCCGAATGGCTGGCCGCCCAAGAGCCTCGGTTCGTGTGGGCGATGGAGCAAACCGGCCCATTGCCCCTGCGCCTGAAGCCAGAAGGCTTCGCGGAATTGCTGTCGGCTATCATGGGGCAACAGGTGTCGATCGCGTCTGCGGCAGCGATGAATACGCGGCTGCGGGACGCGAATTTGATGGATGAGGTGCGTGTTGCGCAGGCCAGCGAAGAAGACTTGCGTGTCTGTGGGCTGTCACGCCAGAAAATTAAATATGCACATGCCTTGGCGCGATCTGGAATTGATTTCAATGCCTTGCGAGGCATGGAAACCGCGCAAGTTATCAAAACGCTGACCGCAGTGTCGGGTATCGGGTCATGGACCGCCGAAATTTACGCCATGTTCTCGCTTGGGCATGCAGATGTTTTTGCCTCGGGGGATTTGGCGTTGCAGGAGGCGGCGCGAATTTTGTTCGAGTTGCCCGCGCGCCCAAAGGAAAAAGAGATGCGCCAAATGGCGTTGCAATGGTCACCGTGGCAAAGCGTTGCCGCCCGCATCTTGTGGGCTTACTATCGGGTGATAAAGGATCGAGAAGGGATCACATGACACGCGTTTTGGAAAGCAGCCGTAAGGCATCAAAATCGGGCGAAGATAGCTCACTGGTGATATTTCTGCACGGCTATGGGGCGGATGGTGCCGATTTGCTGGGGTTATCGGACCCGTTGTCCGAGCATTTGCCGGATACAGTGTTTGCTGCGCCGAACGCGCCAGAACGCTGCACGGGCAACCCTATGGGATTTCAATGGTTCCCGATTCCATGGATTGACGGCTCCAGCGAAGAGGATTCAGAGCTGGGCATGATCCAGGCGGTCAAAGATTTAAACGCCTATATTGACGCCACAATGGAGGAGGAGGGCCTGTCCGAGGCCGAGACAATCCTCGTGGGGTTCTCGCAAGGCACCATGATGGCGCTGCATGTTGCACCTCGGCGTGCGGATCAGTTTGCGGGTGTCGTCGGGTTCTCTGGCCGGTTGTTGCGCCCTGAATTGCTGGCGGATGAGGTGCTGTCGAAGCCGCCGGTGCTGTTGATCCATGGTGACCAAGATGACGTGGTGCCGCCGATCTCAATGCCGGAGGCCGGTGACGCCCTGCAAGAAGCTGGGTTCCCCGTCTATGGGCACGTTATGAAGGGCACCGGGCATGGTATTGCGCCCGATGGTCTGGGCGTGGCTTTGTCGTTTATCGGGCAGCAGTTTGGCCTAGATCTAGGCTAAGGCGGCGCGTTGCACCCGTCAGTAAGGCGCGGGAATATAGCTCATGTAGGGGGTGTAATACCCTGAACATAAACCCTAATTC
This sequence comes from Litoreibacter sp., assembly GCF_058136045.1. NCBI lineage: Bacteria > Pseudomonadati > Pseudomonadota > Alphaproteobacteria > Rhodobacterales > Roseobacteraceae > Litoreibacter > Litoreibacter sp. Next base: position 335,578 of record NZ_JBYVDD010000003.1, read on the forward strand.
CTGCGCACCCTTAGCCGGAGTGACGGCGGACCCAAAATAAAGGCGGGTCTTTTCCTGCTCTGGCACGCACATAAACCAAGACCGTGTGCGTGAGGCCATATCGCACATTAGCAATTGGTTATCTGCGCGGTCCTCGACGTCCCATGCTGCAAAGCGCTGGATGCGCCCTTGCGCCACCTCTGCGGCCTGCTGGTCGGTTGAGGGGCGGCGTACGCAAAGCTTCAAAATGACCCGCTCGCAGCGAAAAAGCGGGGCAGTGTAGAAAGCTTCGACGAACTCGGGCAAGCCAATCGGGGCGGGGTAGAGCGTGGAGAAGCAATCCGTGTAGCAGCTGTGGTCTTCGCTATATCGGCGCAGTAACGCGCTGTCTGGCAGTGTGGTTGAGAGGATGTCGCTCATGCTGTCTCCGATGGCTGGGTCAAATAAGATGTTATCAGCTCAAACGCATTATTCCGCTGCGCAGAATCGCCACATATTCCTTACGAAGCCATGCTCTTTTTGAGCTGTGCCTGCGCTATATGCGGGGGTTGTCAGCTTTGAAATACGATATATAGTTTTCAAAGTGAGTTTGCACAATGCAAAGTAGCAGGAGACTTCTTTCCGATGGATGGTGACTTCAGGCAAGATTTTGTGCGTGGGTCGGGGGCGTTGAGGCATAATCCGGCACTTGTGTTGAACGCAGATTACCGGCCTTTATCATATTTACCGCTGTCCTTGTGGTCATGGCAGGATGCGGTGAAAGCGGCCTTTTTGAACCGTGTTACAATCCTTAGCGAATATGATGATGTGGTGCGCTCCCCGACGATGGAGATCCGCATTCCCTCGGTGGTCGTCCTCAAGGATTATGTGAAGCCGCAAAAGCAGGCGGCATTCACCCGCTTTAACTTGTTTTTGCGTGATAAATTTAGTTGCCAATATTGCGGCGCGCCCGGAGATTTGACCTTTGATCACGTCATTCCAAGGGCGCGAGGCGGGATGACCTCTTGGGAGAACGTGGTGGCGGCCTGCTCACCGTGCAATTTGCGCAAAGGCTCGCAAGAGTTGCGGCATTCGGGCCTGTCACTCAGAAAGCCGCCATCGCGACCATCGGTTGGGCAGTTGTTGAATGCGGGTCGTAAATTCCCGCCAAATCATTTGCATGAAAGCTGGATCGACTTTTTGTATTGGGACGCCGAATTAGAGAGCTAGGCCGAGCAGCTTGCCCCGCCCAAGACGCAGAATTTAGCACAATGCGGATGGTTGAGTTGCACCGAGCGCTCTGCCTGTTCAAGGGTTTCGCCCAACTCAAATTCGGGCGCATAGGGCAACAAAGTGCAGGCCAGCACAGTCGGGCTGGACGCCCCCTTGCGCTTCACCACCATGCGAGATGAAGCGCACATGATCGCGTCGGGGGATTTGTCTAATATGCCCCAGCAAGAGGTGGTGATCTCGGGCACTTCAACACGCTCGTCCATTTCAGGGAAAAGTACTGTTAAACCGGGGCTTTGCGCATCTATCTTAAAGTTGTATTTGGCGTAAATACCGGCGTATCCCATACGCGCTGCCGTCTCACTTTCGGCCCAAATAGAGCGGCCAGCGACGGCCATTTTCGCGCCCTCATCGCGTAGCCATTCCATACCATTAATCGTTTTGGAAAAGGCGCCCTTGCCGCGTTCTTTATCATGCACCTCAGGTGACCAGTGATCGAGCGAGATGCGCAGGGTGAGTTTGTCGCCAAAGTCGGCAATAAGGGAGGATAGGGCCGTTTGGGTGGTTTTGCGCATCATTGGGCGCATGGCATTGGTCAGGATTAACACTTCATATCCGCGCTCCAAAGCGGCGCGGGCCATGTTGCACATGTCGGGGTTCATAAACGGCTCGCCGCCGGTAAAGGCAATTTCGCGCACGCCCCATTTGCGGGTTTCTAGCTGGTCAAGATAGGTTTCAACCTCTGCCGTGGTAATGTAGAGCAAGGCGTCATTGGTGGGCGAGGACAAGATGTAGCAGTTTTCGCAGGTGATGTTGCACAGGGTGCCAGTGTTGAACCAAAGTGTTTGCGGGTCGGACAGCGCCACCGAGGCACGAGGCTCGCCCTTTGCGGTTACAAACGGGTCGCTAAATTTCCCCTGATTGGCCGGAACCTGTGGGGATACTTGATCTTTCATGCGGTCCGCTCCGTAGTTTGTTCAATATGGCTAGCGCGTTGTGCGGGGAAGAGAAAGTCTTTGGTGGCGTTCTGACAAGCTTGTTACCAATCAAAGGCATGATAGGATAGCTTGCGGCAGAAAATGCTGGAAGTGCGGTGTCGTTAGCGCTAACAACGCCGCAACAGAAAGTCACATGAAAGGAGCCTCCCATGGTTTCACGCGTCATACCCGTCGATAGTTTCGATTTGGTGATTTTTGGTGGCACAGGCGATTTGGCACGCCGCAAAATCCTGCCGGGCCTTTATCGCCGCTTTCTTGCTGGGCAAATGCCTCCGGACGCGCGAATTATCGGGGCTGCGCGTAGTGCGCTGGATGATGATGGATTTCGCGACTTAGTGCGCGCTTCGATCAAGGAATTCGTGGATAAGGACAAGTGTGACAAAGAAACAGTTGCCGCTTTCCTAGCGCAGCTACATTACACCCCGATTGATGCAAAGGGCGAGGCCGGCTGGGACCGATTGGCAGAACTGGTGCGCAAGGATGTGGTTCAGGCCTTCTATTTCTCGGTGGGGCCAAGCCTGTTTGGGGATTTAGCGACGCGGTTGCACAAGCATGAAATTGCCAGCGCCGACAGTCGCATTGTGGTGGAGAAGCCCTTCGGGCGCGATCTTGCCTCGGCAAAAGCGCTGAACGCGGTGTTGGCGGCCAGCTTTGACGAGCACCAAATCTACCGTATTGATCACTATCTGGGCAAAGAAACGGTACAAAATCTGATGGCCGTGCGGTTTGCCAATGTCTTGTTCGAGCCGCTTTGGAATGCGCAATATGTGGACCATGTGCAAATCACGGTTGCCGAGACCGTTGGGGTTGGCGGGCGTGGTGGCTATTATGACCGCTCTGGCGCGATGCGCGATATGATCCAAAACCACCTGATGCAGCTTTTATGCCTGACGGCAATGGAGCCGCCCTCGCAATTCGATCCCGATGCGGTGCGTGATGAAAAGCTCAAAGTGATCCGCGCCTTGGATCCGGTTACCTCCGAGAATATTGTGCGGGGGCAGTATGGCGCAGATGAGGAGCAGGCGTCTTATATCGAGCACTCCGAGAACCCGGATTCGCGGACGGAAAGTTTCATTGCGATGAAGGTTGATATCTCGAATTGGCGCTGGAAAGGCACGCCGTTTTACTTGCGGACCGGCAAGCGCTTGCGGGGGCGAATGTCTGAAATCGTCATTCAGTTTAAAGAAACCCCACATTCGATTTTTGGTGAAAATGCTGGCAGCAAGGCCAATGTCCTTGCCATCCGCTTGCAACCCGATGAGGGGATCGACTTGCGCGTGACGATCAAAGAGCCGGGGCCGGGGGGGATGCGCTTGCTTGATGTTCCCTTGGATATGACCTTTGCCGATGCTTTGGGGGCACATGCATCCGATGTGCCCGATGCCTACGAGCGGCTGATTATGGATGTGATCAGGGGGGATCAAACCCTGTTTATGCGCGGTGACGAGGTCGAGGCGGCTTGGGCCTGGACCGACCCGATCATCGAGAACTGGCAAAGCCATGGTCGTAAACCTGTGGAATATGAGCCCGGATCAAGTGGTCCGGACGATTCCTTGATGTTGCTACATCGTGACGGGCGACGCTGGCGGGAGATCCGCGGATGAACATGATCGAGTATCCTGACCGTGATTTGATGATGATTGATCTGGCCGGCCACTTGGCTGATGAGTTGAGCGATTGCCTGATGACCCATGAGAGCGCCAGCCTTGCGGTGCCGGGGGGCTCTACGCCGGGGCCGGTATTTGACGCGCTTTGTGCAGCCAATCTGGATTGGAAACGGGTTAATATTATGGTCGGTGACGAGCGGCGCGTGCCTGCTGATCATGCGCGCTCGAACGAGCGGATGATCCGCGCACGGCTGCTGCAATCGCGCGCGGCGGCGGCCAATTACGTGTCGATCCGCCCGGATGAAAACGGGAATTTACCAGATATCAGCCTACATTTACCCCTATCTATTCTGGTGGTCGGCATGGGGGCGGATATGCATACGGCCTCGCTGTTTCCCGGCTCCCCTGATTTGTCGGTGGCTTTGTCCTCTGGTGCGCCAGACTTAATGTTGGTTGAGGCCTCGGACGGGTTGGAGCCGCGGATCACCATGAGCGGCCAAGTGTTGGCAGGCGCGATGAGCACACATGTTCTTATCGTGGGCGATGAGAAGCGCGAGGCCATTGAACGTGCCATGCAATTGACCCCGACCGATGCTCCGATCCTGACCGTATTGGCGAACGCAACTGTACATTGGGCCCCGTGATGACTGTGTTGAACTGGACAGAGCTGGCTGAACGCGCCGCGAAGGCAGCAAAATTGGCTGACCTATTTACCGCTAACCCAAAGCGGGCAGAGGATTATTCGCTGCGGCATGATGATTTGCTGTTTGATTTTTCCAAGACCCATATCGGGCCTGAGGATCGTGCGTTTCTGATCTCTATGGCGCGCACTGCGGGCGTTGAGCCTCGCCGTGATGAGATGTTTTCTGGCGCTGTGATCAATGAGACTGAAGGGCGTGCGGTTTTGCATACGGCGCTGCGCTATATGGGGGACGGCGCGATTGAGGTCGATGGCGCAGATGTCATGCCCGCGGTGCGCGAGACGCGCACGCGCATGGCCAAATTCGCCAATGATGTGCGCGATGGCGTGCTTGTGGGGCAGGGCGGGGCGATCACCGATGTGGTGAATATCGGCATTGGTGGATCGGACCTTGGACCTGCCATGGCGGTGCTGGCCTTGGCCCCTTATCATGATGGGCCACGGGTGCATTTTGTCTCTAATGTAGACGGCGCGGATGTGGCGGATACGTTGCGTGGGCTTGATCCAACGACGACGCTTGTGATCGTTGCCTCCAAGACATTCACCACGATTGAGACCATGACCAACGCGCGCACCGCGCAGGCTTGGATGGCCGAGACTGTCACCGAGACTGGCGCACAATTTGCAGCACTTTCCACCGCCGCGGAAAAGACTGCTGAGTTCGGCATTGCACCGGATCGGGTGTTCGGGTTCGAGGATTGGGTCGGCGGGCGCTACTCGCTTTGGGGGCCGATTGGGCTGTCGGTGATGCTTGCCATCGGGCCGGATAATTTCGATGCCTTTTTGCGTGGCGCCGATGATATGGATCGCCACTTTCAAGAGGCCCCGCTGGAGCAAAACATCCCCGTTTGGCTGGCGCTGGTGGGGGTTTGGAACAACCAAGGCTGCGGTCATACCACGCGTGCGGTGCTGCCCTATGATCAACGCCTGACGCGGCTGCCCGCCTATTTTCAACAGTTGGAAATGGAGAGCAACGGCAAGTCGGTTGCCATGGATGGCTCTGCTTTGACGGTGCATTCTGGCCCAGTTGTTTGGGGCGAGCCGGGGACCAACGGGCAACATGCGTTCTACCAATTGATCCATCAAGGCACGCGCGTTGTGCCCTGCGAATTTATGGTGGCCAAGACAGGTCATGAGACCGATTTGGCCCATCAACATGAGTTGCTTGTGGCCAATTGTCTGGCGCAATCCGAGGCCTTGATGCTGGGGCGTGATCTAGATGCTGCGCGCGCAATCATGGCCGCGCGCGGGTTGGAAGGCGACGAGTTGGACCGCCAAGCCCGCCACCGGGTCTTTCCCGGAGATCGGCCATCAACAACGCTGCTATACCCGAAACTGACGCCCTTTGTGTTGGGCCAGATCATTGCGCTCTACGAGCATCGCGTCTTTGTTGAGGGGGTGATGCTGGGCATCAACTCCTATGATCAATGGGGGGTGGAACTTGGCAAAGAGCTGGCAAATGCCTTGACCCCAGTGCTGCGCGGCGAGGCGTCAGACGCGGGCAAGGACAGCTCGACCCGGATGCTTTTGGACTACCTGCGCTGACCTAATGGAGCGGGCTTCGCCCACCCGTCATTTTTCATTTGGGGCCAGTGGTTAGCTTGCCTCTTCAACAGCGCCATCGCGCGTCATTAAGGTGTCGCGCAGGTTTTGGTTTATCTCTTGCTTCGTCCCATTGTGATTCAACATGACAATGATGGCGTGTGATGTGGCGCGCAGGGTGCCGCCAGCCCAAATGGCATAGTCCATCCGAAAACTTGTCCGGCGCAGCGCGGCGGTGCGCCCGGTCACGATGTAATCCTCGTTGAGCAGCATTTCTTGCAGGTAATCGACCTGCACCTGACGCAACACCAGTTTCGGGGCTGCGGCGCTCAAGTCCGAGATGTCGTAGGCGCGCAGGTATTGAATGCGGAAATTTTCCAGCCAGCCCAGATAGGCCGCATTATTGATGTGGCCAAGCGCGTCTAATTCCCCAAATCGGGTGCGATCTGCCACGCCAAAGCTCCACGGCTCGGGGATGCCAAGCTTGCGCAGCGCGGCGGTCTCAAGGGGGGTATGGTAGGGGATATTTGTCATATTTTTGGAGCGGGTAACGAGAATCGAACTCGTAACTAAAGCTTGGGAAGCTGCCGTGATACCTTTTCACCATACCCGCGTTGGCCATGAATTATGCCAGTGGCGCGGTGGCGTCAAGTGCGTCTGCGATGTCTTCTTCCGCCAGATTTATCACCGCCGCCGGTGTTGAAGTTGGTATCGGGCAGGGTGACGATGCCGGCAAGGTTTGGGAATTTCTCCACTGCGTTGGGGATGTTGGAGGCGTTGACGAAATGCTCTTGGAAGCGCGGCTCGATGGCGGTCTCGATCTTGTGGATGTTGTGCACGGTTTGCTCAATCTCGGTGCGCGCGTCAGTGTTGAGCAATGCGATGCGCGCGCCAGTGCCTGCGGCGTTGCCCGCCGAGGTGACCTTATCCAAGGGGGCGTCTGGGATCATGCCCAAGACCATGGCGTGTTTGGGTGAGATATGCGCGCCGAACGCCCCAGCAAGGACGATGCGGTCAACTGTGTTAACCTCAAACTTATCCATCAACAGGCGCGCGCCGGAATAGAGCGCGGCCTTGGCCATTTGAATTTCTCGAATGTCGCGGTTGGTCACGGTAATGGGGCGCTCGGGGTCGTTATAGACCATATAGCTAAAGGTTCTTCCGTCTTGAAAACAACGGCTTGTACCTGTTTGTTCAGGTGATCCGATCAAGCCGGGGCCATCCACAATACCCGCCATGCGCATCTCTGCGACCATCTCGATAATACCGGAACCGCAGATGCCAGTGACGCCAGTTGAGGCGATGATGTCGGAAAACCCATCCTCATCGGACCAGATGTCGGAGCCAATAACCTGAAAGCGCGGCTCTTTGGTTTGCGGATCAATCTCGACCCGTTCAATTGCGCCGGGGGCGGCACGTTGGCCGGAGCTGATCTGCGCCCCCTCAAAGGCCGGACCGGTGGGGGACGAGCAGGCCAGAACCCGATCTTTGTTGCCCAGAAGGATTTCCGCGTTGGTGCCAACATCAACAACCAGCACCAGATCATCGGATTTATGAGGGGCTTCCGACAAGGCCACAGCAGCGGCATCGGCCCCAACATGGCCGGCAATGCAGGGCAAGATATAGACCCGCGCCGATGGATGAAGATTTAACCCTAACTCCATGGCCTGTAATGATAATGACCCGGAAGTAGCAAGCGCGAACGGGGCTTGCCCCAACTCGAACGGGTCAATGCCAAGGAACAGGTGGTGCATGACGGGATTGCAGACAAACACCGCGTCGACGATCAGAGTGCGGTCAATTTCAGCCTCCGCGGCGATCTGCACAAACAAGGCGTTCATGCCTTCGCGCACCGCTTGGGTCATCTCCTGCGCGCCGCCCGCATTCATCATAGAATAGCTGACGCGGCTCATCAGGTCTTCGCCAAAGCGGATTTGTGGGTTCATAATGCCCGAAGACGCGACGACCTCTCCCGTTGCCAAATCACATAGATGACCGGCAATTGTGGTCGATCCAAGGTCCACTGCCAGCCCGTAAATGGAACCCTCGTAGAAGCCCGGCCAGATGTGCATGATCCGCGGGCCAAACAGGTTGTCACCAAGGTGAACGGCACATGTGACCTTCCACTCACCTTTGCGTAAAATGGGTTGTAGGGTTCTGAGCAGATCCAAGTCGACATCAAGATCCGGCAGGTCCCAGTCGTTGCGTAAGGCTTTGATTAGGCGCTCTAAATCGCCCGAAGGCTCGTGCATGTCGGGCTGCTCTACCTCGACATAAAACAGCTTGGTGGACGGGTTCAAGGTGATGTCACGCGCCTCGGCACGTTTGCGCACAACTTGCTTATGGACTTGGCTGCTTTCGGGCACGTCGATCACGATATTGCCCTGCACCTGCGCCTGACAGCCCAACCGACGCCCTTTGGTTAACCCGCGTTTGTCATCGTAGCGCTGCTCGACGCTGTTCCATTCGGACAAAGCATCCTCGCGTACCGTGACGCCATGTTTGGGAAACTCGCCATAGGAGGGTGTAACTTGGCATTTTGAGCAAATCCCGCGCCCACCACAAACGCTATCGAGGTCCACGCCCAATTGTCGTGCGGCGGTTAACACAGGCGTTCCCACGGCGAAATGCCCGCGCTTGCCGGACGGAGTGAAGATCACAAGGGGGTCTGTATCGGCCATGGGGTGCTCGCTCGTTCTTGTCGCCTGATTTGTAAGCGATTTTTGCCGAGTTGCAAAGGATGGAGGGGCAGTTTGATCTGCGTTTTTGACAGAGTTATAGGCCGTTTAATATCGCATCGGCTTCCGACGTCGCGGGGAACATCAATTCGATTTTCAGGTCGGTGATTGTCAAATCCTCCGCTCCGCCGAATTGCGCGATGGTGGAGAAAAGCGGCAGCCGCAGTGATCCCACGGCATAGATGGTTGAAACGACAGGCGGAAGCGGCGAGGGCGCATCATACTCCGCAACGACCGGATCGCGCGCGAGTGTTTGGATGGCAGTGTCGAGCGCGCGCAACCCGCCAGCGGCACGGCTCTCGGCCCGCAACCGTTGCAACATGTGGTGGCCAACCTCCGCCCAGTTCTCGATAACCTTGGCGGCAGAGTTGGGGGTGGTCACGAAGTCCAGCAAGTTTGCCCCTTGGCCAAGCCCCGCAAGCTGGAACAATTTTTCGGCAGGTTTGTTAAGCTGGACAAGCACCCAATTCGCATCAAGAACCATCGCAGGATAGGGCGCATGGTTTTGCAGCAGTCGCGACATCGCGGATGACACCATCCTCATATGCTCGTCCGACAGTCTTGATTGGGTGTGCTGAGGGGCAAAACCTGCGGCGTCAAACAAATCATTTCGACGCGCTGAGGGAACTTCGAGAATGTCACTTAGATGTTGGATCATGGAGCGGCTTGGCGACGCGCGGCCAGTTTCCAAAAACGAGATATGGCGCGATGACACATCCGCCTCAACGGCGAGTTGTAATTGGCTTAAATGGCGCGCTTTGCGCCAGAACTGAAGGTGGGGTCCAAATTTGCTCATGCCCTCACGATACCGCATCTCCCGCGCAATTTCACTTACCTTCGGGGTAATTGTTTTACGGCAATTGAGCGACGTAATCGTGCAGTGACCTTTACTTGGATTAAACGGAGACCAGACCGATGGATATTGAAACGATGAGCCGCAGACTAAAGATCGTGGGCATAGCGAACCTGATAATGGGCATAAACTTCGCATTGGCCGCCTTGCCGATGCTAAACCTTCCAGCAATGCTATTCGCCGACGTTGTGATCTGGCCGGTTGACGGGGCTGAGGACGGCACCGCGCCAGTGGCAAGATTGATGCTGGCCATATCAGGTGGTGTGATTGTGGGGCTCGGTTCTATCTGGCTTGCGGCAGCAGGGGCGCCATGTCGAGAAGCGCCGCAAGTGGTTCGCAAGTTGCTAATTGTCGGCGCGGTGACGTGGTTTGTTGCCGACAGCACAGGATCGCTGCTGGCTGCGGCCCCGCTTAATGTGGTCGGCAACATCCCCTTTCTTGGGCTTTTGTTGTGGCCGGTTTGGAAGGCAGACGCATTGGTGCCTGCGAGGGCATAGCGACCCAAAAGCTGGCCCCGGGTCAAAGCCGCGGGGCCAGCCATAAAATGTGAAGTTTCGACTATTTCGTTGTCGTAGTTTTTGGAGCTGGCACCTTTTTCTTGGTGAACGGGTGAATGAACTGGCGCACAAAGCCGCGTGGGACTTGCTCTCCTGCCACACCGTATCGTTTGGGCCAGCGGCCTTCTGGCATGTGGTAGGTCCCAAATAAGCGATCCAAAATAGGGAAGTGGATGGCGTAATTGACGTCGATGGCTTCGCGCTCGGCCCCGTGATGCCAGTGATGAAAGCGTGGGGTGGCGAGGAGTTTTTCGACGGGTTTCAGGTTCCAGCCGATGTTGGAGTGGATGAAATGAGAGTAGAAATATACAATCAGCACATAGGCTTGAATGGCCGCCGGATCGAATCCCAGAGTAAACATCGGGATGGCCGTGACACTACGCAGGACCGCGATTTCAATGAAATGCATGCGCGAGCCAGCGAGCCAGTCGAGGTGCTTTGCAGAATGGTGTACCGCATGAAAGCGCCACAGGGCCGGGATCGTATGGAACAGCCGATGCACCCAGTATTGTACGAAATCCGAGAACACTAAGATTGCGAACATCTGCACTGCAAAGGGCAGGGTGAAAACCCACTCCTGTATCGGCCCCATATTGATGTAGCTGGTGATTAAATTGGATGGCATCAATGTCAAAAAGGTCAGAACTTGGACCATCAGGGATGATACCAGATAGTAAAACATGTCTTCTTGCCACTCGGGGCGAAAGACCGTCTGATCATCATCTTGTGGGAAGTAGCGCTCTAGCGGCACAAAGAGAAAACCAAGGAACACGACGTTTAGGATAAAGAAATCTAGGCCAAAAAAGAGTGGCGCGGTTAGGGTGGAGCTGTCATCGGGCGCTCCGATTAGCGAGGTGATGACAATGAGAAACAATGCGGTCCAGCCAAGGATTTTATCGCGCGAAAGCAAGAGGGACAGCAACGCGAAGGCGTAGCCCAGAAGTAATACCACTTGAAGGAGAAATTGTAGATGTGCTTGCGTGATGACTTTTGAGAGGTCAGGGGTGGAAAATAGCCCCGGAAAATACATGACCGCCAGAAGTGCCGCAGCGGTGAGGCCCGCCAAAAGCGCACCTCCGCCAGACAACCAGCCACTACCAAACGGGCGATCTTCGCGCGGGCGCTCCAGTTGAAATTTTAATCGGCGGACAAAGGACATGGGCAAAGCTCCTAGATAAAATACCCCTAGAGCTTGCCGAATATAGGCGGGCAGGAAAAGTGAAATATGGCGCTCCGCCATCCATTGCAGTTGGGCGGTGCCTAATTGTCCCTGACTTAGCCTCGACGGCGACGACCGCCGCTGCGGCCACCGCGGGCACTGGCGGCACTGCCATCGGCATTTTTGGGCTTGTTGGCGGTGATCCAAGCGCCGCCGGATGGGTCTTGGTTCATCAAGAAATTAGCGGCGCGGATGGCTTCCATTTCGCGACCAGATTGCGGCTTGGTTGATCCCATACCCGTCAGATATGCCAGTAATTCCGGATCAATATCATCGGGAACAATAATGCCTGCTGCCGCCAATGCATCCAGCTTTTCTTGCATCTTCTTGGGGCCAACAGGCAATGCAATCGGGTTCATGATCGCGCTGGTCATGCCCGCGCCCATGGCCATGGGCAGGAAGGCGTTGTTGATGCCGTGACGGTTGGGCAGGCCGAACGAGATATTGGAGGCTCCACAGGTCGTGTTTACTCCAAGTTCCTCGCGCAGGCGGCGCACCAAGGTGAAAACCTGCAAACCCGCAGTGCCCATCGCACCAATGGGCATCACCAGCGGGTCCACCACGATGTCATGCGCCGGAATGCCGAAATCGGCGGCGCGCTCGACGATTTTCTTGGCGACTGCAAAACGCACATCGGGGTCTTCCGAGATGCCAGTGTCATCATTGGAGATTGCCACGACGGGGACGTTGTATTTCTTCACCAGCGGCAAGACCAACTCCAGGCGCTCTTCCTCGCCGGTGACCGAGTTCAGCAAGGGACGGCCTTCGGCAGCAGCAAGGCCGTTTTCCAGCGCGCCGGGAACCGAGCTGTCAATGCACAGCGGGATATCAACAACGGCTTGAACGCGCTCGACAAGTTCTTTCATCAAGGCCGGCTCGACAAAGTTGTTGTCGGCATAGCGCGGATCTTCGGCCATTTTGTTGGAAAACACCGCGCCAGAGTTAATATCAAGCACATTGGCGCCCGCAGCCGCCTGCGCAATGGCGTCGGCCACAACGCGGGAAAAATCACCGCGTTCCAGCTCTTCGTTGAGAATTTTGCGACCCGTGGGATTGATCCGTTCGCCAATAACGCAAAACGGCTCATCAAAGCCAATAACAGTAGTTTTTGTCTTTGATTCTATAATGGTACGGGTCATTCTTAATCCTCTTTAGTGTTGCTCTGCCGGGGCTGCGGATGCGCCACCGTGTTTGATGGCCCAATTGGCGTTGGTCTTGATACCGCCCAGCGGGAAGAAGTGCACGGATTCAATGTTGAAATCAGGATTTGCGGCCTTGTGAGCGGCTAATTTGGTTAACACCTCGGTCGGCTCATAGGGCAGCAGCAGTTTGGTCACATCCATCGCACGCTTTTGCAGCACTTTTAGGGAGGGGCCAACGCCGCAGGCAATGGCGAATTTAATCAGCGTTTGCAGTTTTGCGGGGCCTGCAATGCCAATATGAACGGGCAGCTCGAGGCCTGCTGCTTTGATTGAATTGGCCCATGCGATAATCGGGTCCGCCTCAAAGGCAAACTGTGTCGCAAGTGCCATTTTGGCATCCGATGTATCGGAAAATTTTTGTTTCCAAGCAAGAGCTTCATCGACGATCTTCATCCCGCCATTCGGGTCAATGTCGCGATTGCCTTCAGGGTGGCCTGCAACATGCAAGCGGGTGAAGCCAGCTTCACCGAACAGCCCGGTTTCTAATAGCTGCATGGAGGAATGGAAGTCGCCATGTGGCTGCGCCACACCGCCTGCAAGCAACAGGGCTTGCTTGACGTCAGCCTCGCCTTGGTAGCGGGCAATCCAATCGGCGAGCATGGCCTTGTCTTTGATAATGCGCGCAGGGAAATGTGGCATGACAGTGTAGCCGTCGCGCGCCAGACGAGCCGCGGTGGCGACCATATCCTCGATCGGGGTGCCCTCAATATGGGCCACGTAAACACGGGTGCCTTCGGGCAGTAGCGCGCGAAAGTTTTCGACCTTTTGGGCCGTGCGCGGCATCACCTCGATGGAGTAATCTTGCAAGAAGCTTTCCACCTGCGGATTAACAGGACCCTCATCCGACACAGCGGAGCGTTTGAAATTCAGCAAGGCCATGAGCCCCTCCCTTATGCGCATTCCAAGTGGATCAGGCGGCATTGCCATCGTTCGCGATGAGCTGCTTGATCCTGTCCGTGTCGTATTCTGCCTCAAGGCGCACCGCTTCGGCTTTTGCGACATCTTGAGGCTCGCCATCGACAGGGTAGGGGCTGGCTTTGCGCCAATCGGCCAAATAGGCGTCCGCATCCTTGGCCCCGACCTTCATGGCGGCACGATCAATGGCTTGCTCGAAGCGTTCTTCCAGTTGAACTTTATGGGCGCGGCGCCCTTTGCCCACGATGACTTGAGCCGGAATATCGCGCCAGTAAACGATGGTAACGTCGGGCATAGCTTAGTTTCCTTAATGAAGCCTGTGCGTTTTATAGTAGATCACTGGCGCACTGGAGCGAGGCGTGTTTTCGACATTTGATCGAATGTGAACGACCCAAGAATATTTGCCCCCTTGCTAGGCAGGATTGCCCTATTAGGCCAGCGCGTGGAGGGCTCGAAATTTTCATGGTTTTTATGAAATTGAGGCAAGGCTTTGCTTGCGTCAGGGGCCGCGCGCTCCTACGTTGTTGATAACCCTGTATTAGGAGGCCCTGCGCCATGGCGAAATATCCGCCGCACAGCGCGGGCCCGTTCGTCAAACCGGCCCTTGTGCCGACCGCGCGGCCCGCGACCACGCCTGCACCAGCGGGCAAACCTGATTCAGCCGATCTGTATGCGGCGCTGGATTTAGGCACGAACTCTTGTCGCATGTTAGTTGCGCAGCCCAAGGGCAGCCAATTTCATGTGGTCGATAGCTTTTCCAAATCTGTCCAGCTTGGGGCCGGGCTGGAGAGCACGGGAAAACTGTCGCGCAATTCGATGGCGCGCACTGTTGGGGCCTTGAAGATTTGCCAGAAAAAGCTGCGCCATCATAATGTTAAGCGCATGCGCTTGGTCGCGACCGAGGCTTGCCGACGCGCGAGTAATGCAAGTGAGTTCATCAAACTGGTAACCCGCGAGACCGGGTTGGAGTTGGAGATTATCAAGCCCGAAGAGGAAGCGCGCTTTGCGGTGATTTCCTGTGCACCGCTGGTCTCGGTCAATACCGAGCAATTGCTGGTGGTTGATATTGGCGGTGGCTCGACCGAATTGGTTTGGATCGACCTGAGCCGTGTTCCCAAGGTGGACCGGCCTCGCGCTATCATGCGGCTGCACACCGGGTTTGACCCCAAGGACAGCGAATTTCCGGCAGCCAAGGTGGTGGACTGGATTTCCGTGCCCTTGGGCGTTGCGACCCTGCGCGATCAATTTAATGACGTGGATGATGATGGGGCGCGGTTTGCCCTTATGTCGTGGTTCTTTGAAGAAAACCTGGCCGAGTTCACCCCCTATATTGACGCCGATCAAGTGCGCGACGGATTTCAGATTGTGGGAACCTCGGGGACGGTCACGACTGTGGCCGCGTCTCATCTGGGGTTAAAGCGCTATGACCGCAATAAAGTAGACGGGCTGCGGATGACTTCGGATCAAATTGACCGGGTGATTCAGGAGTATTTGCATATGGGGCCGGAGGGGCGCCGCGCTGACCCGCGTATTGGCAAGGATCGCCATGCGTTGATCATGTCGGGGGCTGCGATTTTGCAAGCCTTGCTGCGGGTCTGGCCAACGGATCGTTTGTCGGTGGCTGATCGTGGGCTTCGCGAGGGGCTGCTTTATGCCCAAATGTCGAGTGACGGGGTGCTTGAGGAAGGCCCCTATTAAACCTGCGCCGTTGCTGTTGGTGGTTTGCGTCGTTATAGCCCGTATTTTAAAGAACAAAGAAGATGAGTGTCATGGCCAAATCACCCACCGGACCTAAAGGCGGCAAAAGCGGAAACACCTCGGGGCGCGGGCAGCGTGAGCTTAAGGTTAAGGTGAAATCCGCGCGGGGGCGTACGCTATCGTCTACATTGTGGCTGCAACGGCAGTTGAATGACCCCTATGTGAAGCGGGCCAATGCCGAGGGTATGCGCGGACGTGCGGCTTATAAAATCTCGGAGATTGACGACAAGTACCGGTTTTTGCTGCCCGGGAAGCGGATCGTGGATCTTGGTTGTGCGCCGGGTGGTTGGTGTCAGGTCGCGGCCAAGCGGGTGAACGCACTTGGTGAGCGGGCTGGGAAGGCTCAGGGTTATGTTCTGGGGGTGGACTTGCAGGAGGTCGAGCATGTTCCGGGCGCGGAAATTCATGTGCTGGATTTCCTCGACGAGGGGGCTGA
Organism: Litoreibacter sp.; assembly: GCF_058136045.1. Taxonomy (NCBI): domain Bacteria; kingdom Pseudomonadati; phylum Pseudomonadota; class Alphaproteobacteria; order Rhodobacterales; family Roseobacteraceae; genus Litoreibacter; species Litoreibacter sp. The sequence continues at coordinate 351,291 of NZ_JBYVDD010000003.1, forward strand.
TGATCAGGTTAAGGAATGGATAGGAGGCACTGCCGATGTTGTGATGAGTGACATGGCGGCGGCCTCCTGTGGCCACAAGCAGACCGACCACTTACGCATCATCGCCCTTTGCGAGGCCGCGGCTTACTTTTCCTTCGACGTGCTGGAAGAGGGCGGCGTTTTCGTCGCCAAGGTTCTTGCCGGTGGGGCTGAAGGGGAATTGCAGCATATCTTGAAGCAAAAATTTACGAAGGTGGCGAATTTCAAACCCGGAGCCAGCCGTCAGGGTAGCTCCGAGAAGTTTGTTGTGGCTCAAGGCTTTAAGGGGCGTGGTGCCTAGGTCGTTTTGGCTATGAATATATCATGCTCGATTGTCCATGCCATGTTATGACTGCGGGCCCAGTCGACCAATGCATCCAGTGACGGGTAATCGCTATAGGCCGGGTCATCGGTGCCAAAGCAACGAACATCATCAATCATTACAGTGACTTGCCCGTAGTTGCCGCGATTGGCATCAAGCGTTTGCAACTCGACCAGAACGGGGCAATCAGTTTCACCTTGAAAAGTTGAACCGGCCGAGTAATGGCCATCGAACCAGAAATTCATGTCGCCGGACAGGCTCGGTAAGAGCTTGGGTAATATTTGTTCACTTGTGCCATTATGGACCGTGATGTTGCTCTTGGCCGCAAATTTTTTCACCGCCCGATCATAGTACTTTTGCGCAGGCTCAATGGTATGGACGTTGCCACCTAGGCTTGAAAGAAACTTAGTTGTGTCCCCTTTAAAGGTGCCTGTTTCGATCCACGTTCCACCGGGGACGCCGTGTCTCTTGAACACTTTTTCTTTTATGAATTGAGGGCTTTGCGCACCAAAGTTGCGCCTCTTCCAGCGAAAAAACTCCCTTAGCGGACGCAAAGTGCCGCCGATAAAACCTGTATGTTGGGCCATGCTCAATTCCTTTTTGCTAGCAATATCGCCTGTGCTCGGGTTGGTCAAATTATCACTTTGGAAAGCCGCAATTTAGCTGCGCAGCAGCCGGGTAAGCTCGCGGTCCAATGCGTTTAGAAAGTTGGAGCGGTCTTTGCCTGAGAAGGGGGCCGGGCCGGAGGTTTGCTCTAGGCCTGCGCGCAGATCGGCCATGATGGCCCGCGTGGCGATTGCCCCGCCTATATTGGAGGTGTTGAATGGCTTGCCCGTGGGGCCTAGCACTGTGGCGCCAACCTCAATGCAACGCCCTGCCAACAAGATATCAGCAGTAATGACCACGCAAGAGGGGGTGGCGGTATCGGCGATCCAATCATCGGCGGCGTCAAACCCGTCAGAGACAACTTGCATGCTCAGCAGTGGGTGGTTTGGCAGGCGCAGGTAGCTATTGGCGACCAAGGTGACGGGAATATTCAGGCGGTAGGCGACCTTAAAGATTTCCTCTTTGACGGGGCAGGCGTCGGCATCGACCAAAATAGTGGGCATATTTTACGTTCCTTGCGGGGTTGAATGCGTTTGGCATAAATTCCCCCCTTTCGCACGGGCCAAATCCATGAAATAGGAAACTGCCAAACGAACCCTCCCCAAGGAGTACCCCATGGAGATTCGCGAGGCCCTTACCTTTGACGATGTTTTGCTTGTTCCAGGCGCATCCAACGTGCTGCCATCAACGGCTGATACGCGCACTTTTGTGACCCAATCTATTGCGATGAATATCCCGTTGCTGTCGTCAGCAATGGACACTGTGACCGAGGCCCGCATGGCGATTGCCATGGCGCAAGCTGGTGGCATGGGCGTTATTCACCGCAACTTGGACGTGGAAGAGCAAGCGCGCCAAGTGCGCCGCGTGAAGCGGTTCGAGAGCGGTATTGTCTATAGTCCGATCACATTGAGCGCCAATCAGACATTGGCCGATGCCAAGGCGCTGCAAGAGCGCTACAAAGTGTCCGGCTTCCCAGTGGTCAATGAAAAAGGTCATGTGCTGGGCATCGTGACCAACCGCGACATGCGCTTTGCTTCGGATGACGCGACACCGGTGTCGGCGATGATGTCTAGTGACAATCTTGCCATGCTGCGCGAACCTGCTGATCTGGGCGAGGCCAAATCTTTAATGGAGGCGCGCCGGATCGAGAAGCTTCTGGTCGTTGACGGAAATGGCAAATTGACCGGGCTTTTGACGCTGAAAGACCTTGAACAAGCTGTTTTGAACCCTCAGGCCTGCAAAGATGATTTGGGGCGCTTACGGGTTGCTGCCGCCACCACTGTTGGTGATGCCGGGTTTGAGCGCTCGCAGGCATTGATTGATGCTGGCGTTGATCTGGTCGTGATCGACACGGCGCATGGGCATTCTGAGGGCGTTGCGATTGCAGTTGAGCGGGTAAAGAGGATCTCGAGCGACATTCAGGTGATGGCAGGAAACGTGGCCACCGCGGAAGCCACGCGTGCGCTGATTGGCGCGGGCGCGGATTCAATTAAGGTGGGTATCGGGCCAGGATCTATCTGTACCACGCGCATGGTTGCAGGTGTTGGGGTTCCCCAATTGACGGCCATTATGGATTGCGCATCTGGGGCAGGAAATATTCCGATAATTGCGGATGGTGGCATCAAATTTTCCGGCGATTTTGCCAAAGCAATTGCCGCAGGTGCGTCATGTGCCATGGTCGGATCAATGATTGCTGGCACGGACGAATCTCCGGGAGAAATCATTTTGTATCAAGGGCGTAGCTTTAAAAGCTATCGTGGCATGGGCTCGCTTGGGGCGATGGCACGCGGTTCGGCTGACCGTTATTTCCAAAAGGATGCGGCCTCTGACAAACTGGTGCCTGAGGGCATCGAGGGGCAGGTGCCTTACAAAGGGCCAGCGGGCACGGTTATTCACCAATTGGTTGGCGGTTTGCGCGCCTCAATGGGCTATACAGGATCGGCCACGATCACAGACATGCATGAGCGGGCAAACTTTGTGCGCATCACCGGGGCAGGGCTAAAGGAAAGCCATGTGCATGACGTGCAGATCACGCGTGAATCCCCGAACTACCGGATCGGCTAAGTGACCCCCGCAGCACGCCTTTCAGCCGCTATTGAGGTGCTTGACCAGTATTTGGCAGGCTCAGCGGCTGAAAAAGCATTAACCAATTGGGCGCGCCGGTCGCGGTTTGCGGGCTCTAAGGATCGTGCTGCGGTGCGCGATATCGTGTTCGATTGCTTGCGTAAACGTGGCACTTACGCGCGATATGGTGCAGAGCTGACTGGGCGGGGCTTGGTTGTCGGCCATGCACAACAGGGCCGTGATTTTCTCGAGGTGCAGGCGCTATTTACTGGAGAGGGTTATGCACCCGCGCGGTTGAATTCCACCGAGGAGAGCGCCATAATCGCCACCCCTCATATGACGCCGGATATGTCATTTAATATGCCCGACTGGCTAAGGGATGAGCTCATTGCATCTGTGAATGACGAGGCGCTCGCCGTGGCTCAAGCTTTTTGTGTGCGTGCCAGCGTTTTTCTACGGGTAAACCTGTCAAAAATTTCACGACAGGGCGCGATTCAGTCGCTTGCAGGTGATGGTATCGTCGCGGTTCCGCACGATCTGGCGAAGACCGCCTTGGAAGTAATTGAAAATCCTAGGAAAATATCTACCAGCCATGCTTACAATAACGGGCTGGTTGAGCTGCAAGATGTAGCATCACAGGCCATTTGTTTGGGCTTGCCTAAGGCATCGCGTATGCTGGATTACTGCGCCGGCGGCGGTGGTAAAGTGCTGGCCTACGGAGACCAAAACGATGCTAGGCTTTTTGCCCATGATGCAATCCCCGCACGGCTGCGCGATCTTTCACCACGGGCCAAGCGGGCAGGGCTGTCAGTTGATGTTCTATCAACGGCTTCTTGCCGTAAGGCGGCGCCCTTTGATCTGGTCTTGTGTGATGTGCCGTGCAGCGGCAGCGGCGCTTGGCGGCGCTCGCCAGATGGAAAGTGGTCCCTCTCTGAAGAGGATTTCCATAATCTATTGAACTTGCAGCAAGAAATATTGAATGCAGCCTCCAATCTCGTGGCCCGAGATGGTGTCTTAGCTTATGTAACTTGTTCGGTTTTTTCGCGAGAAAATGAGGCGCAAATTGCAGAGTTTTGTCATCAAAATAAAGGATGGAGCAGTAGCTATCAACGCCGCTATTCCCCGCTAGAGGGTGGTGATGGGTTCTATGTCGCGTACTTGACACACGCAGTTTCTGATCAGTAACATTCGGAATGTTTACTATCTTAAGGGTGAATTAAGGATTTCGCTCGATAGTTTTGACTGGAATGATTCTTTTGGAGTATGGCGATTTGGCCCATCTGGCGAAGGCAGGCAGCTTTTGGAACAGGGCAACCAAGGGGCTGACACGACGCATCACGGTTCTTTACCTGACTGCTGTATTGGCAGCTTTCGCAAGCGTCTTGACCCCTGACCTGCGACTGGCGGTTTTGCTGGCTGGGTGCGGCCTAACGCTCGGTTTGATCGCGACGACCCTTAAACTGCGCGGCACTCACAAAGACGACAGGGGGACCCTATCAATTGATGGTCTAATTGCATTTGATGAACATGCCGTCTTCGTCACCGATGCCACGGGCCATATTCTTGCTCAAAACTTAGCAGCGCGGGATTTAGCACCGATTTCTAATGGCGAAGCGATTGACCAAGCCGTGGGGCAATTCTTGAGCAACGCCAGCGCAATTGTGTTTAGGCTGCAAGCCAAGGCTTATAAAGTAGATACAGCCTTTGAAGACGTCGTGACGCGACATGGGCGGTTTCGATTGGCTGTGCATCGGATTGCGGACACAGAAGATTTGATTTGGCGCGTGCATTACCCCGTGGAGCAGAGCGCATCTGGCCACCCGGCGGACAGGCTCTCTTTGCCAATGTTTACGATTGGTGGGTCTGGGGCTGTATTGTTTATGAATGATGCCATGCGCAAACTCGTCGGCGCTCGGGCCAAATCCTTGGACGATTTATTCGTTGATCAGCCTACGGTAAGTGGACAGAATACAGTTCTCAATGGTGTTGATGGTCCCATTGATGCGTTAGCCATCATTTTACCCTCTAACCTTGGGCGAACTGAATACTTTATGGCCCCGACGTCCGATGCGGAAGCTGCAACGACTTCGGCAGCAATGACACGCCTAGAAGACTTTCCGGTGGCCCTTATAGAACTCGAAATTGATGGGCGATTGAAAGACTATAATGGACTCGCACGCAACTTGCTCGGCCTTGACAAATGCCCGGCTGAAACGTTGTCAGATTTGATAGAGGGCCTAGGGCGCCCAGTTGCCGATTGGTTATCGGAAGCCTCAGAAGGCAAAGGGTTGCATCGCCCTGAAGTGTTGAAATCACGTCGCGGACCGGATGAGGTTTATATTCAGGTTACACTGGGGCGGGCCATACAAAATGGGGAAATATCCCTTATTGCATTAATAAATGACGCGACCGAATTGAAGTCGCTTGAAGCGCAATTTGTTCAAAGTCAAAAGATGCAGGCGATTGGTCAATTGGCAGGCGGCGTGGCACATGATTTCAATAACCTTTTGACGGCAATTTCGGGCCACTGCGATCTCTTGATGTTACGCCATGACGCAGGAGACCAAGATTATGCAGATCTTGAACAAATTAACCAAAACGCAAACCGAGCAGCTTCACTCGTGGGGCAATTGCTGGCATTCTCACGCAAGCAGAACCTTCAGCTAGAAATATTGGATATGCGTGACACGCTCTCTGACCTAACACATTTGTTGAACAGATTGGTTGGCGCGCAAATTTCCCTTACCCTTTCACATGACCCCAATTTAATGTCCGTGAAGGCTGATCGAAGGCAGTTAGAGCAAGTTCTCATGAATCTGGTCGTAAATGCACGCGATGCGCTTGGTGGCAATGGTGAGATCGTAATTGAAACCCGTAATATCAACCTAACATCTGAATTAAAAAGAGACCGTGCGGTAGTTCCGGCTGGTGATTATGTTCTTGTGAAGGTGAGTGATGACGGCTGCGGGATTCCAATTGATAAGTTGCCGAAAATATTTGAACCCTTTTATACAACGAAGAAAACTGGTGACGGAACTGGGCTTGGTCTTTCAACTGCGTATGGGATTATCAAACAGTCCGGCGGCTTTATCTTTGCCGATAGCGATTTAGGACAGGGAACAGTTTTTTCAATCTATTTCCCGACACACGATCGACCGGTCGCTAAAACTCTTGCCACGGAGGAAGTTTTATCTCCGGCAATAGAACCTGGACTCGCAGGAGGAATTGTATTGCTCGTTGAGGATGAAGCTCCGGTTCGAGCGTTTGCCAGCCGTGCGCTTCAACACCGTGGCTTCCAAGTTATTGAGGCCGATTGCGCAGAAGCGGCACTCAGCATGCTAGACGACAAAGAACTGGACGTTGATGTAATCTTGACCGACGTTATCATGCCGGGCATGGATGGCCCAACTTGGGTTAAGCTAGCTCGTCAAGACCGTCCAGACTTGAGGGTTGTCTTTATGTCTGGCTATGCAGACGGCAATACAATCGACGAACAATCATCCGTTCCGAACTCCGTATTTCTGCCAAAACCATTCTCCCTCGATGAATTGACCACGACGGTTCGGCGCCATGTGAATGCGGCCTAATTGGAGTTAAAGCCGTAACCTGACACACCCTTAAAGCATCACGATATGGATAATGGACCATCCTTCAAGGCTTCAAATATTTGGAAGTCTAAGTGGAGAGCGCTGTGTACCTGTGAAACCAAGTTATCTGATAATTTTAGGGTCTTCTCCGGGGACTTATTGAGTACGTTTAACTCGATTGGCACCTTCAAACGGTTTGATAAGAACTCGATTGCAACTGGTAAGTCATTGTATGAAAATAAATGGTTTACCAATAAATCCCCACTGTCATCCGTCACAAAGCGCCCCTGAGATCCAATATCGGCAAAGGGTGGTTTCACATCCAATAGATATGCTTCGACAAACTGGTCGAAGCTAACATTTTCAGTGCTGTTTGGGTGCCCGGAGAGGGCATCGCGTCGACGATACCGATACCAACTTCCAAGCCAGTCAAGGGGGTCGCGCATAACGGCCATTGTTTCTAGTGATTTTAAGTTCTTCCGCTCAAATAGGTTGCGATAGTTTTTTTCAAATCCACGCGCATTTGTATGCTTCAGGCCTGGTGGATCACGAAAAAGAACAGAAACACGAGAGCTAAGCGCGCGCTCGATCGCAGAAGTACCCGTTTTTGGAACCGCGAGAAAAACCAGTCGTTCTTTAAAGAAAATCATCATCTTATAAGGTGTGTAGCAGATTTCTGAGCCACTTAAACCAAACTTTAACGAAAAGCGTTGAAAGATGTTTAAAGAATTTACTTGAAATGTTCTCTTTTTGTGCTCATACAACGGGAACAACAGGCGAACATAAGCACCCATTGCCGCGCTAATGGCAGTGTGAAATAAGGGCGGAAACCATGGCAACAGCAGAACTCCTGAAAATGAACCCAAAAGACCAATCCAACAAACAAAAGGCGCTAGATTCAGCGCTGGCCCAGATTGAGCGTCAATTTGGCAAGGGATCCATTATGAAGCTGGGTGGTGAAAATGCCATTCAAGAGATCGAGGCAACCTCGACTGGTTCTCTCGGGTTGGATATTGCCCTTGGGATAGGCGGCCTACCAAAGGGACGGGTCGTTGAAATTTACGGCCCAGAGTCGTCGGGGAAGACGACTTTGACGCTTCATTGTGTTGCTGAGGCGCAAAAATCTGGTGGGGTCTGTGCTTTTGTGGATGCTGAACACGCATTGGATCCGATGTACGCGCGCAAACTTGGCGTGGATTTAAGCGAGTTACTGATTTCGCAACCTGATACTGGCGAGCAGGCACTGGAAATTGTCGATACACTGGTACGCTCAAGTGCAGTTAACATGATCGTAATTGACTCGGTTGCAGCTTTGACGCCAAAATCCGAGCTTGAAGGTGATATGGGTGACAGCTCGGTTGGTGTCCATGCTCGTTTGATGAGCCAAGCAATGCGTAAATTAACGAGCTCAATTGCTCGATCAAATTGTACAGTTATTTTCATTAACCAAATTAGGATGAAAATCGGCGTTATGTTTGGCAGCCCGGAGACCACGACAGGCGGCAACGCCTTGAAGTTCTATTCCTCGGTGCGTTTAGACATCCGCCGTATCGGAGCAATAAAAGACCGCGACGAGGTGGTCGGAAATCAAACCCGCGTTAAAGTCGTGAAAAATAAGGTGGCTCCGCCGTTCAAGCAAGTTGAATTTGATATTATGTACGGCGAGGGTATCTCTAAAATGGGCGAGCTTCTGGACCTTGGCGTCAAGGCTGGTGTCGTTGATAAGTCGGGCTCATGGTTCAGTTACGGTGATGATCGAATTGGTCAGGGCCGTGAAAACGCCAAAACTTTCCTAAGGGAAAACAGCCATATTGCCTTGGGTATTGAGGATAAAATTCGTGCTGCGCATGGATTGGAATTTGATTTAGCTGCTGCTGAGAAGGCCTCTGCGAAAATGAATGCAGATACGCCAAATGATGACGGGTTGGTTGAAGATTAGCCCTAGCGGCACACCGAACTTAGTCTCGCGGCTTGGTCACGTTAAAATCAAAATGGATTTGGGCTGCCTTTTGGCAGCCCTTTTTTCATTTCAGAGCTGCAATTGTTGACGCATGTCTTTACCTACCCGCCGAGGGGGGATATTTGCTGTTTAACCAATGCAAAGTGAGCCCTATGCCCAGCCTTAACGATATCCGCTCGACCTTCCTGCGCTATTTCGAGAAACAGGGTCATTCCATCCAGCCGTCCAGCCCACTGGTGCCGCGCAACGATCCAACTTTGATGTTTGCCAACTCCGGCATGGTGCAGTTTAAAAACCTGTTTACCGGGGTTGAGACCCGAGATTACAGCCGCGCGACAACAGCGCAAAAATGTGTACGTGCTGGTGGCAAGCATAATGATCTTGATAACGTCGGCTACACCGCACGCCACCACACATTCTTCGAAATGATGGGGAATTTCAGCTTCGGGGATTACTTTAAGGCTGATGCGATCCACTATGCGTGGCAGATGCTAACCGAAGAGCTGAAAATTCCAAAAGAAAAGCTCTACGTTACGGTCTATCATACCGATGATGAAGCTGCCGAGATATGGAAGAAAGTTGCAGGGCTTGGGGATGACCGGATCATCCGCATCGCGACGGATGACAACTTTTGGATGATGGGGCCAACGGGTCCTTGTGGGCCATGTTCCGAGATTTTTTATGACCATGGCGACCACATTTGGGGCGGCCCACCGGGTAGCCCTGAAGAGGACGGCGATCGATTCGTTGAGATATGGAACCTTGTGTTCATGCAATATGAACAATTCGAGGACGGCACACGGGTTGATCTGCCGAACCAATCAATCGACACCGGAATGGGGATCGAGCGGGTTGCCGCGCTGTTGCAAGGCACCAACGACAACTATGCCACCGATTTGATGCGTAACCTGATCGAGGCCTCCGCCAACGCGACATCTAGCGATCCTGACGGCCCGGGCAAAACACATCACCGTGTGATTGCGGATCATTTGCGCTCCACCTCGTTTTTAATCGCCGACGGTGTGATGCCCTCCAATGACGGGCGCGGATATGTGCTGCGCCGGATCATGCGTCGGGCTATGCGTCATGCGCATTTGCTTGGGGCAAAGGACCCGGTCATGCACCAACTGGTGCCCTCTCTGGTGCAACAGATGGGAGCGGCTTATCCGGAATTGGGGCAGGCCCAGGCGCTCATCGAGGAGACGCTTCGCGCCGAAGAGACCCGTTTCAAGCAGACGTTGGAGCGCGGATTGCGGTTGCTGGATGACGAGCTTACCGGCCTAGCAGAGGGTATGGAGCTGCCTGGAAAAGCCGCCTTCAAACTTTACGACACCTTCGGGTTTCCGCTCGATCTTACCCAAGATGCCTTGCGTGAAAAAGGCCGCGGGGTTGATGTGGACGGGTTTAACGACGCTATGGCCGAGCAAAAAGCCAAAGCACGCGCGTCTTGGTCGGGTTCTGGCGAGGCTGCCGATAGCACGATTTGGTTCGACGTCGCAGACAGGCATGGCACGACTGACTTCTTGGGCTACGATACGGAAGTGGCCGAGGGCCAGTTGCTGGCAATCATGAAAGATGGCGCGCAGGTTAATGTGGCCACGGTTGGTGACAGCGTTCAACTCATTTTCAATCAGACACCATTCTACGCTGAAAGCGGCGGGCAGGTGGGTGATAGCGGTACGATCAAGACCGACACGGGCGCAGGCACGATCACTGAGACGCGTAAATCTGCTGGCGTATTCATCCATTTCACCGACGTGTCCGAGGGCGAATTGCGCGTCGGCACAGGGGCTGAACTGGTCGTAGACCCGATCCGGCGCAGTGCAATTCGCGCCAACCACTCAGCGACACATCTGTTGCATGAAGCACTGCGCGAGGCATTGGGCGAGCATGTCGCACAACGTGGTTCACTAAATGCTCAAGACCGTTTGAGGTTTGATTTCAGTCATAACAAAGCTTTGTCGGCCGATGAATTACGTAAGGTGGACGCGGATGTGAACCGGTTTATCCGCCAGAACTCGACCGTCGAGACACGGATAATGACGCCAGATGATGCGCGCGGAATTGGCGCGCAGGCGTTGTTTGGTGAAAAATATGGTGATGAGGTGCGTGTTGTGTCGATGGGGCGCGCGCAAACTGGAAAAGGGGCTGATGGGCAAACCTATTCCATAGAACTTTGCGGCGGCACCCATGTGAAGCAAACCGGCGACATCGGCATGTTTGTAACTTTGGGTGACAGTGCCTCCAGCGCTGGTGTGCGCCGGATTGAGGCACTGACTGGTCAGGCTGCGTTTGATTATTTGAGCGGGCAGGACGCGAAGCTTGCGCAAACGGCAGGGATGTTAAAATCCGCCGTAAGCGATGTGCCAGACCGGGTTAAGGCATTGCTTGAGGACCGCAAAGCGCTGTCCAATGAGGTTGCCCAATTACGTCGCGAGTTGGCGATGAGTGGCGGGGCCGCGCAGGTGGCGGACGAGGATGTCTCGGGAACGGCCTTCTTTGCGCAGGTGTTAAGCGGCATCTCAGGCAAAGATTTGCCCGCGCTGATCGACGAGCACAAAGCGCGCATGGGCACGGGAGCCGTCTTATTGATCGCGGATGCCGGCGACAAAGTTGCAGTGGCCGCAGGCGTGACGGACGACTTGGTCGCGACATTATCGGCAGTCGATCTTGTCCGCGCAGCAGTTTCAAAGCTGGGTGGCAAAGGTGGCGGCGGGCGACCTGCCATGGCCCAAGGCGGCGGCACGAGCGCGGATAATTCAGACGCAGCAATTAACGCGGCAAAAGCCGTAATTGGAGGATAGAATGCCTACAGCCCTATGGATCGCACATGTGAAGGTCACGGACCCTGATCGCTATGCGAAGTACGCAGCCGGTGCGACAGTGGCGATTGCGGCTCATGACGGCGTGTTTTTGGCACGCAATGGCGCCTATGAACAGTTGGAAGGCAATGATCGGGCGCGCAATGTTGTGGCTCGATTTTCATCCCTAAAACGCGCACATGAGTGTTATTATTCAGAGGCTTATCAGGCGGCATTAAAGTTTGCAGAAGGCGCTGCGGAACGCGATCTGATGATTGTTGAAGAGCTAGACTAGCACACTTCAAAGTTTGTTTTATGTATACCCTCCGGAGAGATATCCGGTGGGTATATTTTTACTAAAGAGAAATTAGCCACGCATTTTGACACCATCGGCATCAAATGGTGGCTCGACAATAAGTGTGGCAGAGCGCATTTGGCCGAGGATTTCTATCTCTACTTTTAGGCCATCATGTGCATGTTCGCGCGGGATCAGTGCCAAGGCGATGGATTTGTTCGAATGATGTGCGAAGCCGCCTGATGTGCAAAACCCTTGGACCTCTCCGTCAATGAAAACCGGCTCGTACGCCACAACGTCTGCGTCATCTGCATCAACCTCAAAGGCACAGAGTTGGCGCTCTGGTGGGGTGTCACGTTCAGCTTCAGCGGCTTCCCGGCCAATGAAGTCTGCGTCCTTTTTGAAGCTGATGAAGCGATCCATACCGGTTTCGGCTGCGGTATAGTCCGGTGAAAACTCTGACAGCCACGAGCCAAAGAATTTGTCGAGGCGCAGCGACATCATGGCGCGCATCCCAAACGGGGTGAGGCCTTTGGGCTGGCCTTCTGACCATAAGGTTTGCCACAATTGGCGCTGATCCATCGGGTTGCAGTAGATCTCGTAGCCCAGATCGCCCGTGTAGCTGACCCGTTGCACGCGGCATGCGGTTTGCCCGATTGTCATCTCGCGGACATCAAGGAAGCGCATGGCGGCGACATCATCGCGGGTGCAGGCTTGCAGTATCTCGCGCGATTTTGGCCCTGCGATTTGAAATCCCGTGAGCTGATCCGAGATGTTTTCAACCGATACGCCGTCTTGTGCGTTCTGCTCGAACCAGCGTTTGTGGTAGGATTGGCTGCCGTAGGATGCGGTCAGGTAGAATTCGGTCTCGGAGGCGCAAGATACGGTGAAATCCCCGATTAGGCGGCCTTTGTGCGACAACATCGGAGTAAGTGACAAGCGGCCCTTTGCGGGAATTCGGCCAGCCATGAGGCGGTCAAGCCATGCGCGCGCATCAGGTCCGGTGACGCGGAATTTTCCGAAATTCTGCACCTCATTGATGCCCGCAGCGTTACGAACCGCAGCGACTTCGCGCGCCGTAGCCTCAAAAGCATCGGAGCGGCGGAAGCTTGGGGTCTCGAATGTTGGCTCGTCGCCAGTGGCAAAGTAATTGGCGACCTCAAGGCCGAATTGCTGCCCCCAGACCGCGCCCATATCGGTGAAAATATCATACATTGGCGTTGTGCGGTGCGGGCGCGCGGCGGGGAGCTCTTCGTTCGGGTAGCTGACCGAGAAGCGGCGTTGATAATTCTCGATCACCTTCGGGCGGGTGTAGCCCGGTGTGATCCAATCGCCGTAGCGCGAGATATCCATGGCGAAAGTGTCGCGTTCGGTTTCACCCTCGATCATCCATTGGGCCAGCATCAAACCGACGCCGCCGCCTTGGCTAAAGCCAGCCATAACGCCGCAAGCCGACCAATAATTGCGCAGGCCAGGTACGGGGCCAACCAGAGGATTGCCGTCAGGCGCAAAGGTAAATGGGCCGTGGATCACGGATTTCACCCCTGCGCGTTCCAGCACGGGGAACCGCTTGAAGGCAAATTCGATGCTGTCTTCGATCTTGTCGAAGTCATCGGCCAAAAGCTCGTGGCCGAAGTCCCAAGGCGTGCCATCAATTGCCCAAGGGCGGCAGGGTTGCTCGTAGAATCCAATGCAAAGGCCACGGCCTTCTTGGCGCAGATACGACTCGCCAGCAGGGTCCATCACATGCGGATGCTCGGCGTCGCGCTCGTATATTTCGGGCGTTTCTTCGGTTACCAAATACTGATGCTCCATCGGGTGTAGCGGCATATATGCCCCCGCCATGGCCCCAACTTCGCGCGCCCATAACCCCGCTGCATTCACCACATGTTCGGCGTGGATCGTGCCCTTGTTGGTCACCACATCCCAAGTGCCATCGGCGCGCGGATTGGTTTCCAGAACCCGAACGTGGGTCTCGATCGTGGCCCCGCCCATGCGCGCGGCTTTGGCGTAAGCATGAGTGGTGCCGGAGGGGTCGAGGTGGCCGTCAAGCGGATCAAAAAGCCCGCCGACGATGCCGTCAATATTGGTGATCGGTGCGATTTTTGCAATCTCTTCCGGCCCGACAATCTCGGTTTCCAGCCCCATGTAGCGGTGCTTGGCGCGCTCTGCGACCAGCATATCAAAGCGGTCTTTGTTATCGGCCAAGGTCACGCCGCCGACGTGATGCAACCCACACGACATGCCGGTGATCTCTTCCAGCTCGCGGTACAATTTGATGGTATAGCCCTGTAGCGCTGCCATGTTCGTGTCGCCGTTCAGCGTGTGAAACCCGCCCGCAGCATGCCATGTAGAGCCGGACGTCAGCTCGGAGCGCTCAAGAAGTAACACATCAGACCAGCCTAGTTTTGTGAGGTGATACA